>JAHDEX010000076.1 GCA_020628545.1 Paracoccaceae bacterium | reverse complement strand
CGGTGCGCCTCACACGGATGTTGGAGGCCATTGGAACGCCGTTCGTAATCGAAGCGGGGGCGCGCTTGCCGGATGACATCACGACAGATCTGATCAAGATCCACCCAACCGATGGTCCGGCGTTCATTCCGAAGGATGGGCCGCCAAGGGCGGAAGCCTGTGTTCTCTTCACCTCTGGGACGACCGGGCAACCGAAGATGATCAGCCACCCGGATCGCGCGATCCTGCGGTTTCTTGATTGGCAAGTGCGCACGCTTGATCTGAATGCGCCGATGGTCACATGCATGATGGCGGGTCTCGGTCATGATCCCACGTTGCGCGATGTCTTCCTGCCCTATCAGACCAAAGGAGCGATTGCGCTGCCTTCGGCCCAGCAAATGTCAGAGCCTTGCACGCTTCGCGACCTGATCCGCGATGCTGGCTGCAACGTTTTGCGTTTGAGCGCGTCAACCGGACGGCTTTTAGCCACCGGGATCACGGAAAATGAATCTTTTCCAAAGCTCAAAGCCATATTCTGGGGTGGCGAACGCCTACCTACCAGTTCCGTGTCGCAGTGGCGCGGCTATGCGGCAAACACGCGCCAATTCAATGTCTTTGGAACAACAGAAACTCCACAGGCCTTCTTGATCCAGGAGGTCACAGAGGCTCCCCCGTCAGGAAATCTGCCGATTGGCCAGCCGCTTCCATACACAGGCGCCCGTATTGTCGATACTGATGGCACCCCGGTTGCAATCGGTGAGGTCGGCGAACTTGTCGCCGATTTGAGCGACACAATTGGCGGCACGTATCATCCGCATACCGATCAACGTGCGCGCGAGCCGAACACGCATTACACAGGTGACTTGGCCTTTCAAATGGCAGACGGTGCGGTGCGTTATGTGGGGCGCCGCGATACCCAGATAAAAATCAACGGATTCCGAGTCGAACTTGGAGAGATCGAGGCCACTGCCGAAGCTGTTTCAGGGGTGAAACGCGCGACAGCCATTGCAGATGAGAATCTGATCCGTCTTTTTGTGATCGGTCACTCGGATACTGTGACGGACCGTGGCTTGCGTGGAGCACTCGCCCAGTCGTTGCCCAGCTACATGGTGCCGCATGAGATTTCGGTATTGGACAGTTTCCCTTTCACACCGAACGGTAAGATCGATCATGATGCGTTGCGGGCGCTTGGCAGCCAAACCACGCCTGAGATCCCGCCAGAGGATCAACCGCAACTGTCGCCGCAAGAGGTGCTTATCGCGACAGTGTTTGCGCAGACCACCAATCGCGGTCCTGTCCAGCGCCACCATGCGCTCGCCGATCTTGGGGCGGATAGTCTTGCCACCATCGAAGCACGGCTGGCTTTGGAACAGCGGGGGATCAGTTTGCCGGACGGCTGGGCGTGGATGCCCATGGCAGAGTTGGCAATACATTTGCCAGCCGATGCAGCGCATAGCGCAGTTGTTCCACAGACAGGCACGCAACGAGTCGATATGTTCATCCTTCTGCGCTGTATCGCCATCTTGTCGGTGGTCGCGTTCCATAGCGGTTTCCAGCTTGTTGGCGGTGCGTCGATCATGCTGTTTGTGCTTGCAGGCTACGGTTTCACCCAGTTGCAACTGCCGGGCATCTTGCGCGATCGGCATGCCGGACGGGTCTGGGCGCTTTTGCTGAGGTTGTTGATACCGCTCATACCGATCTCGTTGCTTTACGTGGCTTTCAACACCTACACGGGCGCTACAACGCATCCGTCGTCATTGCTGTTCTACCGCAATCTTGTTGATCTTGGCGGCGCGCTATGGACCGGACAGATCGGGGAAGTTGAAGGACTCGAGTGGCTCTGGTTCCTGCACGCTTATCTGCAAGTATTCCTGCTTTTGGGTCTGCTTCTGAGCGTTCCGGCAGTACGCAAGAGTCTCGCGTCCAACCCGTGGGCTGGATTGCTTGTCCTTTTCGCGGTTTCAGAAGTCATCAGCATCCTCGCACTTGGCACAACGACGCAGATTATTGGCAATGCGGACGCAGCCGCAACTCTGCTCTTTCGTTCACCCACAACCTTGATCCCGTTCATCGCTCTCGGAGGTTTAGTCGCGACAGCGCGGGGTCAGTCACAAATTCTGATGAGCTTCGCGTTGGTCCTTGTGCACTACGGTGTCGAGCTTTTGACCTTTCCGACGCATAACGAACCGTGGTGGATCCTCGCGCTCGTCCTCTGTGCCGTTGTGCCTGCGATCTCCTTGCCAAAGGTTGCCGCGGTCGGGGTCGTGCAGATCGCAGCGGCATCATTGATCATCTATCTGACCCACTCTCTCGTCCTCGACAGCATCAAGTGGGTGATGGGCACGTCGAGCATTGTGCGCGCGCTCAGCATCATTGCACAACTTGTGGTCGGCGTAAGCGCCGCCATCGCCCTGCGGCATCTTATGGCCCGCTTGCGCCTAGATCGCGGCGTGTCTGACATTTCTCAATCAGCATCCGGTGGGACAATTTCATCAAAGGAAAAAAATCATGCAGCGATTTAACATTCTCGTCCTTGGCGCCGCTTATGGCCTTGTACCATCCTTGCGGATGCTTTCCGCAGGGCATCATGTGACTGTCGTCTGCAAGCCCGAAGAACAAGCAGAACTGATCCGGGACGGCGCGAAGATCGTTTTCCACAGAGACACTGAAAATGAGCGCCATATCTCTGCACCTGCGCAAAAAGGCGCGGCGGCGGCTGGCACGCTTGGCCTTGCCGACCCGAATGTCGATGCATCCGGTTTCGATCTTGTTTTCCTCGCGATGAGCGAGCCGCATTACACGCACCCTGCTGTTGGCGGCTTGCTCAAACGGATTGCTGCGGCACGGACACCAGTCATTTCGCTGATGAACATGGTCCCACCGCCCTTCTTGTCGCGCCTTTGCCCCGAAATTGATCTGACAAAGATGGCGCCTGCCTATGCTGCGTGGGATGTCTGGCAGCATTTCGACCCGCAAACAATGTCCGCCGCCAGCCCGGATGCACAGGCAGTTCGACTGGACCCTGCGGTCCCGAATGAGCTGACGGTCACCCTCGGTTCGAACTTCAAAGTCGCGCCATTCGCGCGCAAAGCCGACCAGGCGATGCTGGATCAGATTTGTACAGACGTGGCGGCAGACCGTCCGAATGGTGCGCCATTGACCGTCCGGATTCTTGCCCACGACGCGTTGCAGGTGCCGCTTGCAAAATGGCCCATGCTGATTGCGGGCAACTGTCGTTGCATCAATCCGGACCGGAGCCTTCGCCCCATCCGCGATGCCGTTCACAGCGATCTTGCTGTAAGCGAAAAGCTTTATGACGAGGTGCTGGGGATTGTCAGCCGTGTGAGCCGCTCCGAGACTGGGTTCGTTCCCTTTCGCAACTACGCCCGCGCGGCCAAGGGTCTGAGCCGTCCATCCTCGTTTGGCCGCGCTGTTGCCGCAGGAGCGACAGCAGTCGAACGCGTCGACAAGATGGTACAATTGGCGGGACATTCTGTCGGCATTCAAATCGATATCCTTGATCAGATGGTCGCGGATATCGACGAGATCATCGGGCTTGATAAACCTGACGCTGCCTGATCGGTGGCGCCGAAATCATGGTCGAGGAGCAGCGCCATTTAGGTGTCGTCTGCACGATACTCTTGAAGCGCCATTGAACTAAGCTGCGATGCGGCCCGAGGGTCAAACACACCAAAGCGGCGAGTAACGTCAAAAGACTTCACCTAAGAGCGGAAGAACGCAGGCATTTGGCTTGTCAAGGCCTTAAAACCTGACCCTGCGTAACCTTGACTCAGAGAGCAGTTGCACTCCTCTTTAGTATCAGGTTCCTTTACTCTTTCTGTTCTCGCTCATGTTTGAAAAAAGTTCACAAAACAATCGGCTCCCGACAAGCGATGCCGACTGGGATGACATTATCAGCCGCGTGTACGATGTGGCCCTTGATCCCTCTCGGTATGAGACCCTGCTTGATACCTGGGAAACGACGATGGCGCCGATGCGAAGTGGTCGCATCGAGGCGCCTGCGATTGATGACGTTGCGATCCTGAAACACTTTTCGCGCGCCGCAGAATTTCTTGAGCGTGGCGACACTGCTGCTGGGCCATCAGAGATAGAGCAGCTCTTGGCTCAGTTCGACACGATGGCGACGATGATCATTGATCACAAACTGTCGGTGCTTGCCTTGAATGATGCCGCCGCACGCGTTTTGCGGTGTGGTGAAGACGCCCCGCTTTCGCGGATCGCGCTTGATGATCTCGATCGCACGGCGCTGACACGACAGTGCGCGCGTATGCTGTCGTCTGATGGCCCTCTGTCGGCCGTGTTCCGGGCGCGGGCTGCAGATGAAGGGCACTTCATCATCTTCCATATGAAGCGCGTGACCTTGCAATCGGGCACGCCTGTTCTCATTGCAGTCACCTCAGACCTTAGCTGGCCTGTTGGGTTCGGTGATATTCTCGCCTCAGCCTTTGAACTGTCGAAGGCTGAGGTTGATATTGTGCGCCTCTTGGTCGAATGTTGTTCGTTGAAAGAGATCGCGGAAACGCGCGGTCGCTCGGTCGAAACGGTACGCGGGCAACTCAAGACGATCCTGGGCAAAACCGAGACACATACTCAGGTGGAATTGGTGCGTTTGGCGATGTCCATGATGGATATCGCAACCCTGACGACGGAAACGAACCCCGGCCCGCGCGTCATCTCAAAAGGCTTTGAAGCGCTTGCGCCGATCCCGTTCCAAACAATCGCGACAGAGGACGGCAGGTCGCTTGATTACCTCGTCCTTGGCGACCCTGACGGGACACCGATCTTATTTCTGCATATGGATTTCGGATTTGCCCGTTGGCCCGCCTCTGCGGAAGCGGCGGCACGGGCTGAAGGACTGAAGATCTTGGTGCCCGTGCGAGCAGGCTTTGGAAATTCTTCGTCGGTGCCCAAGGGTAGCGACTTTGGGGCGATTGTGACGCAAGACCTGATTGCAGTTCTTGAGGCCGAAAATATGCCGCCCTGCCCGGTCATCGCGCTTGGCGCGGATCACCTTATTGCGACGGAACTGGATCTGCTGCGCCCCGGTCAGGTGACAGCGCTCATCGCGGCTGGTGGGGTCTTCCCATTTGTACGGCCACAACAATACGAGCGGATGCACAAGTGGCATCGGTTCATTCAGGCCGGCGCACGCTACACGCCACAAGTGCTGCCCTTTCTAGTGAAGGCGGGGTTCCACCTTGCAAAGCGGGGCGGCAAACGGGCTTTCGTTCATTCGGTGTTTGGCGAGTCGCCTGCTGACATTGCCACGTTTGAAGATCCGGAAGTATTCGAGGCGATGATCACCGGATCAGAGATCTGCCTGTCCGAAGCCCACAACGCGCACAACGCCTTTGCCCGACAGGCGCTCTACGAACACAGTGATCGCGCTGTTGAAGTTGTCAGAGAGAGCCGCGGTCGCTTTCCTTTTGTCTCATTCAACGGCGCCCAAGATCCGGGCGTTCATCCGGATACTCTGGCAGAGTTTGCCGAAGACTATGACTGGATCGACTTCAAACTTTACGAAGATGCAGGCCAACTGATCTTCTTCCGCCACTGGCACAAGATCCTGGAAATGACGAAGACTTTTCTCTGACATCGCACTTTACCCCATTTGGGGGATTTCTCTGCAGACGCGATGGGTGACCTTAGGGCATATTCTATGCCTGAGTGGTCAAAATGAATTTTTTATCAGTTGCCGACCTAGACCTCGTGTACCGTATCGCGGGTCTGGTCGGTTTTTTCTTTTACATGTCGAGCTTCGCTGCCCTGCAATTCAAATGGCTGGACGGACAGGGACTGACCTATTCCTTGATGAATATCGCCGCGGCGTCGCTGGTTTTGATCAGTTTGACGAATGAGTTCAATCTGGCGTCCGCGCTGATCCAGGTCAGCTGGATCGTAATCGGATGCGTCGGCCTGCTCCTGCGGATCAAAATTTTCAAGCCGCGACAGTCCACTCAGGCAGTCAACGCGTAATCCAAATTTAACGAGGGGTATCAGATGAAATCGACCGACAAATTCCAGCATCGCACTGTTCTAAAGCGGCTTGTCGAGGCGCGTGAGGGGCTGTCACTGATCGAACAAGACTACGCCATTGAGGCGGATGTTGAGCGTGAAACAGCGGATTGGGTGCCGATGTGGGTCGATCTTGCGCATGCAGTTCGTTCCAATCGCCTGAGCGCAACGGCCTACCGGGCCATCACGGATGATGGGACGTTCGTCTGGTTCGTAAAGCATGACAACAAGCGCAAAGGCTTTCACTCGCGGGAGCACACGGCGGTTGATGCGTTTCTTGATGCTGCGCAGACCTGGAAGACCCGGCGCACGATCAAGAAGAACTGGGACCGTCTTGAAACGGTGCGTGCTGATCTTCTTCGCGGACGCGTGTCATTCCCGGTCAGCGTGGACGACGCAAAAGCCGGTGGTCTTTGCACGCTGGGGATTGAAGGTTTCATGAAGCGGTTTGGCATTGCCAAGAAACGGCAGATTTCAGGGCGACTTGCTGCATTCCTGATGAAGTTCGAACCGCAAGTTGGTTTTGCGATCTATCACGCAGCAGAAACAAAGGGGCTGCTGTCGGGCGCGAAACCGTCGCAGGGAGCGCAAGGTGTGAAGTCGGAAAAGGTCGCTCTGGAGGCGTCCTCCTAAGGTACGAAAGCCTCTCATTGCGGACAATCTATAGCCAGCTCGCAGCGAGGGGCGTCTTGTCCTTGCGGATTGTCACATTAGGGCGCCTACGCTGGTTCGAGTGATCTGAGCGGTCTGCGCAGTTCCGAGGTGCGTGCGAACGGCCGTGCTTTTGTGCCAAATCCGAGCGTCGCCCCGTGGGTTTGGAGTTCCGGGAAAATCTCGAAGACTTCCTTGCGCTGTTCGCGGCGCAAGGCGTTGACCGCTTGATCGCCGGGATAAAGGCTCTCGGATGGTGCGCCGTTTGCGAAGACAATTTGGTGGCCATCGAAGAGCATGTGATAGTAGACAACGTCGCGCCGGTTCCGTGCAACACGCGCCAGTCCGCCGTCCATCTTCGCCAGATGTTTCGCACGGATCAGCACCTGCTCTCCGTCACGCTTGATAAGTAGACCATGCTGGGGCGAGACCAGAAGCGGCACTTGGGCACCGACAAGTTCCGGATGAATGAAAACCGGTTTCAACTCCGGGCTCATGGACAGTTTGCGATGGCCCAAGCGCCGATGGCCGACCCAAAGAAGGGTCTGCGGGCCGTTGTCAAACGTGAGAACACGGTCGCCCGGCCGGAGATGCTCGATCAACTTCTGGCCTTGCGTCGTGGCGATCAGGGTCCCCTTTGTGAAGCAAACGACACCCGTGTTGTCGTTTTGAAAGCTGTTCCTGTTTGCGCCAGAGAAAGTAAGGCTATCGCCCCCTGAAAAGTGCGTGTTGTCGGAATAGTCTGCGCCATCTACGCCATCGTTTGATTGGTTCAGGACACCGTCATCGTCAAAGTCGGTCCGCAACTCTCGCAGATCGCTATAATAGGCGCTGAGGTCGATAAAGTCGTTGTTGGTGCTGTCGCCATCAGCCAAAGCACCGGTGTTGCCGGTGTTGAAATCGGTGATGGTATCGTTGCCGTCACCCACCGTGTAAACGAACGTATCGTTCCCAGCACCACCGGTCAGAGTGTCATCGCCCGCGTCGCCAGAAATTGTGTCTCGGCCACCGCCACCGATCAGTGTGTCGTTGCCAGACCCGCCTGAGAGACTGTCAGAAGAACCACCACCGTCGATAAAGTCGTCGCCGTCTCCGCCGTCGATTGTATCGCTGCCACCATCACCACTGATCGAGTCTGCACCGGCCTCGCCAAAGATGCTGTCGGCACCTGACCCGCCTGTAATGCTGTCATCTCCAGCGCCGGCGTTAATGGTGTCGGCATTGTTGCTGCCTATAATCGTGTCGTTCCCGTCGCGGGTGTCGACGTCGATCCCTGTGGTCCCGGTTTGGCCGTTGGCATCCACCACATCGGCTTGATCTGTAGTGATGACATGTTCGATCTCGGAGAATGTAATCGTATCGGTACCATCGGTGATCGTGCCTGCCTCATCACTCGTAAATGTGACAGTGACCGGCGTCGTCACTGCCGATAGATCAATCGTATCATAGTCCCGGTCGGAGGGGTCGGTGGTTCCCTCACCGCCCGTAATCGTGTCATTTCCAAAATTGTCTTCGATAATGAAGGTGTCGGCGTCATCGCCACCTTCCATGGTGTCGTCGCCGGTCCCGCCGATCAGGGTATCCTCTCCCCCAGTAGCGATGATCGTATCATTACCCGCACCACCGACGAGGATGTCATCCCCGTCTGAGTTCATGAGCGTGTCGTTTCCGTCACCACCGTACAAGGTGTCGTTGCCCAGACCTGTCGTCAGGAGGTCGTCACCGTCGCCGCCTTCAATCAGGTCGTCGCCGTCGCCGCCTTGCAATGTATCATTGCCCTGCGATCCACGCAGCGTATCGTTTCCAGCGCCCCCGTAGACCACAAACCGCTCTGCGCTTGCGGACCCCTCAAAGCTATCCGCGTTGTCGCTCAGGGTGAATTGGTCAAATGCGCTACCACTGCCTTCAAGTGTTGCACCGTCGGTACCAGAAATGATGGTGCCGGTACTGCCTTGCGTCATCGTTACGGTGACGCTTTGCGTGGTCAGCCCGCTGAAATCGAGATGGTCCGTTCCGGTCGAGGCATCGATTGTGTCGTTCCCAAACCCATCCTCAAACAGGAAGGTTTTGTCACCATTGATGACCGAGAAGATATCGTCTCCTGCACCACCAGTCAGGATCGCGTGCCCGTCGGAGGAAATGATCGTGTCGTTGCCGGAACCCGTGATGATCACGTCATTGTCGACGCCGTTGTAGCTCCCGTCGCGCGCAAAAATGTAGAGATCTGTTGTCGCAGCAGACCCATCGATCACGTCACCGCCATTGCTGAGATTGAATCGTTCGATCCCGGATCCTGTGACAATGTCGATGCCGTTGGAAAATGTGAAACCTGCGTCCGTGAGGGAGCCGACGAACCCAGCCTCACCGTTCCAGTCAAAGTTCCAGTCACCTACGTCAAGTGTGTCGTATCCCGCACCGCCGACAATGCTGTCGTTTCCGCCGCCAGCACCCAGATCACCACGATCCAGCTCAATTCGGTCGTCGCCATCACCAGCCTCGATCGTATCATTGCCGCGTCCCGCATAGACCGTATCAGCCCCTGCACCTGCATTCAGGCTAACTCCAACGCCGTCGCTTTGCGCGTCGATCAGATCGTCTTGGTTCGTACCCCTAACAACCTCAATCTCACCGAAGGTGACGGTATCTGTACCTGTCGTCGCTGTCCCAGCCTTATCCCCTGAATACGTGACGGTGATACTGTTTGTGAGAGCAGAGAAGTCCATTTCATCTGCGTCGTTGCCGCCAGAGCCGCCATCAACCTGGTCGTTCCCGAAAGAATCTTCAAAGATCAGGATCTGTTGACCGTCGTAGGCATTGATTGTGTCGTTACCAGTGCCACCGAAAATTGTGTCTGTTCCGCCCCCGGCAATCTCAATCGTATCGTTTCCAGAACCGCCATAGACAATATCTGCGCCCGACGCGGCCCAAACATAATCGTCATCATCGCCAGCATCGATGAATTCGTCGCCCGTGTCGCCTGTGATGGTGTCTTGGCCAGCGCCACCAAAGATTGTGTCATTCGCGCCGTATGTGACAATACGATCATTTCCCCCACCGCCATCCAGCAGCGCGTCATCAGCGCCCACACTAAAACCGCCGCGCAGATTGTCATCTCCGTCGCCACCAAATTGAGTGTCGCCACCGACGGCATAGTCAATGGTGTCGTTGCCTGCGCCGCCATACACCACATCCGCCCCATCCCCGCCGAGAAGGGAATCGTTTCCATCGCCGCCGTAAAGCGTATCGGTCCCATCGCCGCCAAACAGCCGATCGGCACCGCCCTCTCCCGAAAGTGTATCGTTACCGTCGTTGCCGGACAGCGTATTATTCGCGGACGTCCCAACGATCCTGTCGTTTCCGAGGCCGCCCTCTACGTTTTCAATGCTGGTGTAGGTGTTTCCGTAAGTATCTGTGCCTGCGGTCAGGTCGATATCGAAGTCAAAGAAGTTCACGTCCGAATTGTTGATATCGACAGTGTCGATCCCGGCCCCGCCGTCAAAGGTGTCGGAACCATAGTTGCCTAGAAGCGTGTCGTTTCCGTCGCCGCCGAATAGCGTATCATCACCGCTGCCGCCGCTCAGCGTGTCAGCACCAGTACCAGCAGTTATCAGGTCATTGCCGGCCCCTGCATTGATGGAGTCATCTCCGGCACCGGTGTCGATCACATCGTCACCGTCTGTGACAGCAGTCCCGTCCGCGTCCACACTGCCCACGACAAAGGTATCGTTTCCAGAAGTGCCAGAGACGACCTCCTGCGCTGCGGCAAATGACGTTTGATATATCCCTGCACCCCCGCCGAAATCGTAGGTAGGGTAGCCTTCCATTGTTGTTGCATCACCCGACCCGTCTGACGGTACGAGTGACGTTCCATCGCTGTATCCAGCAGTTGCAACGTTCCCGCTGACTGTCGCTGATCCGATGTTTTCGTAGATGTATTCGACGTCAAAGCCACCGTCACCGGTCGCCGTCAAGATGACCTGGAATGAATTGCTTCCGCTACTATCAAATGTTGAGACATTATCCCAAGTAACTGTGATCGTTCCGTTCGTCGGATCAAGATCCCAATAGATTTCACCGCCCTTGGTCATATCCAGGTCGGAAAAGAAAGGCATGAGCGCCGGATCAGAAAGTGACTGGGCCCCTTGATTGTAGCTGTTGTTGCTTGATCCGAAGACGATGGCCCCGTTCGAGTTGATGTAGATATCTGTGTAGCTTGTGCCGAAGTAGGAAATCCCGCCTGACCCAAAAACTGATGTGACGGAGACCTGAACGGTGCCGTCGTCGTTGTTTCCGGACGCCTTCGTTGTCGTCGAGAATACACCTTCGCCATACCCGGCTGGACCACCAAGGCCTGTCGTCATCGTCGCCATGAAAAATCGCCTCACACACAAATACACGCAGCCAAACGACCGGCTGCTCACAGGCTTGATGACAACAAAACCCAAACGAAGTTCTTAACGTCGGCTGGGGAAGTATTGAAAAGTTTATATCACTTAAGGGAGACTGCCATCGACACAACGGTCCATTGGGATCGCAAAGTTGCAAAGCCTCAAACGTCTTGTGATTAAGGCGCTACGACGGACCTACGAGTATAATCAGTCACAGAGGATGCTTTTGTTTCACGCTGACAATATCCTCCGACAGAGGGATTGTGGCTGATCAGGGTGTTGATGGCACTGCCACCGGTCGCCAACCGTTATTTCGCAACATGTGGGAGCAAAATTTCCGCCCTGGTGGCGTTAACGCTTTGTGAATTTTCAACATGTGATATGAGGCGAACAAATTTAGGAGTAACGAAATGAAGATGACAACCATTCTGCTGGGGCTCGGCATTACTTTGGCTCCAGCTGCCACGATGGCTCAAGCTGTATGTAGCGGCGGGTTTGTGACCGGCCCGCAGGGCACCTGCATTCCCGCTCAGGGTGCTGCCGGTAACGCGCCGATTGGCGCCGGTGGTGGCGTCGGCGCTGGTGGCGGCGTTGGCGCTGGCCTCGGGGCAACATTGCCAGCTGGCATTGCAGTCACAAACTTTGCGGGTCTCGTTGTACCCGGTCTCGTGATTGCTGGTGGCGTTGCTGCAGCAGCTGTTGCGGGCAACGGCAACGGAAACGGTGGCGGCACAAACGGCACCAACTGATCAAAGACTGACTGTTTGATGAAGAAGGCGTCGGATGCAATCCGGCGCTTTTCTTCTTTGATGAAAACCTTCACAAAACTCGTCTCAATTAACGAAAACTAAAACTCCGTTTACAACCCGTCATTAACGTCCCGCCGGTCAATTCCTGCTTCAGAAACGCAGGGGATGCGGTCCGTGATCTTGCCCCTGCTCGTTATTGCAGGAGCAAAAAATGGCTATCTTCAAAGCAAGATTTTCGAGACTCTCTAAAATCGGTTACTGCGCCGCAATCGCGCTCACTCTTTTCCCGGCAGCGTCCCTTGCCGACCTAACAAGCACGCGGGCCCCTATTGTTATCGGGAATGATCGTGGAGGCGATTTGCGCGACCGGATTCGGCAAATCAGCGAGATCAGAGAGAGTGGTCAGGCTGTCCAGGTTGTCGGCGATGTGTGCTATTCGACGTGCACCATGTTTTTGGGCCTGCCACAGACGTGCGTTGCGTCTGACACTATCTTTGGATTTCACGGCCCAAGCAGTTATGGCCGGCCGCTTCCGCAGGATGTCTTTGAGCAAGCATCACAGATCATCGTGGACCATTATCCCGCAGGCCTGAAGACTTGGTTCATGGAAGAGGCGCGCTTCGAACTTCGCCGTCTTTATCGCATTCCGGGATCGGAGATGATCCGCATCGGCGTTGCGGCCTGTTAAGCGCCTTTTCGGCCCAGAACGGTCTGCAAGGTTCGCCACACGATCCATGCCTCAAGGCGTAGCCTGCGGTTGCGAATATAGTACAGATCTGCGGCCACTTTTGCGGTCACTGCGTCGAGGTTGGCGGCATAACCGACTTCGGTTTGCGCGTATCCGCTTACACCGGGACGCACCGCATAACGCGCTTTGTAGCCAGGAACCGTCTGCACATATTCTTTGGCGTGGTCGAAGAAATCTGGCCGGGGGCCGATCAAACTCATCTCTCCGCGCAACACGTTGAGAACCTGCGGTAGCTCATCAAGGCGCGATTTGCGCAGAAACTGGCCCAATGGTGTAATCCGATTCACTTCAATCGGGTCATAGGCACCACGCGACACGTTCGATCCGGCGGTCATACTGCGGAACTTGTAGGCGGGGAATGCGTTTCCTTGATATCCCATTCGATCTTGGACAAAAAACAAGCTGCCGCGATTGTAGAGCGGGTTCAGAACGACCAACGCGAGCCCGACGACGAGCATGACCGGCAACAAAATAAGCGACACAACGAGATCAAAAACACGTTTTGCGATGCGAAAACGCAGCGATGGTGGAAACGCTGGCGCGTCAACATCGTAGGAACCAAGACGGCCGACTTCGGTCGACAGCACAAATGCTTCAGGACTTATGTATTTCAATGCTCGGACGCCTCGGCAGCACTTCTGTGCATTATCTAAATAATTTGGACATTGGTTACTTTGACTCGTGATCGGAAACAATCGTTACGTATGCGTCAAGGGCGGTTTTCTGCGCGCGCATTGAAGGTCCGTTGGGAATGTTGCATAAATCAAACGCTCAGTGCGACAAGTATGGGCAGTGTTTGATCGCCGCGACAACAGGTCAGAATGGATCCACAACACGTGCACCGGTTGGGGCGAAGTCTGACGCATTGCCAGTCACCACTGTGGCGTCTCTTGAAAGCGCCTGGGCTGCGATCATCAGATCTGCGCCGGGATGACCGATCCGGGCTGAGAGTTCACCCCACGCCAACGCATCCGCCGCCGTGAATTCAAGCAAACGGTCGTAAAAAAGGTTGACAGTGCGTTCTAACCACGCGCGCAGATCACGTGCGAATTCTGGGTTTCGGGACTCCTGTAAGCGGATGCCACGTTCGATTTCGCCCAGAGTGATGACACTGAGGTAGAGATCCGTCTCGATTTGTCGTGCGAGCCAAGCAGCAACTTGCGGTGCGCGATCTGCGCGGCGTACTGCTGAGATGACATTTGTATCGAGGATAAACGTCAAAAGCTGACGTCCCTTGGTTGGGCTTTTGCTCTCTCAGGACCTTCGCCCGGGAATCCGAGAAGATGATCGACGAAGCTTCCCCGCTTCTCACGCGCAGCGCCCAAAAGGCGATGGTACTCTTCGCTTGAAACAACGACGACTGCTGGCTTGCCGCGACGCGACACCTCTTGTGGGCGACCTGCAAGCGCGGCATCGACAACCGCGCTGAAACGATTTTTTGCGTCCTGAAGGGATATCATTTATGCGACCCAATCTAGCTAGTTATCTAGCTAGATTTAATAATGGAGGTTTGAAATGTCAATATCTGAGAGGTGTGTCTCACCGCAAGCAGAGAGCGCCCCATTCAGAGCGCTCCCCCATTCAATATAGATCCACACGGAACGTCGATTGCATCCAAGCCAGACGTGCAAGTTGCAAGATGCGCTGTGTCGGGTCTGTTTCGGCCGGACCAGCGCCAAGGACTTCGAGTACGTTTGCAATAGCTTCCTGACTTCCGGGACCAAACGCACCATCGACGGTGATATCACCGCCAAGTTCGGCAATCAGTTTCTGGGCACCGCCGTCAATCTCGCTTTGCGACATGTAAGATAGCTCTTCGAGCGCGATGCCAACGGCACGCTCATTGCGCAATGTCGCAGCTTTTGCCGCGAAAACCGCCGCATCAAACATGTCGTAGTCGGATGGTTTCTCTGTCGCGATCAATTCTGCGGCCCGCGCACCGGCAAGTGCATGTCCTCGGTTCAACCCAGTGGAGAACCAAGCGACAGCCGCGTTCAAGTCAGACGCCCCGCCAGACCACCCATCGCGGTACATACGTGCGATATTGAACGGCGCAAACGGATGCCCCTCTGCAGAGGCTTGCGTGAAAAGTTCAAAGGCGACTGCATCGTCCGGTTCAAGCCCGGCGCGGCCGCGCAAGTAGGCGAGACCGAGGGCGTTATATCCGTAAATGTCATTGCGCGCCGCGCTCTCGCGCAGATACCGCAAACCGCGTTCGCCATCAAAGAACTCACTGTCCTCGTCCAGATAGAACGACGCCAGCTCGTTCATTGCGAATGTGTGGCCGACCTCAAGTGACCGCATGATCAGGTCATATCCTTCGACCTCGATCTCGTTCGTGCCGCCATAACGCATCATCTGACGACCCAGCGCGTAGAAGGCATAGGGGTCACCTTCGTCCACGCCGCGGGCAAACAGTTGCAAAACCTCTTCCGGGGCCTCTTGGTTGAACTTGCCACCTTGCAAGGCTTCTTTCGCCTGAATGGCCTGACCGAGCGCAACCCACGCTCGGGTGTGGCCGAGGTCGCGCGCCTTTGTATAGGCGGCAATTGCATCATCGGGTCGACGCAACGCGCTATAGGCGCGGCCAAGTTGATAGTGGAATCGCCCCACCTCGGGTGCCGCACTGACTGCGGCTTCGCATGCAGCAAGCGCTAGTTCTGGCTCAAGCTCATTGGGATAGCGCGTGATGCCCATGCCGTCCGGATCAAGGTGATCTCCGGCATGGAAATCGCAAGCATTGGGTGTCAGTGACAGCCCAACCCTTTGCGACACGCTATTGACCGAAAGCTTGATGCCATCGGCGATGCGGCCGTCTTTCAGCGACAAGGTGGGAATCTGAACGGACTCGTTTTCGAGCATCAAAGCGCTGATGTCGTCAGCACTCAGGCTTTCGCCCACAACGTCTTTGAAACGGCCATCCGCGCCGCGCAGCACGAGGCGACCTGTCGCCGGGCCCTCCTCGATCACTACTTGATCTGTTGTCGCAAGGTTGAGCACGTCTTGTAAAACTGGGCCGATATCGACCTGTGGGACAAAGTCAGCTTCGACTGTGCCGGTGAGCGGCAACCCGTCAGCAGGCACGATCGCATTATCAGGATCATCGGTAATCCGTGCCAGGCCCCGCGTAATACCGCCGCCCGACATTTCCACCGGCAGCGGACGTGAAAGTGCAGCGCCGAGACCAAAGCTCGCCGGTTCTACCAATGTGGAACTGTCCCATGGCACTTGGCGGCCGTCGGTGGCTTGATAGACCAGCCGCCGCACGCCTTCGAAAACATCTTTGATCAAAGCGTCAGGTTCTTCCGACGCCTCTGATACTAAAGCTGCGGTGAAAGGGCTGTTGTCCCCTTCCCCGTCAAAGGCCAACGCGCCGGGGGACGTCGAGTAGATCAGCATCGAGTTGAGGGGGGCAGCAAGCGACGAAAATCCCGTCCGCGCTTCCCGCAAGTCGCGACCCATCTGTGTCAATGCGGCCCTTCCAGCGAAAGGATTGTCGCGACAACTATCAAGGATCACGACCTGCAAGCGCGCACGAGAACCGATAATGCTCACCAAACTGCCGAGCGATACAGCCTCAAACGGGATATCATAAACTGTATCGAGGTCTGCATCGACGGGTACGAGATAGTTCTCAGAACCGATCTGGAATCCATGTCCCGCAAAGAAGACAACCACTTCTGTGTCCTGATCGACGTCAAACAGCACGCGGCGCAGGACGTCTTCGAACCCGCGTTTCGTGATGTCATTGTGGTGCTGCACGCGGTAGCCTTGGCCGCGCAGAAAGTCAGCCATGACATCAGCATCAGCCTCCGCATTCGGCAGATCAGGTATGGCGTTGTAGTCAGAGTTGCCGATCACAATCGCATAGCGATGCGCGGCGCGTGTTTCGATATCGAAACTGCGCAACGGCTTGATCTCGGTTGATTGACTGACCAGCGCATCAACATAATGGCTCGACTGCGCAGCCACCGTGGTGGCAGACGCCAAGCAGCACGACAAAAGGGCGGCGCGAAGGGAAAGATGTCGCATATCGGTCTCCTTAGCTCGGGGTCCAACCGCCGCTTTGATCATCATCATCATCATCGTCGTTGCTATCGCGGCTCCGACTACCACCACTTTCGGCACTGTTTCTTGCACGCGTCGCTTCCGCCGCTTCTTGGCGGCGCTGACGCGCGATGTCGTTTTGGGTCAGAACAGGCGCAGGAGCAGCTGCATGGATTGGCGTTACGGCGCGTGGGACGCTTGAGGTACTCGTGGCGACTGGTGCGGGTGCAACGACCGGCGCCGGGGCGACGACTGTCTCAACCGGCTCTGGTTGCGGTTGGTAGATCAGTGGAAGGGTACAGGCGCCAAGCGAGGCCGTTGCGACAAAACTGCCGACAACTTTGCAGAGAATTGATCGTG
>JAHDEX010000015.1:57701-74572 GCA_020628545.1 Paracoccaceae bacterium | reverse complement strand
GCCATCCGTTCCGTCGCGCCGACCATGTCGGTGCCAGCCACCGTGGGCAGGGGGCTTTCGACGCCGCCAAACACCATGTCGCCTCCCATGCCGGCTGTCAGGTTCAGCACCACATCAACCTCCGCATCACGGATGCGCTCCGTCACTTCACGGTAAAGCGCCAGATCACGGCTCGGCACGCCCGTTTCCGGATCGCGCACATGGCAATGCACAATCGCCGCCCCCGCCTTCGCCGCATCAATCGCCGACGCGGCAATCTGAGCGGGAGAGCGTGGCACATGGGGGCTCTTGTCCTGTGTGCCGCCAGAGCCGGTGACGGCGCAGGTGATAAAGACATTGCGGTTCATGGTCAGCGGCATCTGGTCTCTCCCAATCGGTTGCGAAATCCTAGACGGAATTTGCCAAAGATAATCCCGCAGGTTTCGCCAAAAATCATGCGGTCTTCGCCCATTTCATGTCACGTTCGCCCGCATCAAGCGCGGCGTCTGGTCAAACTTCGCCTTGAACGCGCGGGTCATCGCGCTTGCGTTCTCATACCCGCTGCGCAACGCAATCTCACTCACTGACAAATCCGTATCCAACACCAGTTTGCGGGCCAGGTTCAGCCGCAGCCGCTGGTACATCTGCTGCGGGGTGCAGGCCATCTCTGCCTGCATCCGGGTTTCAAGCGTTTTTTGCGTCACCCCCAAATGCCGCGCGATCTGGCCAATCGGCAGTGGGTCCTCGAGGTTCTCCTGCATGAGACCAATCGCGCGATCCACTATGCGGCTCCCGCTGCGCAGGCTGCTCGCGTGGGACCGGGCAGAGTCGCGCGTCATGAAAAGCTGTGCCACGTCGACCGCCAGCAACGCCCCATGCTGCACACTGATCATATGCAGCACCAGATCAAACGCCGCCATTGCGCCTGAACAGGTAATGCGGTCGCCATCCAGCACATAACGTTCACGCAGCACGTCAACCTGTGGAAAAGCCTCAGCAAATCCGGTCAACTCCTCCCAATGAATCGTCGCGCGACGGTCGTCCAGCAACCCCGCACGCGCCAGCAACCAACTGCCCGTATCCATCCCGATCAGGCACTTATAGCGCCGCGCCGCCTGTCGCATCAAACCGGGTATGGCGCCGCGCTCAAAGTCGCGAAACCCGTAAGACGGCATCACCACGAGGCTGTCGCCGGATGCGTCTTTCAGCGCCGCATGGGGCGCGACATGCATCCCGCTGGAGCTTTCAACAGGGGCACCATCAACAGTCAAAAACCGCCACTGGTAAAAGTCCTGCCGCACAAACGTATTCGCCGCCCGCAGTGGCTCGACCACGTTGGCCAGACAATGGTTTGAAAACGATGGGAACAGCAGCACGTCAAACGACGCCCCCCATCGGTCGGTTTTTGTCGAACTTTGCATGGCCGCCACCCAATCCCGCACGACAAGCACCGTAGTTAGTCGGTCTGATGACGCAAGCCCTGACGCGTGGAGACGGCATGCATTTCGGACTAAGCCAAGAGCAAGAGATGATCGTGGATACGGTCCGCGCTTTCGTCGAAAAGGAAATCTACCCGCATGAGGCCGAGGTCGAGCGCACCGGCCACGTCCCGCATGAGCTGGGCGAAGAGATCAAGCGCAAGTGTATCAACCTCGGGTTCTACGCCTGCAACTTCCCGGAAAGTGTCGGCGGGGCAGGGCTTTCGCACTTGGACTTCACGCTGGTTGAGCGGGAGTTGGGGCGCGGTTCCATGGCGCTGACGCACTTCTTTGGCCGCCCCCAAAACATCCTGATGGCGTGCAATGATGAGCAACGCGAACGCTATCTGCTGCCTGCTGTGCGCGGTGAACGGATGGACGCACTTGCGATGACCGAACCCGACGCGGGGTCCGACGTGCGCGGCATGAAATGCCAAGCGGTGCGCGACGGCGGCGATTGGGTGATCAATGGATCAAAGCACTTCATCTCTGGTGCGGAACACGCTGACTTCTTTATCGTTTTCATCGCCACAGGTGTTGATGATACACCCAAGGGGCCGAAGAAACGGATCACCACCTTCCTTGTCGATCGCGGCACACCGGGGTTTGAGGTGCGCGACGGCTACAACTCCGTCAGCCACAAAGGCTACAAGAACTGCATCCTCACGTTCGACGACTGCCGCCTGCCAGACGCGCAGGTCTTGGGAGAGGTCGATGGTGGTTTCGCAGTCATGAACGAATGGCTCTACGCCACCCGCATCACCGTCGCCGCTTTCAGTGTCGGCCGCGCCCGGCGGTGCTTCGACTACGCCCTCAACTACGCGGCAGAGCGCGAACAATTCGGCCAGAAGATCGGGAAGTTCCAAGGCATAAGCTTCCAGATCGCCGATATGATCACTGAGATTGACGCGGCAGACTGGCTGACACTCGCCGCCGCCTGGCGGCTGGATGAGGGGCTCCCCGCAAACCGCGAAATTGCTTCCGCGAAGCTCTACGCGTCAGAAGCCCTCGCGCGGGTCACCGACACAACGCTGCAAATCTTCGGCGGCATGGGCCTGATGGATGACTTTCCAATTGAACGCTTCTGGCGCGACGCGAGAGTCGAACGCATCTGGGACGGCACCTCTGAAATCCAGCGCCACATCATCAGCCGGGATTTGCTTCGGCCTTTAGGCGCCTGATGGCGAAGGACTTTTCGCGCCTATTGCGACCCCGGTCGATTGCCGTGCTGGGCGGCGGCTGGGCCGCAAACGTGATCGAACAATGCGACAAGATTGGCTTTGATGGCGACGTTTGGCCGGTCCATCCAACTCGCACTAACATCGGCGGCAAGCCCTGTTTCCCGGCGCTCGCCGACCTGCCGAGCGCACCCGACATGACCTTCGTCGGCGTGAACCGCCACGCCACGGTCGACGTCATCGCAGCGCTATCCAACATGGGCGCAGGTGGCGCGATCTGTTTCGCCAGCGGCTGGGCCGAAACCGGGGACGGCGACTTGCAAGACGCGCTTGTGGCAGCAGCGGGCGACATGCCGATCCTTGGCCCCAACTGCTATGGCCTGCTGAACATGCTCGACGGCGCTGTGATCTGGCCCGACCAGCATGGCGCGCGGCGCTGCGACAGAGGGGTGGCGATCCTTTCCCAAAGCTCCAACATCGCGATCAACCTGACGATGCAGGCCCGCGGTTTGCCCGTGGCCTACGTTGCCTGCCTCGGCAACGCTGCCCAAACGGGCATGGCGGAACTGGCCGAGGCGATGCTGGCGGATGATCGCGTGACGGCGCTGGGCATCTACGCCGAAGGGTTTGAGGCCCCCGCCGGTCTGGCGCAAGTGACCCAAGCGGCCTTGGCAAAAGGCAAAGCGACAGTGATCCTCAAATCCGGGCGCAGCGCCGGTGGCGTCGCCGCCGTCGCATCCCACACCGCAGTCCTGTCCGGCACCCATGCCGCGTCAGAAGCCTACCTGCGGCAGGTAGGCATCGCCTCCGTCGCCACCCCGGCTGAGTTAATCGAGACACTGAAAATCCTGAACGTCCATGGCCCGCTGACAGGCAATCGCGTCTGTGCATTGGCTTGTTCTGGGGGCGAGGCTGGCCTCGTCGCTGACCTCGCCGACACCCGCGCTCTCGACTTCGCCCCTCTTTCAGAGAACCAACAAACAAACCTAGCCGAGGTCCTCGGCCCACTCGTCACCCTCTGCAACCCGCTCGACTACCACACCTTCATCTGGGGCGATCTCGCGAAGACGACCGCCGTCTTCGCCGAAACTCTGCACCCTTATGACGCGGGCCTTTACATCATCGACCCGCCCCGCCGCGACCGCTGCGATCCGGCATCGTTTGAGCCGGCCCTCGAAGCCATCGCGGCAGCAACCAAAATCACTGGCAAACCCGCCTTCGCTGTCGCATCGCTCCCCGAAAACATTGACGAGGTGCGCGCCGAACGCCTGATGACCGAAGGCGTTGTCACATTGCACGGGATTGAAACAGCATTAGCAGCCGTTGAAGCCGCAAGCAGCATTCACACCAGCACGTGGGCACCATGGCTCCCCGCACCGGATGTAGACACGATCATGCTCGATGAAGCAGAGGCAAAGGCACTGCTTGCCCAAGCGGGCATCCCCGTCCCGCGCCATGTCATCGCGGCGTCGTTGGACACAGCCCGCACGACGGCCACCGCACTCTCTGCACCCTTCGCCGTCAAAGGCCTCGGCTTTGCCCATAAAACCGAAGCAGGAGCGGTGCGCCTGGGCGTCACTAACCTGTCCGAAATCGCAGAAATGCCGGGCGCCACCGGCTACCTTATCGAAGAAATGGTCACCGGCACTGTCGCCGAACTGATCATCGGCGTCCAACGCGACCAGATCTATGGCGCGACCGTGATGCTGGGTTTTGGCGGCACTGAGGCGGAACTCCTCGCCGACACGCAAACGCGCGTCTTGCCCGTGACCGCCGATGACATCATGAGAGCGCTTGGCCAACTCAAGCTCACCCCCTTGCTCCGCGGCTATCGCGGCCGCCCCAAGGCAGACGTGAATGCCGTCATCGACATCATCCTCTGCCTGCAAGACCTCTTGCAGGGCGACCCCTCTTTGACCGAAGTTGAGATCAACCCGCTCATAGTCCGCGAAAGCGGTGCCGTGGCGGCTGATGCCCTGATCCGAAAGGCCCGCACATGACCGACACCCCGATCAAGACCCGGCGCGAAGGGGGCATTCTTGAGGTCACCCTCGACCGGCCCAAGGCCAATGCGATTGACCTCGCCACCAGCCGGATCATGGGCGAGACGTTTCGCGACTTCCGCGATGACCCGGATTTGCGTGTAGCGATCATGCGGGCCGAAGGCGACAAGTTCTTCTGCCCGGGCTGGGACCTCAAAGCCGCTGCCGACGGCGATGCAGTTGACGGCGACTATGGCGTAGGCGGCTTCGGTGGTTTGCAGGAGCTCCCCGGCCTCAACAAACCCGTCATTGCCGCCGTGAACGGCATCTGCTGTGGCGGCGGGCTGGAACTCGCGCTCAGCTGCGACCTGATCGTCGCCTCCAACACAGCCACCTTCGCCTTGCCAGAAATCCGCTCCGGCACCGTCGCCGACGCGGCCTCTGTCAAACTCCCCAAACGCATCCCATACCATGTTGCCATGGATCTGTTGCTGACAGGTCGGTGGTTCGACGCGGAAGAAGCGCTCCGCTGGGGCCTCCTGCGCGAGGTCGTGGCACCCGAAGACCTGTTAGCCAATGTCTGGGACCTTGCCCGCCTCCTCGAAAGCGGCCCGCCGCTGGTGATGGCCGCGATCAAGGAGGTCGTGCGCGAGGCCGAAGACATGAAGTTCCAGGACGCCATGAACCGCATCACCCGCAGCCAGTTCAAAACGGTCGAAACGCTTTACACCTCAGAAGACCAACTGGAAGGCGCCCGCGCCTTTGCCGAAAAGCGGGACCCGGTCTGGAAGGGAAAGTAGCCTAGTCGTCAAACATCTGTCTGGCCCGTAGCCAGATCGGCAGGATCTGAGACTTCGCGGAAAAAGGCGCGATCTGTCGGGCATGGCGCAAATGCTCTGACGCCTTTTCCAGATTCCCAAATCGCCGATGCGCACCCGCTATGCGCAGATGATGTTTGGCAAGGGCCTTGGGATAGCGGCCCAGCAAATCGTGATGCTTCGTCAGAATGTTTTCCTGCGCATTCAACCGTTTCTCAGTCGAATTGGTGATTGAATTCTCAGACAATCTTTGTTCGACCAAAACGTCGTCGACAAATCCCACATCACCATGCTCGGCCACGCGCAACATCAACTCCCAATCGATGAGAGCCGTAAAGGCGGTATCAAAGCCGCCGACAGCTTGAAACACATCTGTGCGGATCATCAGGGTCTGGGTAGAGACAATGCTTGTAAGGGCCAGCCCGGGACGCAGATCGCCCTCAAGTGCCATACTGCGATCAGACGGGATCAGCCCGACGCGCCGCTTGGCGTCGCCCATACCTTCGACGATCTCCATCCCGCAGTAAACGGCCACCCAATCGCCGTTTTCAATTTTTTCGATCTGCCGGGAGAGTTTTTCGGGCAACCAAATATCATCACTGTCCTGAAACGCGATCCAGTCACCCAAAGCCTGCCGCGCGCCCGCATTCCGGGCACCCGATGCACCTTTCGCGCAATCGTTTGAAATGATCCGCAAACGGGGGTCTTCAATGCGGTTCAAAACCTCCAGTGTTCCGTCCGTTGACCCATCATCGACCGCGATCACGTCAATGTCGCGATGCGTTTGGTCAAGAACGCTTTGAATTGCGCGCGCGACTGTCGCTTCGCGATTGTAGCAGGGGATGACAACGGTCACGTGGGTCATAAGTGCGGGGGTCCACTCAGTTTCATTCGAATGTCCGCGCGTAAGGCGCAGGCGTCGCGGCGTCTTGACGGTGTGGCTGAGGCGCCGGACGTGCAGGTCCGCTTGTCGTCACTCGGTGCACTGACGCGGCGGAGAAGCGGCTGAAAACTGGCCCGGTCGGTGCGTCCTCGGTGTCCACTTCTCGCCTATCATCTTCGGTGTCGTGTGACGCGGTATAAAACCAGCTGCCGGCACCGAGATAAAACATCACAAAAACACCCACCGCGCCCCAAATGTGCACTGTGACCATTGAAAAACAGGTCGCCAGAAGCGCAATCAGATAGCCGGTCCTGAGCAGTTTGACCTTTGGATCTTCGATCGTTGCCCGTAGCGTCGCGATGATATGGACGACAAATGCCGCGACAAGAAAGCCCGCGCAAATGAAGCCAAAACGCATCGTCGTCAGCAACCAGAAGTTATCAACCGAGTCCGTCAACCATTGCGGTCGTTCCCAATCGTTAAAGCCGATCCCGAACAGGGGGTGGTCAATGGCGTTCTGAATACCCCACTCAAAGATTGCGATCCGGGTCCAACCGGTTCCGGCGTTGAAGGTCAGGGTTTCGATCAGAATGGTGATGGGCGTCCGGTTCGATAGAGCATCCACGGTGACGTAGCCAACGACCCCAAGGACAACAAAGATGGTCCATGCGCCGCGTGTGATCCGGTCCCACAGGATCATCCCGCCCTGCAAGCCACAGGCAAGCAGTGGGGCAGAGCTGAGCGAGGCAAACGTCATGAATGTGGTCAGCGACAGCCCGCCCCACCGAAACAGAAAAGTGCGTCCGACAAGATAGTAAAGGTTCGCAAAAGCGATGCTGCAAAACAAGCCATAAAGGATTGGATGTTCAAACACGGTATAGACCCGCTCAAGCCCCATCCGCGCAGTCGCGCTGTCTGCGCGCGAGATTGTTTCAAACGCGATGCCGATGATTTCTGCGATCAGGATACGGCCAGTCAAAAGCTCCAGCACAGCGAAAGGCAGCAAAAACAACATTGCCGCCACCATGAGCCTGACGAAGCGCAGGTAGTCTTCTGCGTTGCGTATCAAAACGCGTCCCATCAGGTAACCGCCCACAAGTTCCACCATCGTGATACCCGCAAACGGGATTTTCGACGTGCCGTGGACAACGACAAGTGCCAGCGTGATCCAGGCAGCATGCAGCATCATCAAGACATCGATGACCGTGAATCGACCCGCCTCGCCACGCACGATGCGGATTAGAAACGGGATGAAGAGGGCCAAAAGCAAAACCCGCAGGGGGGTCAAACGTAGGCTCAGCAGGGTAATTGATAGGGGCAGCAGCGTGGTCACCATGTACAATGGCAAAGCCCAAGAGCCCACGGCATCAGTCGCGGACGCCCCGGCTTTCGCAGTCTGCTGCGCGGTACCGTGATAGGGCACAGATGTCATTGTCAGAGCGGCTCGTCACTCAAGCTGAAAATATCCGCGTTGCGCGGCACGATTGTTAATAAAGCATTAACAATCCATCGTGTCTAAAATGGGGCAGGGTACCCGTCAAAACGTCCCTTAGTTGTGTTGCGAACGACCACCGCCGCGCAGGTGCGTTTTCAATGGGTATTCCGTCAAAAGGGAAGTGCGCATAAGGCGGCCGGAACGGCCGAACGAGACGGTAAATGGCTCTATTGAGCGAGCATGCGCACGGGCGCGACAACAATCTCAACCTGATCAGAGCGGTCCCCGCAGTGGCCGTGCTGGTATCGGATGCCATGCCGATCGCCCTCGCGGTTCTATCGTGGCACTGGGTGGAACGCCCGGCGCTCGCATTTGTCAACAGACCCATGCGGTTGACGGCACAGGCGCAGAGCTAGCGGATGGTTGCTCCGCTGACTGATGCGGCAAAGGATGCCTACTTCCAGGTGGGTGGCTTGAAAGCTGATCTTGCCTCGAAAACGGGGCGGTCGGCGCGAACCGTGCTTCTCTTTTCAATCATTCGCCTTGTCATCTCCATCGCGACAACCGCCGTTTTGGCGCGGCTTCTGCCACCGGAAGAGCAGGGCCTGGTGGCGATGATTTTTCCGGTGATTGTCGTCCTCACGGGTTTTGCAGAATTTGGTTTGCCGCAAGCGATCGTTCAACGAAAAGAGATTACTCACCGGCAAGTCTCGGCGCTCTTCTGGATCAATTGCGCCTTTGGCGCAGGTATGACGCTACTCGCAATTGCATGCGCGCCAACCATCGCTGGTTTCTATGACGCGCCTGCGCTCACGGTCCTGGTGCTGGGTGTCGCGCCGTACATCTTTATAACTATTCTTGCCGTCCCCTACGTCGCGATTTTGCGGCGGCGCATGGAAATCCACATTGTTGAACGCTGCGGGTTTGCTGGTGTGATCGCAAGTTCTGTGCTCGCGATTTTTGCCGCGCTTGCTGGTGCGGGGCCGTGGGCCTTGATCATCCAGATCGTTTCCGCGCAAGCCGTGACCGTTCTCGCCTTCTTTTGGCTTGTAAAATGGCGCCCAACCAGCCCGTGGCGCGCAGATTTTCGGACCATGCGCAACGCGCTCACTTTCGGGGGGCAGCTGTCAGTTGACCGCCTGCTTTATGAAATCACCGCGCAACTGCCGACGGTCGTTATTGGGCGCGCATTTGGCGAGGCCGCCGCAGGCCTTTTCTTCCGCTCATTCAGCCTCGCGCAGATGCCACGTCGGCGTATTGTTGGCCCGCTCGCAGGGGCTTTCGTGCCATCGCTCGCCCGTCTTCAGGATGACCCCGCAGGTATGCGCGCGATGTATGTCCGGCAGCTCACCCGCAGCAATCTGATTCTCATGCCGATCGCTTTGGTGATCTTCGTGGCGCCCGACGCGATCGTTCTCACGCTGCTTGGCCCCGATTGGGTTGATGCCATTCCGATTATGCGGTGGCTCGCCGTGTTCCCGCTGACTGTTGTGAGCGCGGACATCTGCAGCTGGGTGCTGGTGGCGCTTGGGCAAAGCAAAACCCTTGTCAAAGCACGGCTTGGCGCGTCTCTTTTCCTGATCGCTGTGATGGTTCTCGCAAGCCGCTTCGACCTGATCACCTTTGTGGGATGCATCATGGTGGCGCAGGTAATTGTCGCGCTGGTCTATATGCCGATGGTCATCGTTGCACACACACCAATCACCTTATCGACCTTGAAGGACGCTTTGGGTGCGGATCTCATCTTCGCCATTTGTGCCGCCGGAGCAGCATTGCTCTTGCGCGAAAGCGTCGACCTTCTGCCACTCTGGGAAGGGATCCTGGCGGGGCTTCTGATCGTGTTATTGCAAGCGATCCGTATTGGTTTCACCCCGCGTTACCGTGCCGACGTCCGAAAGGCGCTGCAACGTTAGAAGACGCTATGCGCGCCGCGTTCGACCTCCGCCTCTCCCGTCAGAAGCGCATCGTAATAGTCAAACAGGCGATCCTTCCCAAAGGACGGTGTCGCGTCCTCTGCATATGCCTGCGCCGCCTCATCCCACACGAGCATCGACTCTGCGGCGTAATAAAGCCCAATCCGCGCAAACTCCGCTTTCGCCCGAAGCGACGGAACGACACGCGCCGCAAACGACAGCGTGCCCGCAATTCCCCGCATCATCGCCAGCGGAACCCGTTTGACATGCAGTGGCCTCTCCAGCTTCTCAAACAAGTACGCCGCCTGATCGCACGGCGAAATCGCGGGGCCGGGGCCCCCAATTGGCAGGATGCGATTAAGGCGGGCAGGCGCATCAATGCACCCGCTAATGAATCGCCCCAGGTCTGCATCACTAATCGGCTTGCAGGATGCCAGTGACCCGTCGCCAAACATCAAAAATGGTTTTCCCGATTGCACCCGCGCAATCTGCCCCGACAGGGATTTAAAGAACGCGGTTGGCCTGACGATCGAGTAAGGCATGCCAGTGGCGACCAAAGCCTCCTCCGCCGCCAGCTTTGCATGTTGAAAGGCAAGTCTCGGTTTCTGCACGCAGATCGCGGACAGAAAAATGAACTGCCCGACACCGGCATCCCGCGCTGCCATCATCGCTGTGACATTGGCCTGATGATCAATTGCCCAAGCATCATCCGGCGCGCCCGTGCGTGAGGCGAGACAGGACACCACAACGTCAAAGGCGCGCGCACCAAACACGGTCTCTCTCATGGTGTCAGTGTCGGTCACATCCCCAACAATCACCTCAACCCCTGCCAGTTTGGGTGGGACATCCTTGCCCGGTCGCACAACGCAAGCGACATGATGCCCGTCATCCTGACAGGCCAAAGCCGTGGCGCGACCAATCGTCCCTGTCGCCCCCAGAAGAAGTATGTTTTTCCCACCAAGCGCCACGTCGTCCGCCACTGTCCCAAGCGTTTTACAAGCGTTAGCACAGGCCACCCGATGACACCACGCAGGCGCAGCGGCGCTTCAGTGCGATTGGTCGCTTTTGGACTTCACCCGCCCTGCGCAATGGTGCAGCAAGGGGCAAACGGATCAGGGGGATATCATGTCAAAACTTGGGATCATGATTTGCGGCCACGGCAGCCGGTCAAAGGCTGCAGAAGAAGAGTTTGGCTTGCTGGCCAAAGGCATCCGCGCCCGCTTTCCCGACCTGCCAGTGGAACATGGTTTTCTCGAATACTCCGCCCCCAACATCCACATGGGGCTGAACAAACTGGTCGACGCGGGCGTCACTGAGATTGTCGCTGTCCCCGGCATGCTGTTTGCCGCCACCCACGCCAAGAACGATATCCCCTCTGTCCTGACGACCTTTCAGGAAAAGACCCCCGGCATCAGCGTCAAATACGGGCGCGAGCTGGGCTTGCACCCCCAAATGATCGCCGCGTTTGAAGCACGTGTGCTTGATGCGCTCGGAAAAGACCATGTCCACCCCGGAGAGCTTTACGACACGATGCTCGTCGTCGTTGGACGCGGCACCTCCGACACGCTCGCCAACGCAGAAGCCGCGCGCCTGACCCGTATCGTCAGCGAAAACCTCGGCTTCGGCTGGTCCGAAACCGTCTATTCCGGTGTGACCTACCCCTCCGTCGGGCGCGGGCTAGAGATGGCCTTGAAGCTGGGTTTCAAGAAAATCGTCGTCGCCCCGTACTTCCTGTTCACCGGCAAGCTGATCAACCGCATCTATGGATACGTGGACCGCGTCGCGGAAACTGCCCCCGACGTACAGTTCATGAAAGCAATGTACCTGCGCGATCAGGACCATGTGATCGACACTTTTATCGAACGCATCGAAGAAGCCCGCCTCGGCAGCCTGTCAGACTCCGTTGACCTGATGGCCTCTTTCAAAGACCGCCTCGCGAAAGGAGAGGTCGACGTCCACCACCACCACGCCGAATTCCGCGATCCGGATGATGACGAAGGCCCACAGGCGCACGACCATGACCACGATCATGATCACGACCATAGCCATGGCCACCATCATCACCATCACCACGGGCACGACCATAGCCACGGTCATTCCCACGGTGTCTACCAGCACATCGCGCACCCGCATGGCCCGCGCACGATGATCGACGAAGGCGTCTGCTGCTGCTTCATGAGCCAGTTCCCGCAAGAAGTCATCGACGAGGAACGCGCCATCCGCGCAAAAGCCGGCTAAACCCACGAGGTTGACGCGCACGTCAATTTTCTCACCTCCGGGACGCCACGTTACGGCTGGCGTCCTTTGCGCATTCGGTGAACATGGCCCCAGCACAAGACGGGGAGGTCGCCATGTCATTGCTTACCTATGAAACGCAGGGCAAAACCGCGCTCGTGACGCTGACCAATGGTGAAAACCGCCAGAACCCCGACTTCGCCGCAGCCATGCTGGACGCGCTTGATCAAGCAACCGCCGACAAGACCATCAAATCGCTGGTGATCACGTCATCGGACGAAAAGAACTTCAGCCAAGGCGTTGACCTGAACTTTCTCAACAGCGCCCTGCGCGAGAAGCGCCATGATGATATCAAAGGCTTCATGTACGGAATGAACGATGTCTTTGCGCGTCTTCTGACCGCGCCTTTCCCCGTCATCGCATCCATCACCGGCCATGCCTTTGGTAATGGCGCAATTCTGGCCTGTGCCTGCGACTTCCGGTTCATGCGCGGCGATCGTGGCTATTTCTGCTTTCCGGAGGTCGACATCTCAATCCCGTTCCTGCCCAGCATGAACGCCACGATCAAAAAGGCGCTGCCGCACCACCGTGTGAACCGCATGCAACTGACCGGCGAACGCGCCACGGCAGCGGACCTGCTGGCTGATAGCGTGATTGAAGGGGTGGGCGACGACCCGGCAGACACGCTCGCACAGGCGATGGCCTTTGCCGAAGGATTCGCCAAGGCCCGCCCGATCTTTGGCGAACACAAGCGTCGCCTGCATAAACACATCCTTGCGCTGATGGAGGAAGAGGACAAACCTCTGATCGAAGCGCTGCAACTAATGGCTTGAACTAGCGGAGGAATACCCATGACCATGACGTTCGACTTCTCAGGACAGAACGTGTTTGTTGTCGGCGGCACCAGCGGCATCAACCTTGGCATCGCCAAAGGCTTTGCCCAGTGGGGCGCGCGCGTTGTGGTTGCCTCGCGCAGCCAAAAGAAGGTGGACGCCGCGGTCGCAGAACTGCAAGGCCTCGGCTCTGACGCATTTGGCGTATCCTTCGACGTGCGCGACTTTGCGTCTGTTGAAGCCGGTTTTGCTGAAGTCTCCGAAAAACTCGGCGGCCCCATCGACAACCTGATCTCCGGCGCGGCAGGTAACGTCCCAGGCCGTCTCATGGACCTCTCGCCGAACGCAATCAAAGCAATGGTCGACATCGACCTGATGGGCACCTTCCACGTAATGCGCGCCAGCTTCCCGTATCTGAAAAAACCGGGTGCAAGCGTTGTCAACATCTCGGCCCCACAGGCTTTCGTCGCGATGAGCCACCAATCCGCCGTCTGCGCTGCAAAGGCAGGTGTGGACATGGTGACCAAGTCCTTAGCGCTGGAATGGGGCGCCGAAGGTGTGCGCATCAACTCGATCTCTCCCGGGCCGATTGATGGCACCGAAGGCATGGCGCGGCTTGCCCCGACAGAGCAAATCCGCGATGCGGTCACCAAATCCGTGCCGCTAAAACGCATGGGCACCCCCGACGATATCGCAAAGGCCGCGGGCTTTTTGTGTTCCGATGCGGGCGAATATGTCTCTGGCGTCGTTCTGCCCGTCGACGGCGGTTGGGGCGTGTCAGGTGCAGCGGTAGTGATGACTGCCGCCGCTGGCTTCATGGACAAGCTCAAAGGCTAAAACTTGCGCGCGTGGCAGCGACTTTCTGCCGCGCAGCAAAATCTGACGACGGAACCCCTGCGATCTGGCGTATAATGCGCTAGAGGTGTGATATGTCGTTTGATCCATATGTTGCTGTTATCCGATTTGGGATGGGCCTCTCGCCCCATCGCGCCACGCCCGCGCGCGCGGAGGACCTCCTTGCCGAAGTATCCGGGCCTGATGCCATGGCCGCAGCCCACGTCCTGCCGCCCTACGCTGAGGCAGAGCCGTCGCTTCGCACCCAAGCCGCCGCCAACAGCGCCCGCCACCGGGCCAAGGGAACTGATGCGTTTGATGAATTGGACCGGCGCGTCAATGACTTGCGCAAAGAGGCACTAGCCCAACAGGAACGCAATCTCCGCGCCACCTACAGCCGCGCGATTGACAGCACCTACGGGTTCAGAGAGCGTCTGACGGCCTTCTGGGCGGACCATTTCACCGTGATCATGCCCGGCGGCAACCGCCGTCACCTCGTCTCGCCTTACATTGAGGAAGCAATTCGCCCCCACGTTGGTGGTCGATTTGCAGACATGCTTCGCGCGGTTGAAACCCATCCGATGATGTTGATCTACTTGCAACAAGTGCCATCGGTCGGGCCGAATAGCCAGTCTGGGCAACGCAGCAACCGCGGCTTGAACGAAAACCTCGCGCGCGAAATGCTCGAGCTGCACACGCTGGGCGTCGGCAGCGGGTATACGCAAACCGACGTCCGCGAATTGGCCGAACTTCTGACCGGCCTAACCTTCAGCAATTCAGAAGGGCGCTTTTTTGACCCCAAACGGGCAGAGCCGGGCGCCGAAACCGTCCTCGGCGTGACTTACAGCGAAGAGCCGGATCTCGATGTCATCCACGCGGTCCTCGACGACCTCGCCCGCCACCCGAAAACCGCACAGCATCTGGCTACGAAACTCGCCCAACACTTTGTCGCCGATGACCCGGCACCCGAACTGATCGCAGCTATCGCATCGGCTTACACCGAAACTGATGGCGATCTGATGGCCTGCTACGCAGCAATGCTCTCCCATCCGGCTGCTTTTGCACAACCTGCGCAGAAAATCAGGCAACCCTTCGATTTCATTGTTGGTGGCCTGCGGGCTTTGGGGCTGCAAAGCGCTGATATCGCCAGCTTTGACACCAAGGAATACCGGCGCTACCTTTTCAATCCGCTCCGCCTGATGGGGCAGTCGTGGCAACGCCCGACCGGCCCTGACGGCTGGGCCGACCGTGCCGAGGATTGGATCATTCCGCAAACAATGGCGGGCCGGATTTCTTGGGCGATGGGTGTGCCGCGCCACTTACTCGATCCGCTTCCCGACCCGCGCGAGGTTGTGCACTGGGCGCTTGGCCCCAACGCCGCGCCCGAAGTCATCTTTGCCGCTGGCTCTGCCGAAACCCCACGCGAAGGCATCGGTGTGATCTTCGCCTCAGCCGCATTTAACCGGAGGTAGACATGGACAGACGGTCCTTCCTTACCCGCCTTGGCGCAATCGGCTGTACTGCCGCCGCCAGCCCGCTGATCACGCCTGTCGCCCTTGCTGCGGGCCCGTGGGACAATCGCCTTGTCGTCATCATCCTGCGCGGCGGCATGGATGGTTTGGACGTAGTACGCCCCGTGGGCGATCCGAACTATGCGGCTTTGCGGTCCACGATGGCCGAGGGCGATGTTCCTTTTGATGCGGGCTTTTACCAGTTCCACCCCAACCTCGCCCCGCTGGCCCCGCTTTGGGCCGACGGCAGTTTCGGCGCGGTCCACGCGGTTTCAACGCCATACCGTGACCAACGCAGCCATTTTGATGGGCAGGACATCCTTGAGGCAGGCACGTCTGACACAAACGCAAGCCGCCACGATGGGTGGCTCAACCGGATGCTGCAGGTCGTGCCGGGGGTAACGACAGAAACCGCCTATGCCATCGGGCAAGAGCAAATGCTGATATTGCAAGGTGACGCACCGACCAACCGCTGGTCTCCAGATGCGCGTTTGCAATTGTCAGCGCAGGCACACCGCCTGCTCGACGTTGTGGTCCACGATGACCCGCTGTTCCGCAACGCAATGGGGCAGGCGGTGGTGATCACTGATCAACTGAAAGCCGACGCCGAGAACATTGAGGCGATCACCGAAAACATGATGGGTGATAGCATGATGGCGGCGGTCACGGGCGGCAACCACACAAAGCTTGCCGAGTTCGCCGTGACCCGTCTTCTCGGCGAAAGCCGCATTGCGAGCTTTTCGCTCGGCGGCTGGGACACCCACCAGGATCAGGCCCGCAACATCCCGCGCGCCCTGACCGCCCTATCCGATACGATCCTCACGCTCCGCGCGGGTCTTGGCCCGGTGTGGGAGAAAACCGCCGTGCTCTGCCTGACCGAGTTTGGTCGCACCGCCCGCGAAAATGGCACCCGCGGCACCGACCACGGCACCGGCGGCGCGCTTCTTTATGCTGGTGGCGCATTGCGCGGTGGGCAGGTCACAGGCGCTTGGCCCGGCCTGGCCGAGGCCGACCTCTACGCCCGCCGCGACCTGATGCCCCTTGGTGACGTCCGCGCCACCGCCGGTCTGGTGATGCAAGGCCTCTTTGGCCTGAACCGCGACGTCATCGAAAGCGCGGTTTTCCCGGGTCTGCAAATGGCGGAAAGCCCGAATATCCTGCTTTAGAGTGGTGAGACTATCGAAGTTCTGTGCAAGCCGACCAGAAGTGGCCGCGTTGTGAATAAGCCGATGAAGATCAATACGCGCAACCTTCCGAAAACGGTAGGGCCTTGGCAATTTATGTCAGCCACTTTCACGTCCCACCGATCGTGCAGCAAAGAGGGCGTCGCTTGGCCAGCCAGCCGCGGAATGGTTTGCAAACATCCATCCTGAAGCCACGACCACATGACGAAGCCCATCACCTTCCAAACCGACAACCTTGCGCGCGCAGCAGACGTCACTTCAATCGTTACGGACACCTTCACAGCCTCCGAAGGGCCCATCGAAGGCGGACGCGTCGGCCAGCTTGCGCAGGATTTGATGGAGACGGTTGACCCCGCGGACCGTCTGTTATGCACCGCCGAAACCGACACAGAGATCATCGGCGCGGTGATCTTCACCCGGTTGCGCTACCCCGAGGACCCCCGCGTCGTCTTCCTTCTGTCACCCATGGCGATTGCGACCGGTCACCAGGGCCGCGGGCTCGGCCAAAAGCTGATCACCTACGGGTTGGACAAACTGCGCGCAAAGGATGTCTCCGCGGTCCTCACCTACGGCAACATCAATTTCTACGCCAAAGTGGGCTTCGCACA
>JAHDEX010000015.1:0-57601 GCA_020628545.1 Paracoccaceae bacterium | reverse complement strand
CGCAACCGCCATTGCCACTCTCTTACACGACAGGCTGGCTCGGGCAGAGCCTCACGGAAGCAGCGCTTCACCCGTTGAAAGGCCCATCGACCAGCGTCACGGCATTTCGCGGTCCTGCTTTCTGGTAGCCGCCCTCGCCATACCGAGGCAACACGACCCCAATGCGCGGTTGCGGTGGTCCTCACCTACGGCAACGTCAAATTCTACGCCAAAGAGGGCTTTGCAAAAATCACTGCCGAAACCGCAACCGCCATTGCCGCCCACTTACCCCGCAGGCTGGCTCGGGCAGAGCCTCACTGAAGCAGCGCTTCACCCGTTGAAAGGCCCATCGACCTGCGTCACGGCGTTTCGCGATCCGGCCCTCTGGTAGCCCGCCTTCGCCATACCGAGGCAACACGACCCAGACGCGCGGTCGCGGCGGTTCTCACCTACGGCAACATCAATTTCTACGCCAAAGTGGGCTTCGCACAGATCACTGCCGAAACCGCAACCGCCGTTGCCGCTCTCTTACACGACAGGCTGGCTCGGGCAGAGCCTCACGGAAGCAGCGCTTCACCCGTTGAAAGGCCCATCGACCTGCGTCACAGCGTTTTGCGGTCCTGCTTTCTGGTAGCGCGCGCAAGCCGAACTGACCCAACACAGCCCACCTAGCGAATGCTTGCCTCCGCCAGGCGCGATTGCACCAAGGCTGTCAGCGCCGCAATAGGCGAACCCAGCGGATCGCCCGCCTTGCGCAGTTTTGCCAGTTCAGTGACCGCTTGGGTCAGGTCCTTGTCCTGCGCGCTTGCTGCGACCCCGCGCAGGAACTGCGTTACATAGTCAATTGTCGCGCCTTCCTGTTCCCCTTCCAGTACCGTCGCCACATGGGTCAGGTCGTCATGGAAGGCGATCCGATCCGGCTCAACCACCTCATCCTGGATGAGGCGCAACCCACGCGGCTGACGGTCGGGGGGCAGATGCGACAACACGATCTGCTGAAACGTTGCCAAAGACGCCACCGGTTTTGCCAGAAACCCATCCGCGCCAGCCGCAAGTGCCGCCGTTTCACCGCCATCATCCCCGCTGGTGCCAAGGATGACTTCAACCCGCGGGGTCGTCGCAGCCAGACGCTCAATCAGCGCAAGGCCCGACCCGTCTGGCAGGCCGATATCCACGATAATCACCCCCGGTCGGTACACCTTCAGGTGCCGCTCTGCATGGGCGAGGCAATCGGCCCGGCGGATCCGCGCCCCTGACCGCAAGCATAAAAGGCGGATCGCTTCGGATGCGAAACGGCTGTCTTCGACCACCAGAACGGTCAGCCCCAGAAGAGGGCGTTTTGCGGTAGCCGGTCTTTGAACGAAAAGGCTGTCAATCGTGTCCATGTGATTCTCCGATCTCATGTGCGTTATCCGATTTTGGCCACATCAAGATGAATCATTGCTTAACCCCGCCGTGCGCTGATGCGCTCTCTTGCCCGCCTGTGGCTTTCTGCCTACGAGGGGACAACACAAACAAAAGGATGCCGCACATGATCGGTCGCTTGAACCACGTCGCCATTGCAGTGCCTGATCTGGAGGCCGCAAGCGCCCAGTACCGCAACACCCTCGGGGCTGATGTGGGCGCGCCGCAGGATGAACCGGACCACGGTGTGACGGTGGTTTTCATCACACTGCCTAACACCAAAATCGAACTGCTTTATCCGCTGGGTGAGGGCTCACCCATCGCCGGGTTTCTCGAAAAGAATCCCTCAGGCGGCATTCACCACATCTGCTATGAGGTCGACGACATCATCGCCGCTCGCGACAAGCTCAAGGCCGAAGGCGCGCGCGTGCTTGGCACGGGAGAACCGAAGATCGGTGCACACGGCAAACCGGTGCTGTTCCTTCACCCCAAAGACTTCAACGGTTGCCTTGTGGAGCTTGAAGAAGTCTGATCGCCGCAGGTCACTTGCAGTTGCCGCAATCAAAGATACATCCTTGGTCAGTTCTATCGAAAGGCCATGATCCATGGGTCCAGTCTCTGCCCTCGTCCTCTTCGCCGTGATTTGGTTCATGGTGCTGTTCATCGTCCTGCCCCTGCGATTGCAGACGCAAGGTGAGGCGGGCGAGGTCGTGCCAGGCACGCATGCCTCAGCGCCGGCAGACCCGCAGCTTAAGCGCAAGGCGTGGCTCACCACACTCTGGTCACTCGGCATCTGGGCCGTGATCGCGGGGACCATCCTGTCGGGCCTGATCACTGTGCGCGACATCGACTGGTTTAACCGGATGGCCACGCCAGAGGTCAGTCTGCCGCAAGCCGATGGTACAGATGGGTAAACGTTGCCGCCCCTAACACCGGCACAATCAAGTTGATCAGCGGGATCGATAGCGGCACCACCATCAGACAACCCGCAAACCAGATCGTACCTGCGTAGGCCTGCCGCATTTCCTTGGCGGCCTCACGCCCGATCCGGCGCATCGCGGCCAGCTGGAAATACTCGCGGCTCAGCAGATAGCCGTTCAGCGCATAGAAAATTGGGATCGCAAGGAACGGCAGCATCGCATAGGCGATGAACGCCAGCAGGTTAGCACCTACCAACACACCAAGGAAATTCACGGTATCCTTCACCCCGTCCCAGAACGGCACCCGCCGCACCGGCGGCAGGTTGGGATAGTGCTTCTCCTCAACCGCATGGGCGATGTCATCAAGAAACAGCGACGTGATGGCCGAAGCGACAGGGATCATCAGGAAGATCGATAGAACGATCATCAGCCCAAGAGAGCCCCAACCGAGCAGGTCTCCGACCCAGGTCACTTCACCCACACCCGGTAGTGTGATCGACTCGCCAGTCAGCGACTCGATCAACCACAGCAGTCCGGCGTAAGCGGTGACCAACAGAGCAATGGTCAATCCAATCCCCAGCAACAAAACCCGCCGAAAGCGCGGGTCCGGTAACTGCGCGACAGCCTTGAAGAAATCGGCAAAGATCATGCGGACACCCAGGTTGTGATCGCATTGATGTCCGGGCGCGGCCGCTCTGGCGGCGCGTTGGTCTCGGTGCCCAGATGAATGAAACCCGCGATCGTCTCATGCGGCGCAAGGCCCAGCCCGTCGGTGATGAATGCCCGGTCGTGTGACGCCCAACCAGACAGCCAGTTCGCCCCCCAGCCAGAGGCAAGTGCCGCGTTCAGCAGCGACAGACATACCGCGCCCGCAGAATAAACCTGCTCGATCTCGGGGATCTTGTCTGACGCCTTGGGGCTGCTCACTACCGCAACGGCCAGATCCGCATTTGCAAATTGCGCGACGGCCTTGGTGACCTTTTCGTCGTCGATGCCAAGGGCCTTGCCCCGCGCAGGCACCAGCTCTGCCAGGCGCTGCAGCGCCGCGCGCTCCAGCACGATAAATCGCCATGGTTCCAGCTTGCCATGGTCAGGCGTCCGCGCAGCGGCAGTTAACAAAACCTCCACCGCTTCCGCATCCGGAACAGGGGTGGTGAGCGTCTTTGCAGGGCGGGACCGCCTCGTCAGCAGGAAGGACATCGCGGCATCGTTTGGTGTGGGCATTCTGGCTCCGTAATCACATCCCCACTCAGATAGGGTGGATCGGGCAGTGATGCCACCTCGCGCCGTTAATCGGTTTCACCGTCCTTATCGGCAAACTGATAAATGCCCTCTGGCAGGTCCAATGCGGCCTCCAGATCGCGCACTTGCGCGAAGGACATGGTGATTTTGACCACCTTGTCTTGTTGTGCGTCATATTGGCTGAGCGTAACGCAATCCTCAAACGCGTTGATGATCACGTCCTCGCCCAAAGGGGCCGCACCTTCATCGACAAGCGTGACAACAGTGCAGTCAAATGTGTGTTCAATCGTAAACATGGGATCAGCCTATCGGCTGAGCGCCAGATGGCCCAGCCGGAAATCGCAATCGCGCGAATGTGCAAAGCGCAGGGGTGGTTGTCGCCTTGCGTTCTGGTAGACTTGCTGCGTTCTTAAAAAGACGGCACCGGCAAGCAGCAGGGAACAGGCAGATGAAACAGGCAGTTGCAGCAGTTTTCTTCATGGCAATGGTGGCGTGCGCGGCCCCTGTGGCCACCAGCCGCACGCCCGATACATCTGGCCCAACGCCTGCAGCGGCAGCGGTGCCGCCGCAACTTGAAGGGCGGACCGCCGTGCGCAACTTCCTTGCTGTTGTTGATGCGGTCGAACCCGTCGCTGAGGCAGAGTGCCGCCAGCGCACGCGGCGCAGCAACTGCGACTTCAAGATTGTCGTTGATGACCGGCCCAACCTGCCGGCGAACGCCTACCAGACCTTGGATAGCAGCGGCCGTCCGATCCTTGCTTTCACCATTCCGCTCATCGCTGAGGTCCGCAATCAGGACGAACTGGCTTTCATCATGGCTCATGAGGCCGCGCACCACATTCGCGGCCACTTGGGGCGCCAGCAACAGAACGCCAACCTTGGCGCCGTTCTTGCAGGTGGTCTGGCCGGTGCCCTGGGCCGAAGCGATGCCTCTGCTATCGAAGCCGCCCAGCAATTTGGTGCGGCCCTTGGCGCGCGGAGCTATTCGAAAGACTTTGAACTTGAAGCGGATGAACTGGGCACCGTGATCGCCGCCCGCGCGGGGTTCAATCCACTACGCGGAGCGGAATTTTTCTTCCGGATCCCCGACCCTGGGAATAGGTTCCTCGGGACACATCCGGCAAACGCACAACGGGTTGCCGTCGTGAGACGAACTTCGGCGCAATTCGGCTTTCAATAGCATCCAACCGCGCTTTCACATCCGCAGGAATATCTTTCACCGCCGGTGCAGTCCGGTCTCGCAGCGAACCATGAATGCGCGTCGCGATCCCGATAATTGAGATCGCGATCCAGAACCCTTGGATCAGGGCGGACGCAAGGTTGAACGTCGACATCAGCCCGACCATCACCATGCCTGCTGCCAACAGGTTCATGACGAAATACATGGTGTGGTCGGAACTGATCTTGCGGAAGGTCAAAAGCGTGTAATTCATCACGTAAAGACCGAAGCCTGCGACCCCGATCAGGTCATAGGCTTCGGCAGGGATGGTGCTGAAAATCGACATCAATATTGGCCTTCAATAATGTCGACCCGGTGCGAGGGGCTTAGCCCCTCCTTGGTGAGAGAGTGCGCCGGGCCGTGCCAATAGTGGTAAATGCCGAAGAAGGTGACGTCAGGTCAGGCAATCCTGACTTAGGGGGAAATCAGGGTCAGGTTTCCCCCCAGTTGACAGGTCCGTTGGTGGTGAACTGCCCTCTAGATACAACTTTAGGGCGATTCTGGTGGGGCGCCGCGCGTGAATTAAGGTTGTTTCTTGCGGTCCTGCGCCGCGAGATCCTCAAAAAACACCGCCTCGGGTGATCCCTCCGCCAGATGCTGCTTCAGCAAATCGCTCTGCGATGCCGGTGCAAGCCCACCAATCGGAGGGTCCGTGTCTAAACTCGTCGGAAACGGATACCCCTCAGCCGCACAGGCCACGACAGCATCAAAGGCTGTATCGTCGAGCGCACCCGCCGCGCGGGCCTCGGCAAGCGGGCGATACAGCGTCCGGCACATCAGGCTCCGGTCGATCGCTTCCAAAGACCGCCCAAATGCCGATCCGACCTGAAACAGGTTCACCATCCGCTCCACATCAGCCGTGCGGTTCTCGCCCGCCGCGTGGAATAGCGCGGGATTGAAGAACAACGCATCCCCTTTGTCCAAGGGCAGTTGCACATAGTTCTCCTCGAAGTGCGCCCGGAAATCATCCCGCCGGTAAGCCGCATAGCCAGGGCCGTACAATTGTGAGAAGGGCAGCAATTTCGTTGGCCCGCTTTCCACCGACATATCGCAATGCGCCAAGCCTCCCTGCAGCGTCAAATAAGGCGACAGTTCATGCACATGGGCCGGGTAGGTGGCGCACATCTCCGGCGTCTGAAACCCAAGGTGATAGTCCCGATGTGGCTGCTGTGCCGCGCCGCCCGGATACACGAGGTTGATCTGCGCGGTCATTTGATAGTTCGGACCAAGCCAGGCTTCTGAGGCCGCATCAATCGCGGGAGAGGCATGATACCGAATAAACGTCCCGGGCGAAGCCACGCACAGCTTCTGCAAACTGTTCCAAATCCGGTCGTTTGTTCCCGCCGCGAAGTGGTCCGCGTTACCGTGGCCTGCAGCTTTCTCCTCGGCGATGATGTCTTTGAAAATCGCAGAAGCCGCATCAATCGCCCCATGATCCGGCTGCGCTTCCCGCAAGACAAAGACACCGGCCGTCTCTCTTAAGATCACCGCCCACTCCGCCATCAACCGACTCCGCGCCTCGGTGTCAGCGAAAACAGGGCCAAGTTGAGCCACGTCATAAATCGGGATATTGCGCACAATATCATGCGCCTGCGGCACCTCCGCGCGTGTGAGCGTGCGACTGGTCAACGCCTCAAAATCACTCAGCTGGCAGGTCTCAGCGGCGTAAAATCCGGGTTGTGGCTGTGGCGGCATGTTCATCTGCGTATCCTCCCCAGGTGGACTATACGCAAATTTGCAACCGGTTGCAGTTTAAATCTGCGCCATCGCCCCAAGAAGGATCGCGACCCAGAAACAGGCAGAGGCAATCACCACAAAGCCGTGCCAGACGGCGGTCGTGAACGGCCGCTCCGAATTATAGAAGACGACCCCAAACGTGTAGGTCAGCCCGCCCGCGGCGATCAGCGCAAGCGTTGCACCGGGCAGGGCGCTCCACACCGACCAGATCAGAAAGACGCTCAACCACCCCATGATCAAATAAAGTGCCGGCCCGAACCGCCCCGGCGCGCGCCAGAAGAACAGCTTCAGCGTCACGCCAACCGTTGCCAGCGCCCAGACAAGCGCAAGGATTACATAAGCAAAGGTACTGCCCACCATGACCACCAACGGCGTATAGGTGCCTGCAATCTTTAGGTAAATCGCCGCATGATCCCAGCGCCGCAACGTCGGACGCAGCTCATGCCAAGGCGCCATGTGATAAAGGGCCGAGGCCACAAATGTCGCCATCAAAGCCGCCCCGTAGATCGCAAGGGCAGTCAACTGCCCCCAACTGACCATGCCAGCATGCAGCACAAACAGCATCACCGCGCCCGTGACGGCACCAATGACCCCCACAGCATGCACAGCGCCGTCTGCGATACGTTCTGCCTTGGCTGGTGTTGGGTACATCACCCCTCCGAAAGATCCGACCTCAACACTGCAGGCGAAGGGGCAATTCCGTCAATTGTGCCGTTGGGTCAAAGCCTTATTCGTAGCGACCCGCCGTTTGTGCATCGCGTACAATACCGGTGCGAGAATCCAGTCGTAGATCACCGTCACAATTGGGCGAATGACCGGCGCGCCAACAACCTTGGCCAACCACCGGTAGCGTGGGATCTCAGCCCACATCGCCAGAAACGCCGGCACCCCGACAAGCAATCTGTCGCCCTGCTGCACGTGGATCCGCTTCGCCGCCGTCTCCGCCTCTATCCCCCAATCCGCCGCAGCGTCTCCCAGACCGTCAAAAGCCAAGGGCAGGTCGCCGTCTTCGGCAAGCCGGGCATAATGCTTGATCTCTCGCGAACAGATCGGGCAACTCTCGTTGTAGAGGACACGTGTTTCAGCCATGCCCAGCAGTTAGACTGATGCAGCAATTGGCCAAGGGGGTGCGACATCAAGATCATCGAAAACGCGCTCACGGACCGCGGCTCCAAATACGCGGTCTCCGGCGGCCCCGTCACAACCGCAGAAGACGCCAAGGCCTTCATCAAACAGCTTTGCCGCAAAAAGAAGTTCGCCAAGGCCACCCACAACACCTGGGCCGTGATCCTGCCTGATGGCACCCAACTCAAGAACGACGATGGGGAGGCCGGGGCTGGCATGGTCATCCTGCGCATGCTCGAACGCGAAGAGAGTGTGGGGGAGATCGTGGTTGTGACCCGCTGGTTTGGCGGCACGAAACTCGGCGGCGACCGGTTCCGCCGCGTGCAAGATGCGGTCCGCATCTACCTTGACGCGCCGTCTGCCTGAAAAACGGCCCAATCTGTGCTATGCTGTGCGCAGGAGGACAAACACATGGCAAAAATCCAATTGGACAACCCCCGCGCCAGCTTTTGGCGAGACCAGAAAGTCGCGCGTGCCGGGAAGGTCAAAGCCCGCCGCGCCCTTGAGCAGGACGTCACCGCTCCCGCGGATTCACCCCAGCGTGTGACCAAACGCATGGCAGCACGGGCCTACTGGACCCACCCCCATCCATGGTCGGACAAAACGCCGGCGTAATTTGATCTGGCTCAAGGTTTGGCTCGCGCGCACCGGTTAGTCTGTCAGGCAGTCAAAGGAGGCTGCTATGAGACCGAAGCCGCTCGGAAACCCGCGGGACCACTATTGGAAAGTCATCGATATGGCCAACGCCGTTGGCGTGTCGCTTGTCGATGAATGGGAGGCAGGCCGCCTCACATCCGACGGTCACGCCGCGATGATCGAACGGTGTCGGGGCTGCAAAAAGCCCACCGCTTGCGCAAAATTGCTGGAGGACTGGCCGGTGCTGGAGGATGCACCCGGCTACTGCGAAAACCGCGCGGTCTTTGACTGGATGGCCAAGACAGACGACGCGTGATGGCGCAGCGACGTCTTGGTTGAAGTGGGGGTTACCGGCGCGGACGTGGGTCCGCGGCGGTGCCCCCGCTAGCCGAACGAGAGAACCAGCGATTTCTTTCAGGAGACAACGGGAAAGAAAATGATGAAGGTGGCGCCCGACCCTGGGTGGGTGCTTGCGCCAAGGTTCTAATGGCCACGACGGCGCAAGAATTGCTTACTTCAGTGGTGTGCGACGTCGCAATGCGCCCTCCCAAGGGGAGGGTCGGGAGCCACCCGGCAATGCCGGGCGGTATAATTTATTCGTCTGCTAGACCTTCCAATAAATTCACTGCGCGATAATAGAGCTCATCAAATGTCAGTATTTCAGGCTCAGAGATGTTTCGGCGGTACAATTCGAAGCACGCTACTTTGTCGGTATTTTGTGAGATTTGACCAAGAGAGCCCACTATCAAATAGGACTTTGGTAACACGCTATACACCGATTCATTTTGGTCATCGCCATTTTCGTTTCTTAGCCAAACTCTCCTAAGTCCATTGGCGAAATCATGTAGAGTCTTTTGGGCTTGAGATACGGCATTTGATAGTCCTGAAGTCACTCCCCAAACACCTGAGCGATATTCATTCTCTGACAGAATTTTGCTCCGGTGCGATTTGATCTCAATTAGAACAAATTGACTAACCTTAGCACGGGTTCTTGCCAGTCCATCGGCTCTCTTTCCTGCGTTATGAAAGTCTGTTCCACTTGTGATTGCCTCGAATTTCCGACCGACGCGGTCAAGAAATACATATTTCAGGCCAAATCCAAAGATCCAAGTATTTTCCTCGAAATATGCCTGCCATGCGGTCTCAGTCGTATCCTGCGTTAGCATCTGCCTAAATTCTTCCAGAGCGGATCGCTTCTGTTGAAGCGCAAATATATCAGCCGTCAAGCTTTCAGAATTTGAAAGCGCATTGGAGATATCCGCAAATCTGTCAGTTGCGAGAAGATCGACTAAGCCCTCAAGGTCGACCTTTCCGAGATCAATTCTGTTTTTCTGCGAGCCGGTGAGTTTTAGCGATCCGATAGTCGAGTTGATCCTTCGAATTTGTTCAAGTTGAAAGCCGTTGAGAGTTAGGCTCTCTACGAGAAACCATCCTGATCTTACTCGGAACTGTAATTTATGGATCTTGTAAGTTGAGAAATCTTGTTTTTCGTCCACAAAGAATGCAGTGACTGCGATGCGAAATCTCGATCCTACGTCGAATTCATCGATAACGATTTCGCTATCCTGGGCGATAGCGGCATAAGCCCCTGTTTGGGCTTTTGGATTTACGTACAGGCGGTTCTCTTTATAGCCAGCTACGTATTCCCAATCTTCCAAAGCACTAACCTTGTTTTATTAGTCTGCTCCAAAGATCATATTCACCAGCTTCCTCGACTTCAACGTCAACCACATCCCCAACCGACAACCCCTCAAACCCCAATAAACACGTTCCCATCAATCTCCGGCGCATCTGCCCAGCTCCGACAGGTCGCTGCCTCGTTGTCGATCTCGTCTATAATCACCTCGATCTGAGACCCAACCTTCGCCTCCAGTTTCGCCGCCGAAATCGCCTGCGCCTTTGCCATGAACCGCTCCCACCGCTCCTGTTTGACCTCATCGGCCACATGATCGGGCAAGGCGTTTGACCGGGCGCCAGCGACATTTTCGTATTGAAAACAACCCACTCGGTCGAGCTGCGCTTCATCCAGCCAGTCCAGCAGATGCTGAAACTCCGCCTCCGTCTCTCCCGGATAGCCCACGATAAACGTCGACCGCAGGGTGATATCCGGGCAGATCGCGCGCCACGCCCTGATCTCATCCAGCGTTTTCGCCCCCGCCGCAGGCCGGGCCATGCGGCGTAGCACGTCTGGGTGACTGTGCTGGAACGGGATATCAAGGTAGGGCAGCACCCCATTTGACCGATCCGCCATCAGCGGGATCAGGTCGCGCACGTGCGGATAAGGGTAAACGTAATGTAACCGCACCCAGGCACCGAGCTGCCCGAGCTCTCGCGTGAGATCGGTGATGTGTGACCGCACTTCGCCGTCTTTCCAGGGGTTCACGTCATACTTACGGTCCAACCCGTAGGCAGAAGTGTCCTGGCTGATCACCAACAATTCCTTAACACCGGCCTCCACCAGCTTCTCCGCCTCGCGCAGCACCGCATGGGCGGGGCGGGACGCCAGTTTGCCGCGCATGTCCGGGATGATGCAGAACTTGCACTTGTGGTTGCAGCCTTCGGAGATTTTCAAATAGGAATAATGCCGCGGCGTCAGGCTGACGCCCGTCGCGGGCAGCAGGTCAATGAACGGGTCGGGCGCGGGCGGCACATGGGCATGTACCGCATCCAGCACCTGTTCGTACTGATGCGGGCCGGTAATCGCTAAAATTTTAGGGTGATGTCCGCGGATATAGTCCGGCTCGGCGCCCAAGCAGCCAGTCACAATGACCTTGCCGTTTTCGCGGAGCGCCTCACCGATGGCATCCAGACTTTCGGCCTTGGCGCTATCCAGAAATCCGCAGGTATTGACGATCACAGCCTCAGCGCCCGCGTAGTCGGGCGAGATCGCATAGCCTTCGGCCCGGAGCCGGGTGAGGATGCGTTCGCTGTCGACCAGCGCCTTGGGACAGCCGAGCGAGACCATGCCAATGGTCGGCTGACCGTCGCGTCTGGACGCGTCAATCGCCGGTTTCGGCGCGAGATCGGGGCGGAGATTGGGAGGGTTCTGAGCCATAGAGCGTGTTTAGGCGAAGTGGCGGGACGGTCAAGCGGCATGGTTATTGAGCCGGAGACAGGCTGGCGCGGCGCTGTCATATCCGTGGTCATCGCGTTGCGTCGATCTAATCAATCGGCGGTGACTTTCTTCTTTGTTTCGTAATTTGCGATTAGAGAAGATGGATATCTTCAGATTTTGTTATTTGTTGAAGCTGATTGAATTGCTGGGTTGCGAATGCAATCTTTAATTGAAATACCCAAATGAGACTATGTGACGTGTAAAAGGTTTTTGGGTATGGGATTTCCAGTTTTTGGGCGCATTGCGACCGTTTTTGTTTTGATTTTCTTGTCCGCCTGTGGTGGCGCAAATGGGGGCGGTGACCCTTTCGATGGCGTCGTAATCGATAGCAACTTTCCACCGCAGCCAGAGATTCCGGACAATCTGCTTCCGTTCAAAGAACCGGAGGAAAATGAACCAGTTGTCATTATATTTCCGCCAGAACCTGTTATTTCTCCGGAACTTGATGAGCTGCAGTCGATGGCCGAAGGCGTTGTCACCGCGGGTCGTTTCGGCGCCTATGCATCACCGATGCTATCCGGATCAGTGCCAAGTGGCGCCGCGTTCTACGAAGGGACGCTTGTCGTTAGAAGAAATGATGAATTTCGTGGGGAGCGTATTGGCGATTTCGTTGCCGGGACACTCTCGTTGAGTGTTCCATTTGATGAGGGCGATGCCGGTCTCATTCGCGGCGGCGCGTCCGGTTTTGTTTACTTTGCGGAAGGATCCACGATTCTTGGAAATCCGGACGAAACGCGTGATGTTTTCGGATATATCCAGTTTACAGGCTCACTTAATCCAACGCTTCCTGAAAATGAGGTGCCGGTCACCGCAAGTCTCCAATCCACGGGACAGCTAGATTTACCGACCGCTATAGATGACCCAGACCCAGCCCTGGTATCAATGGACGCCGAACATGACGTGCTTTTCACTGAAGGCGGCTTCGTTTTGGTTTCTATCGACGCCGTTGAAAGCGACATTGAGATGAATGGAATCGGGTATCGGCGGTAAAGCGGCAATACCGCTAAGCCCTTGAAAATAAGGGGTCACACGGCGCTGGTGAGGGAGGCTCGTGGCCCAGGAGACACCCCAACTCAACTGCGGGACACCTACTCACCCGGTCGCTGAATGCTCTCCAAGTAGACCACCAAGTCCGCAATCGGGCGACTGGTCAGCACAGGCTGGCCAGCCTCGGTGCGGAGCATCACCTGTTGCGTCTCAAAGAACTCTCCGAAGATCGGCATGAGGGAGCCGTGGCTGACCAATGGATCCCGCCCGTCGATGCGCCAGACAACCCGCGTGATCGGGAAGACGTCGGCGTTCCTGGCGCTTAATTGTGTCAGATCAGTGGGTTGTACCAGCAGGGCCGGGGCCATCGGCCCGTTGCCGGTGGCGGTCGCGCCATGGCAGGCGGCGCAATGACGGCCATAGAGCGCCGCGCCAGCTTCACGATCTTGGGGAAGCGCGGACGTGGTGATCAGGGTGAGGAGTAGCCCAAGTTTCAGGGGTGTCATGCGGTCCTCCTTGCTTGCAAACAGCATAGAGGCCGCGCAAGCGCGAAGCCTTGATGTGGATCAACTAGGGTGCGTGGGTTTCACCCACCCTACACAGCCACCCCAAACAGCCATCCGACACCGGCTGTGACCATCATCGCAAAGATCCCCCAGGCCATCACGCGAATGGTGGCCGGCAAAAGCGGCGCGCCGCCCGCGACTGCCCCAAGTGCGCCAAGCACCGCGAGGGCGAGGACGGTGACGCAGAGAACCACTGGGATGATGAAGGTCACAGGCGCAAGGATTGCTGCCAAAACAGGGATCGCGGCGGCGACGCTGAACGTCAGACCAGAGGCCAGCGCAGCCTGTAGCGGGTTGGCCGAAAGCGCATCCGATAGGCCGAGTTCATCGCGCACATGGGCGGCGAGGGCGTCTTTTTCGGTCAGTTCCTTTGCAACGGTTTCTGCCGTCGCCCGGCTTAACCCACGCTCTTCGTAGATTGCGATCAATTCTTCCAACTCGGCGTCTGGCATGTTGCGCAGGGCGATTTCCTCGCGCGCGATGTCGGCTTTTTCGATATCGGACTGGGACGAGACAGAAACATATTCCCCCGCCGCCATCGACATCGCACCCGCGACAAGGCCTGCGACACCGGCGATCAGCACGGCGTCCGGACCGGGGTCCGCCGCGGCAACACCGACGACAAGGGACGACACCGACACGATCCCGTCGTTGGCGCCGAGTACTGCGGCGCGTAGCCAATTGGACCGGGTCACATAATGGGGTGTGCCCGGATGGGCGCTGGGATCAGACATATGAGGCTCCTTCACGGCGGCGATCATCGCGTCCTGCGCGCGACACTGCAAGCCGATCACATTTGACCCACATCAAGGTCGTGCCTGCGCGGGCGGCTATGCTGGCGGCAACAAAAGGAGGTCGTATGGGACAAGTCGTTGAAGCAATGACAGAGACAATGCGGGATGTACGCTCTGCCGAGATCACAGGATTTGAGCAGGGCGAGTACCCTTATGCCAAGCGCCTAGGGCGGAAGGCCTATGAGGCAGAGAAGGCCAAGCTGCAGGTCGAACTGTTGAAGGTGCAGCAATGGGTCAAGGAGACGGACCAGAAGATCGTGATGCTGTTTGAGGGCCGTGATGCGGCTGGCAAAGGCGGAACGATCAAGCGGTTCACGGAACACCTGAACCCGCGCGAGGCCCGTGTCGTTGCGTTGAACAAGCCGTCAGATGCAGAGCGCGGCCAATGGTATTTCCAACGCTACATCCAACACTTACCGACGGCGGGTGAAATGGTTCTCTATGACCGGTCCTGGTACAATCGTGCCGGTGTCGAGCGCGTGATGAACTTCTGCGAGCCGAACGATTACCTCGAATTCATGCGTCAAACGCCGGAATTTGAACGGATGCTGGTGCGCAGTGGTATCCGGCTTTTCAAATACTGGTTTTCGGTCACGCAGACCGAACAGCGCAACCGCTTTGCCTCGCGCGAGACGGACCCGTTGAAACGGTGGAAACTTTCACCGATTGATCGGGCGAGCCTTGATAAATGGGAGGCTTACACCGAAGCGAAAGAGGCGATGTTCTTCTATACGGATACGGCGGATGCGCCTTGGACGGTGATCCGGTCAAACGACAAGAAGCGGGCCCGGCTGAACTGCATGAAGCATTTTCTGGCATCGCTCGACTACCCGGACAAAGACCCAGAGGTCGCAACACCGCCCGATCCAAAGATCGTACATACCGCGGGCGATGTGACCTCGGGCGCCATGCACATGTTGTCACCCCACAAGTAAGAGGCCCCAGATGACCCACGTACCTCACGAGCTTGCAGCAGATTTTCCCGAGCACGCGGAACGGATTGCAGAGCTGCGCCGCACAGACACCCACTTTGCCCGCTTGGCCGACGACTACCATACCCAAAACAAGGCGGTCTATCTGGCCGAGACAGATCTGGAGCCGACATCAGATGACCATCTTGTCGCGATGCGCAAGGAAAGGATGCGATTGAAAGACGCGATTTTTGGGTATCTGACGCGGGTTTGAAACCTACTGCGTCAACGGCAATGTGATCACACGGCGCTTGCGGCGGGGGCTGTCATTGGCGAAATCAGGCCTCAGTCACTGGAGCCGATCACATGCCGAAAGCAATTCTCTACCGGATGGACCTTCCGAACTACACCTGCGGCTATGGCACTGCGGCGCGGGATCTTTTGAAGCGAGAGAAGTTTGAGATTGAGGAGCATATCCTGCGCACCCGCAAAGAAACGGATGTGTTCAAGGATAAGCACCACATCACAACCACGCCGCTGATCTTCATTGACGGCGTAAAGATTGGCGGGTTCACGGACCTCAAGAAGCACCTGAAAGCGCAAAAGCCGAAAAAGAAGCGGTTCTGGCAGACGTGATTGCGCTGCAAAGATTGGTCAGGCCTTTTCCTGCATCTTGCGGACTTGTTTGAGCTTCATCTTGTTCGGCAACCAGGGGAAGACCCAATTCAGCATGAACCGCAATTGGCCGTCGTTGATCGCGCGCAACTCTCCCCGGCGCATGGCGTCGTAGCCATATTTCGCAGCGGACCGCGCAGTGGCGCCGCCGCCTTTGATCAGCCCGGTGCCCCCAAGGTTCGCCACCTCGGCAAATTCGGTTTCGACATAGCCCGGCTCAAGGGCGGTGACGGTCACGCCGTTGTCTGAAAGCTCTTCCGCAAGCGCTTGAGAGAAGCTGGAGACGAAGGCTTTGGTGGCGAAATACGTGGCTTGCAGGGGACCAGCCATGTAGCTGGCGGTCGACGACACGTTGAGGATCTTGCCAGAGCCGCGTGCGGCCATGTCTTTGCCGATGTGATGGCAAAGCGCCACAAGCGCGTCGACGTTCAGTTGGATCATTGCGAGGTCTTCTGCCAGATCGCGTTCGATGAATTTGCCATGTCCACCAAAGCCTGCGTTGTTGATCAGGATATCAATCTGCTGGCCTTTCACGGCCTCATAAAGCTGATCCGCCCCGCCGTCTGCGCCGAGGTCGAGCGGGACAACCGTGACGGAGACACCATGCGCGGCTTCGATTTCGGCCTTCAAGGCTTCAAGTGCCTCTGCGCGGCGGGCAGTGATGATCAGATCGCCGCCTTTTTCGGCGTGGTAGCGGGCAAACTCGCGGCCAATACCTGCGGATGCACCGGTGATCAGGGCTGTATTGGGCATGTGGGGGTCCTCCGGTCAGGGTGAGCGTTGCGGTTGAGGTAGGGGCCATGGGCACCTTCGCCAAGGTTGACGGGCGATTTCGCTTGTCGGGGGGACAGGCTTGCGCTTGTCTGACCCGGGGGAGGATCACATGCAGACAGGATCAATCGGACGGGTGCAATCCCCGCGGATCATCCGTATCGGCGGCGGTGTCGTGGCCGAAACCGCAGACGTCCTCTTGCAACTCGGGCTGTCAAAGCCGCTGATTGTCACAGACCCGGGTGTCGCGGCTTTGCACTTGTCGACCCTCACCGATGTTTTGGGCAGCGCCGGGATGGCCTGGGGTGTTTTCGCGGACGTGGTGGAAGACCCGACTGACACTTGCGTGGATGCCGGATGCGCGGCTTTGCATTCTGGCGACTACGACTGCGTGATCGGTTTCGGAGGCGGCAGCCCGATGGACACGGCAAAAGCCATTTCATTTATGGCGGTAAACCCGGGGCATGTGCGTGACTACAAGGCACCAACACAGATCGACAGGTGTGGTTTGCCGATCATCCTCATCCCGACAACGGGCGGCACCGGGTCAGAGGTGACACGGTGGTGCGTGATCTCGGACACCTCTGCGCCAGAGAAGTATAATCTGTCGGGGCTCGCCTGTGTGGCGACGGCGGCGTTGATCGACTGGACGTTCACGGTCACGAAGCCGCCGCGGATCACGGCGGATACGGCTGTCGATTCACTCACCCATGCGATTGAGGCTTACGTGAGCCGCCGGGCCTTTGCCTATACGGATGCTTTTGCGCTGTCCGCCATGCCGTTGATCGCGGGCAACGTGCGCCGCGCTTATGCGGACCCAGGCGATGGCCCTGCGCGGGAGGCATTGATGCTGGCGGCGACGCAGGCTGGAATGGCGTTTTCGAATGCGTCTGTCGCGCTTGTACATGGGATGAGCCGCCCGATTGGCGCGCATTTTCACGTGGCGCATGGGCTTTCAAATGCGATGCTTCTGCCCGCCGTTACCGCGTTTTCGGTGCATGACGCCCCGGCGCGTTATGCCACCTGCGCCCGGGTGATGGGCTGGGCCGATGCAACGGCACCAGATGAGGCGGCCTGCGATGCCTTGCTTGAAGGGCTGCGGCAGTTGAATGCGGACCTTGCTGTGCCGTCGCCGTCGGATCTGGGGCACGCGGCAGATGACGCTATGCTGCACCTGATGGCAGAGCAGGCGATCGCCTCTGGCTCGCCCGCGAATAATCCACGGGTGCCTTCGGCCGATGAGATCGTCGCGCTTTATCGGGAGATGTGGTGAAGTGGCCCGCTATGCCGCATTTCTCCGCGCCGTGAATGTCGGCGGGACTGGTAAACTGCCGATGGCCGACTTGCGGGCGATGTGTGCGGATGTCGGGTTTGAGAATGCGAAGACCTACATCGCGTCGGGAAATGTCGTCTTCGACTGGGACGGCGATGCCAGTGCGGCGCAGGAGGCTTTGGCGGAGAGGCTTGCGACGTATGCGGGCAAGCCAGTAGGGGTGATGGTGCGGACCGCCGCAGAAATGGCGGACATTCTGGCGGCGAATCCATTTGCGGACGTGCCGGGCAATAAGGCGGTTGTGATTATGTTGAATAATCCGGTTGAGGATCTCGGATCGGTCAAAGGCCAATTGCGCGAGGTCATTGTACCGCGTGGGCGGGAGATTTACTTGCATTACCCCGACGGGCAAGGACGATCGAAGCTTTCCATTCCCGCGGCATCCGACGGCACGGCGCGGAACATGAATACAATTGCTAAGATCGCGGAATGGGTTGCGCCGACCTGAATTCTTCGCAATCAATAAAGCAATTTCGACCTATTTCGGTCGCAGGTGTTCGTGTGTGAATTTCAGGAGTTTTGGCGATGGACGCCGATTATTGGCATAAAAAATGGTCGCAAAACGATATCGGTTTTCATCAGGATGACTTTAACGCGTTGATGGTAAAGCATTTTGGCGGGCTGGATTTGCGTGATGGCGCGCATGTGTTTGTGCCGCTTTGCGGAAAAACCCGCGATATTGCGTGGCTCTTGCAAGAAGGCTTTCGCGTGACCGGCGCGGAATTGAGCCAAACCGCAGTCGAAGACTTGTTTGCCGATCTCTCATTGACGCCGGTCGTCACCCAAGACGGCGCGCTTTTGCGATTTGCGACGCCTGAATTGGTGGTGTTCGTTGGTGACATCTTCGACGTGACACAACACGCGCTCGGCGCGGTGGACGCGATTTACGACCGGGCCGCGTTGGTGGCGCTTCCAGCGGATGTGCGGGCGCGCTACGCGAAACACCTCATCGCCGTTACCGAAGGGGCGACACAGTTTGTCCTGACCTTCACCTATGATCAGACAACCATGAACGGTCCGCCTTTTTCGATTACCGCGGATATGATCGTAGATCTTTACGATCAACACTACGCTTTGAAATTGGTTGATGAACGGGCCGTTCCCGGCAAAGGCCTGAAAGGCCGCACCCCTGCGACCGAGGTCGCTTGGGAGTTGTTGCCGTTTTGACCGGCCATCCGCTCGATACCCCGTTTTGGAGCGCGCTGTCCGGCGCTCAGGCAGACCTTGCGACGGGCGGCGATCTTGCAAAGCGCTATATGCCCGACGTGAGCACTATTGCCGGTGTCCCCAATGCAAACGATGCATCGCTAGACGCACTTGGGGCGCTGATCCCAGCGGGCGGAGGCATCATCGTGCCTCAAGCATTTGAGATCGGGTGCCCCGAAGGCGTCAACCGTAGTGTTGCGATGGCTTGGCAACTGGTCGCGCGCGAAGACGGGCCTGAGACACCACGTGACCTGTCCATCGTCGCTTTGAACGAAGCCGACTGGCCCGACATGCTGGCCCTTGCCAAGCTTACAAACCCTGGGCCGTTCATGTTGCGCACCCCGATGATGGGGCGCTTCTGGGGGGTGCAAGCAAATGGCGTGCTCATTGCGATGGGGGGCGAGCGGGCCCGGTTGACTGACTACATCGAGATCAGCGCGATTTGCACCCACCCGGACCATCGTGGCAGTGGCTTGGGGACGGCGATGTGCCTGCACGTGCGCGACCAGATCCGGGCGGCTGGGAAAACGCCATTTCTGCATGCTTATCAATCAAATACTGCTGCGATCCGGCTTTATCAAAGCCTGGGTTTCCAGAAGCGCTGCGAGATATACGCAACGAGTTTCTCCAAGCCCTAGTTTGGCCTGAACTCGCTTGTTGAGCCCTCCAGCACGCAGGCCTGTTGTGCCCGATTGTGGTGCTGGATAGCGTCGCAAGATGGACCTCTTCAGCAAAGCGCTTCTGAAATACCACTGCGGGCAATCTGATGCCTTGATCAGGATCATCCGCAACGACGGGTGGGAGGATGCGCATAGCCCGAGCCTCTACTTCACGGATGAGCCTTTTACATTTGAACGCCCGGCACTCGCCCACATTGACGGCCCAACCGTCGATATCGGATGCGGGGCAGGGCGTCACCTGCGGTGTCTGGGGTCCAATGGGAATGATGCCTTTGGTTTGGATATCTCTGAAGGCGCGATTGAAGTTTGCCGGTTGCAAGGCCTGAAGAATGTTGCGCAGTGCGATGTTATGACCGGCGCGATGCCGGACCTGCCGTTCCAGCCCCGGAATCTGACCCTGTTCGGCAACAACGTTGGTATCGGTGGCACGTTCGATGGCAGTGTCCGCCTTCTGAAGAACCTGCGCCAGATTTGCAGTCCTGGCGGACGCTTGATGCTGACTGGGATCAACGTGCGCGAGACCGAAACACCAGAACACCTTGACTACCAAGAGGCTAACCTAGCCGCGGGACGGCGGAGGGGTGAGATCAAAATCCGGCTTCTCTACGAAGATGACGCGGGACCGGAGTTCGCCTGGTTCCATCCCGAGCCCAATGAGATTGAAGAATTGGCTCTCCTATCCGATTGGCAGGTCGAGCGGTTAGAACTGATGGGCGCGTTCTTCTGGGCCGTCCTCAGAAGGGACTAACCCCTCAACAAAAAAGGGCCCAACGTTGCGGGCCCTTTGCGTGTATCTGAACCGAGATCAGCGGCGGCGGTCGCGCCGGCTGCTCATGGGTTGGAAGGCAACGCCCACATGCGCTTCGCAATAGGGTTTACCTTGCTGGACCGGCAGACCGCAGAACCAAAAATTTGGGGTCGCCGGATCGCCCACAGGCCATTTGCAGGTTTTTTCGGTCAATTCCATCAAGCTGATTTTCTTTGAGGTCTTTTCGACCTCATTCACCTTCGCCAAGGCTTCAGGCGAGATCTCATTCGCAGATGGCTGCGGCGGCAGAGGTTGGCCTGCCGGAATGATTGCACGGCGGGCGGCAGAGATCGGGATCCCGTTCTCATCCAATTCCGGCTCATCCTTCACAGGCTTCGGTTCGGCTTTTGGTTTCAGCGCCGATTTGGTTTCAACCTTGCGCGTCGTCGGGGCCTTCTTTTCCGCTGCGGGCTTCGATGGCGCAGAGCCACCAGAGCCTGCCCGGTTCGACAGGCCCAACCGGTGCACCTTGCCGATCACGGCATTGCGGGTCACCCCGCCCAATTCCTTGGCGATCTGGCTGGCCGACTGGCCTTCGCCCCACATCTTCTTCAGTGTCTCGACCCGCTCGTCAGTCCAGGACATTCCGCTTCCTTATCTATCGGGGGATGCGCCGCATCGGCCCTTGCCTCTTCGCTTGATCACCTATTCTAAGCATTGCAATAGGGGAAGTGAAGCGCCCGCGCGGATTTGACCGGAGGAATAGGATGACAGATCACACTGGGGCTGAGATGCAGATGGGTGTGCGCCGGTTTGGCCGGGTCAACTGGTTGGGCACCTATACGCTGGCAGAACGCGAAGTGCGCCGCTTTATGAACGTTTGGTCGCAGACGGTGATGGCGCCGCTGATCAACGCGGGTCTGCTCTTGATGATCTTCACCATTGCCATCGGCCCGAACCGGGGTGATGTCATGGGCGTGCCATTCATGACCTTTCTGGCACCGGGCATCATGACCATGACCGTGATCCAGAACGCTTTTGCGAACACGTCATCTTCGATGGCCTCGGCCAAGGTGCAGGGCAATATCGTGGACACGCTCATGCCGCCCCTATCGGCCAGTGAGCTGCTCTTTGGCTATCTCTTCGGCGCTTTCGCACGCGGGGTGATTGTGGCTGCGGTGATCGCATTGGGGTCGTGGGTTTTCCTCGGTGTCGGCATGCAGAACCCGGTTTGGGTGGTGGTGTTTGTGCTGCTGGGGTCGATTTTCATGGGAGGCTTGGGGCTGATCGCAGGGATTTTCGCCAACAAGTTTGATCAGCTCTCGGCGATTTCAAACTTCATCGTTACGCCGCTCGCTTTCCTGTCGGGGACGTTCTACTCAATTGAAGCGTTGCCGGGTGTCATGCAAACGCTTTGTCATATCAATCCGTTTTTCTACATCATCGACGGCGTGCGCTTTGGCATGATCGGCGTGAGCGACAGCAGTCCCTGGGTGGGGCTGCTGGTGGTCTTGGCGGCCAGCCTCGTCGTTTGCGCGATTTGCTGGCGCTGGCTGGATCGCGGTTACCGGCTAAAGGCGTGAACACCGCGTTAAAGGGGTTCACAGCGCGCGGCACTTCCCCTAAGACACCCGCCATGAAGACACGTGCCACCCAGACCACCCGACGCCGACGCTAAGCCCGTCAGCCGATCGCGCACGCCCTTCATCCATCCAACATCATTGACATGAAGCCTGCCCCTTGGCACCTGTTGGCTTCCTTTTCCGAGAAAGGCCGATCACCATGATCCCCTCCGTCCTGCCCACCTATGCACGTGCCCCTTTGACCTTTGTCAAAGGTGAAGGCTCCTGGCTGGTAGAGGCGGATGGTCGACGTTTTCTCGACCTTGGGGCAGGGATTGCGGTGAACGCGCTGGGCCATGCCCACCCGCCCCTGGTGCAGGCGCTGGCCGATCAGGCGCAGGCGGTGTGGCATACGTCGAACCTGTACCACATCCCAGCCCAGCAGAAGCTGGCGGATCTGATCGTGGACAAGACCTTCGCGGATACGGTGTTCTTCACGAACTCCGGCACCGAAAGTTGTGAGCTCGCGGTGAAGATGGCGCGCAAGTATTGGTTCGACAAAGGCCAGCCAGAGCGGACCGAAATCATCTGTTTCACCGGCTCTTTCCATGGCCGGTCGAGCGCTGGAATTGCGGCAGCCGGGTCCGAGAAGATGACGAAAGGCTTTGGCCCGCTTTTGCCCGGGTTCACCCATCTTGAATTTGGCGACCATGACGCGCTGAATGCAGCGGCGAGCGACAAGATCGCGGCCATCATGGTGGAGCCCGTGCAAGGCGAGGGCGGGATCAGACCTTTGCCGGACGCCTGCCTGAAAGGGCTGCGCGACCTTTGCGACGAACACGGCATTCTGCTGATCCTTGATGAGGTGCAATGTGGTGTCGGCCGTACCGGCAAGCTCTTTGCTCATGAGTGGTCCGGGGTCACACCCGATATCATGATGGTCGCCAAGGGTATTGGTGGGGGCTTTCCCATCGGTTGTGTGCTCGCCACTGAAGAGGCGGCCAGCGGTATGACATTGGGCACCCACGGCTCCACCTATGGCGGCAACCCGCTGGGCTGCGCCGTGGGTCACGCAGTGCTGACCGAAGTGGCAGACGATGCTTTTCTCGCGGAGGTGAACCGCAAAGCAGGCCTTCTGCGTCAAAAGCTGGAAGGGCTGGTCGCCAGTTTCCCGGAGGTTTTCGAGAGCGTCCGCGGCTCTGGCCTGATGCTTGGCTTGAAGTGCAAGGTCATCAATACGGATGTCGTCACCGCAGGCTACGCTGCGGGCGTCATTACCGTGCCTGCCGCCGATAATGTGATCCGCCTGCTCCCGCCGCTCAATATTACCGATGAGGAGATCGCCGAAGCCCAAACGCGCCTCACGGCCGCGGCAGAGAGCCTCTGATCTTCATCTGGCCATAACAACTCCACGGGGGGTCTGGGGGGCGTGAAGCCCCCCAGCCTTTCAACGAAAGACACTGATGACCCATTTCCTCGACATTCACAAAACAGACCCGGGCGACTTGCACGCCATCATCGATCAGGCCCAGGCGATGAAGACCGCCCGCAAGGGTCAGCCCAAAGGCATGCCGGATGCGGATATGCCTCTTGCTGGCCAAATGGTGGCGCTGATTTTTGAGAAGCCCTCAACTCGAACGCGCGTCTCATTCGACGTTGGTGTGCGCCAGATGGGTGGGCAGACGATGGTCCTGTCCGGCGCAGACATGCAGTTGGGCCATGGGGAGACGATTGCGGATACGGCACGTGTTTTGTCGCGCTACGTCGATCTGATCATGATGCGGACCTTTGAAGAAGATACGCTGCTGGAAATGGCTGAATACGCCACGGTTCCCGTAATCAACGGGCTGACCAATCGCACGCATCCCTGCCAGATCATGGCAGACATCATGACGTTTGAAGAACATCGAGGCCCGATCAAAGGCAAGAAAGTCGTCTGGTCCGGTGATGGCAACAACGTCTTTGCCAGTTTTGCTCATGCCGCCAAGCAGTTCGACTTTGATTTGGTGTTTACGGGGCCAGAGCCGCTTGACCCCGAATCCTCGCTCGCAGGGCTTTACACAACGGTCCGCGACCCACATGAGGCGGTGCAGGGGGCCGATCTTGTGGTGACCGATACTTGGGTTTCCATGCATGATCCGCAGTCAGCGCGAGAGCGGCGACATAACCAGCTGCGCGGCTATCAGGTCAACGAAGCCTTGATGGCAGATGCCAAGGATGACGCGCTGTTCATGCATTGCCTGCCTGCCCACCGCGATGACGAGGCGACGAGCAGCGTGATGGATGGGCCGCATTCGGTCATCTTTGATGAGGCCGAAAACCGGCTCCATGCACAGAAGGCAATCATGCGGTATTGCTTGGGCGTCTAGGCCTTCTGCGACACCTGCGCGAAAAGCGTCTCAACCGCGTCGCGCAGGTTTTCCTGGCAAATGATCAGGTCTGCTTCACGCCGGGTGACCCAGCGCACGTTGCGGCGGTCGGCTTCGGGGAACGTGGTGTCTGTTTCCGTCACGGCGATGGTGTGCACAGCGACGCGGGTGAAGACCACGCCATTTCGCTTTGTCACTTTAGTGCTGTTGTAGATCAAAACCGGTTCGGACGAGACGATGCCATCGCAAACCCCAGCCTCTTCCCAGGCTTCTGCCCGCGCAGTTTCTGCAGAAGTTAGGCCATCCATCGGCCAGCCCTTTGGCAGGATCCAGCGGTTTCGGGACGAGGTGACCAAAAGCACCTCAAGCCCACGGGGTCCGTTGCGGTAACAGAACGCCCCAATTTGGTCAGAGATCGGATGCGATTGTGGGGCGCCAACAAGGCTCCCGCTGAAAGATTTGAAATTCGAAGACATACTGCCGACTATTTTTTCTTTAACACTACAAAGAAGTATGAACGTTGGCCACCATACCAAAGAAATACGGCAATTTTTTGCGTAAACTTTAAGTGCCCCGCCGTTTGGCGCGCAATGTTGGGTCCGCTTGCGTGGGGTCCTCGGGCCACGGATGCTTCGGATAACGGCCCCGCATGTCCTTGCGCACGTCCACATAGCTGTTTTTCCAGAACCCCGGCAGGTCGGTTGTGACCTGCACCGGTTTTTGCCCGGGGGACAGGAGTGTGATCCGCAACGGCGTTTGTCCGACCATCGGGTGGGTCGTTTGGCCAAACAGTTCCTGCAGGCGCAAAGTGATGCCAGGGATATCGCCGCTGTAGTCGATGGGGATCTTGCGGTCGAGCGGTGTGGTGAAATGCGGGGGGGCGGCCTGGTCAAGGCGCTGCATCTGCCCCCAATCCAGCATGGCACGCAACGCGTCGAGGCAGTCGAATGCCTTCCAGTCCTGCGTGCTGCGGACGCCGTCGAGGTGCGGCAGGAGCCAGTTTTCCAGATTATTGAGCAGCGTCTCCTCATCCATTACAGGCAGATCGGGAAGACTGTCCATGACCAGCATCACACGGGTCCGAAAGCGTTCGGCGGCGGGGGAAAGGCGCAGGCCAAGCTCACGGATGCCATCGCACATAGCGCGGGCGATCGCCTCCGGGTCGGCGTTCTTGAGGTTGCGGTCATCAAGGATCAACGCGCCAAACCGCTCTTGCCTGCGGGTCAGCACGCGGCTGTCCCGTTTGGACCATGCGCAGACGTCGTGCCAGGCGATTTGGTCGGGAAAAAGTGCGCGGAGTTCGGCGTCGGTGAGGGCGGCTGCTTGTCGGATGCGGGCCTCTCGCGCGTCGCCATCGAGGTCGGTTGCCACGATCAGACGCTGCCCGGCCAACGGGTCGCTTGCATCAAAGTAGGCGCCTTTGCCACCAGACAGGATGTAGCGCGGGGCGTCGCCGTTGCGGCGTAGACCGATCCGATCAGGATATGCGAGCGCAAGTTGCGCTGCCAGACTGAGGTGAGGTTTGTCCTCCAACCCTCTCGAAAGGCGGGGAATATCGGCTTTGATCTGTTGCAAGGTCGCGTGGTTCACCTCGCCCGGCCCGTCGTAGCGGCCGGAGATGGCCTTGATGCGGAGGGTGAGGTCGGATGGCGCGCCGCGTAAGGGGTCGCGGGCGGACAGTAGTGCCGCTACAGGTGCCGCTTGGCGTCCGGCCGCAAGCAACATGTGGGCCAGTCGCGGGTGCAACGGTTGCTGGGCCAAAGCGCGTCCGTAGTCGGTGCAGTGACCTTCGGCATTCCGCGCGCCGAGCGTGTGAAGCAAACTGCGTGCTTCGGCAAGTGGGCCAGCTGGTGGCGGGGTCAGGAAAGGGAGGTCCGCGCTGCCCCAGACGTCGAGTTCAAGAGCGAGGGGGGCCAGGTCTTCAATCTCTATCCCCGCGGGCGGGAAGGCGGGCAGCGCGCCGTCTTCGCCTTTGGTCCAAAGCGCGTAGGCTTCGCCGGGGCGGACGCGACCTGCGCGACCTGCGCGTTGGGTCGCTTCCGCCCGGCTGACCTTTTCGGTGACAAGCCGCGACATGCCGGAATTTGGGTCAAACCGCGAGCGCCGTGCGCGGCCTGCATCTATCACCACGGTAATGTCTTCGATAGTGAGCGAGGTTTCTGCGATGGACGTGGCCAGAACGATCTTGCGTCCGTTTGTCACTGGGGCGATCGCAGCCCGTTGGTCCTTGAACGGCATCGCGCCGTAAAGGGGGCGTACGTGATGGTCCGCGGGGAGGTTCAGCCGTTTCGCGGTCTCCCGGATCTCGCCCTCGCCAGGAAGGAACACAAGGATGCCGCCATCAGTATTTGGGGCGACCGCGTGGATCATATCCGCCGTGGCCTGAGCAATGCGGGTGCCTTTTGGCAGGGCTTTGGGCAGGTAGTGGCGCGTGACCGGAAAGGTGCGGCCTTCGGAGGTGATGATCGGCGCGTCGTTCAGGAGCGCTGCCACAGGGCCTGCGTCCAAGGTGGCAGACATCACCACCAGATGTAGATCCTCGCGCAGGACCTGGGCGATTTCCCATGCAAAGGCGAGACCAAGGTCCGCGTTCAGGGATCTTTCGTGGAATTCGTCAAAGATGATCGCGCCAACGCCCGGTAATCCCGGGTCCGATTGGATCATGCGGGTAAGGATGCCTTCGGTCACAACCTCGATCTGAGACCCTGCCACGCTGTCGCCGCGCATCCGATAACCGATAGTCGCCCCCGGTTTTTCGTTGCGCTGTGACGCCAACCTGTCGGCGGCAGCACGCGCGGCAAGACGACGGGGTTCAAGCATGATGATTTTGCCGTCCACGATCCCCGCGTCCGCCATCGCAAGCGGGACGCGAGAGGTTTTGCCAGCCCCCGGGGGTGCTTGCAGGACCGCACGGCGATGCGTCCGGAGGGCCGCGATCAGCTCTGGTAGGACATCATCGACGGGGAGTGTGGTCATGGCATCGTGGTGAAAGATCGGACCGCTTTGGTCAAGGTCGTCTGGAAAAACAAAAAACCCGACCAATGGCCGGGCTTTTCATTCGGATTTGAAAGGGCGCGCTTAGGCAGCGACTGCTTTCATGATATCTTTCTTCACTTTCAGCGCGTTCGCGGAAAGCTCAGCATCTTTTGCTTTTGCCATGAACTCATCCAGACCACCGCGGTGGTCTACGGTGCGCAGGGCAGCAGAGGAGATGCGGAACTTGAAAGAACGGCCCAGCACGTCAGACTGAAGGGTCACTTCTTGCAGGTTTGGCAGAAAGCGGCGCTTTGTTTTGTTGTTGGCGTGGCTGACATTGTTGCCAGACATCGGGCCTTTTCCGGTCAATTCGCAACGGCGCGACATGTGTTTCTTCCTTTTTTCGGGGGTGTCACACGCAGCTGAGGCGGGTCACCTTGGTCCATAGCCTGATCCCGCCAATGGCGGCACCTGAATTCAGTTCGCGGGGAATAGGAAGATTCCTATCGTCCGTCAAGCGTGTTTCGGGCTTCTTTGGCGGCTTTGTGCAGGACGTCACGTGGCGGCCAAAACCCGGGCCGCAGCGGTCGCGGGTGAGACCTTGCCAGCCACAACATCTGCTTCCATTGCATGCAGCCTGTCACGCAGGCCCGGATCGGCGGTCAGTTGTGCCATCAGTTGCTGATGCACCTCCTCCTGAAACCAGTGCCGGGCTTGTGCCGCGCGTGTGGTGTCCCACACCTGATTAGCTTTGCGCCAGTTGGTCAAGCGCTCCATATCGTCCCAAGCCGCTTGCAGCCCTTCAGCCTCAAGCGCCGAGATCGTGCGCGCCTGCGGGAAATCGTCAGGATCTTGCGGACGTTTGCGCAGCAGGCGTAGTGCACCTGCGTAGTCAGCGCAGGTGCGGTTGGCTTGTGCTTTCAGCTCTCCATCCGCTTTGTTCACAAGGATCATGTCGGCAATTTCCATGATGCCACGCTTGACGCCCTGCAACTCATCCCCGCCTGCGGGCGCGAGGAGGAGCACAAAAAGGTCGGACATCATGGCGACCATGGTTTCCGATTGGCCAACGCCCACCGTTTCGATGAGAATCACGTCGTAGCCTGCGGCCTCACACAGGGCGACAGCCTCGCGCGTGCGGCGGGCGACCCCGCCAAGCTGCGCTTGGGAGGGCGAGGGGCGGATGAACGCGTTAGGATCGCGGGCGAGGTGATCCATCCGTGTCTTGTCGCCCAGAATCGAGCCGCCGGAGCGGGCAGAGGAGGGATCGACCGCAAGAACCGCGACTTTCTTGCCAAGGCCGGTCAGCATCAGGCCGAAGCTTTCGATGAAAGTCGATTTTCCGACGCCGGGGGTTCCTGACAGGCCAATACGAAGCGCTTGTTTTGCGGTGCCAAGCTGGTCGAGCAGGGCAAGTGCGTCGGCCCGGTGATCGGCGCGGCCTGATTCCACCAGCGTAATGGCGCGGGCGAGGGCGCGGCGGTCACCTGCGGCGATTTTGGCGGCGCGATCTGTCAGGTCGTCAAGGCTCATGCGGTTTCTTAGCTGCGTGCTGCGCGGTTGGAAAGCGATCAGCGTGTTTGGCCCAGTACCTCATCTACCCATTGCGGCACGGTTGTTGTCGCCGGGCCGATCAAGCTGCGAGCGAAAGCGTTTGCACGAGAGGAAGGTGCGAGGTTGATCTCAAGCGTATCCGCCCCGGCTTGCGTCGCCATGTCCACAAGGCCTGCCGCTGGATAGACGTCTCCGCTGGTGCCGATGGCAACAAAGAGGTCACATTCGCTGACGGCGAGCATGATTGCGTCCATGTGGTAGGGGATCTCACCAAACCAGACGACATCGGGGCGCGTGGCGGTCGCAGTGCAGGATGGGCATGTATCGGTGGCCTGCATTTCAGCGGGTGCATCCCAGCGGTGGTCGCAGTTGGCGCAAAGCGCGCGCATCAGTTCGCCATGCATGTGGATAACGTCGTTGGAGCCGCCGCGTTCGTGCAAATCATCGATATTCTGTGTGATCAGCGTCACGACATGATCAGACTTTTCCAATCTGGCGAGGGCTTCATGCGCCACATTGTGGCTTGCACTTGCACAATTCGCACGTCGGGCGTTGTAGAAGCTGTGCACCAGAGCGGGATCACGGGCGAAGCCCTCCGGCGTGGCGACGTCCTCCAGATCATACTGCGTCCAGAGGTCATTTTCGTCACGGAACGTGCCGAGCCCGCTTTCGGCTGAGATGCCAGCACCGGTGAGAATAGCGATTTTCATGGGCAAGCCTAAGCAGGTTCACTTGCGTTGGCGCAAGGGTGTTTTTACCATCGGATCAAAAGGGGGGAGTGCGATGAAAACGCCAATTCATCTGTGGGTCGTTGGGGTCTTTGCCGTGATCTGGAATTTCGGCGGCGTCTACGACTACATCATGACGCAGACAAACAACGAAGCTTATCTGGCGATGCTGACCGACGCGCAGCGGGCATTTCTGGATCAGGGACCGGTTTGGTTTGGGGCCGCTTGGGCGATTGGCGTCTGGTTCTCGATGTTGGGTGCGCTTCTGCTTTTGCTGCGGTCGCGATTTGCAGGATCGGCCTTTGCGATCTCTTTCGCAGGGCTGATCGCATCAACAGTCTACAGTTTTGCCATCGCCGACCCAAGTTCGATGGACCTGATGACACCGGGGCAGGCGGTGTTCACCGCGGCGATTTACATCGTTCTGCTGCTCTTATGGCTTTATGCGCGCGCCATGACGCGGCGCGGTGTACTGCGCTAGCGGCACAGCCTGCGGGCGGTATCGGCAAAGACCTTGTAACGGTCCCAGAACCGTTCATCCCCGCGATTGTCAGACTGGCGGGTGGATTGTGCGAGGTCAGGCTCTGCAAAGAACGTGGCAGCGCGGATCTGGTCGCTGCCGTTCAGTGTTTGGTTGGCAGCTTGTTGTACGCAAGAACACAGCTGCCGACTGGCGGCATCACGACCGCCAGAGATGCAGGCTTTGCCAACTTCGCCCGTGACACGCGGCCCGCAGGCGGTGAGGGCAAGAAGGATCATAAAGACGGTTGTTTTTTGCACCACTGCTCTCTCTGAGTTGCGGCGATCTTGCGTCGCCTTTGTCGCGTTCCATCAGTATGCCAAGCACTTTGGTGCCCGGCAATTCACAATCATGACGTGCGGCGGTCAGTCGCCGTCAAATTCGCATAGGACCTGCACGTCCATACCCATGGCCTCAAGCTTCTTGCGGCCGCCGAGGTCGGGAAGGTCGATGATAAAAGCGCAGCCAATCACCTGCGCGCCCAAGCGTTCGATCAGTTTGATCCCTGCTTCTGCGGTGCCACCGGTGGCCAACAGGTCGTCGATCAACAGTACTTTCTGTCCAGGCTGCAGCGCATCATCATGCACTTCCATCACGGCCTCACCATATTCCAGCGTGTAGGCCTGTTCGATTGTCTTGCCTGGGAGTTTGCCCTTTTTGCGGATCGGTACAAAGCCCAGCGACAACTGATGTGCAATCGCGCCGCCCAAGATGAAGCCCCGCGCCTCTAGCCCGACAATGACATCGATATCGGTGCCGACGTAGGGATGCAGCAGTTGATCAATCGCAAGACGAAATCCGCGCGGGTCCGCGAAGATCGTCGTCACATCGCGGAACATGATCCCTTCGTGTGGAAAGTCGGGAATCGTGCGGATGTAGTCTTTGACGGTTTTCATCGGGGCCCCAGGGTTTGACAAAACAACCCCGCCGATAGTGTGGTATCTGACGCTGCGGTCAAGAGTGTTTCCCGCCACAGGGGGTGACATTGCAGGCACACTGGGCTAGGTGGCCGACCTGACCCTCCCAAGACTGTAGGACATCACTGATATGGCCCGTGCCCTGCTGGCGAATTTCGCCGATAGCCTCGCTTTGACGGATAAACAGGATCCGCTGACACCGACCCGGATGCGGACGGAAGTTCTGTCCGGTTTGACCGTGGCGTTGGCACTGGTGCCGGAAGCGGTGGCGTTTGCCTTTGTCGCGGGTGTGCATCCGCTTGTGGGGCTTTACGCGGCCTTCCTTGTGGGTCTCATCACGGCTGTGATTGGCGGTCGTCCCGGGATGATCTCGGGCGCGACCGGGGCCTTGGCGGTGGTGATGGTGTCTTTGGTCGCGCAACATGGAGTCGAATACCTATTCGCGACGGTCCTTCTAATGGGGATGATCCAGATATTTGTCGGGATTATGCGCTGGGGCAAGTTCATCCGCCTTGTGCCGCATCCTGTGATGCTTGGCTTTGTGAATGGTCTGGCGATTGTGATTTTCCTCGCGCAACTGACGCAGTTTCAAGTGCCGGGCACTGCAGAAGTCACCGGCCACGGCATGTCCGGTGGTGAATGGTTGTCAGGGGCGCAGCTCTACCTGATGTTGGCGTTGGTGGCTGTGACGATGGCGATCATCTGGGTGATGCCGAAGGTAACAACAGTCATTCCGGCGCCCTTGGCGGGCATCGGGATTGTGGCGGCGATTGTGATCATCTTTGGCCTCGACGTGCCGCGTGTAGGCGACATGGCGTCGATCCAAGGTGGCTTCCCCGGCTTCCATTGGCCGTTTGGCGAGGGTGAGGGGATCTACGGCACGCCGCTTGCGCCGTTCAACCTTGAGACTTTCTGGATCATTCTGCCTTACGCGGTGATCCTTGCGGCGATTGGCTTGATCGAAAGCCTGCTGACCCTGAACCTTGTCGGTGAGATGACGAACAAGCGCGGCGGCGCGAGCCAGGAGTGCGTGGCGCAAGGTGTTGCGAATACGGTGACCGGCGTCTTTGGCGGCATGGGCGGCTGTGCGATGATCGGGCAGTCGATGATCAACGTGAAATCTGGCGGGCGCACGCGCGTAGCGGGCATCGCGGCAGCGTTGTTTCTGCTGGCTTTCATCATGTTTGCCAGCGGTTTGATTGAACAGATCCCGCTGGCGGCGCTGGTTGGCGTGATGTTTATGGTGGTGATCGGGACATTCGCGTGGAACTCCTTGCGGATCCTGACGAAAGTGCCGTTGACCGATGCCTTTGTGACCGTGCTGGTGACGATTGTGACAGTGGCCACGGACCTCGCAACGGCAGTGGTCGTGGGTGTGATCGTTTCGGCCCTCGCTTACGCCTGGCAGAACGCGACGCGCATCCGCGCCATCAAGCGCGAAAGCCGGACGGAAGAGGGCGCGCAGGTCTATGAGATCCAAGGCCCGCTCTTCTTCGGCTCCGTCGATGGATTTACAGAGTTGTTCGACGTAGACGCCGACCCTGACGCCGTGATCGTCGACTTTGCGCAAAGTCGTGTGGCGGACCAATCTGCGTTGCAGGCCATTGAAAGCGTGGCCTCGAAATATGAGGAGGCAGGCAAGTCGATCAAGCTGCGCCACCTGACCAAGGAATGTCACGCTATCTTGTCAAAAGCGGGCCATTTGGTCGTCGAGAACGATGATGATCCGGACTACGAATTGGCCGTGGATTACGGTGTGCGGACGGGGATTATCGGGGGGCATTAACGTGTGGGGTGTGCATTTGTCGCGCACCTAAACCGAACGCTCCGAAAGATGGTGCGCCACAAATGCGCACCCTACGATTTGGTTGAATTCCAAATTGATGGTAGCATGCCCCTGCCAACCAGGGAGAGGCCCATGCCAACGATGACCGTGAAAACGTATCGACCGGTTGCGGACTTTATCGCCGCCGTTGATCACAAGACCCGGCAAGCGGATGCCGTGACACTTGATGCGTTATTTCGTGAGGTAACGGGCTGGCAGCCGAAAATGTGGGGTCCGACAATTATCGGCTATGGGTCGTATGATTATACCTACGACAGCGGCCATTCTGGCACGTCACTGGCGACTGGATTCAGTCCGCGCAAAGCCAATCAGGTGCTTTATATCATGCCGGGGTATCAGGACTACGGTCATATTCTCGACCGGCTGGGCAAGCATAAGCTCGGGAAGGCCTGTCTTTACATCAACAAGCTCGCGGATGTGAACCTCGATGTGCTGGCGGAGATCATTCGCGAAGGCGTGACCGATCTTGCGAAGAAGTACCCGGTCACGCCAACGTAAGCCGTCGATTTCTTTCGAAGAAATCGGTCCGAACTCTTTCAAAGAGTTCGACGGCCCCAGCGCTTAGAGCAGCTGATAGCTATGTGGCACATAGCGGAAGCCGTCGTCGCGGGTGGCTACGTAGCCGAGGCCCGGGAACGGCATGTGGTAGCCCACCGTTGGGATCTTGTCAGCGGCGAGCATGCCCAGCACCCGGCGACGCGTGGCGGCAGCAGCTTCCTTGTCCATGTCAAAGCGCACTTCCCAGTCCGGATAGGCGAGTGACCAGACGTAGTGATTGGCCATATCCGCCATCAGCAACAGCTGCTTGCCGCCACTTTCGAGCATATACACCATATGGCCCGGCGTGTGGCCGAACGCGGCCATGCCGGTCACGCCCGAAGTCACCGCATCACCGTCACCGATGAAGCTGAATTGGTCGGCGAGAGGGCGCACCTTCGCTTCAAATCCGTCATTGCTGGCGCCGGCCCAATGATCAAACTCGGCCTGACCAGTGATATAGGCGGCATTCGCGTAGGTGGCCGCCCCATCGTCTGTTGTCAGACCACCGATATGGTCGCCATGCATGTGGGTGATGACGACATGGGTGATATCTTCTGCGGCATAGCCAGCAGCGCCTAGGGCGGCTGTAGTGCCAGCGGCATTGAGGCCTGTGTCGAAGAGGATCACTTCGGACCCGGTGTTCACAACGGTTGGTGTGAAATAGAACTGCGCGACATCAGTCGGGATGAAGTTTTCGGCGCTGACGGCGGCAAAGGTTTCCTCATCCACGTTCATCCCGAAGATGCCCTGCGGCCCTTCGACGGGACGGGTTCCGGCCAGCAGCGTGGTGACGCGGAAATCGCCAAGATTAAAGTCACTATGGACCGGGGCCGGTGCGGCGGCTGCATGGCCGTCGGCGCGGGCGAGAGTGGGAACAGCAGTGGCAAGCGGAAGTGCGGCGCCTGAAAGCAGGGCCTGACGACGTGACAGTTTCATGGAAGGGTCCCCCTGTTGGATTAGGACATGATAGATCAGTGTGCGACAAGCTGGCGCAGTTGCGCGAAACTTCAAGACAAACCGAAACACGTTCACGTGTCTTGGCGGTTGTTGCCGCTCGTGGTGTGCGCTTTCGCCGAACTGGACAAAGCGCGTCGCCCATGATCAATGGCGCGCAACAGGAGATCTGCAATGACCACAACCCGCTTTGCCCCGTCCCCCACTGGTTGGCTTCATATCGGTAATCTGCGTGCTGCGCTGTTCAACTACGCCATCGCACGGCAGCAGGGCGGCACTTTCATCTTGCGGATCGATGATACGGATCAGGAACGCTCGAAGGATGAATACATCCAAGGCATCAAGGACGATTTGACGTGGCTGGGACTTGATTGGGACCGGGTGGAGCATCAGTCCGCCCGCATGGATCGGTATCTCGATGCCAAACAGCGTCTGATTGACATGGGGCGGCTCTATGAGTGTTTTGAGACGCCCGTTGAGCTGGACCTCAAGCGCAAGAAGCAGCTGAACATGGGCAAGCCACCGGTTTATGATCGGGCGGCGCTGAACTTGCCTGAGGATGAGAAGGATCGCTTGCGGGCTGAGCGCGGCTCGCACTGGCGGTTCAAGCTGAACCATGAGCGGATCAATTTTACTGATGGGATCATCGGTGAGATTTCGATTGATGCGGCGTCGGTCTCGGACCCGGTGCTGTTCAAGAACGATGGCCAGATTTTGTACACACTGGCCTCGGTCGTGGATGACACGGAAATGGGGATCACCGATGTCGTGCGCGGGTCAGACCATGTGACCAATACCGCCACACAGATCCAGATGATCGAAGCGCTGGGCGGCACGGTGCCGCGTTTTGCGCACCATTCGCTGTTGACCGGCCCGCAAGGTGAGGCGCTGTCGAAACGTTTGGGCACACTAGCGCTGCGTGATCTACGCAAGAACGGCATTGAGCCGATGGCGATCCTCTCGCTGATGGCGCGTTTGGGGTCATCGGACCCGGTCGAACTGCGGGCCTCTGTGCAGGAGGTTGTGGACGGCTTTGATATCGCCAAGTTCGGATCCGCGCCAACAAAGTTTGATGCTGAGGATCTGAAGCCTTTGAGTGCCCGCGCGCTTGCGGCGAAAGATCATACAGAGGTCGCCGACGAGATCGCAGCGGCTGGTGTGCCGGATGATCTGGCCGCCGCGTTCTGGGATGTGGTGAAGGGCAACATCACCTCGCTCGATGATCTGCCGGGCTGGTGGGCGCTGTTCCGCGATGGGGCGAGCCCGCTTGTGGCTGATGAGGATCGGGATTTCGTCGCCCAGGCCTTCGCCATGCTGGGCGAGGCACCCTATGCGCCCGACACCTGGGCCAAATGGACGGCTGCAGTGAAGGAGGCGACAGGCCGCAAGGGCAAGGGGCTGTTCATGCCACTGCGCAAGGCGGTCACGGGGCTGGAACGCGGGCCGGAGATGGCGGATGTGATGCCGCTTTTGCAGGTGAAGCCAAAGCTTTAGGACTGTTTGACCTGAATGAGCGCCTGCGGCGCGCGCCATGTTCAGGTCGTGCGTGATGCGATGGTGGCCGTCCGCAGGCAGCGTCGTCTTTGCTGCAGCTGCGGGACGCCTTCGGCGGGAAGGTATTTTTGTCCAAAAGAAGAGAGGACTGTGCGTCTCGCCAAGCGATGCGTGCTGGGATAGCGTCGCTGTGACAAAGGTTGTGCGCGGGGGCGGTATGGCAGAGCAGGCAAAGTTCCTTTCGGGCAATTTGCTCAAGCACATCACAGTGATGTCGCTGACGGCCTCTGTCGGTTTGATGGCCGTCTTTGTGGTCGACTTTGTCGATATGATTTTCATCTCGATGCTGGGTAAGGCAGAGCTGGCGGCGGCAATTGGCTATGCGGGCGCAATCCTGTTTTTCACGTCGTCCTTCGGCATTGGGATGGCGATTGCGGCTGGCGCGCTGGTGGCGCGTGCCTTGGGAGCCGGGGATGAGGCGCTGGCGCGACGGCGGGCCACAAATGCCCTGATTTATGGGGTGCTATTTGGGGCGGTTTTTGCGGCGACTGTCTGGGTCAATCTGCCTGTGTTGGCTGCTTTGATGGGGGCCTCGGGAGAGACGCTTGATCTTGCTGTGGGCTATTTGCAGATCATCGTGCCATCGCTGCCGTTTTTGCTGATTGGCATGGTGGGGGGCGCGATCTTGCGGGCGCATGGGGATGCGCGCCGGGCGATGATGGCGACCGTTTGGGGCGGCGCTGTGAATGCGGTGCTCGACCCGATCCTGATCTTTGGGCTGGATCTGGAACTCACGGGGGCGGCCATCGCGTCGGTCTTTGCGCGCTTTGCCATTGCCTATTTTGCGCTGCAGCCGCTCTTGCGGTTTTATGGTGGGTTTGATCGCCCCAGCCCGAAAAGCCTCGCTTTGGACCTTAGCCCCATTGTGGCGATAGCGTTCCCCGCGGTGCTCACGCAGCTCGCCACACCGATCGGGCAGGCCTATGTGACGCGGTCAATGGCGGAGTTTGGGGAAGAAGCGGTTGCCGGGATGGCCATCGTCGGTCGTCTGACCCCGATTGCCTTTGGAGTGATCTTTGCGATGTCGGGGGCCGTGGGTCCAATTATTGGGCAGAACGCGGGAGCCGGGCAGAATGAGCGTGTGCGCGGAGCGTTTCGCGATGGGTTGATCTTTACGGCTGTGGTGGTGGTCCTGATGTCGCTGCTGTTGTTCCTGCTCAGGCCCGGACTGGCGTGGCTGTTTGAGCTCGATGGGATCACGCTGACGCTTGTGTTCCTGTTTGCAGGGCCGCTGTCGTTGCTGTTCTTCTTCAACGGTGTGATTTTTGTGGGGAATGCGGCGTTTAATAACCTTGGCCATCCGTATTATTCGACTTGGATCAACTGGGGACGACATACGTTGGGGACCTTTCCCTTTGTGCTGCTGGGGGCGGCATGGTTTGGCGCGCCAGGGGTGTTGATTGGGCAGGCTGTTGGTGGGGTTGTGTTTGCGGCTATCACGTTGTCGCTTGCCCGGCAGGTGCTGGACCGCGAGTTTGGGGATGGCACAACCCATGACCCATGGGTGTCACAAGGGCGGTTGCATCAGTTATTTCACCGACACCGCTAAGTGGTGGTCCACGAGGGCAGTGATTTGTGGGTCGACCGTGATTGCGCGCGGATAGAGTGGCGCGGCGCGGTCATCCGCGATGGTTTGCCAATTCGTCGTGGACTGAAAGAAGCGCGCGACGCCGTCCTCGCCAAAGTGATCGTGAAAGCCCTGGATGACCACATCGAGGTAGCTGCGCAAAATGGGTGCCGAGTCCGGGACGATATTCTCCATCACTTGATAGATCGCTGTGTCATCGGGGAGCTTGTGGCGCACGTAGCGTGTTTCCCTTTTATCGAGGGCCGCCCAATCGCCGTTCGGGACTTGTGCGATCAGCCCGTCGATTTTGGCGCCTTCGGATTGTGTGACCGACAGAACGGCGTGGTCGACGCCTGCGACCGTCCGCCAGACGCGGCACCACCCGTTGACCGTCGCCTGCCCAACGAGCGGGTAGGCGTGGGTGCGCAGGTTCACGAGACTGCCGTAGCCGAAGAAGGTTGGGGGCGTCATTCGCGCGCCCGGAGAACTTGCGCAGGTTTGGCGGCAAGGGGGCGGATGGCGAACAATAGGCCTGCGGTCATAGAGGCGGCGATACCGCCGCCGATGATCGTGAAGGCGTTGGACCAGACCACGCTGTAGGAGGTCTCCATCACGAAGGTCGAGACGGCCCAGCCGCCGAGGATGCCTGCACCCAAGGCCACCGCGCCCGCCGCGAGGCCAAGGAGGGCGGCGCGTAGGGCAAAGCTGCGGAAGATGCGGCCGCGGGGGGCACCAAGGGTTTTGAGCACAGCTGCCTCATAGGTCCGCGCACGTTCGCCTGCGGCGGCGGCGCCAATGAGGACAAGGAAACCGGTGACGAGCGTGGCCAAAGCGCCGTATCGGGTGGCGGCGGAGATGCCCGAGATCAGCGTGACCACTTGATCAATCGCGTCGCGCACGCGGATCGCGGTGATGTTGGGATAGGCGCTGGCGAGGTCGCGGAGGATCGCTGCTTCGGCCTCTTCTTCGGCGTAGACGGTTGAGATCCAGGAGTGGGGCGCACCGGCGAGGGCGCTTTCGTTCATGGCGATGACAAAGCCGATGCCGGCGTCTTCGAACGTCACTTCGCGGAAGCTGGCGACGGTGCCGGTGATGTCGCGGCCAAGGATGTTGATGACCATTTCGTCGCCGATCTTGAGGCCCATTTCCGTTGCCTCTTCAGCGGAGAAGCTGATCAGGGGCGGGCCCGCGTAATCAGCGGGCCACCATTCGCCTGCGGTGATTTCCGTGCCCTCTGGCATCTCCACCGAGTAGGTCACACCCCGGTCACCTTGCACGACCCAGTGGCCGTCGGTGTAGGTGTTCGCGTCCTTTCCGTTGATGGTGGTGATGACTCCGCGCAGCATTGGGGCGGTTTCGACCCGGCTGACGGCGGTGTCGTCGGCGAGGCGGGATTTGAAGCCGTCGATCTGGTCGGGCTGAATATCGACGAAGAAGTAGGATGGCGCCTCTTGCGGGAGTTCGTCCGAGAGGGCGCTGCGCAGGTTGCTGTCGATCTGGCCGACGCTGGCAAGCACGGCCAAGCCGAGGCCGAGGGAGAGGACGACCGCCGTGGCTTCGCCGCCGCGCGCGCCAATGGCACCAAAGGCGAGGCGCAGGGCCGGGCGGCCTCGGGTGGGTTTACGCAGGCGGCGGGCGATGAAGCGGATGATGATGGCGGCGAGCACAAGGATGATGAGCGCGCCAGTGATGCCGCCGGTCGTCCAGAGGGTGAGGAAGGCGTTGCCAGAGAAGAAGATGGCGAGGCCGACGAGAGCGGCGAGGAGGAGGGCGGTGGCAATCAGGTAGGTGATGCGCGGTAGTGCACGGGTGCCGCCGAAGGCATCGCGGAAGAGGGTCGCGGCGCGGATGTCTTCTGTTTTGGCAAGTGGCCAGAGGGTGAAGATGAGGGCTGTGAGAATGCCGTAGATGGCGGCTTCCCAGAGTGGTCGGGGGTCAAACGTGAACTCTGCCGGGATCGGCAGGCGCGCTTCGATCAGCGGGGCAAAAAGGACGGGGAGGGATCCGCCGATGATGAGGCCGAGCGCTACGCCGACGAGGGTGAGTGCGCCGATTTGCAGAAAGTAGGTCAGGAAGATCGTGCGGCGGGTCGCACCAAGGGTTTTCAGCGTGGCGATGACGCCGGTTTTGCCTGCGAGATAGGATTGCACAGCGGCGGAAACGCCGACACCGCCCACCGCGAGGCCCGCAAGGCCCATAAGAATCAGGAAATTCCCGATCTGTTCGATGAACTCTTCCGTGCCGCCCGCACCGCGGCGGCTGTCGCGCCAGCGCAAACCAGCATCTGACAGCGTCTCTTTCGTTTGATCCTCTAGGGCCTGAAGGTTTGCGCCATCGGGCAGATCAAGCCGGTATTGCGTGGAGAAGAGCGTGCCTTCGGCGATGAGGCCACTTTCGGCGAGGGCTTTGGTGCGCACGATGGTGCGCGGGCCAAGACCAAAGCCGCCAGCGGCGTTGTCCGGGTAGCGGTCGAGGATGGCGCGCAGTTCGAACGTGGATGTGCCAAGGCGGAAGGTGTCGCCGGGTTGCAAGCCTAATCGGTGGGCCAGCAGGCGCTCCGTGACCGCGCCTTGCCCAGCAAGGGCCTCCTCCAAAGGGATTGGGGGGTCAAGCTGGACCCGGCCCACAAGCGGGTAGAATTCGTCCACCGCACGGATCTGTGTCAGGCCGCGTTCCTCATTTTCGGTGACGGCCATGGAGCGGAAATCAACCGTTTCCGAGACGACCTCTGCTATATCGTTGAGGTAAGTGCGCTCGTCTTCGCGAGCGAAGCGGTAGGTTAGCTCAACTTCGGCGTCGCCCCCCAGAAGTGCAGCGCCTTCGCGGTCGAGGCCTGCTTGAATGCCAGCACGCACTGTGCCGACTGCTGCGATGGCGGCAACACCAAGAGCGAGGCAGGCGAGGAAGATGCGGAAACCGCGTAAGCCTCCGCGCAGCTCTCTCGCGGCGAAGCGTGCGGCGACCGAAAGGCTCATGCGGCGGCTTTCGTCTGGTCGATCCGACCATCACGCAGACGGATCACCCGGTCGCAGCGGGCGGCAAGGTCGGCAGAGTGGGTGACCATGATCAGCGTCGCACCGTGGCGGTCACGTAGATCAAACAGGAGGTTCATGATTGCACGGCCATTGGTCTCGTCGAGGTTTCCGGTGGGTTCGTCGGCAAGCAGAATACGCGGGCGTGGGGCAGATGCGCGGGCGAGGGCGACGCGTTGCTGTTCACCGCCGGACATCTGGCTGGGGTAATGATCGAGCCGGTCGGCAAGGCCAACCGCATCCAATTCGGCTTCGGCTTTGGCAAAAGCGTCGCGGTCTCCGGCCAGTTCCAATGGTGTCGCGACATTCTCTAGTGCCGTCATCGTGGGGATCAGGTGGAAAGATTGGAACACCACCCCCATATTATCCCTGCGAAAGAGGGCGAGTTGATCTTCGTTCATCGCCGTCAGGTCCTGGCCCAAAGCCTGCACCTGACCACCGGTGGCCATCTCCAGCCCGCCCATGACCATAAGGAGCGATGATTTGCCCGACCCACTTGGCCCAACCAGCCCCAGCGTTTCTCCCGAAGTGACGTCAAGCGAGATGTCGTGCAGGATATCAACCGTTCCGGCGTTGCCCATCAAGGAAAGTGAGACATTGGACAAGGTCAGGGTCGGATCGGACATTAGGCGGGCTTTCGAACGTTTGGTCTCAGTTGGATATGGGGCGCTGCGCGGCTTGCGCAACCTTGGCCTGATCACTCTCTTTGCGGCCTCGGCGGCGCAGGCGGATGAGGTGGTGGTGGCGGCTCTGGGTGACAGCCTGACCGCAGGCTACGGGCTAGTGCCGAGCAATGGGTTGGTGCCGCAGCTGAATACCTGGCTGTCAGAGCAAGGTATCGACGTGGAGCTGCGTAACGCGGGTGTCTCTGGCGATACCACGGCTGGCGGCCTCGCGCGGGTTGATTGGACGCTGACCGACGACGTGGATGGGATGATCCTGGCATTGGGCGCAAATGACTACCTGCGCGGCTTTGATCCGGCGCTCACGCGCGAAAACCTGACTGCAATTATGGAGGCGGCAGCAGCGAAAGGCGTGCCGGTGCTGTTGGTTGGGCTAGACGTGGGAAGCAACTATGGTCCCGCCTACAAAGACACCTTCGATGCGATCTACACTGACCTTTCCGCAGAGTATGACGCGCCGCTGTACCCTGCTTTTTTTGCGGCTTTGGTGGCGGCAAGCGGCGATGGGACAATCACGCCCTTCATGCAGGGCGATGGGTTGCATCCGACAGCAGAGGGCATCGGGTTGATTGTCGAAGACATGGGTCCGATGGTGGCCGAGTTTATTCGCGGGTTGGAGTGAGCATTGCCGGGGCGGCTTTTTCTAACGCGCGACCCGGGCTTGCCGGGTGTCTCCGCGCCAGAGCCACGTTTGAATATGAAACCGGGCGAGGCGATTTGGACCCTGGCCGCTGATGGCCCGCGCGAGATGCGGTGGGGGATTATTCCGGTGGGCCGCGTGAATGCGCGCGGGCGTCCGGTGATGGAGACCATCATCAACGCGCGGTCCGAAACGGTTTTCGATAAATCTGCCTACGAAGGAGTGAAGCGTGCCGTTGTGCCCGTGGATGGCTGGTACGAATGGACCGGTGAGAAACGTAAGAAGCAGCCGTGGCGGATCACCCGGAAGGATGGTGCGCTGCTGTGGTTCGCGGCAATCTATGATGTGTGGAAAGCACCTGGCGGGACTGAAGTGGCGCAGGTTGCAACCGTGACCTGTGAGCCTTCGGCTGACGTACGTGACATCCACCACCGGATGGGTGTGCTTTTGACGTCTGATCAGCTAGGCTTATGGTTGAGCGGCTCGCAAGAGGCCGCCGCCGCATTGATGCAGCCTTTTCCGGATGGAATGCTTTTGGTGGAGGCTGCAGACGATGTGGATTTGTTGTGAAGGGACAGTTCAATAGCCACTAGGGAGACATTACATGTCAGTTGCAAAGGTCATCGAAATCATCGCCTCCTCCAGCAAGTCGTTCGACGATGCTGTGGAAGAGGGGATCAAAGAAGCCTCCAAGACGCTAAAGGGTATTTCCGGCGCTTGGGTGTCTGATCAGAAAGTGACCGTCAAAGACGGCAAGATTTCGGAGTACCGCGTCGTTTTAAAAATTACGTTTGTCCTGGACGACTAACGAAATCCCAACAAAAAAGGGCGCCCAGTGAGGCGCCCTTCGTCAAATTTCAGCCGCGAGGTTAGTCCGCGACAGTCAGGTTAACGGCGCTTTCGCGACCATCACGGCCAGCTTCGATATCGAAGTTGACCTTCTGGTCGTCGCGCAGCCCGGTCAGACCGGAGCGTTCGACGGCAGAGATATGGACAAAAACGTCCTTGCTGCCGCCGTCAGGGGCGATAAACCCGTAACCTTTTGTCGTGTTGAACCATTTGACAGTGCCTGAAGCCATGTCTTCTTTCCTTCAATAGTACCCGCTCGCGTTGGTGCAGCGGTGCGGCGTGTCGTGGTCAATGTCGAAGGCTGGGCCGGAATGGTGCAGTAGTCGAGATAGATAGAACGCGCAGATTGAGACTACGCTTTATAGGCTGAAATGCAAGAAAAGTTGGGGTTTTGGCGCTAAGCTGCTCAACCAAATGGCGAAATCCGCCTGGTGGCTGGCGCGAATGACCGCGCCAGCCGAAATGTCTTGAAGCCCTTAGGCCGTCGCGATGTTGATCGCCGACTCGCGGCCATCACGACCGGCTTCGACGTCATAAGTGACCTTCTGGTCGTCACGCAGGCCCGTCAGACCTGCACGTTCAACAGCACTGATGTGAACGAAGACGTCCTTGCCGCCATCGTCGGGTGCGATAAAGCCGAACCCCTTAGTTGTGTTGAACCATTTCACGGTGCCGTTTGCCATCGTGTTTTCCTTTTTCATGAATGCCATCCGCATGGGTGCGATAGCCTGGCTTGGTCAATGCTAGATCGAAAGACTGCAGCCAGATGGAAAACAGTGGGTCGAGTAGAGTAACGTTGCACCAGCGCTATGCGCCTCTTTGAACCGTATAGCAACACATATCTCTTTGATCGGCGATATCGGACCGATACCGCCGTCAAGTGATGCTTTCGTCTGCTTATCGCACAAACTTCTTGTGCTTCAGGCGTTTGGGTTCCAACGCGTCCGGTCCCAAGCGACGCTTCTTGTCTTCTTCATAGTCAGAGAATGCACCCTGGAACCACTCCACATGCGCGTCGCCTTCGAAGGCAAGGATGTGGGTGCAGATCCGGTCGAGGAAGAAGCGGTCGTGGCTGATCACGACAGCGCAGCCCGCAAAATCCACCAGCGCGTCTTCGAGCGCCCGCAATGTTTCGACGTCCAAATCGTTGGTCGGCTCGTCGAGGAGCAGCACGTTGCCGCCCGACTTGAGCAGTTTTGCCATATGCACGCGGTTGCGTTCACCGCCCGATAGCATGCCGAGTTTCTTCTGCTGATCGCCGCCCTTGAAGTTGAAGGCAGAGCAATAGGCGCGCGAATTCATTGTAGCATCACCGAGTTCAATGATCTCGGCCCCGCCGGAAATTTCTTCCCAGACAGTGTTGTTGTCATCAAGCGCATCCCGCGATTGATCGACGAAGGCGAGTTTCACCGTGTCGCCGAATTCGATCGTGCCTTCATCAGGTTCATTCTGACCAGTGAGCATCGAAAATAGGGTCGATTTACCCGCACCGTTTGGCCCGATCACGCCGACGATCCCACCGGGGGGGAGGTCAAAGGAGAGACCTTCGACCAGAAGCTTATCGCCCATCGCCTTCTTAAGGTTCTCAACCTCGATCACTTTCGACCCGAGGCGCGGCCCGCTTGGGATGATGATTTGCGCGCGGCCAACCTTTTCGCGCTCCGACTGGTTCGCCATGTCGTTGTAGGCCGCGATACGGGCTTTCGACTTGGCCTGACGCGCTTTTGCCCCTTGCCGCATCCACTCCAGCTCGCGTTCCAGCGTCTTTTGGCGGGACTTATCTTCCTTTGCCTCACGCTCCATCCGTTTGGCTTTGGCTTCCAGCCAGGACGAATAATTGCCCTCATGCGGGATGCCAGAGCCGCGGTCCAATTCCAGGATCCAGCCGGTGATGGCGTCAAGGAAGTACCGGTCGTGGGTGACGATCAGGATCGTGCCCTTGTAGTCCATCAGGTGCTGCTGCAGCCAAGCGATGGTTTCCGCGTCCAAGTGGTTGGTCGGTTCGTCGAGAAGCAGCATGTCAGGTGCTTCCAGCAGAAGCTTACACAGCGCTACCCGTCGACGTTCACCGCCTGAAAGTGTGCTAACTTCCGCATCGTCTGGCGGGCAGCGCAATGCTTCCATCGACACGTCGATCTGCGCGTCGAGATCCCAAAGGTTCTGCGCGTCGATTTCATCCTGAAGTTTGGCCATCTCATCGGCGGTCTCTTCGGAATAATTCATCGCCAACTCATTGTAGCGATCGAGTACGGCTTTCTTGTCAGCCACGCCGAGCATGACGTTTTCGCGCACGTTCAGGCTCTCGTCGAGTTGTGGCTCTTGCGGCAGGTAGCCCACGCGGACACCTTCGGCCGACCATGCCTCGCCCTGAAACTCTTTGTCTTGACCGGCCATGATCCGCATCAGGGTCGACTTACCCGTGCCGTTCACACCAACCACGCCGATTTTCACCCCCGGAAGGAAGTTCAGGCGGATGTTTTCAAACACCTTTTTGCCGCCGGGGTAGGTTTTCGACACACCGTCCATGAAATAGACGAATTGATTGGCCGCCATCTGATGCTCCGCTAACTGAGGTTCGCACCTAGATAGCGTCGGTTGGAGGTGTCGGCAATCGCTGTTGCACTGAGAAACGGCCGCTCCGCCTTGTGGGTTTTGAGCCAGTTCAGCGTGACGTCCGACGGCATCGCTTTGGCCAGCCAAAAGCCTTGCAAAACACGCCCTCCAAGATCCCATAACGCCGCGGCCTGATCTTTGGATTCGATGCCCTCGGTCACCACGTCCATGTCCAGCTCGTGGCACAGATCGTGCATCATCGCGATGATCTTGGCGCTGGGGCGGTCAGTCAGGATGTTCTCGGTCAAGCTCCGGTCGATTTTGACGCCCGACACGGCGAGTTTCGCCAGATGGGTAAGTCCTGCATAGCCAGTGCCGAAGTCGTCGAGCAGGACTTTCACACCATTTTCGGTCAGTTTGCCGATCACCCGTGCAAAAACGTCCTTTGCCCCCTGCGTGGCAATCACCACGGTTTCCAGCACTTCAACCACGATGCGGTCGGGGGCAATGCCTTCTTGGTTCAGACGGGACAGAAAGGTGTCGGCAAACCCGTCTTGGGCCAAAAGCTCTGCCGAGGCGTTGAAGCTGACGTGCTGCTGGGTGAAGCCTGCGGCGCTCATCTGCTGAACCAAGGTAATTGCGGCTTCAAACGCCGCGAAATCAAGAGAGGCCATCAGGCCGAGATTGCGAACGACGGGGAGGAATTCGGCTGGCGAGATGAAGCCATGGCGTGGATGGTTCCACCGAACGAGTGTTTCAAATCCGGCGATCTCGCCGTCGCGCAATCGCATCGACGGTTGGAACATGAAAGCCAGCTGTTGGTCTGAGAGGGCGCCTCTGACCTCAGTGGCGAATATCGCAGCCTCGCGCTGCTGATCGTGCAAGGCTTGGTCATAGACAACCACTTGCCCGCGACCGCGATCCTTTGCCTGGTATAGGGCTAGGTCCGCGCGCTTTAACAGAGTGTCGGCGGTCATATCCGCGTCGTCCGCAGTTGCAGCCCCGATACTCAGAGAAGCTTCGAGCGTGACATCTTCAAAGGTCAATGGCTTGGCGAACCTTATTAGCAATTCGTGTGCGCGTTCAGCGAGATGGGACAAGGAGACCGCGTTGCGGCTCAGAACCACAAACTCATCCCCGCCGATCCGGGCAGCGACGTCGTCGGGGCCGAGTACCTCTGCGAGGATCGTTGCAAGATGCGCAAGCATGGCGTCGCCTGCAGCGTGGCCATGACTGTCGTTGATCGATTTGAAATGATCGAGATCGATGTTCATCAGCGCGACCAGATCAGCAGACTGAGATTGTGCCGCAAGCGCGTCGCGCAGCGTGCGCATGAACGCATGACGATTGGCAAGGCCGGTCAGGCTGTCGGTGGTGGCAAGGCGCCGCAGGTCGGCCGTCGTAGCCTCCAGCTTTTCGCGCTGCGCAACTTGATCGCTGATGTCGCGGGCGGCGAGGATCACGACCTCGCCAAAGCCGCGAATTTGATCAAAGGCCACCTGTATTTCCAGCCAGATCAGCGTGCCGTCGCCGCGCCGGTTGCGGAAGACTTCCACCCTAGGCTTGTCGTCCGTCGGTTTGACAAAACGAAATTGCGCGATCTCTGCGTCTGAGGGACGGTCTTCGGGCGGGAGCGCAAAGGCAAGCGGGTGTTTCCCGACAAGCGAGTCCGGATCATGCCCCATGATGCGTCCGTAAGCATCGTTTGCCCACAAAACGGTGCCATCAATTGTTTGCACGAGGATCCCGGCCAGACTGGACTTGCTCGCGGCACGATAGATTGCCTGCCGGTCGATCCGGGACGCAATTCTGCGCATGGCCGCCTCGCGTTGCACAGCGGTGTCAGGTGTCGTCGTCGCGGGCTTCTCGGTCATGCGGATGGGTCTTTTGTGAATGCGGCAGCTTGTTTTCCACGACAAACTTAATTGCACCCGCATTCTAAGATGTTAACGTCAACGCTACCCGCGTCACGACTTTCCAAAACGATGAAATGATTTGCTCATGACCTATCAGCCTGCCGAAGACCGCTACGAAACAATGCAGTATCGACGCTGCGGGCGATCGGGGGTGAAGCTGCCTGCGGTATCGCTCGGGTTGTGGCACAACTTCGGGCATGACTTCCCTCACGAGACCAAGCGCGACATTTGTCGCACCGCGTTTGACCATGGCATCACGCATTTTGACCTGGCCAACAACTATGGCCCACCTCCGGGATCGGCGGAACATGCGTTTGGTTCGATCTTGCAGGAAGACTTCAAAGGGTATCGGGATGAGCTGATCATCAGTTCTAAAGCCGGGTACAATATGTGGGACGGGCCCTATGGAGAGTGGGGCAGCCGTAAATATCTTGTCGCGTCCTGTGACCAATCGCTCAAGCGGATGGGGCTTGATTACGTCGATATCTTCTATTCGCACCGGTTTGACCCGGATACGCCGCTGGAAGAAACGATGGGGGCGCTGGACTACATCGTCCGGTCGGGCCGTGCGCTTTATGCTGGGATTTCATCGTATAACTCAGAGCGGACGCGACAGGCCGTGAAGATCCTGAATGATCTTGGCACACCGTGTCTGATCCATCAGCCATCTTACAACATGCTGAATCGTTGGGTGGAAACGGATGGCCTGAAAGAGACGCTGAATGAACTGGGCGTTGGATCCATCGCCTTCACACCGCTGGCGCAAGGGATGCTGACGAAGAAGTATCTGGGCGGCGTGCCGGAGGACTCACGCGCGGCGCAGGGTAAATCCTTGGCGCCGGGGATGCTGTCGGACAAGGCGATCAGCAATATCCGCAAACTGAATGAGATCGCGGAGAGCCGGGGTCAGACGCTGGCGCAGATGGCCATCGCTTGGGTTTTGCGTGACGGCGGCATCACAACAGCGCTCATCGGGGCATCAAAGCCATCGCAGGTGATTGATTGCGCGGGGGCTGTTGGCAACCTCGACTTCACGGCGGATGAACTGGCCGAGATCGACAAATACGCGAACGAGGAAGAGATCAACCTCTGGGCAAAATCCTCGGAATCTAGCGACTAGGACTCGCGACGATGCGTCCTGCACCCCCGACAAAGCCGGGTCAGATCATCGGGTTGCTGGGTGGGTCCTTTGATCCACCGCATGCGGGGCACGTGCATATCACGAAAGAGGCGTTGAAGCGTTTCGGGCTGGACCGCGTGTGGTGGATGGTCAGTCCCGGCAACCCGTTGAAATCACACGGACCGGCCCCGTTGGATGAACGGATGCGGTGCGCGCGGGCGATCATGCGGCATCCTGATGTATTTGTCACAGACATCGAACGGCACTTGCGCACACGCTATACGGCAGAGACTTTGCAGAAGCTGCGCCGACGCAATCCGGGCGTGCGTTTTGTTTGGTTGATGGGTGCTGACAATTTGGCGCAATTCCATCGCTGGCAGGATTGGCGGTGGATCATGGAAACCGTTCCCATCGGTGTGATCGCAAGGCCGGGCGACCGGATTGCGGCACGCATGTCGCCTGCGGCGCGGCTCTATCGCCACGGAAAATTGCCGAAACGTGCAGCGCACCTGCTGGGGCATGTGCAGGCCCCGGCATGGTCTTTTCTGAACTTGCCGATGTCACCGCAAAGCTCGTCCGCCATCCGGGCGCGCGGGGAATGGTGATGACACGCAAGGGTGTTGCGCGGAAGCATGCGCGTTGCCAGACATGGTCTGGCGCTGTCTGCAAATTGACTTTAGGACTGCTGTCATGACGCCGACCTTTACCCGACGCGCTTTGCTGGCAACTGCCTTGTCCAGCGTTGCAAGCGTAGCCCTCGCAAATGCCCCCAGCACTTCTCCTAGACCTGTTGCGCGACGTACCTTAGCAGCCGACGACCCTGAACGTGGTTTGGATCAAGTCACTGATATTCTTGATGCTGCCAATTTGGGTGGCACTGTGGGATTTGTGGTTTCTGATCTAGAAACCGGGCAAATCCTTGAAGTCAACGCACCGGATGAGGGGTTGCCACCGGCCAGTGTGACCAAGGCGGTGACCGCACTTTTTGCGCTTGATGCACTGGGGCCAGACTTTCGTTTCGCGACAGAGGTCCTGGCAACGGGGCCGATTGAAAACGGAGTGCTGCAAGGCGACTTGATCTTGGTTGGCGGTGGCGATCCGAACCTCGTGACCGATCAGCTGGCTGGGCTTGTTGATCAGATTGTGGAGGCGGGGGTCACAAAGATCGCCGGGTCATTCTTTATTTGGGACAAGGCGTTACCTTACAAAGATGAAATTGATCCGCCCCAACTGGATCACCTTGGGTACAATCCATCGATTAGCGGGCTGAACCTGAACTTTAACCGCGTGCATTTTGAATGGCGCCGCGCAAACGGCAAATACACCATCGCGATGGATGCGCGCAGCCCAAACCGCAAACCTGATGTGTATACCTCGCGCATGCGCATCGTGGACCGCACATTGCCGGTCTACACCTACAAACAATCCGCCGGTGTCGACGAATGGACCGTCGCACGCGGGGCATTGGGGGCCGAAGGATCGCGCTGGCTGCCGGTGCGCAATCCGGCCTTCTATGCGGGCGACGTGTTCCAGACGCTGGCGCGGGCGCGTGGAGTTCCATTACCTGCGCCACAGAAGATCATCCAGTTGCCGCAGGGCGATGTCATTGCCAGCTTCGTTAGTGCGACAATGACCGACGTTCTGCGCGACATGCTGAAGTTCAGCACGAATATCACCGCGGAGGGTGTTGGACTTACCGCGACACGCGCCATAATGGGCCGCACGCTACAGTTGGAGGAATCGGCCAATTGTATGAATCGGTGGGTGCGGTCGCGAGGCGGCATTGAGGCGGGCTTCAAAGATCACTCCGGTTTGAGTGACCAATCAGCGATGTCGGCGGCGAACATGGCGGCGCTTTTGCGCAGTGATGGCGCGATTGATGCGTTGCGGCCTATTTTGAAAGAGCATGTGCTGACAGATCAGAATGGCCGCGCCATTAAAGGCTTCCCAGCGCAGGTTTGGGCGAAAACCGGCACGTTGAACTTCGTTTCCTCGCTGGCCGGGTACATTGAAACGAAATCGGGCACGAACCTTGCGTTTGCGATATTCACCGCGAACGCCACCCAGCGTGAAGCCGGGAAAGCCTCGGGCGATGAACGCCCTCCAGGTGCTGCGAGCTGGAACGGGCGTTCTAAGCGATTGCAGCAGCGACTGCTTCAACGGTGGGCGGTCCGATACGACAAGGTTGACCCGCTCCCAGTCCTGCCGGCAACGCCCGCCGGGCCTGCGGGTGCTGTGCTTCAAGTCGAAACGCCAACGCCGGGCTAGGTCTATGCCGTCATGTGGCGAGCCCGAGCACCACGCTCGATGGCGGCAGCATGGAGGCGATCAAGTTCCAGTTCGTCACGAATTTCTTCGAGCATGCGGGCCTCCGCGCCGCGCAATGTCCCGTCGGCGGCTGCGACGTCACAGGACAGGGCATAGGCGGTTTCGAAAAGCTTTTCGGGAAGCGCGTCGCGGATCAGACCGAAGAGCGCCTCAAGCCCGTCTTCCTGTTCGAGCAGGTCGAACACCATTTGCGACGCTAAGGGCAACCGCGCGGCGTCATATTCTGCAAAAACCGGAAGGTGGTTGATGATATTTGTAATTTTGACCAGTTCCGCGGTGCGAATGTCTTCGTCTGCGGCAGAAACCGCAATCATCAAGCACACGAGCGCATCTTGAGATGTGAGGGGGGCGTCTTCGATCATGTGCGTTATCCAATCATCTGATGTTACCGATTTATTGACGCGCCCCGCGCCGCGCAATAGGGAGTGCGCTGTCTTTGGCATTGGGGCCGAGGATTCTGTGAATGAGAGACCGATATGACCAATTTGCGTGACGCCGCGATGACCTCAAAAGCCTGGCCTTTTGAAGAAGCCCGCAAGCTGCTCAAACGGTATGAAAAGAAGGACCCTGAGAAGGGGTATGTCCTGTTCGAGACAGGCTATGGCCCATCCGGCTTGCCGCATATCGGGACCTTTGGTGAGGTCAGTCGCACGACGACAATTCGCCGCGCTTTTGAGGTGATCTCTGACATCCCCACGAAGCTTTTGTGCTTCTCTGACGACATGGACGGCATGCGCAAGGTGCCGGGGAACGTGCCGAACCCAGAGGTGCTGAAGCCTTATATGCAAAAGCCGCTGACGGCTGTGCCAGACCCGTTTGGCACGCATGACAGCTTTGGCGCGCATATGAATGCAAAGTTGAACTCCTTCCTCGATGCCTTTGGTTTCGAATACGAATTCGCGTCCTCGACGGAGTATTATGCCACTGGCAAGATGGATGACATCTTGCTGCGTGCGGCAGACAAGTACGACGACATCATGAAGATCATGCTGAAGTCGCTGCGCGAGGAACGGCAAGAGACATATTCGATCTTCCTGCCGATCAGCCCGACGTCTGGCCGGGTGCTTTATGTGCCGATGAAAGAGGTCACAAAGGACGGGATGATCACCTTCGCGGACGAGGACGGCACGGATGTGACTATCCCAGTGACAGGTGGGAACTGCAAACTGCAGTGGAAGCCGGACTTCGGCGCGCGCTGGGCCGCATTGGGTGTCGACTTTGAAATGTACGGGAAAGACCACGCGACCAATACGCCGATCTACGACGGCATTTGCCGGGTGCTGGGCGGCAAGGCGCCAGAGCACTTCACCTATGAATTGTTCCTTGATGCGGAGGGGCGGAAGATCTCCAAAACCTCTGGCAATGGCCTGTCGATTGATGAGTGGCTGACCTATGCCGCGACTGACAGCTTGTCATATTTCATGTATCAAAAACCGAAGACAGCCAAACGGTTGCACTTCGATGTTATCCCGAAAGCTGTCGACGAATATCACCAGCAGCTGCGCGCCTATCCGGGTCAGGACGACGCGGGTAAGATGAACAACCCGGTATTCCACATCCACGGCCACAACGTGCCTGCGTCGGATATGGTGGTGCCGTTTGCAATGCTTCTGAACCTCGCATCGGTTTCGGGTGCCGAGGACAAAGAGACTCTGTGGGGCTTCATTCAGCGCTATGCGCCGGATGCGTCGCCAGAAAGTAATCCGCAGCTTGATCAGGCCGCTGGTTTTGCTGTGCGGTACTATAATGACTTCGTGAAACCGACGAAGGTGTTCCGCGCACCGACGGAACAGGAGCGGGCAGCGATGGAGGACCTCGTGACGCGCCTGAAGGCGTGGAACGGCGGCCTCGATGCGGAAGAGCTGCAGTCGATGGTCTTTGCGGTTGGCAAGGAACACGCCTTTGAGCCGCTTCGCAACTGGTTCACGGCGCTGTATGAGGTGCTTCTAGGCGCTTCTCAGGGGCCGCGCTTTGGCGGATTTATTGCACTTTATGGTATCGACGAAACAGTTGCGTTGATTGAAGAGGCGCTTGCGAAAGCTTGACGTACGCACAATGTGATCGATTAGACTGGGCGGCGAAAGGAGCCGCCCATGTCTTTCGAACGTGACGCTGTTCTTGTGATCTACGACCGTTTGATCGCTGAATTTCCCGACTTGCAGCGCAAGGGCAAAGCGAACGCCTACACCGCAATCAACGGTAATATGTTCAGTTTCGTCGGTCCGGATGGCGAAATGTGTTTACGCCTATCTAAAGACGATATTGCCGCGTTTGGGGCCGATCACGACAACAGCCCGGTGATCCGGTACAACAGCGTCATGAACGGGTACGTCGCGATAGGCGCGGATTTGTTGCGTGATGATAAAGAGTTAGCGGACTGGTTCGCGCGTTCTGCGGACTTCGCACGAACGCTCAAACCAAAGGCAACACGGAAAAAATCGTGATCTTGGTCAATGTCGAACTATTTCGGCAGTTGAGGGTTTGGAGGATCACATATGATGAGACGTATCACCATTACCGCTGTGGCCGCTGCGATGCTGGCGACCGCAGCTCTCAGTCAGGCGAATGAGGCGATTGAAGATGTCATCGGCTCTCAATTGCAGGCGTTTAATGATCGCGACGTGACGACCGCGTTTTCCTTTGCCAGCCCAATGATCAAAGGTATTTTCCGCGACCCGGGCAATTTTGGTATGATGGTCGAGCGGGGCTATCCAATGGTGTGGGACAATCGGGCGGTCAGGTTCCTGGGGCTACGGGAAGAAGCGGGCATGCAAATTCAAACGGTTCAGATAGAAGACCCGTCTGGCCGCGTCTTCACGCTTGAATACATCATGATTGAAACGCCTGACGGCTGGCAGATCAATGGTGTGCAGATCGTGGAAAACGACCTCGCCGCTTAGGGGGGGTGGAAATGGGGCGTTGCCAGCCCCAACGCACGGTCGCCTTGAGCCGCGTTAAGAGTAATTCTCTATCAAAGCTGTGATCAAAGTGGCGGGGTCCTCCGCTACGCAGCTTGGGGATACTTGCATGAACAAGGCGATTACGGACGGCGTGGTGTTGATGCCACTGCCATTTGCGGCAGGATTGGGCGTGTGGTCGAGCGGAGACGGAACGCCGGGTTCTGATACCTACGCCACTGATGGGTCCGGCGTGTTTGTACCCGCTGATCAGGATTTTGGCGGATGCCTTGAGCTGGTGAAAGATGCCGCGACAAAGCGCGTCCGCTACATGGGGGAGACGCCGATACTGCCGGGCTGCTATCTGCGAGTGACTGCGCGGGTGAAGGCGGTGGCGGGTCCCATGCCGACGGTCCGCATCTCCGCCTATCCCGGAGCAGCCGGGGGCGGGCAGGCGTCAGGCCATCCAGAGGTTGGGCCGGCTACGACGCTGACGACGATTGGTGAGGTGGTTGAGATCTCGGCGATTGTTGGTGTCGGTGATCGCACCGGTGTTGACATGGTGTGGCCCACGGCCGTCTTTGGGCACTTTGGTCTTGATGTGACCGGTGCAAATGGCGGAGCGATCCGGATCGACGATATCGAGATTGAAGACATCACCGTCGCCTTTCTGCGCGACATGCTGTCTGTCGTCGATGTGCGCGACTTTGGCGCTAAGGGTGACGGCACAACCGACGACAGTGCGGCGTTTGAGGCAGCTGATGCCGCATCTGCTGGGCGCACAGTCTTGGTGTCGGAAGGACAGTTTTTTCTGGGGAATTCCGTCAGCATTCAAAGTCGGATCAAGTTTGAAGGGACGGTCATTCAGGGCGCGAATGAACGGTTTATCCTGCAGAAAGACTATCACTTTGAAAGCTATCTGGATGCATTTGGAGATGAGGAAACGGCGTTCAAGAAGGCATATCAGGCGTTACTGAACTTCTCGGACCATGAGTCACTGGATTTGCGCGGCCGACGCATCGCGCTGACAGAGCCGCTTGATATGCAAGCCGCTGATCCGTCCCGGACCGTTTTCGCCATCCGGCGGGTCATCCGCAATGGTCAGTTTGAGCCGGTTGCGGGGCCTGCCTGGGATACGGAGGTGGTGACATCTCCGGGCACCTATAACACGAGCAATCCCAAGCAATTGATCAACGTCGACAACGTGGCGAACGTGCCTGTGGGCGCATTGGTCGAAGCGGCCGGCGTTGGGCGTGAGGTATACGTGACGGCCAAAAACGTAGGCGCGCGGACCGTCACACTGTCACAACCGCCTTACGATGCGGTTGGCACGCAATCGTATGTATTCCGGCGCTTTAAATACATGCTCGACTTTTCGGGCTATGCCGACCTCGCACAAATGGTTTTGACGGATATCGACTTCCAGTGTGAAGGCGAAGCAAGTGCGATCATGATCGCGCCTGCGGGTCTGATCTTTCACGTCAAAGACTGCTTTATCACCAAGCCGAAAGACCGCGGGATTACATCCATCGGGACCGGTTGTCAGGGCATGCTGATTGACCGCTGCAACTTCACCTCAAATGAACAGGGCCAGACGGTGTCAGCTCGCACGACGCTTTGCTTCAACGCAAATGCGAACGACGTCAAAATCCGCGATAACCGCGCCGCTTTGTTCAAGCATTTCTGTGTGTTGGCAGGTTCAGGCAATCTCGTGTCTGGCAACCATTGGTTCCATGGCGACACGACGAGCGACGGTGTGCGGCTTGGTGGGATGATTTTCACGCTCACCAACTCCAAATCGGTGATCACCGGCAATTACATCGACAACAACTTCATTGAGTTGACGAACGAGCATGAGGCCGAGCCGGAGTTTGATAATCAGTTCTCTTTCGGGGGTCTGACAATCACGGGAAATATCTTCACAGCCAATGATGTGGCCCCATGGTTCAACTTTATCGTTGTGAAGCCCTATGGGCCGGGTCATTTCATTCACGGTCTGTCCGTCGTCTCAAACGTTTTCAGGGCGATCAACGGCGCGATTGACCGGATCGAGTCGGTCGATACATCCTTTGCAGACCTCGACTATGGGCGGATGCGCGGCGTGACCTTTGCGGCCAATACTTTCCACAGCGTTGATGAACCCTGTTACAACCCTGCGCCGCAGGAACTGACACAGGTCACGGCGGCAACCGATTGGCAGCAAGACAACGCCACGCTCCTGCCGTTTGAGGGACGAGCCCGGTTTGTGGACTCGGTGGTGCTTGACGGGCCAATCCGCAATTCCAGCAATGCGCAGGTGTTTGAAATGCCCTTTGTCAGCGACAACCAGGGGAGCGCGCAAACTGAAACCCGATTTACGTTCTCGACCCCCGTGACCGGACGCCTGCGTTATCAGGTACGGATGGATAACCCACTTTAAGCCGCAGCCTTTTTCCCGCCATGCTGCGTTGCAGAAAATGCATGGCGGGGTCTCGCTTTTGGAAATTGTCGTGAAGCACGCAATGGCCCATCTTGAGGATGGGAGGTGGCTAAAACGAGATAGGAATTGCTCATGGCACACCATGAAATGAATACGCTGATGTCCACACCTGAAATGGTTTGGGAATTGATCACCACCCCCCTTCGCAAGGCAGCAGCTGCAATCGGTCATACATTGGAACACTGGGCCGAAGCGTCTAGCTACATGCAAGCCGCACAGCGCGTTGCCAACATGAGCGACGAAGAGCTGAAAGCGCTTGGGGTCACTCGGGCGGAAGCCATCCAGCAAGCCTTGGGTCGCTACGTCTAACGCTTGCGATAGCGCCACCGCCACCACGGCGCGCGCAACAGATAGAATGGAAATGACAGCGCCTCGTGCCGGAAACGGCGGAGGCGCGTTTTTATTGGCATGCCTTCAAGAGAAGGGGTGTTAGTTTCGGCCGAAAGGCCAATTGCCCAAGCGGTCAGCGCGGCCCGGGGCGCGTGCAATTTGTCTGTGACGATGAAGGCCCGCGTGACCCGCGTTTGTGCCATGATGCCTTTAGCATTCAACAGATTTTCGAGCGTGTTTCGGGAGGCGTCGTCGCAGTGGATCGCGGCCTCCGGGACGCCGGACATCTCCAAAAGAGACTTCATCGCTTCCGCTTCAGTCGGGGGGTGCAAGCCCAGCCCACCGCAGGGAATGACCAAAGTTCCCATCCCGCGATGATAAAGCGCTGCAGCATGCTCCGTCCGGCGGACGAGGCTGGGGGATGGTCCGTCGGGGCCAACGGCGGCACCTAGAATAACAATCCCGCTCATCGCAGTGTGACTTGTAAAAATATTGACAAATGCGACGGCGGAAGTGGCGGAGATTTACATATTTCCAGCCCTCTTTTTCCAGTCAAACTTGGCATTCCGAAAATTCTGCCCATGATGCGCGCAAGGGATAATTGAATTGGGGGAGGAACCACAATGTCCGATCTGTATCCGCCGTCGGCTGAGGCAGCCGCAGCCGCACACGCTGACAAAGCAACCTATGACAAGATGTATGCTGAATCGATCAACGATCCGGAGGCATTTTGGGGCGAACATGGCAAACGGATCGACTGGATCAAACCTTATTCAAAGGTGAAAGACACCACCTATGAGTTTGGCAAGGTTGACATTAAGTGGTTCGAGGACGGCACACTCAACGTTGCGGCCAATTGCATTGACCGCCACCTGAAGGACCGCGGCACGCAGACTGCGATCATTTGGGAACCAGATCATCCCGATGAGGAAGCGCAGCACATCACATACCAGCAGTTGCACGCGCATGTCTGCAAGTTCGCAAATGTGTTGAAAGACATGGGCGTGGGCAAGGGCGACCGCGTGGTCATCTACATGCCGATGATCCCACAGGCGGCCTATGCGATGCTCGCCTCTGCACGGATCGGGGCGATTCATTCGATTGTGTTTGCGGGCTTCTCGCCTGATGCCTTGGCGGCGCGTGTGAATGGCTCTGAAGCGAAGGTTGTTATCACGGCAGACGAAGCGCCACGCGGCGGGCGCAATACACCGCTGAAAGTTAACGCGGACAAGGCGTTTGAGAAGATCGACGTGCCTTGCAAGATGCTTGTCGTAAAACGCACGGGTGGCGACATCGCAATGCAGGACGGGCGTGATGTCTGGTTGCATGAGGCGGAACAGACGGTCAGCAACGATTGTCCGCCAGAAGAGATGAACGCGGAAGATCCGTTGTTCATCCTTTACACCTCCGGGTCCACGGGGATGCCGAAGGGCGTGGTGCATACGACCGGCGGCTACATCGTCTATGCCTCAATGACGCATCAATATACGTTCGACTATCATGATGGTGATATCTTCTGGTGTACCGCTGACGTGGGTTGGGTCACCGGCCACAGCTACATCGTCTATGGCCCGCTGGCCAATGGTGCGACAACGCTGATGTTCGAGGTGTGCCGACCTATCCGGATGCCGGCCGTTTC
>JAHDEX010000075.1 GCA_020628545.1 Paracoccaceae bacterium | reverse complement strand
TCATCCGCCCATAAGTAATCAAACTGATGACCGCGCAGCGCATCCGGATCATGCGCAGACATGACATGCGCCTGCGCGCCGTTCTTCCATTCCAACACGCGGCGGGAGGCATGCCACTTCGGGCGACGGTCGGGGGGTGAAACGGCGAGGATACCGCTTTCGCCAAGCACCATCACCTCGCGCGCCTGATCAAAGGTCTCGCCGACCATCGCGATGCGACGGGCGACCCCTTTGCTGAACGGCGTTGCACCCTCGGCCAACGATCTGATCCATTCCGCGCCAGCACGGGTCTTGCCCGCGCCGCGGCCGCCCATAATGACCCAATTCCGCCAATTGCCGAGCGGTGGGCATTGATGGGGCAGCGCCCAGAACTCAAACAGATAGCGGATCGCCTCCACTTGCTGATCCGTCAGTTGGTTCAGATAGTCTGTCTGGTCGCTCTGCGTCCCGGATGCGATCAAGCGCGCGCCCAAGCTCAGCCCGGATGCGTTCATAATCGACGGTGTCGGATGCGGTTGTGTCGGAGAATTTTTCATAGAAGGCCTCTTCGGCACGCAACACCATCAGATGCGTGGTTTGCATATCGCTCAGCTTGCCGAGCATCTTCTTGCCTTGCGCCAGATCGGCGGGCCCAACTTCGTCGAGCCAGCGGTGCATCAGCATGTTCATTTCCGAAAACAAATCGCTGAGTTGATTGATCCGTTCGCGCGCACACTGTGCTGCGGCATCGGGGCCATCTTCGGGGGATGGTGTCGTCTGGTTGGTCATGGTGACAGGCCCTCTGTTCGGGCGCCCAATCACGGGAATGTCTTGAGTGTCGGGCACTGTTCGACAGTCAAATTACGCGCTCCTTCCCCCTCCGGTCAAAGCAACGGAAGGCAGAACCGTGCGCGGCAGTGAACCAAGTCTTACGGTTGGATTTGGATCAAATGCTTTGAAAATCAGACGCTTCAGGAGCGTCCTGAATGCATCAAAAGGAATTACCCCGTGGATCGCTTGATCCGCGAGGCAAACCTTGCCGAAGTCTTAATTGCTGTCGCTATTCGCGCGCTCTGCCTCGATCTCGCGCCAACGAGCGACGTTGGCGTTGTGGTCGTCGAGGTTGGTTGCAAAGGCGTGTCCGCCCGTCCCGTCAGCTACGAAGAAGATGAAATCCGTGCTGTCCGGGTTCAGCGCAGCCTCGATGCTGGCGCGGCCAGGGTTCGCAATCGGGGTCGGTGGCAGACCGTCGATCTGATAGGTGTTCCACGGCGTTTCGCGCCGCAGCTCGCTTTGCCGCAATCCACGGCCCAAGACACCCTGACCCTGGGTGATGCCATAGATCACGGTCGGGTCTGTTTGTAGCTTCATACCTTGGTTCAGACGGTTCACAAAGACGCTGGCGACCTGTTCCCGTTCTTCAGCAACACCGGTTTCCTTTTCGACGATGCTCGCCAGGATCAGCGCCTCTTCCGGCGTTTCAATCGGCAGGTCACCAGCGCGGTTCTCCCAAGCTTCGGCCAAGACGCGTGCCTGACGCTCTTCCATCCGCTCAAGAATGGACGCGACACTGTCGCCCGGCTGAAATTCGTAGCTGTCGGGTGCAAGGGACCCTTCGGCTGGAATGTCCGATACGTCCTGTTCCAGCAGATCAAGTTCGTTCAGCGCCGTCACGACCTGCCAGGACGTCACACCTTCAGCAATGGAAGTCCGATATCGTGTATCCGGCGCGGATTTCGTTTCGGTGTAAATCTCGGGTGTTGCTTCTTGCACGGGGTCAAAGGCAACAAGTTCGACATATCGGTTTGTTTCCGGGTCAAGCTCGCGCACCTGAATGGTCGTGCGGGTCACACCCACGCGGTAAACCACCTCTGTCCCGCAGGTACTTTGCCCACCGACCGTCACCGCATCAACGATGTCTTCCATCGACGCGCCCGCCTCAATCAGGAACGAGCCCGCCTTCAGCTGGCTGGACTTTTCAGCGTAGTCGGCCCCCATCCGAAACATCGTCGCGGACGAAATTGCGCCCTGATCAGCGAGGTTATCGCCAACACGGCGCATGTTTGACCCAGGCTCCACCCGCAGACACATCGCGGCTTCAAGCGGCCCCGGTTGACGGTATTGGTTCGCGCCCCACGCGATAACGCCGCCAGCCAAGAAAAGCGCGACAATGATCAGCGTCAGCGTGTTCGAAGCAATGTGCTTCCACATCAGGTGACTTTCCCCAAAAGCAGGCTCGCATTTGTGCCCCCGAAGCCAAAGCTGTTCGAGAGTGCGATGTTAATTTCGCGTTCGCGTTTGGCATTGGGTGCCAGGTCCACCGCCGTTTCAACCGCCGGATTGTCGAGGTTGATCGTCGGAGGTGCGACCTGATCGCGGATCGCAAGAATTGAAAAGACGGCCTCAATCGCACCCGCAGCACCCAGCAAGTGGCCGGTTGCCGACTTCGTGGATGACATTGTCACCTTGCTGGCCGCGTCGCCCATCATGCGTTCAACGGCGCCAAGCTCAATAGTATCAGCCATCGTCGAGGTGCCATGGGCGTTGATGTAGTCGATGTCAGCGGGTGTTTTGCCCGCATCCTCCAGCGCCATCCGCATGGAGCGTTCTCCGCCCTCACCATCTTCAGACGGTGCTGTGATGTGATAGGCGTCGCCAGACAGGCCGTAGCCCAGCACTTCGGCAAGGATCGGTGCGCCACGCGCGACGGCGTGTTCGTATTCTTCCAGCACAACTGCGCCAGCACCTTCCCCCATGACAAAGCCGTCGCGATCAGTGTCGTAAGGCCGTGAAGCCTTCGTTGGCTCATCCGCCCATTTCGTCGATAGCGCCTTGCACGCATTGAACCCCGCGATACCGACTTCACAAATCGCCGCTTCCGCGCCGCCTGCGATCATGACATCAGCACTGCCGTATTTGATGAGCCGTGCCGCGTCGCCAATGGCATGCGCGCCTGTCGAACACGCGGTCACGACAGAGTGGTTCGGGCCTTTGAACCCGTATTTGATCGAGATCTGACCAGAGATCAGGTTAATCAGCGCGCCAGGAATAAAGAATGGGGACACGCGACGCGGTCCCTTTTCCTTGATCATGATGGCAGTCTCGGCAATGGACGCGAGGCCACCGATGCCAGAACCGACAAGCACACCGGTGCGATGCTGGGCTTCTTCAGTATCTGCGGAATACTTCGCCATCTCGATGGCCTGTGTTGCCGCTGCGATCCCGTAGAGGATGAAGTCATCGACCTTCCGGGCGTCCTTGGCGGCCATGTAAGTGTCGGCATTGAAGGTGCCGTCCGTGCCGTCACCCTGCGGCACTTCACAGGCGTATGTCGTCGCCAAACCGCTTGCATCAAACTGCTTGATCAGGCCAGCGCCGGATTGCCCGGCCAGCAACCGCTGCCAAGTTGTTTCCACGCCATCCGCCAAAGGGGTGACCAATCCCACCCCGGTTACAACCACGCGACGCATGTGATGCCCTCACCTCTTGTCGAAAATTTAGGGCTTCTTATCGCACAGCGGAAATGAGGGAAAGAGCGGCCCGGAGTTTCACGCGGCATTAACCGTCCTATGACTACAACATCGGCGGAAATCGGGGATTTCTGCGTGATCAGACTGTGGCTGAAATTTGCTTCGCTTTGCCTTGTGGCGGCCCCCGCGTACGCGGCGGTTGATTGCCATGTCGGTCAGCGGATCATTCAGATCCACACCGCACTTGTGCACTTGCAGTCAAATCCACCACGATGGGTTGCTATTGATAACCTGCATTTTCTGCAAACCGAAGTCGCCCGGACCAACGATGCAACTGTCAGCGCGGCGTTTGCTGAGCTTGATGATGCCTATACTTTCGTCGTGTTGCGCGATTTCATGCAGCGGCTCTCTGAGACGACCCAGATGAACACAAATGGGCCGCGACGCCTCATCTCTGAACTTCAGTCTCCGGAATGGCGCGCGACCCTGGATCGGGTCGACGAGAGACTAAAATCGCTTCCCTGCGGTGCGCAAGGGAAAGGTGACACCGGCGCCGATACCGGCCGTGATGTACCGACCGAAGACATCACTGACGAAACGCAAGAGGTACAACGATACGGCATTGATCGTCTGGCCGAAAAAATGGCGATCGGCACGGCTCTGATGGTCGCGACCGGCGGGTTGGCGTTATGGGTCTTGCCGATTTTGCGACGACGAAAGCACCTGAAAGTGCGGCGTGCAAAGCGTTTCACGGTCGCGATTGAAACGACCTTCAAAACTGACACCACTGACACGCGGGCAGAGATCGTGAACCTCAGCTGTACTGGCGCAAAGTTCCGTTATTGGGCTGATGCGCCCATTGAAGTTCGCACTCAGGGTTCCTTGCAAGTTGCGGATCAAAGCGTTGCAGGTAACGTTGTCTGGTCCAACAACCTGTATGCGGGCCTCCAGTTCGCCGCACCAATGCCTGTTGATCTAGTGCGGCAATTGGCGAACGCGCCGCGGTTTGATGCGCTTGGACGTGCATTGGGCAAAAAATAAAGCGGCCTGTGCGCTGCACGGCCGCTTTCAAAAGCAAAGTAGCGAAAGCTTACGATGCGTCGCTGATGAACTTCACTGCATCGCCGAATGTCTGAATCGTCTCAGCGGCGTCATCAGGAATTTCGATCCCGAATTCTTCTTCGAAAGCCATCACCAGCTCAACTGTGTCAAGGCTGTCTGCGCCAAGGTCATCAATGAAGGACGCACCTTCGACAACTTTGTCTTCTTCTACACCAAGATGCTCAACGACAATCTTTTTGACGCGGTCTGCGACGTCGCTCATGGGCTTTCCTCACGTTCTGTTGGGGCGGACCCCGATTTCGGGCGCCCCTGAAGACAGCCCCTTCTTATCTCGCGTGGCCTATAGCAGAGAATGCGGGCCACGCAAATGGTTTCAGCACTGGGCTGTTAGCGCCAGAACTGTTGGTGGCTACAACATGGCCATACCACCGTTCACATGCAAGGTCGTACCTGTAATATAGCCTGCTTCGGGGCTCGCGAGATAGACAACAGCCGCGCCAATTTCATCGGCCTGACCCATCCGACCAGCCGGAACCTGGTTCAAAATGGTGGCTTGCTGATCTTCGGTGAGCGCCTCGGTCATTGGTGTCGCGATGAAACCGGGCGCGATGCAATTCACCGTGATCCCGCGGCTTGCGACCTCGTAGGCAATCGATTTCGACATGCCCACCATCCCCGCTTTGGACGCCGCATAGTTGGCCTGCCCGGGGTTACCCGTTGCGCCGACGACGCTTGAGATATTCACGATGCGGCCCCAACGCGCTTTCATCATGCCCCGGACGACGCCTTTGCAAAGCCGCATGGTTGAGGTGAGGTTGACCTCAAGCACCTGCGCCCAGTCATCCTCTGACATCCGCATAAACAGGTTGTCGCGGGTGATCCCGGCATTGTTCACCAGCACATCCACCGACCCCATTGCTTCAGCCGCTTGCTTTGGCAAGGCGGTGACGGCCTCTGCATCGCTGAGGTTGCAAGGCAGCACATGCACACGGTCGCCCAGTTCAGCTGCGAGCGCGTTGAGCGGATCAACGCGGGTCCCTGAAATTGCAACGGTTGCACCTGCCGCATGAAGCGCTTTTGCGATCGCGCCACCGATGCCACCGGACGCGCCGGTCAGCAGCGCGTTCTTACCTGTCAAATCATACATCTCTGCGTCTTCCTTTTATGCGCCGACGGTTGCGACGGCAGCCGTCACATCTGCCGGTGTTCCCACGGCTTGCGTCGCAATTTCCTTGTTGATCCGTCGGATCATGCCGGACAAGGCTTTTCCGGCCCCGACTTCCCAAACGGCGGTCACGCCCTGCTCTCCCATCCACGCGACGCTTTCACGCCACCGGACGGAGCCTGTAACCTGGCGCACCAGCAGCTTGCGGATCTCCTCCGGGTTCTGAACTCCCTCCGCCAACACGTTCGCCACAACAGGAACAGCGGGTGTATTGATCCGCGTTTTTTCAAGTGCGGCTGCCATCTTTTCCGCCGCGGGCGCCATCAACTCACAATGGAAGGGTGCAGATACCGGCAGGAGCATGGCGCGGCGTGCGCCTTTTTCTTTGGCAATCTCCACCGCACGCTCGACAGCTGCCTTGTGGCCGGACACGACAACCTGCGCCGGATCATTGTCATTGGCCGCCTGGCAGACTTCGCCTTGTGCTGCCTCAGCGGCAACGGCAGAAACCGTTTCAAAATCCAAACCAAGAAGCGCGGCCATGGCCCCTACACCAACCGGCACGGCATCTTGCATCGCTTCGCCACGCAGGCGCAGCAGTCGCGCGGTATCACTGACTGAGAGTGCACCTGCTGCCGCAAGCGCGGCGTATTCTCCAAGCGAGTGCCCTGCGACAAAACTTGCCGCGTCAATCCCAACGCCTTCCGCCTCAAGTGCTTTCATCGCGGCGAGCGATGTGGCCATCAATGCAGGTTGCGCATTACGGGTCAGGGTCAGCGTTTCGATGTCGCCTGTCCAGATCAGGTCCGATAGCTTTTCGCCCAAAGCATCATCAACTTCTTCAAAGATCGCGGCTGCCGCCGGATAAGCTTCAGCCAGATCCTTGCCCATGCCAATGGCTTGCGCCCCTTGGCCCGGAAATACAAATGCCCGCATCACGTCCCCATATTTTGCCCGTGTTTTTCCCGCAATACCGCGCGCTGGCCGGACGCACAAGGAAACTGCACCGCCCGGATCTTTGCGCTTGAGAACACAAACCCTGTGAAGGAATTGGGAATCCCACAATCGCAAAATTTGCCCTAAGTGTTCGGGGAGATGAACAGAGGGGCGCTACGATGTCTGCACCAAATACCTATTCCACGGTCACCAAAACGTTTCACTGGCTGACGGCGCTTCTGATTTTTGCTGCGATGCCATTAGGGCTGATTGCAAATGGTGCGCCTTATGAGACCGGTGATCAACTCGCTTTCAAAGCCACCCTGTTCTCTTGGCACAAGACACTGGGCGTCACGGTTTTCTTCGTCGCTCTCTTGCGCATACTTTGGGCCCTCACGCAGACAAAACCTGGTCCGCTCCACCCAGAGCGCCGGACTGAGACGATGCTTGCAGAGGTCGTACATTGGCTTTTGTACGTATCCCTCGTCATTGTGCCGCTGACCGGGTGGATTGAGCATGCCGCAACGACCGGTTTTGCACCGATCTGGTGGCCATTCGGGCAGACCTTGCCCTTTGTTCCACAATCAGACGTCGTGGCGGGCATCTTTGCGGGATTGCATTGGATCTTCACCAAAGTCCTCGCTGTGGCCATTCTCCTCCACATCGCAGGTGCCCTGAAGCACCATTTCGTCGACAAGGACGATACGCTGCGCCGCATGTGGTTTGGTCGGAAGGTGATGCCCAACGTCGGCGCCCATGTCGGAAAAGCCAGCGCGCCCATTCTGGCGCTTGGGGTTTTTGCAGCAGCGGCCGGTGCGGCTTTCGCCTTGGGCCTCACCGAAAAGCACAGTGAGACTTTTGAGGCCGCAGCACTGGAAGAGGTTGCATCAGACTGGGTTGTTGAAGACGGTGAAATTTCTTTCACCATCAAGCTCTTTGGCGGCGATACGGCTGGTCGCTTTGGTGACTGGACCTCAAGCATCACGTTTGATCCCACCCCTTCAGAGGTGATGGGGTCTGTGGAAACCGTAATCTCAATTGGCTCACTCGAACTCGGCGGGCAAACTGCGGAGGCGTTGGGACCGGATTTCTTTGATGCGTCAGTTCATCCAACGGCGACATTCGTCGCAGACATCAAGCCTGCTGAGGATGGCTACCTTGCCGACGGAACCTTGACGATCAAAGAGACGACAGTTCCAGTCCAGATGCCCTTCACACTTGAGATCACCGATGATGTCGCTGTGATGAATGGCGCCGTCAGCCTTGATCGCCTCGACTTTGGCATCGGCGCAGGAAGCCAGCCAAATGAAGCCTCGCTTGGTTTCGGCGTAGATGTCGCGATTTCGCTGACAGCACGAAATGGGTCCGCCGAATAAAAAAAGGCCGCCGTAAACGGCGGCCCTTTCGCGGGAATGTGGAGACTTATTCCGCTGCAACAGCCTCGATGGAGATCGTCACCGGGATTTCCTCAGGGATGAACGGTGCAAACATGCCGAGATTGTAGTCGGACCGGATCAAAGTGGTCGTGGCGTCAACGCCAATTGCAGCGCGGCCCTGGTACGGCGGGAACGGGTACTCATCTGTCTTTGCATTCAGTTTGGCGTCAAGCGCGACAGACTTTGTCACGCCGTTAAGGCTCAGATCGCCGGTGATGACGGCGGTATCATCGCCAATCACCTCGATACCGGTCGAGACAAAGCTGACCTCTGGGTAGTCACCGGTTTTGAAGAAATCACCGGACTGCAGGAAGTGCTGAGACCGACCATCCCAGCCAGTGATCATCGACTCCGCCGGGAATGTCACAGATACAGTCGAGTTCGCAGGGTCTTCGGCGTCGTACATGATGTCGCCTGTAAAACCGGAATACATGCCGAACGTTGTTGAGAAACCGGCATGGTCATAGGTGAACAGGATTTGGCTGTGGCTCGCGTTCAGCTCATATGCGGCTGGCGCGGCGGCAGCGGTGCTTGCGAGTGGAACCAACATCGCGGCGGCAAGGATTGGGGCTTTCATCATTCAGTCTCCGAGAAATGGGTTGAGGGACGTGCGACAAAATGGCGTGGTTCACGCGATACTCAATCCCACATTCTCAAACAGGAGGTGTGTGCAAAGCAAAACGGGCATCGACAGCGAACTGCCAATGCCCGTCGAAAACCGTGATATACTGCGTTTATGCGGCGTTTGACTGCAAGTTGTGCGTAGTTTTAGCTTTGACCGTTGGCTTGGCCTGCGACCCGACGACTACGTCGCGGCTGATACGATCACGAAGGATTGATAAATCAGCCTCTCGTCCGCTCGCCAGAACAAGGCATCCACCGGCGTTGCGATACCGCAGAACAAGGTCCATCTCAGCTGGGTTCAGACCGGACTCAAGCGTCACGTCCGCCACAGAGTCGAACCCATAGCTGCCAAGCAACGTTTGCTTGCGCGTGTGATTACGGATCACTTCGCGCACTTCGCCGCGGCTCAGATCAATTTGGACTTCCGACTGCCCACCGCGTGTCGCGTACCAGATCAGCAGCGCTGCAATGCTGACAAAGACGATGGTTGCAAAGAGGCGCATGAAAAGCGCGTCAGCGCCAAAGAGCACAGACGGCAAAAGCCACAAGCCAAATGCCGCGGCCAGCATAGCACAACCTAGAAGACGGCAAATGGATTGGGCGATTGCAACACCACGCCCAAGTGTTTCGGTTGCTCGGATGATATAACCCCAGTGGGTTTCCTCAATTTTATACGGGTTAATAACCGGATCCCGCACCACCTTGCTGGGATTACGTGTAAGAGAAGATGTCATATCAGTCATTGGTTCTCTCCCGACCCTTTCTTGTTGTTGATGGGTCCAGAAACACCAGAAAATGGGCAACAAGACGGCAGAGACTGGGCTACACGTGAATTTATTAATGAATCGTAAATGGTTGAGCGATTACCCGCTCAAACACCTATAGCGTGTATGCAGCCTTCCGCTTACGGAAAGCTTGCAGTTTGCCGAACCAACTGTATAAGGCCGCATCTGGCCGCAATTCTTGATGAACTGCGCAGTCTCTCGTGCGCGGGGCGCGGCCAGGTTGAGATGCCCCGCTCTATGAAATGCGCTGAACATGAACGGAGATCGCATGCCACTGTATGAGCATGTTATGATTGCGCGCCAGGACTTGTCCTCTACGCAAGCAGAAAGCCTGATCGAACATTTCGGAACTGTCCTTGCGGACAACGGCGGCAAGACCGTCGACACCGAATACTGGGGCGTCAAAACGATGGCCTACAAGATCAACAAAAACCGCAAAGGCCACTATGCCTTCTTGCGCACAGATGCACCCGCACCTGCTGTCCAGGAAATGGAACGCTTGATGCGCCTGCATGAAGACGTGATGCGTGTTCTGACCATCAAGGTCGACGCACACGCCGAGGGCCCATCCATTCAGATGCAAAAACGTGACGAGCGTGACAGCCGTCGCGAGCGTCGTTAATCGGATCAGGAAAGGACAGTAAACCATGGCTACCAAACCATTTTTCCGCCGTCGCAAGTCTGATCCATTTGAGGGCGAGAATGCCCCCAAGATCGACTACAAAGACACCCGCCTTTTGCAGCGCTACATCTCTGAGCGCGGCAAAATCGTACCCGCCCGCATCACCGCAGTCGGCGCCAAAAACCAGCGTAAACTGGCACAAGCCATCAAACGCGCACGGTTCCTGGCACTGCTGCCATACGCCGTGAAGTAAGGAGAGACCCACATGGATATCATCCTTCTCGAACGCGTCGCAAAGCTGGGCCAGATGGGCGAAGTTGTTTCCGTCAAGGAAGGCTACGCACGCAACTACCTGCTGCCACAAGGCAAAGCGCTCCGCGTGAACGACGCCAACATGGCGCGTTTCGAAGCTGAGAAAGCACAGCTTGAAGCACGGAACTTGGAGACGAAGAAAGAAGCAGAAAGCCTCGCAGCAAAGCTCGACGGCGAAAGCTTTATCGTGATTCGCTCTGCCTCCGATGCGGGCTCGCTTTACGGATCTGTCACGCCCCGTGACGTGGCTGGCATCGCGACTGACGCTGGTTTCTCCGTCGACAAACGTCAGGTTGTCATCGGCGCTGGCATCAAGGAACTGGGCCTGCACACAGCGACCATCAACCTGCACCCAGAAGTGACAGCAGAGATCACGCTGAACGTTGCTCGCTCAACGGAAGAAGCCGAACTTCAGGCCTCTGGTAAATCCATCCAGGAACTGGCAGCAGAAGAAGAAGCTGCCGCTGAGTTCGAAATTCAGGAACTGTTTGACGACATCGGCGCAGCCGCATCCGAAGACGAAGAACTGGCTGAAACAGCTGGTGTTGCGACTGAAGGCGACGAAGACAAAGAAGAAGAGTAACCATCTCTTTCCACGCTACACAAAGGGCCGCAGTCTCCGCTGCGGCCTTTTTCATTGCCTAGGTGCTGTGCATCCGCCGTCGCCGTTCCTTGATCCGCGCATCCGCCGCCTGGGTGCCGTCGTGGAATGAGCCAAACAGCTTGTCCCAAGGAATTTCGAGCGATCCGTAGTTACACTCGAAATACCTATGATGCATCTGGTGATGAAATGTCCCCAGCTTCAAGCGGTTCTCATCCTTCACAACCAGCCCTTCAAAGCCAGTATGCGTCGTCGCGGCGGTCAGCGCATAGTATTGTAGATGATAGAGAATATGCACTGGATGCGCGGCGACGACCCAGTGGATCAACACGGAGCCGAGGAAGATGAGATGCTCCACCGGGTGCATCGACAGACCCGACCAAGGGCCCACGTTGATGTTCCGATGATGCAGCGCATGCACATGTTTGTAGAGAAACGGAATGTGCAGGAAGCGGTGGATCCAATAGAAGTAGAAGCTTTCCCAAACCGGAATCAGGAAGAAGAGCGCGATGAACCAGATCGGGTTTCCAGCCCAGGTCAGCACCGGCGCGTAGCCATTTGCCATCGCCCAGAACATCAACACTTCGTAGGCTGTCCAAACCGTCACGCCGCTCGCAAGGGTCCAGAACATGTTGTCCCGGATTTGCCCGCCCAAGGTGAATTGCCTGCCGTTCTTCATCAACGGCCGCGGGTCATACTTCAGCTGCTGGCCTTGTTTGGTGAATGTATAGAAATAAAGGTGCAGTCCCCCGGCGACGATCGTCATCAGGGCAAGGTTGCGCACATAGAGCCCCGCAATCCACGAGACCTCGAGCGATTGCATGGTATCCAACGGAGGTTGGAAACAGACAAAAGAGATCCAGGCGATACCCACAATGATCAGGCGCTCGGAAATCAAGAACCAAGATTGCCAGAGCCACCGCAATATGGCGCCGGGACGTGGCGGCCATTGGAAAACCGGTGACACCTGCAAAGGCACGTCCGGCGTGTGATTCCAGCCTTGAAGCGGTGCGTCCGACATGCATCCCCCATCGAGTCGTCAAAACGCTAGCACAGAACGGGCACACTGCTGAGAAATTGTGCGATCCGGCACAGCGCAAACATCGGTTTATGCGGCGTTTTTTGACTATGTGGTCAAAAATTGCCGATGGTCATAACAATTGACCGTGCGCTCCCCCTTGCGCGTGATAGGCTTCGCCATCGCCACACAAAAACAAAGGGGACAAGAATGTCATTTACACTGAACCGTCGCGGGTTCCTTGCTGGAACCGCCGGGCTGCTGGCCATGCATCCGTTTTCCGTAAACGCAGCTGCCAATCAGGCGCATTTGCGACTGATGGAAACCACCGACCTGCATGTCCATGTCTTCCCCTACGACTATTACGCTGACAAGCCGCGCGATACCGTGGGCCTGTCCCGCACAGCCAGCCTGATCGAAGGTGTGCGCGCAGAGTCGACGAACTCTCTGCTGCTCGACAACGGTGATTTCCTGCAAGGGAACCCGATGGGCGACTATATCGCTTATGAGCGGGGCATGAAGGAAGGTGACATGCACCCTGTCATCACCGCGATGAATACGCTGGGCTTTGACGCCTCGACGCTTGGCAACCATGAGTTCAACTACGGCGTCAGCTTCCTGATGAAAGCACTCGCCGGGGCTGACTTCCCGGTGGTCAGCGCCAACGTCGTCAAAGAAATGGGTGCGGACCCAACGGCGGACACCACGCTGATCAAGCCTTACGTGATCCTTGACCGCATGATCACAGACGGCAATGGCGACAGCCACCCGATCAAGATCGGCCTGATCGGCTTTGTGCCACCACAGATCATGAACTGGGACCGCAAGCATCTGGAAGGCAATGTGCAGGCGCGCGACATCGTCGCCACCGCCAAAGCCTATGTCCCACAGATGAAAGAGGAAGGCGCTGATATCATTATCGCGCTTAGCCACTCTGGCATCGGGGCTGCCGACGTCGAAGACGGGATGGAGAATGCCGCGATCCCGCTGGCTGCAGTAGATGGCATCGACGCAATCCTCACTGGCCACAGCCACCTTGTCTTCCCCTCGTCCAACTATGCGGACTTCGCAGGTGCAGATGTTGATGCTGGCACTCTGATGGGGACACCAGCTGTCATGGGTGGTTTCTGGGGCAGCCATATGGGTCTGATTGACCTGCTGCTCGAACGTGATGGCTCCGGCTGGCGCGTTCTGTCCCACACGTCAGAAGCGCGGCCGATCTCTAAACGCAACGAAGATCGCAGCATCACGCCCTTGGTCGAAGACTTTGCCCCGGTCCTTGCGGCCGTTCAGCAAGATCACGAGGAAACGTTGGCCTATGTGCGCCGCGCCGTGGGCAAGACCGACAGCGCGCTGCACAGCTACTTCGCGCTTGTCGCCAATGACCCATCGGTGCAAATCGTCTCAAACGCGCAGATGTGGTACATCAAGGATCAGCTTGCCGGGACAGAATATGCTGATCTCCCGCTCCTCTCTGCTGCTGCACCGTTCAAGGCTGGCGGTCGAGGAGGCCCGGAGTACTATACCGATGTCCCGGTTGGCGATGTGGCGATCAAGAACGTGGCCGACCTCTACCTCTATCCAAACACCGTCCGCGCGGTGAAGGTGACAGGTCAGGAGGTCAAGGATTGGCTGGAACGCTCAGCGGGCATGTTCAATCAGGTTGAAGCCGGGTCCGAAGACGCCATCCTGCTGAACCCCGAATTCCCGTCCTACAACTTCGATGTCATGGACGGTGTGACCTACCAGATCGACCTGAGCCAACCGTCGCGGTTTGACCGTGACGGCGCCGTGATCAATCCGGATGCCAACCGTATCGTCAATCTGGAGTACAACGGCGCGCCGCTTGATATGGCGCAGGAGTTCATCATCGCCACGAATAACTATCGCGCCTCAGGCGGCGGCAGTTTCCCAGGCGCGGATGGATCCACCGTGATTTTCGAAGGTCCCGACACGAACCGCGACGTCATCGTGCGTTACATTGTCGAGCAAGGCACCGTAAGCCCCGCCGCCGATGCGAACTGGTCTTTCGCACCAATGGACGACACAACAGTGATCTTTGAGACGGGACCGGCTGGCGCCACCTACTCGGAGGAAGTGCCAGGTGTGGCCATCGAGGAGGCAGGTAGCAGCGACACTGGCTTCGCGCTGTTCCGCATCACGCTATAAGCAAAAATAAGAGCGGGTCGCAGCTTATGTTGCGGCCCCACCATTGGCGATCAACCCACGGCAGGTGGCAATCCAATAGCCACCCCAGCATGCAATACCCATAAGTTTGGCAAAGTCCTCCAGCACCATTTCAAGGTCAACCGACATCGACGCGAGCGGAACCTGATCAAGGATCGCTGAGAGCCCGAAAAAGATGGGGCTAAGCGCCAGAAGCACTGTTTCCGGACGACCATAGAATTTGCGCTGCATCGCAATCAGGACAAGCACTGTCACACCGTACGCAGAGAAGACGGCCACCTCTGGCACGCCAAGTGCTTCCGGCAAAACCGTTTCATGCGCCATGACCAGATCATCGAGTCCAAAGGCGAAGGCGAAAAGGCTCGCGCAGATTAAAACTGATTTGTGATGCGTGACAAGTGTTGCAGTGAACAGGCAGATACACCCGATAGACATCATCGTAATCACACCGACATGCGACAACAGGCCTGAAAATGGAGAACCACGAAACGTGGCAGCGGGGTCGCGCAACAGCAATTCCCATGTGACGCGGGATGACGCGCTTTGCAGAACAAAACCAATGATCGCGAGGCAGAGGACAAACAGCAATGGGCCCAGAACGACCGGAGTTGTCCGCGCCGAATTGGCAAGCGGTGTCGAGCCATCCGGTTTATAGTCTCCGGCAATTTCTGGTTTTGGCATGTCCGACATCTGATTTGCGCTTTATGAATACTGAGCCAAAAAGATATTTGATCGCGATTGGCGGGTCAAAAAAGCAGGGGCGTAACGAGAGGCTGCGACTCAAATTCAGATCGAGGCTGATCTGAAATGCTTACTGCGCGAAAGTTTCCATTCGCAGTTGGGCACCGCAGTATTGTCCGTCATAGGTTCCCATCCAGACGTCAATCCGGCCATCCACGGGCCGCGTCAGAACGATGCGCGGATCAAGATTTCCGTTATCGTCATCGTCGTAATACCAATTGGCCGATGATGTATTGATCAGAAGTGCCGAGTCACATTCGCTGACTGCACTGACAACAAGACGCAGACCACGCATGTTCGACAAAACAAAGGAAAAATCCGGTTGTGACGTGAAATAGCCAGCACCTTGGTCGGTTCCGGGCTGAATGCTGGGGCAATTCCAGATGTAGTTCTCACCACCCGCGACAACATTGAAAGTCCGTGGCTGACGTAGCTGCCCACCGGTCGCCTGATACGCCTCAGCCGCTTGAATATTGAAGTCGGGACATGCGAACGCCGGGGCCGCGTAGCCCAGCATGACAGCAAGCACACAAACGAGACGTTTCATTGATTTGCTCGACCTTGATTTTCCATCACCAATCCGAAGTAATCAGCCTTATTGTTGACTTTGCGACAGACAAATGAAGAAATTACGGCGCCGAAAAACTGATACGCCCAAAACAAAAAGGGCATCCGTTTCCAGATGCCCTTCGCAATTGCGTGGTCGCCGCGCTTACTCGTCTTCGAGCGCTTCAACAGCTTTTTGAAGGTCGTCTTTGCTGACCTCTTTGTCTTTGACTGTCGCGACCTCAAAGATGTGGTCCACAACTTTGTCTTCGAACAACGGCGCCTGAAGCTGCTGGCGGAACTGCGCGTTCTGCTGGACAAACTCAAAGAACTGGCGCTCCTGGCCCGGATACTGGCGGGCTTGGTTCATGATCGCCTGGGTCATTTCCGCGTCAGTGACCTTCACCTCAGCCTTCTGACCGATATCGGCCAGTAACAGTCCCAGCTTCACACGGCGTTTCGCCAGCGCTTTATGCTCATCAGTAGGCTCGATCTCTGGGTGATCATGGCCTTCAACGTCCGGGTTATCTTCGTGCCAAAGCTGGTGCGCAATTTGGCCCGCTTCGGCGTCAACGAGGGACTCTGGCAGGTCGAAGTCGACGATCTTGTCGAGCTCATCAAGAAGCGTCCGCTTGGCGACCGCGCGTGCGGCCCCTTTGTATTCGGCTTCCAGACGCTCAGTGATCTGGCCTTTCAGCGCCTCAAGATCGTCGGCACCGAATTGTTTTGCCATCTCGTCATCAATCTTCGTGTCCGCTGGCGCCTTTACGTTCTTGATGGTGCAGGTGAAGACAGCGGCTTTGCCAGCAAGATGCGCTGCCTGATAGTCTTCTGGGAATGTCACTTCGACATCTTTTTCTTCACCGGCTTTGACGCCAATCAGCCCATCTTCAAATCCAGGGATGAAAGAGCCTGAGCCCAGTTCCAGCGGGAAGTCTTCGGCAGACCCACCTTCAAAGGCTTCGCCATCAACCTTGCCAACAAAATCCATGACAACCTGATCGCCCTTTTTGGCTTTTGTGCCTTTCTTGCGATCTTCAAAGGTCTTTGCGGAGGATGCGAGGTTGTCCAAGGCTTCCTGAACGCTTTCGTCGTCCGCTTTGACAACCAAACGCTCCAGCTTGATCTTCTTGAAGTCGGTCTCTGGCACATCGGGAAGACGCTCATAAGACACTTCGACGTTGACGTCGTCGCCTTCTTTCCAGTCTTCGTTGGTCATCTTCATCTGTGGCTGCGCCGCAGGACGATCACCAGTCTCTTCCATGTGGCTGTTCATCGCGCCGTCGATGCTTTCCTGCATCGCTTCGCCCATCACGCGCTGGCCAAACTGCTTGCGCAGCAGTGCCATCGGCACTTTGCCTTTGCGGAAGCCTTTCATTTCGACTTCGGGTTGCGCTTCTTTCAGCTTTTCCTCGACCTTCGCGTCAAGCTCTGCCGCCGTGATCTGGATGGCGTAGCCCCGCTTGAGGCCTTCGTTCAGGGTCTCAGTTACCTGCATGGACTGTCCTTTTCTTGTCCGTCTCGTCACCCGGTGGCCGGGGCATTATCTTGTGGTGCGGGTGGAGGGACTTGAACCCCCACGCCTTGCGGCGCCAGAACCTAA
>JAHDEX010000074.1 GCA_020628545.1 Paracoccaceae bacterium | reverse complement strand
ACACCTTCCCTGAAATCTGCGGCCGCATCTGCCCGCAGGACCGCCTGTGCGAAGGTAATTGCGTCATCGAACAATCCGGCCACGGCACGGTCACCATCGGGTCGGTTGAGAAATACATCACAGACACCGCGTTCGAGGAAGGCTGGGTTGAGCCTATTCGTCCGCGCACAGAACGTTCCGAAAGCGTCGGCATCATCGGCGCAGGCCCTGGTGGCCTTGCCGCCGCCGACATGCTGCGCCGCGAAGGCGTGCAAGTCACCGTATATGACCGTTATGACCGTGGTGGTGGCTTGCTGACTTACGGCATCCCCGGCTTCAAGCTGGAGAAAGACATTGTCATGAAGCGCATGACGCAACTTGAAGACGGCGGCGTTGAGTTTGTGCTGAACTGCAACGTCGGCGAAGACCTGTCGTTTGACGCGATCAAGGGCAAGCACGATGCGGTTCTGATCGCCACGGGCGTTTACAAGGTCCGCGATCTCGAAGCGCCCGGTTCTGAAGCAGACGGCATCGTGCACGCAATCGACTATCTGACCGCCAGCAACCGCAAGTCATTCGGCGATACGGTCGAAGAATTTGAAAGTGGAGAGTTGAACGCCGATGGCAAGCGCGTCGTCGTCATTGGCGGCGGCGATACAGCGATGGACTGCGTCCGCACCGCCGTACGTCAGGGGGCCACATCCGTCAAATGCCTCTACCGCCGCGACAAAGCGAACATGCCCGGCTCTCAGCGCGAAGTGCAGAACGCCGAAGAAGAAGGCGTCGATTTCGTCTGGCTCTCCGCACCAAAAGGTTTCGTCGGCGGGCCTGTCACCGGCGTCGAAGTCCAGAAAATGCGCCTCGGCGCGCCGGACGCCACGGGTCGCCAAATGCCCGAACTGATCGAAGGTGCGGATTACGTGGAAGAGGCGGACCTCGTGATCAAGGCGCTTGGCTTCATGCCCGAAGACCTGCCGAAGCTTTGGGGCGTCGACGGCCTCGAAGTCACAAGGTGGGGCACCATCCGCGCTGACTATACAACCGGCCAGACAAACCTCGACGGCGTTTACGCGGCGGGCGACATCGTGCGCGGTGCCTCGCTTGTTGTCTGGGCAATCAAGGATGGACGCGACGCAGCACAGGCTATGTTGCAGTATCTGAGCCAAACCACGTCAGTTGCAGCGGAGTAATCCCCATGAAAAAGACCCTTATCGCCATTCTCGCCACCTCCGCCCTTCCCGCTACAGCACAAACGGTGGAAACCTTTGACCTGCCCGAGGGCTGCACCGCCTACCTGACGATTCAGACCGAGGATTGCGGCGTAGACCACATGTTCACCTGCGAGGGTGATGCGGAAGGCACGCAACGCCGCGCGAGTATTGGTGAAAACGGCCTGAGCTATCTTGGCCAGATCGATTCAGAAACCCAGTGGGTGGAAAGCTTCCACATCGGCTCCGGCCACGCCGAACGGCTCAGCGAAGAGATCGAAGATCGCGCCTCGATCAGCGAACTGGTTGAGAACGGGATCGACACCTACGATTTCACGACGGAATCTGAGGAGATCGGTCAATCCCGCTACGTTGGTTTCGACAGCCTCACTGGCAACCAGATCACGATCGATGGCGTGACGCTGGATGAAACCGAATACCAAATCACCGCTTATGACGCGGATGGTGAGGTGAAGTGGGCGTCCAAAGGCAACGAATATATCAGCCAGCGGTTCAACATGTTCCTCGCCGGCAATAGCGAAATCACGACAGAAAATGGCACCTTCGACAGCGAAGGAAGCCCGGTGGAATTCATCTTCGAGGGTGAGCCCGGTTTTCTTTCTGCCAACCCAAAATACGGCTGCGGCGTGACTGAATCCTCCGCACCTTCCCTGATCGACCGACTGGAGGCCCTGCAAAATGAACTATGATGAAAACTGGGTCGCCGCCGAAGAAGCCAAGCGCCAGTGGATGGCTGAGAACAGCCTTTACCGGGACGAAGATGAGCACGCGTCCTGCGGGGTCGGGCTTGTCGTATCTATCGACGGTAAAGCCTCACGCGGTGTGGTTGAAAAAGGCATCGACGCGCTGAAAGCCGTCTGGCACCGCGGTGCGGTCGATGCTGATGGCAAAACAGGCGACGGCGCAGGCATTCATGTGCAAATCCCTGTCGACTTCTTCTACGATCAAGTCCGCCGTACAGGCCACGAACCCGACGCCGACAAATTGATCGCTGTCGGTCAGGTCTTTCTACCCCGCACCGATTTTGGCGCGCAGGAACGTTGCCGCACGATTGTTGAAGCCGAAGTCCTGCGGATGGGTCACTATATCTACGGCTGGCGCCATGTGCCGGTGAACGTTGCGTGCTTGGGTGAAAAAGCCAACGCGACACGGCCTGAGATTGAACAGATCCTGATCCGCAACGAAAAGGACATCGACCAAGAGACGTTCGAGCGTGAGTTGTACATCATCCGTCGCCGGATCGAAAAAGCCGTCACCGCCGCGCAGATCAACAGCTTCTACTTCTGTTCGCTGTCATGCCGGTCGATCATCTACAAAGGCATGATGCTGGCCGAACAGGTGGCCGAATTCTATCCGGACCTGCTGGAAGACCGGTTTGAATCCGCCTTCGCGATCTACCACCAGCGCTATTCCACAAACACCTTCCCGCAGTGGTCGCTCGCGCAGCCTTTCCGCATGCTCGCCCACAACGGGGAGATCAACACGCTCAAGGGCAACGTCAACTGGATGCGCAGCCATGAGATCCGCATGGCGTCAGGTGCATTCGGTGACTCTGCAGAAGACATCAAGCCGATCATCCCGGGCGGTGCCTCCGACTCCTCCGCGCTTGATGCGGTGTTTGAGGTTCTCGTGCGGGCAGGCCGCAACGCGCCAATGGCCAAGACTATGATGGTGCCAGAGGCGTGGTCGCAACAAGCGGTCGAAATGCCAAAGGCGTGGCAGGACATGTACGGCTATTGCAACGCCGTTATGGAGCCTTGGGACGGCCCCGCTGCCCTTGCCATGACCGACGGTCGCTGGGTCTGTGGTGGGTTGGACCGGAACGGTCTGCGCCCTTTGCGCTACGTTGTATCCGGCGACGGCCTGCTGATTGCAGGTTCTGAAGTGGGTATGGTCAAGGTTGACGAATCCACAGTTGTCGAAAAGGGCGCGCTTGGCCCCGGTCAATTGATCGCGGTGGATATGCAGGAAGGCAAACTCTATCACGACACGGAAATCAAAGATAAATTGGCCGCATCCCAATCCTTCGGCGAATGGGTTGAGAAAGTCACGCCGCTCAACGAACACCTGCGTGATATCCCTGAATCCGCGCTCTTCGAAGGGTCTGAATTGCGCAAACGTCAGGTGGCAGCAGGCTATTCGATTGAGGAACTCGAACAGGTCCTCGCACCCATGGCCGAAGACGGCAAGGAAATGATCGCGTCCATGGGCGACGACACGCCCTCTGCGGTCCTGTCAAAAACCTACCGTCCGCTGTCGCACTTCTTCCGCCAGAACTTCAGCCAAGTCACAAACCCGCCGATCGACAGCTTGCGCGAAACCCGCGTGATGTCGCTGAAAACACGGTTCGGGAACCTCAAGAACGTGCTGGACGAAAACTCCAGCCAGACAGAGATCCTCGTCCTTGAAAGCCCCTTCGTCGCCAACGGAGAATTCGACGAGATGGTTCGCCAGTTCGGCGACAGCGTCGCGATCATCGACTGTACGTTCGCACCGGGGCAAGAGGCATTGCGCCTTGGCCTGCAGCGCATCCGGTCCGAGGCTGAAGATGCCGTGCGCTCGGGCGCGGGTCACATCGTCTTGACCGATCAGCACCAAAGCGAAGACCGCATTCCGATGCCGATGATCCTCGCGACGTCTGCCGTGCATTCGGGTCTGACACGCAATGGTCTGCGCACTTTCTGCTCACTCAACGTGCGCTCGGCTGAATGTATCGACCCGCATTACTTCGCGGTCCTAATCGGCTGCGGTGCGACGACCGTGAACGCCTATCTGGCGCAAGACTCCATCGCCGACCGCATCAATCGCGGCCTGATTGAAGGCAGCCTTGTTGACGCCGTCCGCCGCTACCGCGACGCGATTAACGCGGGCCTGCTCAAGATCATGTCGAAGATGGGCATCTCTGTCTTGTCCTCCTATCGCGGAGGCTTGAACTTTGAGGCTGTGGGCCTCGGCCGCGCCATGTGCGCCGAATACTTCCCCGGCATGCCGTCGCGCATCTCGGGGATCGGGACCATCGGCATTCAGGCCAAACTGGAGGAAGTGCACGCAAAAGGCTGGAAGTCCGGCTCTGAAATCCTGCCCATCGGTGGCTTCTACAAGGCCCGCCGGTCCGGGGAAAAGCACGCTTGGGAAGCGCAAACCATGCATCTCATGCAGGCCGCCTGCGATAAGGCATCCTACGGTCTTTGGCAGCAATACTCCAAAGCGATGCAATCCAACCCGCCGATCCACCTGCGGGACCTCTTGGCGATCAAACCACTGGGTGAAGCGATCCCGATTGAAGAGGTTGAAAGCATCACCTCAATCCGCAAACGGTTCGTGACACCGGGCATGTCGCTTGGGGCGCTGAGCCCGGAGGCGCACAAGACCCTCAACGTCGCAATGAACCGTATCGGCGCGAAGTCCGATTCCGGTGAAGGCGGCGAAGATCCGGCACATTTCCACCCCGAACCCAACGGCGACAACCCCTCTGCAAAGATCAAGCAGGTGGCGTCGGGCAGGTTTGGCGTCACGGCGGAATACCTCAACCAATGTGAGGAGTTGGAGATCAAGGTCGCGCAGGGCGCCAAGCCCGGCGAAGGCGGCCAGCTTCCCGGCATGAAGGTCACCGACCTGATCGCCCGCTTGCGGCATTCGACCAAGGGCGTGACGCTGATCAGCCCGCCTCCGCATCACGACATCTACTCGATCGAGGATCTGGCCCAGCTGATCTACGACCTCAAGCAGATCAACCCGCGCTGTAAAGTGACGGTGAAACTGGTTGCGGCGTCCGGCGTGGGCACGATTGCGGCGGGTGTGGCGAAGGCGAAAGCTGACGTCATCCTGATCTCCGGCCACAACGGCGGCACCGGGGCCTCCCCTGCCACGTCGATCAAATACGCGGGCCTGCCATGGGAAATGGGCCTGACCGAGGCGCATCAGGTCCTCGCCATGAACAACCTGCGGGAACGGGTGACCTTGCGGACCGATGGTGGACTGCGGACAGGTCGTGACATTGTCATGGCCGCGATGATGGGGGCCGAAGAATACGGCATCGGCACCGCAGCCCTGATCGCGATGGGCTGCATCATGGTGCGCCAGTGTCAGTCCAACACCTGCCCTGTTGGTGTCTGTACGCAAGACGAGCGCCTGCGGGAGAAGTTCACGGGCAACGCCGACAAAGTCGTCAACCTGATCACCTTCTACGCCTCCGAAGTGCGCGAAATCCTCGCCTCCATCGGCGCACGCAGCTTGGATGAGGTAATCGGCCGTGCGGATCTGCTCAACCAGGTCTCACGTGGCTCCGCTCACCTCGACGACCTCGACCTCAACCCGATGCTGATCACCGTATCGAGCGTGGGAGAGATCACCTACGACCGCAACAAGCCACGCAACGCTGTGGACGACACGCTTGATGCGCAAATCGTGCAGGACGCCGCGCGCTTCCTGAACGACGGAGAGAAGATGCAACTCGACTACGCCGTGCAAAACACGTTGCGGACCATCGGAACGCGCACGTCGAGCCATATCGTGAAACAGTTCGGCATGCGCAACAACCTACAGCCCGACCACCTGACGGTGAAATTGCGCGGCTCCGCCGGCCAATCGCTTGGGGCATTCGCGGCACCAGGCCTGAAGCTGGAAGTCTCAGGCGACGCGAACGACTACGTCGGTAAAGGCCTCTCAGGTGCGACCATCGTGGTGCGGCCCCCAATGGCCTCCCCGCTTGTCGCGGCGGACAACACGATCATCGGCAACACTGTGCTCTACGGCGCAACCGACGGCTACCTCTTCGCAGCTGGCCGCGCGGGTGAGCGTTTCGCCGTCCGCAACTCCGGTGCGAAAGTGGTTATCGAGGGTTGCGGCACAAACGGGTGTGAGTACATGACCGGCGGTGTGGCCGTGATCCTTGGCGATATTGGCGCGAACTTCGGAGCAGGCATGACAGGTGGTATGGCCTACCTTTATGACCCGAAGGGACAAGCCGAAAAGCTGATCAATCACGAAAGCCTTGTGACCTGTCCGGTGACGGTCGACCATTGGGAGGCGCAGTTGAAAGATCTGATCGAGCGCCACCTAGAGGAGACTGACAGTCGCAAAGCGGCCGACATCCTGCAGCATTGGGATGTGGAAAAGGTCAACTTTATCCAAGTTTGCCCGAAAGAGATGCTCGACAAAATCGCCTATCCGCTCACGCTTGAGGAAACAGCGATACCTGCGGAGTAGGCTCAAAACCGAATCTCGAAACAATAAGAGAGGCGGCCAACAGGCCGCCTTTTCAATTGTGGCATCACGGTCTTACGGCCCGAAATACGCGTCATCCATCTGATTTTAATAAATTTTATTGCTACTTGGATCGCAAAAAATGAAGGCAAACCAAGCTCATCTGCGACACAATGCAGCGCCACGCAGCCGTATCTCTTCCTCAAAAATTCCACATTTGGCTGTCAACACAACCATCGGGATATCTCAACGGGACACAGCACTGGGCGCGTAACAAGTGGCAATGGCAGAAACAGATCCTCTCATACAAGAGCTGTTGTCGCGCGAAGCGCTGCCGAACGGTGCAGAGCTTCTGGGCGGACAGTTCACAATCACAAAACAGATGAGCGCAGGTGGCTTCGGGATCACATACCGGGCCCGCGACAACATCCTCGAACGGGATGTCGTCATCAAAGAGTGCTTCTCTGACGATTACTGCGTCCGCCGTGGCCGCGACGTCGTGGCCCGAACAGAACAGTTCGACAAACAGTTCCGATCCATCGCCAATATGTTCATGCGCGAAGCACGGAGCCTCGCGCAATTGCGCCACCCCAACATCGTGGGCGTGCATCGCGCGTTTGAGGAAAACGAGACAGCCTACATGGCGCTCGACCTCATCGAAGGCAGCGACCTTTTTGAGATCCTTGAGGCCTCTCAAGACCTGCTCCCGCCTGATCTGGTGCGCGACATGCTCATGCGGATGCTCGACGCGATCGAGAAAGTGCATGAGATTGACCTCCTGCACCGCGACATCTCGCCCGACAACATCCTGTTGGAACATGACGGCAATCCCGTTCTGATCGACTTCGGAGCGGCCCGTGCCGATGCGAGCCGCCGGACGCGCGCAGTCTCATCGCTCCTGGTTGTTAAGGAAGGCTACTCCCCCAAAGAATTCTATGTGGCAGGCAGCCTGCAGGAACCGTGCAGTGACCTCTACGCACTTGGCGCGACCTTCTATCACCTCGTCAGTGGCGAGGCCCCGGTTGATAGCCAGACACGTATGGCCGCCGTGGCGCGCCACAAGCCGGACCCATGTTTGCCCCTCGCTGGACGCTTCCCAAACTACGATGACGCTTTCTTGCGGGCCATCGATCAGGCGATGGAACTGATGATGACGGACCGCCTGCAGTCTGCGGAAGACTGGCGCAATATGATCAACCGATCAGGCACAAGCCGCCTGCGCAAAGTTGACGCTCCTGTCGAGGCGGCATCTGTCGCCCCCGTCCGCGCAGAACCTGAAGGTATCCCACGTGAGCTGACAAAGCTGATCGAAGAAACCAACGAAGTGGTGCGCAAAACCCGGATCATCGAAGTCGATCCCGCGGAAGCGGCCGAAGGGCCAGCCGAAGCCAAACCAGCTGAACGGTCGACCTCCGTGCCCGATTGGGTCGATGAATTTAACGAAGAAACGGCTGCATCCGTTGCTGATGACGCAGAAGACGGCGATGCTGAAGCAGTCGAGACCGCGTCAGGCGGTAAAGCGCCAGCAACGCAAGACTGGATCCAACGCGCCCGTCAGAAGCAGTCCCGCGCAATCGAGGTCGCGCCCGAGGATCTGGGAGAGTATGAACCCTACCCCGAAGACTATGATGACGGTCAGCTCCCACCACTTGAACAAGACCCGATCTACGCCGATCCGACGCTTGCCGTCCACGACCGACCGGCCCCACCACCACCCAGCACCTTTGTCACGGTCCTGAAATACCTCGGTTCTGGGATCGCCATTGGTCTGTGCCTGATCTTCTTGCAGATCCAATTCCTGACCTGATCCGCGTTTCCGATTTCTTTTCAAACGTGAAGCCTGTCTTCACGGGCGTTATGGCAAAGCCGTTGCGAGACGACACCAACGTCGGCACGTCCTTCCCAAGCCCCGTTGCCGGTTTGCCCATCACGCGGTAGTCGAAGACATGGCCAAGAGCACCCGTAAATCCCCTGCCAAAAAGAAGTCGCGCAGCCGCAAGCCAGCGCCCGGGACCAGTCTCATCCAAACCGCGCGGCGGTGGTTCTGGCGCGGGATACTGGGGGCTGTCGCGCTAGTCCTTGGCCTCACGGCGCTCTATGCCTTCGTCAATCCGCCCACGACACCTTACATGTTTGCCGAAAGCCGCCGTTTGGGTGGCGTGTCCTATGACTTTGTTCCGATAGAACAGATTGCCCCGGTCATGGCCCGCTCTGCGGTCGCTGCTGAAGACGCAAACTTCTGTCTGCACTGGGGGCTCGATGTTGATGCGATCCGGGATCGGATTGATCGCGGCGGAAACGGCGGGGCCTCTACAATCTCGCAGCAGGTGGTCAAGAATGTCTACCTCTGGCATGGCCGGTCATGGGTGCGCAAAGCGATTGAAGCGCTCTGGACGCCGCTGACCGAGGCCGTCTGGTCCAAAGACCGGGTGCTAGAACTCTATCTCAACATTGCAGAATTTGACGAAGGCGTCTTTGGCGTGCAGGCCGCAAGCCGTCACTATTTTGGCGTGAACGCGTCTGATCTGACTGCAACGCAAGCCGCGCGCCTTGCCGCGATCCTGCCTGCGCCCAAGCAGCGCTCTGCCGCGAACCCCTCAGATTTCGTCCGCCGCCGCGCCGCATCGATCCGCGATGGGGCCGCGACAATCCGCGCCGACGGCCGGGCCGCCTGTTTCAACGGGGAGTGACGCAGCACCATTGAATTGCGCCCGTCCATGAGGCATTCAGGATGGGTCATTGTTCAAAGGCATTGTCGTATGAACCGGCTGTATCATTTTCCCCTCTCTCCGTTTTCGCGCAAAGTGCGCCTTTGCCTCGCCGAAAAGAAGATCGAGGTGGAGCTGGTCGAGGAACGTTACTGGGAACAGGACAGCGACTTCCTGCGCCGCAATCCGGCTGGCAAGGTGCCTGTGCTGAAGATGGGTGCGCAAACCATGGCCGACAGCACCGCGATCTGCGAATACCTGGAAGAACAGCACCCCTCCCCTGCGCTGCTGCCCAAATCGCCCGAAGCCCGGTACGAAGCACGCCGCCTTGTGGGCTGGTTTGATGACAAGTTTTACCACGAGGTGACGCGCAAACTGCTGGGCGAACGTGTGTTTCGCAAGGTGATGGGCACAGGCTATCCCGACAGCACAAATGTGAAAGCAGGCTCAAAAGCGATCCGCTATCACCTCGATTATATGACCACGTTGCTGGACGAACGCCGCTGGCTTGCCGGTAATGAGATGACGCTGGCAGACTTTGCGGCAGCCGCGCAGATATCCTGTCTCGACTACATTTCTGACGTCGATTGGAACAGGTCTGAGGTGGTGAAAGACTGGTACGCCAAGATCAAATCAAGGCCCGCATTTCGCACGATCCTGGCAGATCAAGTGCCCGGTTTTCCGCAGCCGCGCCATTATGCCGATCTCGACTTCTAGCAGGGTCGATTTTTTCAAAATCGCGGGGGGCGCTGCCCCCCAAACCCCCCCGAGGTATTTTTGGCAAGAAGAAAGCAAGACCTGAAGCAAGCCTTGGTCGACCATGCCCTCGCGGCAGGCTTTGCAAAGGTGGGCATATGCCGCCCTGATGCCGCACCTGGGACAGCAGAAAGACTCGCCGCTTTTGTCGATGCGGGGCACCACGGGCAGATGAGCTGGATGGCCGAGCGGATGCACTGGCGCGGGAACGCAGAGGCGCTTTGGCCGGAGGCGCAATCGGTGATCATGCTGGCGGAACCGTATACGCCAGATCATGATCCGTTGGATGTTCTCTCACAACGCGACCGCGCCGCGATTTCGGTTTATGCCCATGGTCGGGACTATCATGACGTGGTCAAGAAGCGGCTGAAAAACGTCGGCCGCTGGTTGATCGAACAGGTGCCCGGCGCCGAGATCAAAGTATTCGTAGACACAGCGCCCGTGATGGAAAAACCGCTGGCTGAGGCGGCTGGACTTGGCTGGCAGGGCAAGCATACCAACCTTCTGGGCCGTGATCTGGGAAACTGGTTCTTTCTGGGTGCGATCTTCACCACCGTGGACCTGTCCCCCGACACACCGGAGGTCAGCCATTGCGGTTCCTGCACGGCCTGTCTTGATATCTGCCCCACCGACGCTTTCCCAGCGCCCTACCGGCTCGACGCCCGTCGCTGCATTTCCTATCTGACGATTGAACATAAGGGACCTGTCCCGGAAGACCTGCGTGCGAAGATCGGCAACCGCATCTATGGCTGCGATGATTGTCTGGCAGTCTGCCCGTGGAACAAGTTCGCGAAAACGGCGCGCGATCAGCGTTATGCCGCCCGTGACGGGATGATCGCACCGGACCTTGCGGAGCTTGCCAGCCTTGACGAGACCGCCTTCCGCGCGCGCTTTTCAGGATCACCGATCAAACGCATCGGGCGCGACCGCTTTGTGCGCAATGTGCTTTACGCCATTGGCAATTCCGCAGCCCCACATCTTTTGCCAGCGGCACAGGCGCTGACGGATGACCCTGACCCAACGGTCGCAGAAGCCGCACAATGGGCCATCGCCCGCCTGAACGCGCAAACGTGAACTGGCGATTGCGCGCCTGGACCCTAGGTTGATGACAAACAACAGGAGTTTGTCATGCGTTTTGCTATTCTACTCGCCCTTCTCCCCGGTCTTGCCACGGCACAGGTGCAGCAAGGGGCGCCGAATGCCGATTTCAACCCTGCTTTTGAAAACCAGACGCGCGCGCCGGCGCTTGATACCACACCTGTCAGCGTCAGCACATTCGCCAGCGGGCTCGAGCGCCCCTGGGGCATTGCCGCGCTGCCAGGTGGCCAGTTTGTTGTCACCGAACGGCCCGGGCGCATGCGGATCGTAAATGCCGATGGCAGCCTCTCAAGCCCACTCTCAGGTCTGCCGGACGTGGCGGATCAAGGCCAAGGCGGGCTCCTTGACGTGGCCGCCTCCCCCACTTTCGCGGCAGATCGTCAGCTCTACTGGACTTACGCCAAGCCCGTCTCGGGCGGCGCGGTCACGGCAGCGGCGCGCGGGACGCTGAACACCGATGGGTCGCTCACGGATGTCACGGATATCTTTGTGCAGTCCGATCCAAACAGCACCGGCCGCCACTTTGGCGCACGCGTGATCCCGATGAACGACGGCACTGTCTGGATCACCACAGGAGATCGCGGCGCGGGCGACAGCGGGACGTTGGTGCAGGATGTGAATTCAACCCACGGCAAGGTCATTCGCGTAAACATTGACGGCTCTCATCCCCGCGACAACCCGTTCATCGGGCGCGAGGGCGATGATCTGATCTGGTCGCTCGGCCACCGCAATATGCAGGGGGCTGCGATTGCGCCCGACGGCAAGCTCTACACCATTGAACACGGGCCGCGCGGCGGGGATGAACTAAACCAACCGATCAAAGGCGGCAACTACGGCTGGCCACTGGCGTCCTACGGGATCAACTACCGTGGCAGTGACGTCAGTTCTGGCGTCGCCGTCCTCGAAGGGACAGAGCAACCGGTCTACTACTGGGACCCGGTGATCGCACCCGGCGGGATGGGCTTTTATCAAGGCTCTTACGCCCCATGGCAGGGTGATTTGTTGATCGGCTCATTGAACCCCGGCGCATTGGTTCGGCTGAAGATGAGCGGTGGACGGGTCGTGGGCGAAGAACGCCTCCTGACGGACGTCGGCCGCGTGCGCGATGTCGAGATTACCAACGACGGGCGTGTCTTTGTGCTAATCGACGACAGCAACGGCGCGATCCTTGAGGTGACACCGGGGTGATCTGGTTTCATTGACAAGACCTGGACAGCGGTAGAAGAAGTCCTTCAAATCGCCATTCGGATTGGGGGATCATTCCAGCAATGCAAAAGGGCTTGCGGAAACTGCGCAAACGTCTGAAGCCACAGTTGCGGATGGCCCAAATTGCCGCTGTCTTCAAAGCAAAGCCCACCTCCCCGGCGGTGATGTCTGCCTTCGGCATCTGGCTTCACCCCAACACGGACGACCATACGTTCCAGCTTTACCGTTCCGGTGAATACGGCACGGATCTTTCAAAGTTTCTGAAACGCCAGACCGCATCATTTGTCTTTCTCGACATCGGCGCCAATCAGGGGCTCTACGCGATCCTCGCCGGACAAAACCCGCAATGTGCGCAGGTCTTTGCGTTTGAACCGGTTCCCGCAACCGCGGCGATTTTGCGGAAAAACATCGCGCTGAACGCCGCCACGCGAGTCACGCTGGTTCAAAAGGCGATCTCTGACACAGCTGGGCAAATCACAATCTACACCAAGGATCAGCATTCCGGCGTCGCGACACTGCGGTCTGACCTGCTTGATGGGTCGCAAACCACCACCATTGACGCGATTGATGCGGATGGACTTTCTGACCTGATCCCGGTGTCTGACACCCCAATCCTCATCAAGATCGACGTTGAAGGGCATGAAGACGTTGTCATCAGTCAGCTTATGAAGACTGATTTCGCATCGCGCATTCAAGCGATCTATTATGAATGTGACGCCCGCTGGGTGAATCTGCCCGAGATTCAGTCACACCTGCAGGACAATGGATTTCACCGGTTCGATAAGATCGGTGGTGGGCAGCACTACAACATGCTTGCCCGCCGATGATGGATCCCGTTTTTCGTCCGAACCGGGAGGCAAAGTCGCGCAACGCAGTAGCCCTTTGCACGGATACGGCCTATCTGCCCTACACGCTTTTTGTCGCTGACCAATTGCAGCGCAACAGTGGCATACCGGACCTTGATATCTTGATTGTCGTACCGGAAGACTGCGTCATTCCAGCGTCACTTCAAAATCGCGATTTCCGCATTTGCCGCTTTACGCCGAATGGCCTGTTCGACGGGCTTTTCGTCCGCAACCACCTGTCCGAGAATGCCTATCACCGGCTTGTTCTGTCAAAGTTTTTGCGCAAGGACTACGCACGCATCCTCTATGTCGACTCGGATGTTTTTGTGCATGGCGGAGACTTTGCGCGCCTGTTTGATATTCCAATGAATGGCCATCCCATTGCAGCTGTGCGCGATATCCCGCAGTGGAAGGCACCCAATGTGCATGTCGAGCAGCTCAAAGACTTGGGCTTGCCGAATGTGCGGTATTTTAACAGCGGTGTCGTGCTGTATGACACGGCGGCCTTTGATGATGGCGATTTCCTGGGCCAGTGCCTCAGTTTTGGGCGCGCCAACAGTCACCTGATGACCCACCAGGACCAGCAACTTCTGAACTGCGTTTTGCAAGGCAACTGGCAAGAAATTAGCCCGATCTGGAACTGGCAGCAACCAATACGGTCGCCGTTGTTTGAAGCAACGATCCCCGTCGCAATCACCCATTTCATTGGGCGCATTAAACCTTGGAATGACGCAAAAGGCGTGATCCCACCCCGCTTCACCTTGCCCGTGCGCGGGTTTCTGCAACAGCATTTTCCGGATCACCAGCCGGTGCCAGTGCCACAATCCCGTGATATCACATCATGGCATATGCGCACGCTGACGCTGAAAAACCTTGCGCGTATCCCGAAGTTCAAGCGCTATCTCGACCGGTTCCCGGACGATCTGACGGCACACTAATCCTGCGGCGCCTCAGTCTCTTCATTGGTGACCGGCTGCGCGGGTGCAGCCGGGCTATGCGCGTCCAACTCTGCCTGATCGGCGCTCAGTGCAGCCGTCTCCGGCGTGGAGGCACGCGCCAGTGGAGCCGCCTGGAACGCCCCTTTCTTTTCGGCGACCACCGCGGGGGCCGTCTTCAGGCGCCATAGTGCGAAAAGGATCAGCAGGATATGCGCAAACCCGGTCACCGCAAAAAGGCTCGCCGCGCCATAGGATGTCATCGCGAACCCAGCGATGGTTGGACCGGCAATGGACCCGATCCCATAAACCAACAGCAATCCACCGCTGACCTGAATAAACGTGCCGGGCTCCGCATGGTCATTCGCATGCGCCACGATCACGGGATACATCGCAAAAACCGTCGCCCCGAAAAGTGCCGCGAGCGCCAGAACGAAGACCGGATGGCTTGCGCCGGTGAACAGAAACAGCGCATCGGCAACAAGCGCGAACACCGCAATGCCCAGCAAGACCTTGCGCCGGTCGAACTTGTCAGAGGCGATCCCCACAGGGATCTGCATCGCCGCGCCAGCCAGGATCGGAATACTCGCAAAAAGCGCGATGTCATTCAGGCTCAACCCAACTCGCGCACCGTAAACTGCAGCAAGCGTGCCGAAGGAGGCGTTTGAAATCCCCACCATCAGAACCGCAAAGAATGCGATTGGAGAGTTCTTCCAAAGCCCACGCAGGTTGAGCGACACTTGCGTCAGCGGCCGCGGTGTTGTCGTCGCACTGATTGCTGTTGGCAGAAGCGCAAGACAATAGACCATTGCGGCCAGTACAAAGAAGAAGAAACCGCGCGCATCGCCCAAAGTCAGCACCATCTGCCCCGCCGTCGTCGCGGCCAGATTGACCATTGTGTAGATGCCAAAGATCCGTCCGCGCGAGGACGCATCCGCGCGTTCGTTCAACCAGCTTTCCACGATCATCGCAGCACCAGCAAAACAGAAACCCGACAGCCCCCGCACGGGGATCCAGACCCAGGGTGTCATCAGCACAAGTGACAGCAGCACCGCGATAGCGGCAATCGCACACATGGCTCCAAAAGCGCGGATGTGGCCAACGCGGGCAACAAGCGCGGGCGTGCGCAAACACCCCAGCACATAACCAATCGCCCAGCCCGTCCCTAGAAGCCCAAGCGATGCGGCGCTGAACCCTTCCGCCTCACCACGGATCGGCAGGATCAAGCTGTTCACACCACCGGCAAACAGCAAAAACGCAGATCCTAGCAAAAGTGCGGTGAGGGGAAGAAGGCTTCTGACCATCGAAAAGGTCCGTAGGCTGGGGCGTGACACAAACTTTGGCGACGCTAGCATCATCTAGCCTGACGGGGAAAGATGGCCCAATCAAAAAGAACCGCTTGCCGCGCAGACGCAAACCCCTAGGGTGCCGGGCGAAAGGCAACGCTCATGCAACCCCTTCACGGCATCCTTCTCAAGATCCTCTCGGTCTGCACCTTCGTATGCATGGCCAGCCTGATCAAAGCCACGGCTGACGCTGTACCGCCCGGCCAAGCCGTGTTTTTCCGGTCCTTCTTTGCCTTGCCGATCATCTTTGGCTGGCTTGCGACGCGGCGAGAGTTGCGGCACGGCTGGAAAACGGACGCACCCTTGGGGCATGTCTGGCGTGGGCTCGCCGGAACGTCTGCCATGATCTGCTATTTCACCGGTCTTGGCCTTTTGCCATTGCCAGAGGTCACGGCCATCGGCTTTGCCTCGCCGCTTTTCGTGGTAATCTTTGCTGCGATGTTCCTTGACGAAAAGGTTGGCATCTTCCGGGTCTCGACCGTGCTGCTGGGTTTGATTGGCGTGCTCATCGTCCTGTCGCCCCGGCTTGGAACCGACGTGAGCACCACCGCAGGTCTTGGCGCCATGACGATCCTGCTTGGCGCCATCCTTGCCGCACTCGCACAGGTTTTCGTGCGCAAACTTGTGCAAACCGAAAGCACGGCTGCTGTTGTCTTCTGGTTCACGATCACATCGACCGTGCTGTCACTCATGACCCTGCCGTGGGGCTGGGCATGGCCGGGTTGGTCGGGGACAGCACTTCTGATCACGGCAGGTCTGCTGGGCGGGGTCGGTCAGATCTTTCTGACCTCAAGCTACCGCCACGCGGACGCCTCGGTCGTGGCCCCGTTTGATTACACCGCAATGCTTCTTGCGGTGCTCATCGGCTATGTCGTCTTCGATGAGGTGCCGACCACGACGATGCTCCTCGGTTCTGGCATCGTGATCTGCGCGGGCGTGTTGATCATCTGGCGCGAACGCAAACTGGGGCTGCAACGGGCCCAGCAACGCAAAGCGATGGGTCAAATCGGGGGTAAATAGCCAATACTTGGTCAGGGACAGAAAAGGGGCAAATTCTGCGTGAAGTTCTCCGCGGCGTAAAAAGTAGCGGCTTTGAGCCCGGAGTGCCGAATTTCTGCAAGATGGCGAATGTCCGGTTTGCGGTTACACAGGGTCAGGGATAAACAAACGATCTTAGCGTTCGGTCGTCAGAAATAGATGTCTCGCTAACCCGCATCCCTATCTTTTCTGCAACGCGGATAGAGGCTCCGTTCGTAATACGGACTGTGGAAACGATTGATCCGAATTCTTCTGCAGCGCGTTCCATTACCGCTTTGGCGGCCTCTGTACCATAACCGTTACCTTGAAATGTTTTGCGCACAGCGTAACAAATCATCGGCACCGGTTCCCACGGTATTAGTCCGCACAACCCCACAAAGTCTGAGTTTTTCTTTTCGATGCCCCAAATGCTGTAACCAAGCTCTGAGTGTTCAGCCATTCGGTTGTGTAGCCAGCGTTCCGCTTCTGAAACAGTTGTCTTTTCAAAGACGCGCCCACCTGATGTTTCTGGTCGGAGGGTATCGAAGACGGGCTCTAGGTCATCTTTTGAAAGTTCGCGAACTTTCAGCCGCGAAGTGATAATGGGTACCAGTGGTCGTGGCATATCCGTTCTAAGCCTCTTCAGAAGGACGATGCCATGAATATTCAAAACCTGAAAGCCGACATCTGCGAAGAGACCAAAGACGGCAGCAAAGTCCCGCAAATCCGACATCCGTCGGCTAAACAAATCTCCTATCCGTCGTGGCCAAAAACGCTGTGAGCCGGATCGAAGGGGTGCGGGGTGAGTTATCCTGCAAGTTCAAGCGAGATAGAAAACACCGACTTGCTTTTCGCGCGAATTTGCGCTGATCCGCAACTGTTCCCTAGACCGGCAAA
>JAHDEX010000073.1 GCA_020628545.1 Paracoccaceae bacterium | reverse complement strand
GCTGGAACAGCGCGCCGGCACCTACGGCACCGACAAGGACGGGCTGGAGGAAATGTATCGCCAGCGATCCATGTTGAAACGCTCGGTCCTGCCCGAAGACATCGCCGAGGCCTGCTATTTCTTCGCCGCCGATACCTCCGCCAAATCCACCGGCAACATCATCAACGTGGATGCTGGCAACGTCCAGGCCTTCACACGCTAGGGGGTCGAGATGAGCTACGAAGCAGCAAAAGCCGCCTTCGCCGACTGGGGCGTTGATACCGAAGCAGCGCTGGAACGCCTGAAAACCATCCCGATCTCGATGCATTGCTGGCAGGGCGACGATGTGGTCGGATTTGAACAGAAGTCTGGCTCATCCGGGGGCGGCATTCAGGCTACCGGCAACCATCCCGGCCGCGCGCGCACGCCAGATGAACTGCGCGCTGATCTGGAGTTTGCCTATTCGATGATCCCGGGCAAACACCGCTTGAACCTTCATGCGATGTATCTGGACACAGAGGCCAACCCGGATCGAGACGAGATCGAGTATCAGCACTTCGCGCCCTGGGTCGATTGGGCCAAGGACCAAGGCATCGGTCTGGATTTCAATCCGACCTTCTTTGCCCATGCCAAGGCAGACGATAATCTTACGCTCAGTCATCCTGATCAGGGAATTCGCGAATTCTGGATCGAACATGGGAAGCGGTCCCGCGACATTGCCGCTCGAATGGGCACCGAACTGGGGTCGCCCTGCGTCAACAACATTTGGGTGCCGGACGGCTACAAGGACACGCCTGTTGACCGCATGTCGGCCCGGGCGCGTCTGGAAGCTTCACTTGATGCCATGATGGCGCCGTCGCAAGATAGAGCACAGATGCTGGATGCTGTCGAAAGCAAGCTTTTCGGGATCGGCGTCGAAGCCTGCACTGTGGGCAGCCACGAATTCTACATGGGCTACGCGATCCGCAAGGGTACGCTTCTTTGTCTCGATATGGGTCATTTCCACCCGACCGAGAACATAGCCGACAAGCTGAGCGCGGTGGCATTGTCGCTGGACGAAATCCTTCTGCACGTGTCGCGCCCCATGAGGTGGGACAGCGATCACGTGATCCTTCTGAACGACGACATCCTGCAAATGGCGCAGGAGCTGGTCAGTGCAGATCTCCTTGGTCGCACTCACATCGGGCTTGACTTTTTTGATGCAACGATCAGTCGGACCGCTGCCTGGGTCATCGGTACCCGCAATATGCAGAAAGCCTTGCTTCGCGCTTTGTTGATGCCACTGGAGCAGTTGAAAGCAGCAGAGGACCACCTCGATTTCTCGAAACGCATGGCGGTCACGGAAGAGTTCAAAGACATGCCGTTCGGTGTGGTGTGGAATGAGTTCTCCGCGCGCGAAGATGTTCCAAATGGTCAGGCGCTGATCCACGAACTCGAGAGATATCAAGACAGTGTAACTGGGCGAAGTTGAGTTTCAATTTCGAATATCGCAGTGCGCTCTCTTAAGCTGAACTGTTTCACGGACGCCAACGTTCCCGGGAAGCTCTGGGTGAATTGGGCTTTCAGTCAGCCACAAACCGTTAGATTGTCGCCATTCCCAGATGGCGAGCGGCACCGCCACCCGCCAAAATGGTTCAAATGTCGATCCGTTCCGCGATGGTTAGCGCGTCCTCCAACTCGACCCCAAGGTAACGCACTGTGCTGTCAACCTTTGTGTGGCCAAGCAAGAGCTGGACCGCTCTCAGATTGCCAGTCTTGCGGTAGATCTCGGCCGCCTTGGTTCGACGAAGCGAATGCGTGCCATATCCACTCGGTTCCAGACCAATCGCGGTTACCCAGTGACGGACGAGCCTGCCATACTGGCGCGTCGAAATGTGAGGGCGATCATGGAAGCGGCTGGGGAACATATACTGGCAACCCATCATCTCGGGCGATTTGATCCACTCGGCAACCGTATCCCGCGTATTCTCGGTCAACTCGAACTGAACCGGCTTATTTGTCTTTCTCTGGATCAATGAAACCCGTTCGCGAACACGCTCGTCTCGAACCAGATCGGCAACCGTGAGGGTGACGAGGTCGCAACCACGCAGTTTGCTGTCGATGGCAACATTGAACAAGGCGAGGTCGCGAAGGTTGCCCGCCAGTTCCAGCCGCGCACGGATGCCCCAGACCTGTTTTGGCAAGAGAGGCCGCTTTTGACCAACAATCTTGCCCTTGTTCCAAGCTCGGTGTTTCGGAGTGACGGCGGGAAGTTGAACTCTTGGCATGGGAATTTCCTCCACTCCACCCTCCAACCCCAAGCATCAGCACCGCGCTGACTGTCAGATCATATCAACGAGTTGTGCATTGCACTCTTCGATGGCCCCTAGGCGTATAAGTCGGACCGGCTTGAGCTCGAATGGCCTAAGCGCAAGCTTTGGCGATGACGAACGACCGGTTAGCTTGCTACGATGCAGCGGCAAAAATCTGCGCACCCGCGGCATAACTCCTGCTGCGTGCGCTCGCAGCAAAAGAATCGAATTGACAGGTTGGGCTCAAACCGGCCATTTTCCGCACCGCAGGAAGCTGAGCGCAGGATTTTGTCCTTATCCGCGATCTACGCCTGGACCCGTGATGGGGTTTTACTCTGCTGAAAGGTGCTGCACGGCGTTGCCGAGGAAGCGGTGCATGTCCGGTTCGCGCAGGAAGGTGATACGGCCATGTTCCCGGCTGAGCCATCCGGCATCATCCAAGGCGCGCATGGTTTTGCTGACATAGGTGTGCGTGAGGCCCAGGGCGTCGCCCAGGTCTGTCTGAGTCAACGGAAACGGGATGCGCGATTTGATTGTTGGATCCATGAAGCGCAGCTGTTGCAGCGTTGTCAGAAGATAATGCACGATCCGCTCTTTCGCGGACATGGCTGCATTGGCCAGCGCGCGATCGGACAGAAAAACGAGTTCCTCGCTCATCAACGACAGGAAGGCTGCGTTGATCTCACGCGAGGCGGCGGTGGCCTCAAAGAACCGCTCTGCCTTGATCGGAAGAACCGACGCGGGTGTGATTGCTGAGACGCCGGCATCCACGGTGAAGTTGGCAAAGTCATTCAGGCCAATCAGATCACCGGGCAGATAGGTGCGCAGCACATGGCGGCGCCCGTCGCTTGTGTATTTCGCCGCGATCAACCAACCGCTTTCCACGGCATAGATGCTTTGCGCCACGTCGCCCGCTTCGGTCAGCACCCCGCGCGTTGCGACCCGGCGGGCCGGTTCAAACAACGCGCGTACGGTGCTTTGGTGGGTCTGATGAAGACCTCTGAGCTGATGGAAGCGTTTGAAAATCAGCTGACCGGAGTCCGACTGTGCCCGGTCGGGACCATCCGTCAAACGAGGGGGGATGCGCAGATGAGACGCCGAGGGGCGTTGATAGTTAGGACTCATTTTTTTCGGATAACTTGGCGGGGAGAAGCACGATATAACATATGTTAATACGCGTAGAGAGATCGTGTGGATTGGCGGATGTTGGCCGGATGACCTTACGTCGCTTGATCCCGATTGGATTATTGGGACTTCGCTTTTTGCAGGGCCTGCAGCAAAGCATCGGCTGTAAAGGGCTTTTGCACCACCGGGACGTCGGGGTAGTTGCTCAGGATGCTTTGCATGTCGCCATAGCCGGACACCAGCACGAAAGGTGTGCCCTGTTTTGACAATCGGTCCGCGACAGGTACGGATGTTTGATCGCCGAGGTTCACATCGAGAACCGCAAGGTCGATGGTTTGCTTATCGAGGATGTTCAGCGCGTCCTGGACCGAGCTGGATAATTCAACGTGGTCGGCACCTTCGGCGGTCAGGATGTCGGAGGCTTGCAGGGCGATCACCATATTGTCTTCGACGACGAGGATCTGACCTGCAACGAGGTTGGTCATCTTTTGCGTGTCTTCTTTTTCTTCTGTGTTGTCTGTTTTGGCTTCCTCTGGGGTGCCTGCGACGACCAGCGGTGCCGGGATCATGAAATCCGCCTCGACGCCGCCGGGCTTGTAGCGCACTTCGGCGGTGCCGCGCAGTTCAAACGGGACGGTGCGTTCGATGATGGTGGAGCCGAAGCCAGTGCGTTGCGGGGCTTTGACGAGCGGCCCGCCGATCTCGCGCCAGGCGATCAGAAGGGCGCCATCGTCGGCAATTTTCAGGTCGATGGAGACTCTGCCGGATTGATCGGTCAGGGCCCCGTATTTCGCGGAGTTGGTGACAAGTTCATGCACCACAAGCGCCATCGTCGAGAACGCGGCGGGGAGCAGCAGGGGGCTGTCGCCGGTGATCTCTAGACGGTCCGCCTGACCGGTGAGGAAGGCTTTCACCTCGACCTCGATCAGCTTGCGCAATGGTGAGGGTGTCCATTCCTGTCGGGTCAGCTGGTCGTGGGCGCGGGCGAGCGACTGGATGCGCCCATCAAGGACCTTGGTGTAGCTGGCGATGTCGGTGGCGTCGGACTTGCTTTGCGCAACAAGCCCCTGGATCAGGTTCAGGATGTTGCGGACGCGGTGATTGAGTTCCGCGATGAGCAGTTCCTGCTTTTCGGTGGCTGAGCGGCGCTGTTCGTTGGCCTCATCGGTCAGTTTCAGAACGATTTCGATCAGGGAAATCCGGAGCGCCTCGCCCATGCGAATTTCGCTTTCGGTCCATTCCTGAGACGTGCCGCGCCGGTTTTCGACGTAGGCCTCAAAGCTTTTGCGCGGTGTGAGGCGGGCGCCGTTGGGGCCGACCTCAACTGGCTTTTCCGGGTTTCCCGCCCAGCGGACGGAGCGCGCGATCTCGCGGCGGAAAAAGACGATGTAGTCGCGCGGGGTCCGCGAGATGGGGATGGCGAGCAGCCCTGCGGAGCGGTCAACGAAGTCCTTCGCTCGTGGATATAGGGCAGCGATTTCGTTCGTCGCGAAGACCTCGCCCGTAGGGACGGTGTTGAGGAACTTGGCGAGACTCAAGAATTCTTCTTGGTTGGGTGTGTGTCCGTGACGTGTGAAACGGCCATCCGAATAGATCGCGATGCCGTCGTTGGACAGCAGTTGCGAAATCTCATCAGCGAGCATGCCGGCGTTGTCGATCAGGTCGGCACCAGACGACAGGCGCACCATCAGGCGGTCATGCAGTTCGCGGGATTCGCGTTCCGTGTCGCGGAGTTCCTTTTCAAGTTTGCTTTCAAGTTCATACGAAAAGAATTGCGCGAATAGTTCGATGGCAGAGCGCCGCTCGTAATCGACGTAGTGGCTTTCGGAGTGGTGGCAGGCGAAAAGCCCCCAGAGTTCGCCGTCCTTGAGGATAGATACGGACATGGACGAGGCGACGCCCATGTTCCGCAGGTATTCAAGATGAATGGGTGAAACGGCCCGCGTGACGGCAAGCGACAGGTCGAGCGGTTCACCTTTTGGGTTGGCCTCAGGCACGATCGGGCTGACTTCCGCGTCGACGTCCTCGATGAGGCGCAGCAGGTTTCGTTTATAAAGTGCGCGGGCCTGTTGGGGGATGTCACTTGCCGGGTAGCGAAGCCCAAGGAAGGACTCCATTTCGGGGCGGCAGCGCTCTGCCACGACCTCGCCAGAGCCGTCAGGCGCGAAGCGGTACACCATGACACGGTCAAACCCGGACAATAACTGCAAACCCCGGGCCGCTTCCCGCGTGGCGTCGTCGATTGTTTCCTTGCGTTTGACCCGACCGATTAGCGGCTGAACCATGGCCAGGTCATCGCGCGGTTCAGACCTGCGCTTTGGTTCGAACTCAAAAATGAACGACTTACCGGACATATGGACGGAGATGTCGAACAGCGTGCCGTTCCCGAGCGCGTCATAGGCAAAGAGCCTGCCGACGCCGACATTTGGGCGCACGGTCTGCAATTTTGTCCGCAGGTCATGTAGGGTCTGGTCTGGCAAAAGCCCCACCAGTTTTTGCCCGACGATTGAGTCGACATCCAGTCCCAACAGATCGGCACAGTTGCGCGACAGATGGTTGATGATGAGATCGGACGACGTTGAGATCAGACACCCAAATGGCTGAACAAAACCAAGCTGATGGATCGGTTCACGATCACAGTTCGTGAGATCAACTGCGGCTTCAGTTTGAGGGTCGTAGGATGTCTTTCCCATATGCGGGTGCTTTCAATTCCGTATCCTCGCGCGCCGCAACGCAGGAGGCAGCCGTGTAGGCAGGCGACTCCCGGCTACACGACTTTTTGCTTCTGTTCCCCTAAAGTTAACGAATTATTTTAGTGGGGCATCAACTTTTATTGATTGCGAACAAATGTTAACGCGTGGAAACAACCAAATATTGGGCGTCTTATACAAACCGGGCTGTCACGGCTTGAAAGGTGGCGCCTATTTTTGAAACGCATCCAATACGCGGGACATCATCTCGTCATAGGCCGCGAGATCAGCGTATGCAAGGTGTTCGTCCGGTTCATGGCCTTGGCCTTCCCCAAAGCGGGGACGCGGACACCTTCGGGATTCCCTTTTCGACAAAAAACCCCGTTCCAGTCGAACTAACCTTGCATTTTCGGAGTTAAATTCCGATATTGCAAGGATGATTAAGCGCCAAAAAGCCTCTGACATCCGCGAATTACTGCAGACCGCACCTGCAGTGGCCATCCTTGGCCCGCGTCAGGTGGGCAAGACCACGCTGGCCTTGGATATCGCGGCAGGACAGCCGTCTGTCTATCTTGATCTGCAGGCGGAGGCGGATCGGGTCAAGCTGAGTGACCCAGGCTTTTACTTGCGACAGCATAGCGACAAGCTGGTGATCCTTGATGAAATTCACCGCGTCCCGGGATTGTTCGCAGAGCTGCGTGGGATCATCGACGCGAACCGCAGAGTGGGGCGCCGGGCCGGTCAGTTTCTTTTGCTAGGGTCTGCGTCGCTCGATCTGTTACGGCAGTCAGGCGAAAGCCTTGCAGGACGCATCGCCTATGCGGAGCTGTTCCCGCTTAATCCTGCCGAAGTCGGACCAGATGCGCTTGAACAACTGTGGTTGCGCGGCGGCTATCCTGACAGTTTTCAGGCCAGAACCGACCGGCAGAGCGATCAGTGGCGGCAGGATTTCATCCGCACCTATCTGGAGCGGGACATTCCCGAATTCGGGCCGCGTGTTCCGGCAGAAAGGTTGCGGCGGTTCTGGACGATGCTGGCCCACTTGCATGGTGGGTTGCTGAACGCCTCACAACTGGCCCGGAACCTTGATGTGGATAGCAAGACGGTGGCGACGTACCTCGACCTGCTGGTTGATCTGCTTTTGGTGCGCAAGCTGCCGCCGTGGCACGCGAACATCGGAAAGCGGCTTGTGAAGTCGCCGAAGGTCTATCTGCGCGATAGCGGGTTGCTGCACACGCTGCTGCGCATTCCGGGGTTAGAGACGCTTGTGGCGCATCCAAAGCTGGGTGACAGCTGGGAGGGCTTTGCGATTGAAAACATCGTTTCGGCGTTGCCGGGGCTGAGCCAGCCGCATTTCTTCCGGACCGCGGCGGGGGCCGAGATTGATCTGCTGCTGGAAATGCCCGATGGGCTGTGGGCGATTGAAATTAAACGTGCCGCGACACCGCGTTTGTCGAAAGGGTTTCATCTGGCCTGCGCCGATCTGAAGCCGACGCGCCGCATTGTCGTGCATGGCGGCGCGGAAGCGTTTCGGCTGTCGCCGGAGATCGACGCCTTGCCTTTGTCGATGATGCTGCAAGAGGTGGCGGCCGCCTGAGCGTCAGCGACAGGTGACGCCGCCGTTTGCATCCACCTGATAACGCGTCGCGAGGGCTTCAAGGATGGCAAGGTCCGGTGGCGTGTCCTGCCAGGCCATCATCGCGACACCAAGCATGCGGGGCATGAGCATGGGCCAGATTTGCCTGTCCTCACTTGTAAACTCTGACCAGAAGGTTCCCTGCACACCGATGATCCTGTCGCGCAGGGTAGCGTCCGGGACCGGGTCCCAGGCGATGGTGTCGGGCAGGTCGACGAAAGCGGCCCAGTTTGCGCCCCAGTCATCTGGGTCTGCGGTATGAGCCATGTCGAGGTAGACGTGCTGGGCGGGGGACATCACAACGTCATAGCCTGCCCGCGCAGCCTCTAGCCCGGGGCCCTGGCCCGTCCAACTGAAGAGGATCGCGTTGTTGCCGATGCCGCCCTGGCATCCTTGGGCGGCTTCCTCCCACGCAGCGGGGCGCAAGCCTTGTGCTGCGGTGAAAGCGGCGAGCTTTGCGATGGTCCAGCCTTGCAGATCGTGTGTCGTCTTCAGGTTTTCGGACGCCATCAGTGCTTTGGCGCGGGGGCTGCCCATCCACGTGTCGTTCGGCAATTCATCACAGCCGAGGTGGAGATGGCCGAAGGGGAACAGCGCGCCGATCTCGGCCACCAGCGCCTCCCAGATCTCCCACGTGCGGGGCATGGCGGGGTTCAGAACGTTGCCGGGATACCCTTGCACGGACCGCTCCGTGCCGGTGTCGTCAGGGTCACTCGTTTCGGGGTAAAGCGTGGCGATGGCCAGCGCATGAGCGGGTGCTTCGATCTCTGGCAGGACCTCAATGTTGAGCGCCTTGGCGTGGGCGATGATTTGCGCGACATCGTCTTTGGAATAGCTGCCGCCAGCCTCTGGTTTGGTCGAGAAGAGGCCGGGGAGGGCGTGCCCTTTGCCGCGCAGCGCGGTCTTGCGCCACAGATCGGGAAGGCAATCGACCTCAATCCGGAAGGCCTCATCATCAGCGAAGTGCCAGTGGAAGCGGTTCAATTTGAGCAGCGCCATCAGGTCGAGCAAGGCCATGATCGTGTCGGGCGTGTAGAAATGGCGCGCGGTGTCGAGGTGCTGACCGCGCCAGGTGAAACGCGGGCCGTCGGTAAGGGTGCCGCAGGGGAGGGGGCCGTGCTGCAGGAGCGTAAGAAGGGTGATGCCGGCGTAGAAGCGACCGCCGTAAGAGCCGGCGGCGATTGTGATGCCGTCGGGTGTGATCGACAGCGAATAGGCGTCCTCGGGCAGGTCGGCCTGCGCGATTGTGACGGGTGTTTTCCCGGTGAACCGCATGCCTTGGCGGGTGGCGAGGGCTGCAACGGCCTGAAGTGCTGCGTCGCTTGTGGCCACCCCATCCGTAACAAGGTGATCCCCCGAGGGGGACCATGAAGTGGGCTGCGGGGCGAGGGGCAGGGCGGTCATCGGTTGCGGTTGAGTTGGCTGAGTTTTGCGACCCACGGGGGTGGGCGGCAGCGGGATCCGCCCATTGGGCGTCTCAAGGTAAGGGCCCATCGGCATCCACGCCCGGTTGGACGGTGTGAAGCCGCCCGCGTATGCAATGTGGACCACATGCGGCTGGTGCGCCTTCAGATCGGGCAGAGTTATTTCTAGATAGCTACCAAGTTCTTTCTTCAGCGTGCCGCCTTTTGTGACGTCAAAGGGCGCCATGCCGGAGCAGCAAAAGACCGGCGCTGTGATGTCGCGGTCGGGGGTGATGGTGCAGATCAGCTCTGCCCCTGCGATCTGGCAGTCGTATTTCATGTCAGTCCAGTTTCAGTTCCGAGACAAAGTCATAGACGTCAGAACGGTAGACGCCGCTGGTGAATTCGATGGCGCGGCCTGTCGCCAGATAGGCGGTGCGTTCGATCTGCAAGACGGCGGTGCCCTCGGCGAGTTGCAAAAGTTCGGCGACGGGTGCGGAGGCATTGATCGCAGTCACCCGCTGAATGGCCCGCACGGGGGCCGTGCCGCGGGCGCGCAGCACTTCGTAGAGCGAGCGGTTGATCTTGTCAGGGCGGGGCAGAATGTCACCGGGGAGCGAAGAATGCTCAAGCGCCATCGGGACACCATCGCCACTGCGCAGCCGGTGGACGCGGGCGACCTGTTGCACGGGCGAGAGGCCTAGAATTGTAGTTTCGGTCGGCGTGGGCCGGAACAGACCTTTGAGCAGGACGCGGCTGGTTGACTGTATCCCGCGCGCCTGCAGGTTTTCGGTAAAGGAGACGAGCGAGGACAGGGATTGTTCGAACTTCTCCCCCTGTTCGCGCACGAAGGAACCGGCACCGCGCCGCTGTTCGACCATATCGGTGGCCACCAGCTCTGCGATGGCGTTGCGGACGGTAACGCGGCTCATCCCGGTCAGTTCTGCCAGTTCCCGTTCGGAAGGAAGCTGATCACCGGCAGGGATTTCCTTGGCGCGGATCAAGTCAGAGATGTGACGCGCCAGTTGCAGGTAGCGCGGACCACCCCCTTTTCGGTGCCATTTTACGGCCGGCATGTCGTCTGTGAGGTCGGCCATTGATCACTTTCCCTGGTATCAAAAAATAATACCAATATGTCCGCTATCCTTCAAAATCATCCAACTCATACGCCCCAATCGCCAATAAATAAAGGGCAAAATTTCCAAAGACGATTTTGGTATTAAATTGGTAGTAAAAAACCGAATCTGGGTTAACGTTGTGTCAGGGGGGTCGATTCGACCGCTTGAAAGCCATCGGGGGACAGATGACTGATATCGCGCACTCAGCCGAACTATCGCGCAAGCCCGCACGTAAGCGGACGATGCCGGAAAGCGTCTTTGGCTGGTTGCTGATTGGTCCTGCGATGATCTTCATTGCGGTCATCGTGGCTTGGCCCCTGGCCGAAACGATCCGGCTTTCTTTCACCGACGCCAGCTTGGGCGGTGAGACCTATGTGGGCTTTGCCAACTATCAGGAGCTTTTGGAAAGCCGCCGGTTCAACCAGACCGTGGTGCGCACCTTCTATTGGATGTTCCTGTCGGTCGCGCTGAAGATGGTGATCGGTTTGATCGGTGCGACGCTGTTGAATGCGGCGGTGCCGGGCCGGGCATTGTTCCGCGTGCTTGTGATGCCGCCCTGGGTGATCCCGATTGCGATCGGGATGATCGGGTGGCTTTGGCTTTATAACGGCTACTTCGGGGTTCTGTCGGGGGCGATGATGAGCCTTGGCATCACCGATGGTCCGTTTGAATTTCTCGCGCACAAGCAATCAGCGTTCTATTCGGCTGTTGTTGCCGACGTCTGGGTCGGCACGCCCATGGTCACGCTTTTCTTTCTTGCAGCGATGCAAGGTGTGCCCAAAGACCTGTATGAGGCGGCCTATGTCGATGGGGCCTCGCGCTGGTATCGCTTCCGCCGCATCACCATTCCGCAGATCATGCCGGTGATCGTCTCTATGGCGCTGCTGTCAGCGATCTTCACCTTCAACAGCTTTGAGATCATCTGGATCCTCACCGAAGGCGGACCGCGCGGTGCGACAACCACCTTGATCGTGGATACCTACAAGGTCGCAATCGGGAACTTCAAATTCGGTGAAGGGTCTGCGCGAGCGGTGATCATCGTCTTCCTTCTGGGTGTTTTCAGCCTGATTTACCTCTTCTTCCTCAACAAGGTGAACAGGTACTACGGGAGCGGCAAGTCATGATGGACCGTTACACCAAGTTGCAGACAGCGGGGATTTATGCCGCCATCGCGGTCTTCCTGATTTTCATCCTGCTGCCGTTCTTTGAGATGTTCATGGCATCGCTGCGCCCGCTCGAACATCTGTTCCGCAGCCCCTATCAGTTCTGGTCGGACGACTTCAGCTTTCAGGCTTACAGCGACATGTGGGTGACGGTGCCGCTGCTGGGGCGCTACATTCTGAACTCGGTCTACATCGCCTCGATGGTCACGTTGCTGACGATGATCTTTGTGGTGCCTGCGGCCTATGCTTATGCGCGCCTCGACTTCCCGTTCAAGAACGCGACGCTCGGCATTTTTCTGGGCGTGAACATGTTCACCGGCGCGGTGCTGTTGATCCCGCTTTATCGGGTGCTGCGCACGATGGGGCTGCTGAACACCTATTGGGCGATGATCGTGCCCGGTGTCGCATTCCTGATCCCAACGGGGATTTGGCTGCTGCGGTCTTACCTTGAAAAGATCCCGCGTGAGTTGGAAGAGGCGGCCTATGTCGATGGCGCAAGCCGCATGTACACCTTGCGCCGCGTGGTACTGCCGCTGGCAACCCCCGGTCTGATCGTGGTTGGCGTGGCCGTGTTCATCGGCGCCTATGCGCAACAGTTTCTGTTTGCGATCACTTTCAACCAGAAGCGCGAGCTGCAGCCGCTGCCCGCCGGGTTGTTTGAATTCATCGGCTATCAGGATGTGACCTGGAACCAGATGATGGCGGCCGCATTGACCGGCATTCTGCCCGTCATGCTGATTTTCCTGTTCTTGCAGAAATACCTCGTCGCGGGCCTGACCGCGGGCGCGGTCAAAGAATAACCGAAAACATAACAAGCCAAGGGAGACTACCTATGAAATTTGCGAAACTGACACTAGGGGCGGTGCTGCTGTCCAGCGGGGCATCGATGGCCTTTGCTGACGGGCACGCGAAAGAGCTGCACTTTATCATGTGCGGCGGCGAAGTGCGGGACGCGGATCAGGCCGTCGTTGATCAGTTCGAAGCCGATCATGACGGTGTGACCGTGAACCTTGAGGCGGTGCCGTGGGGCACTTGCCAGGACAAGTCACTGACGCTCGCCGCTGCTGGCGACCCGCCGTCGATTGCCTACATGGGCTCGCGCACATTGCGCCAGTTGGCCAACAATGACCTGATCGTGCCCGCGCAGATCTCGGACGATGTGATCTATCAGGACGGCGTGTTGAAAACCGTCACCATCGAGGGGCAGGAGTGGGGCTATCCACATGCGTTCTCGACCAAGGCGCTTTATATCAACTGCGATATTGTTGAGGCCTCGGGCCAGGAATGTACCGCACCGGCCACGTGGGACGACATGCTTGCGATGGCGCAAGGTGTGGTCGACAACACCGATGCCGCTGGTGTGGGTCTTGCTGGCAAAGACTTCGACAACACGATGCACCAGTTCCTGAACTACCTCTATTCAAACGGCGGTGCCGTGGTTGATCCGGCCTCCGGCGACAACCTCCTCGACAGTCAGCAGACGCGTGAGACGCTTGAGTATTACGGCAAACTCGCGGCGGTGGCGCAGGAAGGCCCAACGGCGTGGGAACGTGACCAGTTGAAGGATCTCTTCAACGACGGCCAGATCGCGATGTATGTGCAAGGGCCATGGGGCTATGGCCAGCACAATGAAGACATCAACCAGTTGGTGGTGCCTGTGCCTGCCGGTCCGTCCGGCGAAAGCGGATCGATCCTGATCACGGACTCTATCGTCGTGTTCAAAGGCTCTGGTCATGAAGAGTTGGCCCATGAACTGGCCCAGCGGATCACGTCGGGCGAAAGCCAGTATGATCTTGATAGTTCCTGGGGTCTGACGCCGATCCTCGACTACAAAGCGATGGGTTGGGATGAGGTCTATTATGACGAGGGCATCTGGCCTGTCTTTACCTCGTCGATCGGAACCGGTGGCCCAGAGCCGATCCTGGAAGACTTCAAGTCGCTGCAGTCGGTGTTCACCAACATGGTGCAGGGCATCATCCTGGAAGACGATAGCGTCGATAATCTGGTGACCATCGCCGGAGAAGAGCTCGACGACGCGCTGTAAGCGCATCTCCCTGCTGGGGCGGCGGTGCGCTGCCGCCCTGGTTTCCCACTCTCAGATACGGGACATCCCTTATGGCGACCCTCGATCTCACTTCGATCAGTAAATCCTTTGGCTCTGCCAAGGTGCTTCATGACATCAGCCTGGCGATTGAGGACAAGGAATTTGTGGTCTTTGTCGGCCCGTCGGGCTGCGGAAAGTCGACGCTTCTCCGGATCATCGCGGGGCTGGAAGAGGCCACGTCGGGGCAGATTTTCATCGGTGGCGATGACGTCAGCGATGCGCACCCGGTGGATCGCGGCATTTCCATGGTGTTCCAATCCTACGCGCTTTATCCGCATCTGAGTGTCTATGAGAACATCGCTTTTCCGCTGCGGGTCCAGAAGATGGACAAGCCCGAGATGGATGCGCGGATCAAGCGCGCGGCGGATATTCTGCAGCTGACGGACAAGCTGGATCTGAAGCCGGGGCAGTTGTCCGGCGGACAGCGGCAACGGGTGGCCATCGGGCGGTCGATTGTGCGCAATCCGCGGGTGTTTCTGTTCGATGAGCCGCTGTCCAATCTTGATGCGGCGCTGCGCGGTGACATGCGGGTGGAACTCAGCCAGCTGCACCGCTCGCTTGACGCGACGATGGTCTATGTGACCCACGATCAGGTCGAGGCGATGACAATGGCCGACCGGATTGTTGTGCTGAACGGCGGCCGGGTGGAGCAATTTGGCACGCCGATGGAGCTGTACCATCACCCGAAGACGAAGTTCGTGGCCTCCTTTATCGGTCAGCCGAACATGAACCTGATCCCGGCCACGGTGCTCGGCACAGATGCCACGGGTCTGTCGGTTGAGATGGAAGGCGGGCATCGGCTTGTCCTGCCTGTTGAGGCGACAAGCGTGGCCACGGGCGATCGGGTTGAGGTGGGTATCCGGCCTGAGCATGTGACGCCGGGTGACGGTGGATTTGAAATTGAAGTCAACGTGTTGGAACGGCTCGGCGGGGTGTCGATCACCTATGGCAAGTTGCGCGATGGCACGCGCTTTTGCGCCTCCTTGCCGGGGGACGCGCGGGTGACGGAGGGCGCGCCGCTGTCGCTGGCGGTTGCGCCGGAAGATTGCCATGTGTTTGACGCGTCGGGTGATGTGTTGCGCCGCAAGGCCGCCCCGGCGCTGGTGGCCTAACGGCCGGTCCGAAGGATAAGACCATGAGAATTGCTACCATCGGAATTGGTCTGCGGGCCGGGCATGTCTTGTCGATCCTGAAAGACGCAATGCCTGAGGCGGAGTTCGTGGGTTTTTACGATCCGCAGGCGACGTACATCCACATGATTGGGGAGGACACACCCCGCTATGACAGCGTGGATGCGATGCTGGACGGTGCCAAGCCGGACTTGCTGTTTGTCGGCTCCCCCAATGCGTATCACCTTGAGCATATCAAGGCCGGTCTTGCCGCTGGTGTGCGGATCTTCACGGAAAAGCCGGTCGTCACCACCCGCGAAGAAACGATGGAACTGGCCGCGCTGCTGGCCGAACATGGCACAGATCGCGTGATGGTGGGGCTAGTGTTGCGTTATTCGCAGCACATGGTTGATCTGCGCGCTGTCCTTGATCAGCTTGGTCCGATTGTCAGCCTTGAAGCGAATGAACATATCGGCCCTTACCACGGTGCCTTCTTCATGCGGGACTGGCGGCGTATGGTCCGTTGGTCGGGCGGCTTCATGCTCGAAAAGTGCTGCCACGACATCGACATCTATAACATGGTCACCCGCTCTCGCCCGGTTGAGGTGGCAAGTTTCGGTGGCCGCAAGTCCTTTGTGCCGGAACATGCGCCAACGTCGAACGCCGAGAACGAGATCATGCACCGCAAGACGAGTGTTTGGGAAAGCGTGGATGATCCGTTTCATTCGGACGGGGACATCATCGATTACCAGACCGCGATACTGCGCTACGAAACCGGCGCGAGCCTTGCGTTTCACACCAACCTGAACGTGCCGGATGAGCATCGCCGGTTTTGTGTGATGGGTGCGCTTGGCATGGCCGAGGGCGACTTTGTGCGCGGCTACCTGAAGGCCACGGCGCGGGACGGCAGCATCATCGCCGACCACGATTATACGGGCATGGATGGCGCCCGCGCCTCTGCCCATTACGGGGCGGATCACATGATGGTGGACGACATCGTTGCCTTCCTGCGCGATGAGACCGACACGCTACCGGTTGGCGTGGTTGATGCGCTTGAGGCCGGGTTGGCGGCGATGGCGCTCGACGAGGCGCGCATTTCGGGTCAGAAGGTCGACCTGTCAGCGACCTGGGCCGCATTCGACGCATACGGGTTGAGACAATGACCATGATTGACCGACAACCGGGAAGTTTGATGGCCTCCGAAAGTGCCGAGGCGCTGGCGGTGTTCCGGGCTGCGGCGTCTCAAGAGGTTGCAGGCGGGCCGAAGGCGGTGCCGCCGGTGATCTTTACAGTGGCGCGCGGGTCCTCAGACGCTGCGGCCAATATTCTGTCTTATGAGTTCATGCGGGAATTGCAGGTTCCGGTCACGTCCTTGCCGCCGTCGGTTTTCTCGCTTGGTGACGGGGTGGCGTTGCAGGATTTCCTGGCGCTGGTGATCAGCCAATCGGGTGCATCGGATGATCTGGTGCGCACGGCCAAAGGCGCGCAGGCGGCGGGCGCGCATGTGGTCGCGATCACGAACCAGCCCGGCAGTGCTGTCGAAGCCGTCGCCGACCTGACGGTGCCGATAGACGCGGGGCCAGAGTTGGCGGTGCCCGCCACGAAATCCGTGATAGGCGCAGTGGCGGCAGGCATGGCGCTCTTGGCGTCGCTCAAACCCGACTACGGCGCGCGCGCGGGGCAGTCGATCGCCGCGATCGCAGGTATTTCACCCAATCATCCGCGTGCGGAAGAGATTCAGGCCGCTTTCCTGCGGGCTCGCCACGTCTACGTCATTGGCCGCGACACCGGCTTTGGCGCTGCACATGAGGTCGCGCTGAAACTGAAGGAATGCTGTGCGCTGCATGCAGAGGCTTTTTCAAGCTCCGAAGTGCTGCACGGCCCACTGCAACTGGCGACAAACCCGCTGATGGTGCTGATGCTCGACACCGGAGAGCCAAGCATTCAGGACAGTCTCGATCAGGCTGAAGCCCGGTTTCGCGGGGTGAATTGCGATGTCTACCGGATCCGGCCTGCTGATCTGGGGCTAGACCGGCTTGTCCCCGCTGCGGCGGCGGCGCTGCTGCTGGCAGTGATGTATCCGATCATTCTGAATACGGCACTGGCGCTTGGGTTGGACCCGGACGCCCCTGAAACACTTGCGAAAGTGACAAAGACCACATGACGCATCCGCTGAACCAATGGGCCACCTGGCGCGAAATCCATCAGCAACCGGCGATCTGGCGGGACTGGGGGCGGACGCTTGATGTGGCTGGGTTGCGCGATTGGATCGCCGCACAGGACTACGATGAGGTGTGGTTTTGCGGGGCAGGGACCAGCGCCTACATCGGCGATATTATTGCGGCGGAGTGTCATGGTACGCGCAGCATTCCGACGACCGATATCGTGGCACGGCCGCAGCATTACCTGACCGGTCGCCGCCCGCTGGTGGTAAGCTTTGGACGCTCGGGCAATAGCACGGAAACGGTGGGTGTGCTGGATTGTCTCGACGCGCTGGCGCCTGATGCGCCACGGCTCAATATCACGTGCAACAAGGACAGCGCGCTTGCCACGCGAACTTCTGCCGCGCCAACCAAAGTGATCGTTCTGCCGGACGCGACCCATGACGCGGGGTTTGCGATGACGTCGAGCTTTTCGACGATGCTGTTGACCGCCCTGGCGCTTTTTGATGCGCAGTGCGACGTGCCCGCGCGGTTGGCCGCGCTGGCAGATCAGTTGGAAGGGCTGCTGCCGGAGTTCATGGGGCAGCCTGCGCCGGAGCGGGCTGTTTTCGTCGGCTCAGGTCCGCTCGCCTTTGCGGCCCGCGAGGCCGCGCTGAAGGTCATGGAGCTTGCTGCAGGCGACATTCCGGCGCTGTGGGACAGTACGCTGGGGTTTCGCCATGGCCCCAAGTCATTTGTAAACGACAATACGACAATCACGGTTTTTGCGAGTGCTCAGGCACCCACCACTCACTACGACCGTGATCTGGCGGAGGAGCTGCGTGTGCAGTTCCCCGCCGCTTTGACCGAAGTCATCGGCCCCGGTGGCGATATTGATCTGGCGATGCCTTTTGGGGCGGCTTGGGCGGCCCCGCTTTGTGTGGCCGCCGCACAGGTCCGGGCTGTTGCATGGTCCCACGCGCGGGGCTTGAATGTGGACGACCCGTTTGCGGGTCAAGCGACGTTGAGCCGGGTTGTCTCCGGCGTCAAACTTTACTCAGTCGCGTCATGAAAATTGCGGGGCTTGATATTGGCGGAACCAAGATTGAGGTTCAGGTCTTTGATGCCGATTGGCAGGCCCTTGCGCGGCATCGGGTGCCGACGCCGACCGATTACGACGCGCTTGTCGCGGCGGTCGCGGACCAGATCAGTTGGGCTG
>JAHDEX010000072.1 GCA_020628545.1 Paracoccaceae bacterium | reverse complement strand
AAAATCGAATAGACATCGCCTCGTTCAACGATCTGCCCCATGTACATGACCGCAACGTCTTCAGCGACTTCGGCAACAACGCCAAGGTCATGCGTGATCAGCATGACGCCCATATTGAACTGCTCTTGCAGCTCGTCGATCAGATCAAGAATCTGCGCCTGCGTGGTAACGTCAAGCGCCGTCGTCGGCTCATCCGCGATCAGCAAACGGGGCTGGCATGACAGCGCCATCGCGATCATCGCACGCTGACGCATGCCGCCTGACAATTCGAATGGATAAGCCTCAAAGCGCTCTGCGGGTTTTGGGATACCCACCTTCGCGAGCATTTCGATGGCGGCCTCGCGGGCTTCGGCCTTTGTCATATCACGATGCAGGCGGAGGGTTTCGACGATCTGCTTGCCAATCTTGGTGATCGGGCCGAGCGAGGACATCGGCTCCTGAAAGATCATCGCGATATCGCTGCCACGCACCTCGCGCAGCTCTTTCGACCCGGGGCGTGCCCGGGCCAGATCAACGGTGCGGCCGTCCGTGCCGCGATAGACGATACTGCCTGCCGTGATCTTACCCGGTGCATCCACAATGCGCAGGATCGACCGCGCCATAATGGATTTGCCACATCCGCTTTCGCCGAGGATGCAAAGCGTGCGGTTGGCATGGATGTCGAGGTCCACACCTTCGACCGCCTTGACCACCCCGTCATCCGTAAAGAAATGCGTTTTCAGACCGCGGATCTCGACAAGCGGGTCTCCATCTGGCGGCTTGATAATATGGTCAGTGGGCATGTGGATCAGCGGCATCACGAAGGCCGTCCCCCAAGAAATTCAGTGCCAACACCGCGATGACGATCATTGTGCCGGGCGCGATCAAAAGCCACGGCGCTTCGATAATGGTGCGGATGTTCTGCGCCTCTTTCAGCAAAGTGCCCCACGACACGATAGGCGGCTGCAAGCCGATGCCAAGGAATGAAAGGGACGTCTCCGCCAGGATCATAAGCGGGACGGCCAATGTTAAAGATGCAATAATGTGACTGGAGAAACTGGGGATCATATGTTTGCGAATGACCTCCCAATCGGTCAGACCATCTAGGCGCGCCGCCACGATGAAATCCTCGTTCCGCAGTGACAGGAACTTCCCGCGCACCTCGCGCGCCAGACTGGTCCACCCGATCATCGAGACGATGATCGTCACAACAAGGTACGTGCGCAGTGGCGGCCAGCCCAACGGGATAGCTGCGGCAAGGCCCATCCAAAGCGGAATGGTTGGGATGGAGCGCAGAAATTCGATCAAGCGCTGGATCAGGTTATCGATCCACCCGCCGTAGTAGCCCGACAATCCACCCAGTGACACACCGATAACCAATGAGATGGCTACACCTACCAGTCCAATCGACATTGAGATTTTTGTTCCGATGATGATGCGGCTGAGAATGTCCCGTCCTAGACGGTCTGCCCCAAAGAAGTAGACCACATCGTCCGGGTCTTTGGGGCCGAAGAAGTGCGTATTGGCCGGGATCAGTCCCAGCAGTTTGTACTCATAGCCATCAACAAAAAAACCGAGCGGGATGATCTCTCCCGGAACTTCCACGTAGCTGCGCCGCATCGTCGCTTGGTCGACCTGTACTTTTCGCGCCTTCGCGTGCAGCTGGAACACGCGGCTCCCGTCTTCGCGTTCCGCGAAAAGGTGGATGCCCTGCGGGGGTGCGAAGATGCCCCGGCGGTTCGTGTCATCCAGCTTTTCGGGCGCAAAGAAATCTCCAAAAAGTGCCAGGACATAGATAAATCCGACGAGCCAAAGGCTGAGATATGCCACCCGGTGCCGGCGGAACTTCCGCCACATCAGGGCCCAAGGGCCAAGAAGCTGCGGGGCTTCCACATCGTCTGTCTGTGGGTCGGCAATTGTCATTGGTAACGTATCCTTGGATCGATCCACGCAAGAAGCAGATCTGAAATGAGCGTCCCCAATACCGTCAGAAGACTGACAATCAGGATCAACGAACCCGCAAGATACATGTCCTGAACAAGCAGTGCGCGCAGCAACAAGGGCCCAGTGGTGGGCAGGTTCATCACAACCGCCACGATGATTTCACCCGAAACCAGAGTCGGAAGAATCCAACCGATGGTAGAGACAAAAGGGTTTAAGGCGACGCGGACCGGATAGCGCATCAATAGCTGAAATTCCGACATGCCTTTCGCGCGGGCCGTGACGACGTAGGGGCGGTAAATCTCGTCCAACAGGTTGGCGCGCATGATGCGGATCAGCGCAGCCGCGCCAGAGGTGCCAACAACAACGATAGGCATCCACAAGTGCTTGAGAAGATCGATGAACTTGTCCCACGACCAGGGCGCACCAATATATTCCGGGCTGTATAAGCCGCCGACGCTTTGCCCAAAATACTTAAACGCGATGTACATCATCACGAGGGCGAGCAAGAAGTTCGGCACTGCAAGGCCGATGAAACCAAAGAATGTCGCAGCGTAATCGCCGACAGAATATTTGCGAACAGCCGAATAGATGCCGATCGGTAGGGCAACAATCCAAATGAAAAGAAGCGTCAGGATCGAAATGCCAAAGGTCCAACCCAGCCGATCCCAGATGAGGTCGTTGACTGGCACGTTCTTTTCAAAAGAGATCCCGAAATTCCAATCGAAAAGGATACCGGTGATCCACTTGTAATATTGAACATAAAACGGCTGACCCAACCCGTATTGATCACGCAACGCTTGGGCCGTCGCTTCATCCAATCCGCCCTGATCCGCAAGCTCTGCCGCGAGCGTGTCAAGGTAGTCCCCAGGTGGAAGCTGGATGATCAGAAACGTGACAACCGACACCAGAAAGACTGTCGGGATCATGTAGAGAATGCGTCTGTATAGAAATCCCAGCACGATCTTCGGTGTCCGTTTGATGCGCTGTCGCGCGGTTTAATTGAGCGGAGCAAACTCAGGGAGGATTGCCTGCCCCGCTTGGTGGAGCGGCCGTATTCACCGGCCGCCGCGATGTTATCAGGGCAGATTCACCCCGCCCTCAAAGTAAACCTGCGACGTATAAGGTGCAGGCGTCCAAAGTTGGCCGGCAATCGGCATCGGATCGACGTAGTTCCGCACGTTATTCCGCACGATACCAAAGGCACCATTCGACTGGATCAAACCAATCGTCAGAAGCTGACTGTTGGCCTTTTCGATCAGTTCAAGAAGGGCGGCTTCCTGCGCAGCAGGATCGCTTGTCGATGTGACACCACGATAGATCTCAAACAGTTCCTTGATGTGATCTGGTGGTTCGATGCCAGTGGTCGGATCGGTGCCCCATGCAGCCCATTTTGGTGCCCAGTAGACAGCACCACCACGCGGCAGGTAGCAGAACGGATTGACATAGGCGTCGACAAGACCGCCCGGACAATTCCAGATGTAGGCGTCATGCTCTGCCGCAGATGCGATTTCCTGCAGGCGCGACCGGTCAGACGCACGGATCTGAATGTCGAGCCCGACGTCCTTTGCGTATCCCTGCAACAGCTCTCCGACGTCAGGATACTGCCAACCGAAGACATCCGCGACGAGGAAGACGAGTGTGAAACGGTTGCCATCTGGTCCAAGCCGGAAACCGTCACCGTCCCGTTGATCAAGCCCCATGCCGTCCAGCAACTCATTAGCAAGATCGGGATCGAACTCCGTGTACCGTGTTGCCCATTCTTCATTGTAGAACGGTGCATTCGGGTGCGGTGCAGTCTGCACCGGACGCCCTGCCCCCAAGTAGACCAAATCGTTGATCTCTTCACGATCCACTGCGTGGCTGAGCGCCTGGCGGAACTCAAACGTGTTGACGATCTCGTTCTTGATCGGATCAGGATTGTTCAGGTTCAGCAAAAGCGCCGTCTGGCTGCCCGGAATATCACCAACCTGGAAGAAGCCATATTGGCCACGATCCTTATTGTCGGTGAGGGCCGCAAGGTTGACCGGGCGACCAATGTGGCGCGCCATATAGTCGATCTCACCATTAAAGGCTTTCAGCAGGATCGTCTCCGCATCTTCGACCTGATCCCATGCAAGCCCGTCGATGTAGGGCAACTGATTGCCCTCTTCGTCGACCTTCCAGAAATATGGGTTCCGCTCGGCGATCACGCGATCGGTCGACCCATATGCGTTCTGCACTTTCCACGGGTGCAGCGTTGGACGGTCCGGGTTCTGCCAGAACAGCGGCGTGTGCATCGGACCGGCCTTTAGATTGAAAAGCGAGACCCAATCTGTCGCGGCAGGTTCAGCGTCGATCAGTGCCTGTATGTCCGCGTTGTGGTCGATGTGGAACTGGCTCAGGTAGTGTTTGGGATAGACGACCGGCGGATATCCAAAGCCGTAGGCCAGCGCCTGCAAGAACAGGCCATTTGGCTCACTGAATTTGAATTCGACGGTGTAGTCACCCAATTTGCTGACCTGGACGGGCCCACCGGCATCAACAAAGTTGGCGTGTTTTGACGGTGTCAGACGCTCATCGAGAAAGATCTCATACCAGAACATGATGTCGTCAGCCGTAAAGGGCTCTCCATCCGACCAGCGCATTCCGGGACGCAGCTCAAACGTGTAAGTCGTCGCGTCCTCTGAAACTGTCCAGCTTTTGGCGATGTTCGGTTTGACCTCGCTCCAATCATGGCTCCACCGCACCAACAGTTCCGTGCCGATCTGACGCAGAATGTTATGTTGGTCGCCACCGCCGAGAATGGCTCGGCGCAAGGTTCCACCGTAAACCCCAATGCTGTCGAGGGTTTCCATGACCATCGGCTCTTCCGGCATCCGCTCTTCAACGGGTGGCAATTCGCCTGCTGCCACTTTTTCAGCCAGAGAGGGCGCTTCCTCGTATGCCCAGGCTGGCAAAGCGCCTGCAACGGCAAGGCACAATGCCGCGACGCCAGCCATCATGGGGCTTCTTGTTTTGAAATTCACTTTCATAGGTCTCCTCCTCCTATTGAGCAAAGTTTGTCGTCTACCAATTGGTCACTGATCCGTCGGGCCGCCGGAGATGCGGCGGCTCAACATGCGTGGGATTACTTTTACGAATGGCGTCTTCATTGACCTCGACACCCAGACCAGGCCCGTCCGGGACCACGTAAACTGCGCCTTCCATCGTGATTTGCGTCGGAAACAACACCGGGTCATGGAAGCCGAGGTTTTCGACTGGGGACTGGCGCGTTTCCTGCCAACTGAAATTGGGAACGGCGGCCGCCATGTGAACAGTTGCGGCGGTACAGACCGGCCCCAACGGGTTATGTGGCATCAGGTCGATATAATGACGCTCACACCAGCCCGCGACCTTCATCGCCTCAGTGAAGCCGCCAATATTGCATATGTCCAAACGCATATACTGCGTCAGGCCCTGTTCAACGTAAGGTCCGGCCTGCCACTTTGACGCAAATTCCTCACCCACCGCGAAAGGGATGTCAGTCATCTTGCGAAGCGTCGCATAGGCCTCCGGCGTTTCGCAGCGCATCGGCTCTTCCAGAAAGTCGAGAGTGCCAGGGGGTAACATGTTGCAAAAGCTTGCCGTTTCGGCGAGCGACAGCCGGTGGTGAAAATCGATGCCGATGCAAAGATCTTTGCCGAATTCATTGCGGACTGCGATGAGCTGTTCTGCGGTAGGCCCTAAGGACTTACGTGGATCAAAAACCTCGTTGTCGTCAAAGTAGCTTGGCACAAGACGCACGCAGTCCCAGCCGAGCTGCATCAGTTGGCGCGTCTCCGCGATAATATCATCATGGGCACTTTTGGTCGTCGAGGCGAACGTCGGGATGACATCCCGCTGTCGCCCACCAAGTAACTGATAAACCGGCACGCCAAGGCGTTTCCCGAGAATGTCGTACAATGCGATATCGATGGCAGAGATCGCTGCAGTGAGAACGCGCCCGCCTTCAAAATATTGCGCGCGATAGCTTTCCTGCCAGATCCGCCCGATTTTTCGGCTGTCCTGCCCCACCAGAAACTCTGCCGCATGTTCAACCGCTGCTGAAACCGCTTGTTCGCGCGCAGACAGACCACTTTCGCCCCACCCAACAATCCCGTCTTCCGTTGTCACCTTGACCAAAAGCTGGTTCCGGATGCCGACCCGGGCGAGAAGCGGTTCAATCGAAGCTATTTTCGTCATGGGCTTCGCTTTCCTAGTGCCAGCCAACGCGCGCGGCGCAGGGGATCATGTCGTTCGGGCGTGCGTGGATCATGGCCATATGATCCGCCCGCACACCGGCACGCGCCGGGTCATCAAAAAGATTGTCCATCTCATTGGGATCGTCGTGCAGGTCATAAAGCTCGCCTGTGTCGGTCATCAGATCGACGGACATGCGATACCGGTGACTGCGCACAGTCCTAAGATCCATCTCCACGCCGCTTCGGGTTTTGTCGACTTCCCATTCGTTGAGAGCAAAGTCGCGCGATCCTGTCCCATCGAGCAGCCCCCGCAATGAAGCGCCACTGTCCGGCGTCGCTGCAACTCCACAAAGGTCAGCGAAAGTGGATCGCAAATCGAGCGTGGAAACCGGATCATCGATGACTTTCCCGGCCGGTATTCCCGGCCCCATCATCAGACAAGGGACACGCAACAGCCCGTCATAAAGCATCGGACCTTTCAGCAAGAGCCCATGGTCGCCCAGCCATTCGCCGTGGTCGCTTGTGAAGACGACAATGGTGTTGTCTGCCTGACCTGTGGCGTCCAGCGCGTCCAGCATACGCCCGACCTGATGATCGATGGCAGAAATCATGCCGTAATAGACCGCTGTGATATCGCGTAGTTGCTGTTCGGTCAGGTCATCCACCTGCCCCCAGTCAACGCCATCCTGTGCATGCTCCCGCTTCACGTTGGCCCGGATCGGACTTTCCAGAAAGGCACGATGCCACCACGGTCGCCTATCAAGGTCCCGCGTGAAATGCGCAGGAATATCAACGGCCTCCGGGGCATACATCGTCGACCAAGGCTCAGGCGCCAAGAACGGTGGATGCGGATCAGGATAGGAAACCCAGGCAAAGAACGGCTCACTATTTTCTTCGACCAAAGACACCGCCTGGTCTCCGATCCAGGGCGTTGAGTGCCATGGCTCTTCGAGCTTCGATCTCCAGACTTGGAAGTGAGAGGTTTCAGGCTCTGCGTGTTCCTTGGCCGTATCCCATCTGGCGCGACCTGCTCCATCCTGATCGAGCCAGTTTTCATAAGTGAGCGTATATGGCGCGTCTTTCCATACGCAGTGGTGGTGCGGACGCAGCATGAGCGATACATGATCGAAACCAAAATACGGACCAGCCCAGCTTTCAGGAAAGTCTGCCGTACTATGATAACATTCAGCGCGCCCGGTCGGGGCGAACGTCTCGTGCGTCGCGAGATGCGCTTTGCCGATGAAATGCGTCCGGTAGCCCGCTTTGGCAAACATCCCGCCGAGGCCATCTGCGCCGAAAGACTCGTCGAGGTTGCGGCCATTGTCCCTGACACCATGGGTATACGGAAGCTTCCCAGTCAGGATTGACGCGCGTGCTGGCTGGCACATCGCGTGGGGCGTGATGCATTTGGTGAACTGCGCGCCCTTTTTCGCAATGCGATCAAGATTGGGCGTATCAACACCTCGCGCATCAGTGCCAATGCAATCACCGCGCTGCTGATCTGTTGAGATCAAAATGACATTCGGCCGCTTCGTCATATGACGGCGCAGTCGACTAAAATCTGTTCCCCCTCGCAGCGCATCCTACCCTCCCCGCGGAATCGCTCTGCCAATTTGATAGCATATAAATTTTAAAATCATATATTATTTTTTATTTTTAATGCATAATCTTGCAGATGTGCGCCGCTTGTGGTTTGAAATTGCAGTAATAATTTGGGATGGGAAATGAACACGAACGCACCATCTTGGCTCAGATAGAAGCTCGATCCTTTGGCTTCTACGACAGCGCTTCCCAAGACCCCGACAATCAATGGAGTTAACAACCGGCTGTTCTGACCTGGTGATCCACACCTCACCTTGCCCTGACGTCAGCACATATCCGACCCGCCATCGTTAGGCCTACCGCGCTGACCGACCCGGCCCCAAGTGGGTCGGGAAAGGAGAGATCCAATGCAAGACACATACAAGATGCGCAGTCACGACATGCCAGAAGACATGCGGTTTCTTCTGGAGGCGTACCCGCGTGACGCTTGGGAAGCCCACCCCGGCTTCAAGGAAAAAACACGTCATTGGTTGGGTGCTCATCGGATGTTCCGACGAGTCGCAGAGCAAGTGCGGACGGACTCAGAGCTGGTTCTGAACAAGGACATCAGCCTTGGCGATTATGTCGGGCGCTTGTCGTACTTTGGCGGCAATCTGGTTGCCAATCTCCATGCGCACCACGGCTGGGAAGATCATAGCTATTTCCCGGAACTGTCCGCAGCCGATCCGCGCTTTGATTCGGGATTGGAGCTGTTGGAGCAGGATCACGCTGATCTTGATGTGGTGCTGGACGACCTCACCCGAAAGGCGAACCGCGTGATCAAGTTGGCCACCCTGGATGAAAAGCAGGCACATGAAGAAGTGAATGCTGTGTTGCCCGCGGCGAAGGCAATCGAGGCCTTTCTTGATCGCCACCTGAGCGATGAAGAAGATCTCGCTGTGCCGATCATTCTGCACCACAGGCTGCGTGGTTAGAGCGCAGCCCCTTTAAGAACCACCGCGTCCTTTCACGTGCGCGGTGGTTTCAGAAACTAGACTTCCCCAGCCTCAAACCAATCCAACACACGTGCCGCCCAGCCCTCTGGGGCACCGTGGCCACCCGGATGCAGCATGAGATCAATCTGACCTGCAGCACAGTCCGTCCAATGGCGCATCCATAGCTCGCCGTCGAAACTGCTCCTCTCCGGCTGACGCGCATCGCATCCGTTCACCTCCCGCATGATCTTCAGTGATGCCCATACGTCGCCTTGCACCACCGCACCGTCCGAGAAGGAGCGGCCCTCCAATGGCACAGTGCGGTCTGTCCATCCATGCGTATGAAACAGACGCACCGGGCCCGCGCAATCAGAAGGCAGACTGTCCCAGAACGCCCCCGCCAATGGTGCGTAGGCGTCGGCAAAGTCCGGCTGCAGGCACGCCATGTCCCATGTCATTGATCCGCCGCGCGAGAAGCCAGCAAGCAAAACAGGCGCATCCGATAGGTTCAGGCGCGCACGCACGTCAGCCATCACATCTGTCAAGAACTCGACGTCATTGCGGTCAAAGCTCATGTTGTCGGCCCGGACAGACCAGTCTTTGGTCCAACGGTTTTCCGGATGTTCACCCGACGGCGCAACAAACACATAGCCCCGCGCGACGGCTTCTGTTGCAAGGCCGGAGTTCATCATGCCCCGCCCTGTCCCACCACCCCCATGCAGGTGCATCACGATGCCAACCGGATCGACTTCAGGCACGATGAGATTGTAGGACCCGCCCTCAATCGTGCATTCTGCATCTGGTCCACCGCAGTCTTGCGCGGAGACTGAACGGCAAGCAGTGAGCAGACAGTAGAAGCGAAAACGAAGACAATGGGCTGCGGCATGGCTAAAGCTCCTCAAGACAGTGAAAGTCGGCGCATCGAATCCTGCCAATGTTAACACTGAGCGTCGCGTGTGCATCATGCCTCAACAAGCTCTAAAAGGAGGCGGTAGGCGCGCCGAATTGGCTTTCATCCGGGATCACGCCGAGGCCCGGCCCTTGCGGTCGTTTGATGTAACCACCCCCAATCCGGATGCCGTTTTCAGGATCATAGTTGCCTTCGATATAGGGTGCCGCGAGCCATGCGCCTTCGAAGAGCTTGGGATGCACGGTTGCGCCGACCTGGACACAAGCCGCAGCGATCAGGTCGCCACCCCAACTGTCATCGCAGGTGTGTGGCAAGCTGCGCGCTTCGCAAATATCGCGGAAGGCCCGCATCGGCGTGAGCCCACCGACTCGCGTTACCTTCATTCCAAAGCCATCCACCAATCCGGTTCCGGCTGCTGAAATCACCGTGTTCAGATCAATCGCCATCTCGTCCAAGTAAAGTGCGTGGGAGAGTTGCGGGCGAATGCGTTCAAGCTCCTGAATGCTGCTGCAGGGCTGTTCAAGGACAAACGGAATGTCGCGACATGCTGCTGAAAGATGCAGCACATCACGCGTCGTCCACCCGCGATTGCCATCAAGGGCAAGCCGCATCTCCGACCCCTTCAGAACTTCCCAAACCTTGCGGATCGTCGCGATGTCTTCCTCAACCGGACGCCCACCAACTTTAACTTGAAGGCGCGGGTAACCTTCCTTCAGTTTCTCCGCTGCGATCCGAGCAATCTCATCTGGTGCTCCGACACCTGTCGCATAATACGAGGGCACTTTGTCCGTCACGGCTCCTCCCAGCAGGTCAGCGACACTGACACCCAGCGTTTTCCCGACAAGGTCATGGGCGGCGATATCAATCGCGGCCTTCGCATAATTGTGGCCATTCAATGCGCCGTTCATCTGCCGGTACAGCGCCAGCGGCCAAATCGGTGCGCCAATCAGTGACGGCGCCATTTCAATCAGCGCGGCACGTGCGCCACCGGCATGGGCCTCTGCATAGGTAGGTCCGACCGGACAGGTCTCACCCCAGCCGATGGTGCCGTCCTCGCTCACAAGCTTCACCAGCGTTGTGTCTAGCGCATACACTTTCGCATTCGCCATCGTGTAGGGCCCGTCCTTGACCGGCAGGTCATGGCGGTAGATGTGGATTTCTTTGATTTTCAAAGCGGTTTCCTTTGACGTGGTAGGCAAGGCACCTACCCCAACAAGCCTTCAATTTGCGTGATCAGGGCCGTGCTGGCTTGCACGCCATTCGCTTCCGCCTGCGCCCGTTTGCCAAGCCGCCCATCCCCCGGGACGCGCGCATCTCCATTGCCATCGATCTCTGCACAAATGCGCTGCACATAGTCCGCAAACGCGTCGTTTCCGAAACGTGTCGGATCTATCGCGATCAAGGTCGCGCCGCCCTTAACATTCAGCCCGCCGTGGGCCTCACGCTCCGCATTATCGACGGCCAAAGTCGCTCCCGCGAGCGCGGCACCAAGGATCTCTACCATCATCGCAATCGCACTGCCTTTATGGGCGCCAAAAGGCAGCAGGCTACGGGTTTCAAGGATCGCAGACGGGTCTGTCGTTGGCTTCCCATCCGGACCGAGACCCGCCGCGATGGGCAGTTCGTGGCCTTCGGCGGCAGCCATGCGGACATCCATCAATGCAATGGCAGAGGCAGCCTGATCCCACACAATTGGCGCTTGCCCGTCACGTGGACAGGCAAATGACATCGGATTTGTCCCAAATGCAGGTCTTTCGCCACCGTGGGGGACCACCATCGACAGCGAATTGACGACACCAATGGCCACCAACCCGGCCTCCGCCAAAGGTTCCGTGTCAAACCGCAGTCCTGCCAGGTGATGACAGTTGGCGCAGGTGAAGGCCGCGATCCCGTTCTCACGCGTCATCGCAATCAGTTCGTCCCGCGCTGCTTTCGCCGCGATCTGAAAATAACCGTTGTCGCCGTCGCCCTTCAACGCACCCGGTGCAAGTCGGGTCATTTTCGGCACTGCGGTCGCATTCGCGTAGCCCGATACAAAACTCTCGGCGTAAAACGGCAGCATTCGCAATCCATGACTGCGCGGTCCGTCCCGTTCAGACATCGCCACGATTTCAGCCATCGTCGTCGTTTCGTCAGCAGACATGCCCGCTTGCGTAAAGATACCAGCGGCAAGCGCGCGGACCTCATCCAGCGTCAGTGTCTGTGTCTCGTCACTCATCGCGTACCCCGTCAGTTCGCGTATGCCGCGCGTTTCTTCGCCACGAAATCGTTGAGAGCCCCCGCGACGTCATCAGGCATGGGCGGTTTGACGTAAGTGTCGAGCATTTTTTGCGCCGCGTCACGTCCCACGAGGTCGGCGTTGCGCGACCCCTCAGCCTCCCACTGCTCATAGCTGTCGTTGTTTTGCAGGATGTTCATATGCATCGGGTTTTCGCGCGTGTGGTCTGTGCCAAGGAAATGGCCACCGGGGCCGATACCCGCGATATCGCCGAGGATGCTGCCCAAGTCCTCGCTTTGCAGGCCCGAGAAGAAACGATGGTAGCCCTCCAGCTGGATCGCATCATGCACCCACTTAGAATAGCTAACGCCCAGCGCACCTTCGACGAACCCTGCGGAATGGACGACGAAATTGCACCCACCCAGCAGCACAGACCACATCGTGTTGGCACTGTCGTAGCCTGCCTGCAGGTCCGGTGTCTTTGCACCAGTCCACATCGTACAGGACCGCCAAGGCACGCCATAGTGCCGCGCCATTTGACCGACCAACAAGTTCATCAACCCTGGCTCAGGCGAACCCATCATAGGCGCGCCGGTCTTCATCGACACACCCATCAGCGCCACGCCCAGTACCATCGGACAGCCGCGTCGGATGATCTGACTATAGGCGAGCCCAGCCAGTGCTTCCGCAATCAGTAATGCAACACCACCAAGCGGGCTGGCTGGCGTGCTGGCCCCGGCAAGGACAAATGGCGTGAGCAGGCAGGGTTGATTTGCGGCCGCATAGACGCGCAGGCTTTGCAGCATCGTCTCGTCCCAAACGAGCGGGGTGTTGCAGTTCAGAAGGGCTGCGACGACGACGTTTTTTTCGATGAAGTCCTCGCCGTGGACAATGCGCATCATCTCGACCGTGTCGCGGGCAGCTGTTTCAGAGAGGACCGACCCCATCACCGGTTTGTCGGTCAATGTCAGCGCGGATTTCACCAGATCGAGATGGCGCTGCGGGATGGGCACATCTTGAGGCTCCACCGGCAGAATACCCGGCACATGCATAGCCTGGCTCATCTGCGCCATTTTGAAGAAGTTCTGCGCGTCTTGTAGGGTTGAAGGCCGCCGCACGCCATCGAGCCCGTAAACAAAGGGCGCGCCGTAGGCATTGGCGAATACTGTATCGCGACCGCCAACGCGCGTGGACCGCTCAGCATTGCGCCCATGGTACGCCCAACCGTTTGGGATCGACCCAATCAGCTCCATCAGCATATCGCGCCCGACCCGCACCCGCTGGTCCTGCACGTCGGCACCGGCGCGCTTCCAATCGGCTAAGGCTGTGGGATCACGAAACTCAATCCCCGTCGTTTCGAGGATCGTCATCGCGGCATTGTGGATCTCTTCCACACCTTCAGGCCCCAGCAGATCAATCGGACCGATCTTGCTGTGCAGCGTGTTGAGGTAGACCGGCGGTGGATTGGTGCGCGCCGCGATCCGGGCAGCGCGTCCACCGCGGGTGGGCCGGGTTTTTGTGTCAGCCATGCTTATGCCCTCGCCCGCGCGTTTGTTGGGTCGTGCAGGCAGCCCGCCACGACCTCTGCATCGCGCAATTCGTTGTGAATTTTCACCTGTAAGGCCGTGCCTGGCGTTGCGAGATCCTGCGGCACCAGCACCATCGCAACGTCATGCCCATAATAGTACGAGAACCCGCCAGAAGTGACGCGCCCGACAAGCTTTCCGTCTTTCCAGACGCTTTCAAAAGCAATGACCGAGGTATCGCGGGAGGGCAGCTTTACGGTTGCCAGAACGCGATGCGCGCCCTCCGCCGATTGCGCTTCCAACGCCGCTTTGCCAGTGAATTCGCGATCTTTGAGCACGACGAAACGGCTCAGATCAGCCTCATACGGTGTCATGTCCTTGCAAATCTCGCGGTTGATCGCACGGTATGACTTCTCAAGCCGCATGGATTCAAGCGCCTCTGCACCAAACGGTTTCACGCCGGACTTCAAAAGCAGATCAACTAGGTGCCGGTTGTATCCGACGGGGTGGTGGATTTCCCAGCCAAGCTCACCGGTGTAGCTGACCCGCAAAAGGCGCACGTCCTTTGCGTAGCCAACCTCCCCCATTTGCGCACTGAGCCAAGGGAAGGCGTCGTTTGACAAATCGTTGTCGGTAAGAGGCTGAAGGATATCTCGCGCCTTAGGCCCGGCGAGCGCAATCACACCAAGCGACTCCGATATATCCTGCATGACGACGGACCCATCGTCTGGCAATTGTCTTTGCAGCTGATCCCAATTGTAGACACGCCAGTTTGGGGTTGAGACGAGGTAGAACGTGTCCTCCCCCTCACGCACAACCGTATACTCCGCGTCCATGCCACCCGCCTCATTCAACGCAAGCGACAGTGTCATCCTTCCAATCTTCGGCAACCGGTTGGCCATGATCCTGTCCAACCATGCTGCCGCGCCTGGCCCGCGCACGAAAAACTTGGTCATTGGAGACATCTCAATAAAGCCCGCCTCGTCCCTCGTGCGGCGCACCTCTGCTTCGACCAGTTCCATGTGGGCGGTGCGGCGGAAGCTGTGTTCTGGGATTGCCTGTTCAGGCGTTGGTGCAAACCAGCGCGGGAATTCGTATCCATTAAAGCTGGTCCAGACAGCACCGCGCGCAGTCAGCAAATCGTAAGACCCGACAGTCTTCATCGGCCGCGCAGATGGAAAGTCCTCACCCGGCACATGCGCGTGCATATGCGTGCCCCAGGTTTCCCGCACCTTGTCCATCGTCCAGCGTTTCGACGCGAAATCACCAAACCGGCGCGGGTCGAGTTCGGACATGTCCATCCCGGGCGTGCCGGTCATAATCCATCGCGCGAGTCGCTCCCCCACGGTTCCGCCCCACAGAATGCCACCCGGCATCCCCTCTGCCAGCCACAGGTTTTCATGCCCCGGTGCAGGCCCGGCCAATGGCAATTCATCCGGGGTCATCTGAAAAGGCCCACGAGTATTCGCCTTGATACCAACCTCCCCCAGCACCGGCACTCGCTCAATTGCGCGGCCCCATTGCGTTTCAACCGCATCAAAGTCCTCAGGCAGCAAGTCTGCGCCAAAGTCTGGCGGCACCCTGTCTTCAGCGAAGAGCTTAAGGTCCTTTTCGAACTCGTATGGGCCAAACTGAATGCCGCCCACGTCTTCACGCAGGTAGGCGCCATAGTCCTCATCCCGCAGGATCGGCAGCTCCGGGAACCCGGCTTCCTTGCGTTCTTTCAAGATGGGAACCGTTTCGGTCGTCCAATACTGATGCACGATCGGAATGCATGGCAGATCAAGACCAATGCGGCGCGCGTTTTCCCGCGCGTAGTTCCCGGTTGCGAAGATCAGGTGGTCGCAGGTGATTTCCCCTTGGTTCGTCGTCACTTTCCAGCGGCCATCGCCAATTTTCTCATACGATTGTGCCTCGGTATTCTGATAAATCGTCGCGCCCGCCTCACGCGCCAGTTTGGCCATGCCCATCGTGATGTCGGCCGGGTTTACGTAGCCATCTTCGGTATGCAGAATACCGCCTTTGATGTTCGCATTTTGGCTCAGGAGCGGATGCACCTCCGCAACTTCTGCTGGGGTCAGCAACTGACAAGGAACGCCTGCAGCCTCTGCCACAGACAAATAGCTTTGAAACTCATCCCAGCGCAGTTTTGTATTCGCGACCCTTAATTGCCCGACTTTACGTAACCCCACCGATGTGCCGAGTTTCTTCTCAACCTCGGTGTATATCCGGATCGTCTCAAGCGTCATTTTTGAGATATTATGAGACCGCACGAACGTCACGAGCAGCCCTGCCGCATGCCAGGTCGAACCCGCAGTCAACTGCGTCCGTTCCAACATAACGCAATCCGAACAGCCGTTCTGCGTCAGACCATAAAGCAGCGAGGCGCCAACACATCCCCCGCCAACGACCACTGCATGCGCGTGTTCTTTCACAATGCGATTATCCCTGCTTATCCGATGATCTTCCCTGCCACAGTGGAATATCCATGATCAGCATTTGACAACGCCAGAAAAACTAATCTCAAGTAAGTAGAGCTAATGTCATGGAGACCCGATGGCCGACAACAGATACCGCCTGCCTCCCATGCGTGCCTTGCTGAGCTTTGAGTCCGCGGCCCGCCATGTCAGCTTCAAGGCAGCAGCACGCGAACTAAATGTAACGCCCGCAGCGATCAGCCAGCAGGTGAAACTCTTGGAACAAGACCTGCGCTTCCGCCTGTTTGATCGGCACTATCGTGGTGTGAAGCTTACAGAGACTGGGGCGTACCTTTTTGTCGCCCTTCAGCGAAACCTTGAAGCCATTGGTGATGCTGTCGATCAGTTGCGCAGACGCTCTAATCAAGCCACCGTCACCATTCAAACAACCACATCGATCAGCTCTTTCTGGCTGACCCCGCGATTGGGAGAGTTCTGGCAGTCCCACGCGCACATTTCGGTCGGTCAGCTTCTGAGCGACGATGAACGCGAGAACCTTTTTCCCGATCTGTCGATCCGCTACGGCGACATGACAGATGAGACAGGCGAAAGCGCGGTGCTATTCAAGGACCGGATTGCGGCCCTCGGCAGCCCCGCGTTTGTTGCGCGACACGGTACCCAAGACCTTTCAGCAATTGCGAGAATGCCGCTCATTCACCTCGACTCGGAAAACAGCAAATGGACCACTTGGGAAGACTGGGCGGGAGAGCTTGGCTACACCGGTGGGCTTCGCACGGCACACCGAGTCAATAACTATGTCATCGCGTTGCAAGCCGCGATGGATGGGATCGGTGCGGTTCTTGGATGGGAAGGGCTGACCCACAACCACGTCCGTGATGGGCGGTTGGCGCAGGTGTTTCCGAACGTTGTGGCAGCCCGGCACGACTTCTACGTGACCCTGCACAACCCGAGCTCTGCCCCAGCACGTCTGCTCTTTGACTGGTTGGTCGCGGCTCGACCTCACCAAAGCGGAAATGAGTCGCCCAATTAGGTCAATACGCCGTCTTCACGCAAAGCACTGATCTGTACTTCGCTGTACCCGAGCTCTGACAAGATCTCATCCGTATCCGCGCCAACCCGACCGGGCGCAGCTGGTGCCTTAACCACGGACTTGAGAAAGCGCGGCGCCGGCGCGGGGTGTAAAGTGTCGTCGATGGTCCGGTAAATTCCGCGCGCCACCATATGCGGATGTTCACGGGCTTCCTGCAGCGATAACACTGGCGTCACGCAGGCGTCCGACCCCACAAAGACCGCGGTCCATTCGTCTCGGTCCCTGGTGGCAAGATGTGCGGCGTAGCGCGCGTGCATATCAGGCCAATACTCACGGTCATGCTGATGCTTGGCGTCTGCGAGAGGCAGTCCGGCAAGACGCAGAAATTCTTTGAAGAACTGAGGCTCCAAACAGCCGACCGCCACGAACTTTCCGTCAGCGCAAACATAGCTGCGATAAAATGGAGCCGATCCATCGAGGAAGTTCTCACCTCTGGTTTCACCCACCATCCCCCGGGCCATGAATGTATTCATCAGCCCACCCATTGCGGCCACACCATCGATCATCGCAGCATCAACGACGTCGCCTTTTCCGGTCCTTTGACGCGCAACAAGCGCAGCCATCACACCAAAAAGCAGGAACATGGTGCCCCCGGCGTAGTCAGCTACATAGTTTAGGGACGGATGTGGTGGCTGTCCGGGCTGACCAAACATGCCCAGCGTACCGGTCAGCGCGAGATAGGTCAGATCGTGACCTGCCGTCTGCGCAAGCGGCCCAGTCTGCCCCCACCCCGTCATACGTCCAAATACCAGGTGATCGGGAACGTCGTCCGGCCCAAGCCTCAGCTTTTCCATGACCCCCGGCCGGAACCCTTCGATCAGCACGTCCGCTCGCGCCAAGAGGGCTAGCACTGCCGCCCGCCCCGCCTCTGATTTGAGGTTGACTGCAATAGAGCGTTTGCCGCGGCGATTGACGTCGGTTGAATCGGCAGGAAGGCTTTTTCGATCAACAGCAATGACGTCTGCCCCGAGGTCTGCCAAAAGTTGGCCTGCCAATGGCGCCGGACCTAGCCCCGTGAACTCAACGACTTTGATGCCTGATAGTGGGCCCGCCATGACACCGCCTGCATTAGAAACCTCTGCGTGTCATTTGACACAATCAAAGTAGGGCTGAGAAGTCCCTGACACGTCGTTCAGAGCTGAGGGTTCTGCTGTCGTACCGGGAAGGTTCGCCATCCTGCTCAAATGCTTGGGGGTCCGACGCACGATCTTATCATCTCGCCGAAACCGCTCTACGAAGAAATGCGCATATACTTTCGTGGCAGACTGAGCGCGCGAGCACATCGGGCGAGCATATGGACGCGCCCACTCCAGCAGGAATGCCTAATGACGTAAAAATTAGGGGAAGAACTTGCCCCAGACCCGTTGAACCGCTGCCAATTCGTTGATTTTTTGGCGGACTGGGGA
>JAHDEX010000071.1 GCA_020628545.1 Paracoccaceae bacterium | reverse complement strand
TTCCTTTGGATCAGGGTCTGAGTTCCAAAGGACAAAAAGCCCGCTCTACACTTTTTGTGGTTTCCGCCGAAAGCTATGACGGAGGTTGGGCAACGAGAGTGAGTGCAGAATTTCAGATCACGAGCGCGACCCGCCCTTGTCCGAATCAAAGGCTAAGTCACGCAGCCGATCGGCAAACACTTTTTTGACAGAAGAAGCGGCGGCAACCCACCAAAACACCCCGAAACGCACGAAGGTACCAAGTAAGAACAGAACGCACTGTTCAAGACTGTTGGCGGCGCTTCTCATCAATCACCGCCTGCACAAGGTTCATCACGTTGGAATGCGGTGTCGCGGCCTGCTGGTCATTCAGTGCCTCCTTCACCTTGGACCGAAACCAGGCATCATGGGACTTCATCTCAGCGGTCACGGCGATGGTCCTCGAGGCGCCTATCCAGAAGCTCGCCTAGGTCTCTCGGCATAGCTGCAACGCTCAGAGCGACCCGAGATCGGCGGTAGGTAGAATGGACCTTGGACAGATTGACTTTGTCGCAAGCCTGTTTGCGGTCTGAAGGCTGTTTCAACTCGGATTCCCCGTTCACGCGATGATCGAACGTTACAGCAAAACTTCCCGGACGATAAGACTCTTGAGATCTCTACATTATGGGGATGACCAAAACATCTGCGCACAGACGCCCCTTCACACCATTGCCGACGTTGGGGCGGGATGCCGCGAAGGTCTCAAACGAGCCCAGAGTCCCCGATGCTGCGGCGCGCACCAATGTCCGATTAAGGGAAGGCCCTACCATGGGCATCGAAAGCGCGGCCCAAACCGGACATTCACTCTGAGATCAGATGCCGCGTTTCAGCCCCCCGAAGCGGGGCCTTTGCGCGTTCCTCCTCATGCGTTCTAGCCGCAGTAGCCCAAGCCGCACTGCCCGCTTCACTGCTATACCTGCATACAGTTTAGAATGAGGGAAAACGCGACGTGCCAAATTACGCGCGAACGCAACGAAACTGACAAACCCTTCCGCTCACCACCCAAAAGCGTTACATTTTTTCAGGATGCAGATTTTATTGTAACTTTTAACTTGCTCGAATCCTTTGGCCAACATATACCGACCATGCGGTCGATTAATCTTTGGGAGGACGCGCGATGGATGCTTTGATTTGCGATGGGGTACGCACGCCCATTGGTCGGTATGGTGGGGCACTTTCATCTGTCCGAGCAGACGATCTTGCAGCGCTTCCGATTACCGCCTTGATGGAACGCAACACGGGCGTTGATTGGTCCGCTGTTGACGAGGTTATTTATGGCTCTGCCAATCAGGCGGGCGAAGACAACCGCAACGTAGCACGTATGGCCGCCCTGCTGGCAGGCCTGCCCGTGGATGTGCCCGGCACCACCGTGAACCGACTTTGCGCAAGCGGCATGGATGCCATCGGTTTTGCTGCGCGCGGGATCAAGGCGGGCGATTACGACATGACCATCGCCGGTGGTGTTGAGAGCATGAGCCGCGCGCCCTTTGTGATGCCAAAGGCCGAAACCGCCTTTACCCGCGCCAATGCCGTATACGACACCACGATCGGCTGGCGCTTCGTGAACCCGAAGATGAAGGCTACATATGGCGTCGACTCCATGCCGCAGACAGCCGATAACGTCGCCGCTGATTTTAAGGTCAGCCGCGCGGATCAGGATGCCTTTGCTGCACGCTCGCAGGCGCGTTGGGCGGCCGCGAACGCGGCTGGTATCTTCGAGGACGAGATCGTTCCGGTCGCTGTGCCACAGCGCAAGGGTGATCCTGTCATCGTCGATACAGATGAACACCCCCGCCCTGGCACCGACGCGGCAACGCTGGGCAAGCTCAGGGGCGTGAACGGCCCTGACCTGACAGTGACCGCAGGCAACGCCAGCGGTGTGAACGATGGCGCCGCCGCGCTGCTGATCGCGTCCGAAGCGGCGGCCAAGGCAAACGGGCTGACACCGATGGCCCGCATTGTCGGCATGTCGTCGGCGGGCGTCGAGCCGCGCATCATGGGCATCGGCCCTGCCCCCGCGAGCGAGAAAGTCCTCAAGCGCGCGGGTCTGACGATTGACCAGATAGATGTGATTGAATTGAACGAGGCTTTTGCCTCTCAGGGGCTCGCGACGTTGCGCCGTCTTGGCGTGGCCGACGACGACCCCAGAGTGAACCCACACGGGGGCGCCATCGCGATGGGCCATCCGCTTGGAATGTCAGGTGCGCGACTGGTCTTGACGGCCGCGCATCACCTGAAACGCACCGGCGGGCGCTATGCGCTTTGCACGATGTGCGTGGGTGTCGGGCAAGGCACCGCAATGATCATTGAACGCGTCTGAACCGGGAGGACAAAGACATGTATGCACAAATGGTAAAATCCGAAGCCGCAGATGAAAGCGCAGAGGCACAAGCCTTTCAGGCGCGCATTGATGCGGGTGAGAAAATCGAACCCAAGGACTGGATGCCGGCAGGGTATCGCAAGACGCTGATCCGCCAGATCGGCCAGCACGCGCACTCCGAGATCGTCGGCCAGCTGCCCGAGGGCAACTGGATCACCCGCGCTCCCACACTTGAGCGCAAGGCGATCCTACTCGCCAAAGTGCAGGACGAAGCAGGCCACGGTCTGTATCTCTATTGCGCGGCGGAAACGCTGGGCGTGTCGCGCGACGAGCTGACAGAGATGTTGCTGGATGGCCGGATGAAATACTCCTCCATCTTCAACTATCCGACGCTGACATGGGCCGACATGGGCGCGGTCGGCTGGCTTGTCGACGGTGCCGCGATCATGAACCAGGTCCCGCTACAGCGCACGTCGTTTGGCCCCTATTCCCGCGCGATGATCCGCGTCTGCAAAGAGGAATCCTTCCACCAGCGTCAGGGCTACGACATCATGATGAAGATGGCGCAGGGCACGCCGGAACAAAAGGCGATGGCGCAAAACGCGCTAGACCGGTTCTGGTATCCGTCGCTGATGATGTTCGGACCAAGCGACGCCGACTCCGTGCACTCCGCACAGTCGATGGCGTGGAAGATCAAGATGAACACCAACGACGAGTTGCGTCAAAAGTTCGTCGACCAAACAGTGCCGCAAGCCGAATACCTTGGCCTGACCGTTCCCGACAAGACACTGAAATGGAACGACGAAAAAGGCGGCTACGACTTCGCCGAGCCTGACTGGGCAGAGTTCTTTGAAGTGATCAAAGGCAACGGCCCCTGCAACACAGAACGCCTCGCCGCGCGCAACAAGGCATGGGACGACGGCAAATGGGTGCGTGATGGCCTTCTGGCACACGCCGAGAAACGCAACGCACGAAAGGTAGCAGCAGAATGAGCTCTCCAAATTCCGCATACCCCGACATTCCCGAAACACAAACCAAGCCAAAGCGCCACGAGTGGCCGCTGTGGGAAGTGTTTATCCGCGGTCAGCACGGCATGAGCCATCGCCACGTCGGCAGCCTTCATGCGCCTGACGAGGAAATGGCGATCAAGAACGCCCGCGATGTTTATACCCGCCGCAACGAAGGCGTGAGCATCTGGGTTGTCGAGGCGTGCAATATCGCAGCGTCCTCTCCTTCCGAAAAAGGCCCGCTTTATGAGCCATCGGAGAGCAAGGTCTACCGCCATCCGACGTTTTTCGACATTCCCGAAGAAGTGGGGGCGATGTGATGGCGGATGTCACGCAAGAACAGCTGTTCGAGTTCCTGTGCCGCATGGGCGACAACACCTTGGTGTTGGGTCACCGCGTGAGCGAATGGTGCGGTCACGCGCCGGTGCTCGAAGAAGACATCGCGCTGGCCAACACCGCGCTTGACCTGATCGGCCAAACGCAGATGTGGCTTGGCCTTGCAGGCGAAGTCGAGGGCAAGGGCCGCACGGCGGATGACATCGCCATGCTGCGCGACGTCTGGGATTTTCGCAATGTGCTGCTGGCAGAGCAGCCCAACGGTGATTTCGGCCAGACCATGATGCGCCAGTTCCTGTTTGACGCGTGGCATCTGGCGATGCTGACGGCGTTGACCAAATCCACCCACGAACAGATCGCGGCGATTGCAGCCAAGGCTGTGAAAGAAGTGCAATACCATGTCGAGCGCTCCGGTGAGACGGTCATCGGCTTGGGCGACGGCACCTCCGAAAGCCACAAGCGGATGCAAGACGCACTCGACCTGCTTTGGCCCTACGTCGGCGAGATGTTCGTCAGCGACGCCATTGACGACGCGATGGCCGCCGCTGGCATCGCCCCCGATCTGGCTGATCTGCGCGCCCAGTATGATGCGCATGTCACACCGGTGCTGGCCGAAGCCACGCTGATGATCCCCGAGGGTGGGTTCGCCCATAAGGGCGGCAAGACCGGCTTTCAGCACACGGAACACTTGGGCCATTTGCTGACGCAGATGCAGTGGCTCCAGCGCGCCTATCCAGGGGCAACGTGGTAGCATGAAACCGGCCGAGGCACAGATTTGGGACTGGCTTGACGCCGTGCCCGACCCGGAGATCCCCGTGATCTCGGTCGTGGACTTGGGTATCGTGCGTGGCGTGGCATGGGAGGGTGATACCCTTGAGGTGGCGGTGACGCCGACCTATTCGGGGTGTCCCGCGACCAGCATCATCTCACTGGATATTGAAACCGCGCTGCATGATCGCGGCATCAAGGATGTGCGGGTCAAGACCCAGATCAGCCCGCCGTGGACCACCGATTGGCTGTCCGACAAGGGCCGCGCCAAGCTGATAGATTACGGCATCGCCCCGCCCCGTGCGGCCGGTGGGCCGGAATGCTGTCCACGCTGCAAATCAACCAACGTCACGCGCATCAGCCAGTTTGGATCGACCCCGTGCAAAGCCCAATGGCGCTGCGCGGATTGTCTGGAACCATTCGACTATTTCAAATGTATCTGAGGAGGAAACGTGATGGCACGCTTTCATCAACTGTCTGTCACTGACGTCACGAAAACGATCCGCGATGCGGTTGTCGTGACACTAAAGCCAGTGAACGGCGGCGATTTTGATTTCACCCAAGGCCAGTATCTGACCTTCCGTCAGGATTTTGACGGCACCGAGGTGCGGCGCTCCTATTCGATCTGCGCGGGCAAGGACGACGGTGTTTTGCAGGTGGGCATCAAGAAGGTCGACGGCGGCGCGTTTTCAACTTGGGCCAACGACGCCCTCGCCCCCGGCATGACCCTTGAGGCAATGGAGCCGATGGGCAGTTTTCACACGCCGATTACACCAGAGGCTGCGAAAAACTACCTTGGTTTTGCAGGCGGGTCCGGCATCACGCCGGTTCTGTCAATTATGAAAACCGTGCTGACGCGCGAGCCCCACAGCACCTTTACGTTGGTCTATGCCAACCGCGGCGTGAACTCGATTATGTTCCGCGAAAATCTGGAAGACCTCAAGAACCTCTACATGGGACGGTCATCCATGTGTTGGAGAGCGACGCGCAGGATATCGACCTGTTCACAGGCCGTGTGGATGCCGACAAGTGCAAGGCCCTGTTCGAACACTGGATCGACATCGAAAGTGTCGATACCTCGTTCATTTGCGGGCCGGAACCGATGATGCTGGGCATTGCCGCCGCCCTGCGCGACCACGGATTAACCGACGATCAGATCAAGTTCGAACTGTTCGCCAGTGCGCAGCCCGGCCGCCTGAAGCGCAAAACCGGCACCGATGCAGGTGGCGTCGCCGCCAAGTCGACCGAGGCCACCATCTCGATGGATGGGTCGGCACGCAGCTTCACGATGGATAAGGATCAATCGATCCTCGATGCTGCCCTCGAAAACGCGATGGACGCGCCATACGCCTGCAAGGCCGGCGTCTGTTCGACCTGTAAATGCAAGGTGGTTGAGGGCGAGGTCGAAATGCTCGCGAACCACGCGCTGGAGGACTACGAGGTGGCACAAGGCTACGTGCTGTCCTGTCAGGCCTACCCCCTCACCGACAAGGTTGTCGTGGATTACGATCAATAAGGAATGCGACCATGACCGATACGATGGATATCACAGAATACCTCGCTAAGGGCGGCCGCCTGACCAACCCCGCCAACGTGCCGACGCGCTATCGCGCCGAGCTGATGAAGATCATGGCCACCTTTGTGGACAGCGAACTGGCGGGGGCCGCAGGGTTTGCCGATGTCATCAACGCAGGCCCCGGCATCAAGGAACGGATCGCGGCGGCGCGGATCGTTCTGGAGAAAACGGATAACGCCGACAAGGTCCTCAAACTGATGGGCCAGTTCGGTGCCAACACCGACCGCTACGCCAACCACCACCCGTGGTCGGACCGCCTAGCGCGCGACACCGCCCCCGGTGCACGGCGCAACGAACACGACATGCGTTTGTCTGTGCTGAACTACCCGCTGGATGGCTGGACCGATGCGGTTGTCATGAACATGCTCATGGGACTTGCCGTAGCTGTGCAACTGGCCGAGTTCGAGACCTCCTCGTACCAGCCTTTCGCCGAAGCCATCCGCGAGGTCGAACCGCGCGAGCGGCGCCACACAGAGCTGGCGGTCGAGGGGATCGAGAAGCTGATGCAGGAAGGCGGGGCCCAGGCTGTGCAAACCAGCGTCAACTATTGGTGGCCGCGTGTGAGCGAGAGCTTCGGCACTGGCGTTTCTACACGGGGCGACGCCCTGAAAGCGATGGGCCTGCGCGCCAAGAGCAACACAGACCTGCACGGTGAATGGGTGGCGACTGCCTCCGCCCAGCTTGAAAAGCTCGGGCTAAAGCGCCCCGCTTAGAAGAGAGCGATCAGCGCGGCCTTTAAAGGCCGTGCACGCCTGTCAGGGTCAGCTTGGTAACCAGTTGGGCATATTCATCGCGCGCCTCATGGCCCGCACTGCTGTTCCACATATAGAACCAATTAAGCATGCCAAAGATCGACATCACGGTCGCGCGTAATTTGCGCGGATCATGGGCGAAAACCTCTGGCGCGATGCTGCCCACAATATCACTCATGTGCGCGACCATATCGCGTTGATAGGACCTCAGAATTCTTTGCTGGTCTTCGGGCAGTAACGGAATGCCTTCGGTCTGGATCTTGTGTTCGTGATCCATCCCTTCATAAGACTGCAACGTCTCCACGATGACTCGCCCCAGTTGCTTAGGCGGGTCAAGCCCGTCCAGATCCAGACCAGTGATGCGCGCGCGCAGGGCCGACAGATAAGTATCCAGAATATCGAACAGCAGCGCGTCCTTGCTGCTGTAATAGTGGTAGATATTCGCTTTCGATATTCCGCATTCCTTCGCAACCTGACTTATCGACGCCCGCGCGTAGCCATGATCGGCAAACAGGCGGGCGGCGACGTGCAGGATATGGACGCGCTTGGCATCATGATCTTTAGCAATGGGGCGAGACACTGTTATTCCTTGTTACGATTGTCCACGACGCGCACCGCTTTGCCTTGGCTGCGCGCAACAGAGCCGGGTTCTCCTACAATAACTTCCGTAGAGACTCCAACCATATCCTTAATATGTTTGGTCAACATGCGGGCCGCAGCGGTCTTGGACAGTTCGTCTGCGGCATCGGGGTTAGCCTCAACGAAGACACGCATCGCGTCCATACGGCCGGATTTGAAAAGCTCGATCTGGAAATAAGGCGCGAGCCCCCCCGTCGCCATGACCTGCTCTTCGATCTGGGTCGGGAAGACGTTGACGCCGCGCAGGATCATCATGTCATCGGACCGACCGGTGATCTTTTCCATCCGCCGCATACTGCGCGCTGTGCCGGGCAATAGGCGCGTCAGATCGCGGGTGCGATAGCGGATCATTGGCATGCCTTCTTTGGTCAGGGTGGTGAAGACCAGCTCCCCCTCCTCGCCATCCTCGACCACTTCGCCGGTCGCAGGGTTGATGATCTCGGGGTAGTAGTGATCCTCCCAGACGTGCAGCCCGTCTTTGGTTTCGACACATTCGTTGGCCACACCGGGGCCCATGATTTCGCTTAGCCCGTAGATATCGACAGCATGCATATCAAAGGCCTCTTCGACCTCTGAGCGCATGGCGTTGGTCCAGGGTTCGGCACCAAAGACACCAACCTTAAGCGAGGACTCGCGTGGATCAATGCCCGCCTTATGGAACCCTTCAAGAATGTTGAGCATATAGGACGGCGTCACCATAATTCCCTTAGGCTCGAAATCCGTGATCAGGCCAACCTGCTTTTCGGTCTGGCCGCCGCCCATCGGAACAACAGCCGCCCCCAAACGCTCGATCCCGTAATGCGCCCCCAGCCCGCCTGTGAACAGACCGTAACCATAGGCGTTGTGGATCGTATCGCCCGCGCGCAAACCAGAAGCCCGCAAACTGCGTGCAAGTGTGTCTGCCCAAACGTCGATGTCATTTTTGGTATAAACGACGACGGTCGGCTTGCCCGTGGTGCCGGATGAGGCGTGGATGCGCACCAGCTTTTCGCGCGGCACAGCCGACAGACCAAACGGATAATTGTCACGCAGGTCATTTTTGTAGGTGAACGGGAACTTGGCCAGATCTTTCAGATCCTTCAGGTCATCAGGATGCACCCCGGCCTCATCGAACCGCTTGCGATACATCGGGACGTTGTCATAGGCGTGGCGCACCGACCACTTCATGCGTTCCAGTTGCAAGGCCGAGATTTCGTCGCGGCTCGCAATTTCGATCGGTTCCAAATCGGCCTTGGCCGGTGTCAGGTCTTCCATAGGTAATCCTCCATCCCATAGGTTATTCTGTAAATAATTGGCCTTTGATCGCCCGTGAAAGGCCGCGCATTTCTGCGATTGTCTTGTCGTCCTGATTGCTGACACGCACGTCATAAATCCCGCTGCGCCCGGTAAGGGACACCTCCCGCGCGGTTGCGGTCAGCACATCACCCATCTGCGCCGGCGCGGTGTAAGTAATCATATTGTTCTGGGCGACTGTCGATTGGTTGCGGCTGTTGCAGGCAAAGGCAAAGCAGCTGTCGGCAAGCGAAAAGGTGATGCCGCCGTGGCACATGCCGTGCCCGTTGCAATGATGCGGTTGCACTGTAAGCGTCATAACGGCGGTGCCTTCATCAACAGATACCAATGTCATCCCCAACCATTGGGACGCCCCGTCGTCTGACCACATAACCTCTGCGGCGCGTGTTGCGCGCTCCTGCGGGGTCATCATCAGGACCCTCTGAACGCTGGGGCGCGTTTTTCAAGGAAGGCTGACACGCCTTCGGCATAATCCGCGCTTTCGCCGCAGGTCTTCATGAAATCGGCTTCCATCTCAAGGTGGTCGCTTAACGTATCTGTCGCCGCCGCCTGAATGGCCGCCTTGCTGAGGCCCAGACCAAGTGTCGGGCCGTTGGCGAAACCTTCGGTCATGGCACGCGCTTCGGCCATCAAATCCTGATCCGGCAGGGCCTTCCAGATCAGGCCCCACGCCTCGGCCTGCTGCGCTGGCAAGGGTTGCGCGGTAAACGCCAGCCCTTTGGCCCGAGCCTCACCGATCAAACGCGGCAAATGCCAGCTGCCGCCAGTGTCGGGGATCAACCCCACTTTCGCAAACGACTGGATGAATTTCGCGCTTTGGGCGGCAAGTACAATATCGCAGGCCAGCGCCAGATTGGCCCCTGCCCCGGCAGCGACGCCATTCACCGCGCAAACGACAGGAAACTCAAGCGCGCGGATCAAACGGACCAGCGGCGCATAGAAGTTGCGGACTGTCGCCCCCAGATCGGGCGGCGATGTCATTTTGGACGGGTCGCGATCACCAAGATCCTGCCCCGCACAAAACCCCCGGCCTGCTCCCGTAAGAAGGACGGCGCGCATGCCGGTGTCACGTGCCTCCTCCAGGGAAGCCCGCAAAGCGTGGTGCATCTCGTCATTGAAACTGTTGAGTCGATCGGGCCGGTTCAGAGTAATTTCTGTCCAGTTTTCGTGTGTTTGAACAAGAATCGGGTTGGTCATTTCGCGGTCACTTTCTGGTATTCACAAATTGATACTTGCATAAACCGACCGGTTGGTCAATTAATGATGCAGCAACGATTCTGGTGGAGGACCATCGTGAGCATTGTCGATGTACGTATCGAGAACGGGCTGGCCTGGGTGACGGTGAATAACCCCCCGGTCAACGCCACGTCGACGGCTGTCCGCCAAGGGTTGCTGGATGCTGTGACCAAGGTTCAGGGTGCCGAACGCGCTATTTTGCAATGCGCTGGCCGGACGTTCATCGCCGGTGGCGACATGAGCGAGTTCGATGCACCCCCGCAAGAACCGCACCTTCCCGACGTGGTCAACGCAATCGAAGCAAGCGAAACCCCCTTCATCGCCGCGATGCATGGCAACGTGCTGGGCGGCGGTCTCGAAATCGCCATGGCCTGCGCCCATCGGGTCGCGGCACCTGGCACGAAATTCGGCCTGCCCGAGGTAAACGTCGGCCTGATCCCCGGCGCGGGCGGAAGCCAGCGCGCGCCGCGTCTGTTCGGCTGGGATGCCGCGATTGATATGGCCTGCTCCGGCAAGCTGCTGGCCGCTGAAACAGCGCTGAAACTTGGCGCCATTGATGCGATAGATCACGACATAGCGGCGGCCGCACAAAACATCACGCTCACCTCACCAACCCGCGTCTCTGACCGCCCTGTCGCCACGCTCGACAGTGAATGGATTGCCGAAAAGCGCATCACACTGAGGCATCGCGCCCGTGGTCAGGCCGCACCTTTGCACAACCTCGATGCCCTGTTCTGGGCCTGCGAACCCTACGCAAAAGGCCAGCCGAAAGAGCGCGCCTTGCACCTGTCGCTGCGCGCCTCTGACGAAAGCCGCGCCTTGCGCCACGCGTTCTTTGCCGAACGGGCCGTGTCGCAACCCGCCGAGATTGCGGGTGCCGCGCCGCAGGACATCTCTCGCATTGCCGTTGTCGGCGGCGGGTTGATGGGGGCCGGAATTGCGGCCGCTTGCTTGAGAGCCGGTTACCACGTCACCATCATTGAACGCGACGAAGACGCAGCAACAGCCGCACAGAGCCGCGTTCACGGGATCGTGGCGGGCGCCCTGAAGCGCGGCAAGGTTGACCAAGCCAAACACGACGCGCAACTCGCGGCCTTCACCGCTGGGGTCGGATACGACAGCGCCAAAGACGCCGATCTGGCGATTGAGGCGGTGTTCGAGGACGTGAACGTCAAGAAAGAAGCGTTTCAGAACCTCGCAGGTGTCATGCGCAAGGACGCGATTCTTGCGACAAACACCTCTTATCTTGATCCGCGCGATATCTTTGAGGGTATTGGAAACCCTGCCCGCCTCGTCGGGCTGCACTTCTTCTCGCCCGCGCACATGATGAAACTGCTTGAGGTGGTCAAACTCCCCGACACCTCAAAAGAGACACTGGCGACGGCATTTGCCTTGGCCAAACGGCTGCGCAAAGTCGCTGTCCTGTCGGGCATTTGCGACGGCTTTATCGGTAACCGGATGCTGGCCGCCTATCGCCGTGCGGCGGAATACATGCTGGCGGACGGGGCCCTGCCCAAACAGATCGACGACGCGATGCGCGCTTATGGAATGGCAATGGGCCCGTTTGAGGCACAGGACATGGGCGGATTACAGATCGCGCAGGCCAACCGCCGCCGTCAGGACGCTACCCGCGCCAAAGCCGAGCGTTACGTCACCATTTCCGACCAGCTTTGCGACATGGGTCGCACCGGTCAGCGTGCCGGCAAGGGTTGGTACGTTTACGCAGACGGCGACCGCAAACCGCAGGTTGATCCCGTCGTGACAGACCTGATCACGGCCTATTCCCGCGATAATGAAATTACCCGCACAGAGTTTACGACCGACCAGATCCAGACCCAACTGCTGGCTGCGTTGGCCAATGAAGGTGCGCGGATCGTAGACGAAGGCATCACCGAAAACGACGCTGCGGTCGATATGGTCAAACTGCATGGCTACGGCTTTCCGCGGTGGCGCGGTGGGCCGATGTTCGCCGCAAAAACCGCCGGTGACGACCGGGTCCGCGCCGCGCTGGACGCGCTTAACGCCAAAAGCCCCGGATCATGGATCAGGGCGACACGCTACGAATAAGACCCACGACCAAAAATCCTTAGGAGGAGGAAAATATGAATAAGTATCTATTGGGAACACTGACCGCCGCGTCACTTACAGCCGGTGCGGCAGCCTATGCCGAAGCCGAATACACGCTGGTGATTTCAAGCTGGGTCCCCCCGACCCACAACATCAACGCGCAGATGATGCCCCAAATGATCGAAATGATCGAAGAGGCAACCGATGGCCGCGTAACGGCCGAAGTCCGCATGGGCATCGCCCCGCCACCTGCACAGATGGACCTCGTTCTGGACGGAGCTGTCGACATTGCCTACGTCTTCCACGGCTACCAGCCCGGCCGCTTTGTCAGCTACAAACTGGTTGAACTGCCCGGCGTTGAAACCACGGCCGAGGCGGCATCGGTCGCCTATTGGAACCTGTTCGAAAACTATCTGGCAGAGCTCGACGAACACCGCGGCGTCAAGGTCATCGGCCTGCACACCCACGGCCCCGGCCAGTTGCACACCAACACACCTGTGAACAGCCTTGCCGATATGGCCGGTCTGAAATTGCGGATGCCCGGCGGTGTGGCCAGCGAGGTCGGCACAGCCTTGGGAACAACCGGCATTCAGGTGCCTGCGCCAAAAGTCTACGAAACGCTGGCATCCAACACAGCCGATGGCGTGATGATGACGATCGACAGCCGCCAGGGTTTCCGCCTCACCGAAGTTGCGCCGAACTACTATGAAATCCCGGGTGGCTTTTTCCGTGGCTCGTTCGCCTACATCATGAACGAAGACACATTTGCGGACCTGCCAGAAGACCTGCAAACGGCGCTTATGGACGAAGTGTTCGGTGAGCCGATCAGCCGCATGTCCGGCGCAGTCTGGGACGAAGGCGACGCCTTCAGCGTTCAGCTGACAGAAGACACCGAAGGCAACACAATCACGCGCGCGTCCGACGAGGACATCGCGACCTTCGCACCGATCGTCGAGGCAGTCACAGCCAGCGTTCTGGAAGAGGTCGCGGCACAAGGCCTTGATGCGCAAGCGGCCCTTGCGTCTTTCCGCGCCGAGCTGGGTGTCGAGTAACACCCCCTCAGGACCAATCGGCCGGGCATGTCATGTGCCCGGCCCCATTGATCAAGGAGACACCCGATGCCGACGTTGAAGAAAGTCTACCGCGTCCTTGTTCTCGTGCCAGTATGGCTTGCCTGTGCGGCATTGTTTGTGCTGATGCTGATGACGTTTAGCGACGTGATCCTGCGATCCAGTTTCGACGCCCCGATCGAAGCCGCTACCGAACTGACGCGGATTTTGGTGGCCGTGATGGTGTTCGTAGTCATGCCGCATATTTCCGTGAATGACGGGCATATCGCGGTGGACCTGACCGATGGCATCTTCGCAAGGCTGGGCCTGACACGCCTGCGCAACGGGCTTGTCCTGATCCTAAGCGGCGCAATGCTGATGTGGCCAGTGGCGCAGGTCTGGAAACTGGCCGAACGCACACGCAGCTACGGCGACATCACAGAATACCTCGGGCTGCCGCAATACTTGACGATGTGGTTCATCGCGGCGGGCATCACACTGGCGGCGATCGCGATGCTGATCGCGGGGCTTTTGACCCTGATCGCACCCAATCTTCTGAAGGAGTTGAAGGTATGACCGCTGCACTAATCGGTTTTGGCGTTGTTCTTGTTCTCGTTCTTTTGCGGATGCCAATTGTGTTCGCGATGGGCTTGGTCGGAACCTTGGGCTTTGCATACGAACGCGGCGGAAGCCTGTTTGACGACCGCGGGCTGCGCGCGTCGTTGTCCATGGTCGGGCGACAAGTGACGGATACCGCGCAGGACTACGGCTTGTCCGTGATCCCGCTGTTCATCCTGATGGGCCTTTTCGTGAACAAAGGCGGCATGGCACGAGAGCTTTATGCAGTGTCCAACGCATTCCTTGGCCACATGCGCGGTGGCCTTGCCATGGCGACTGTCATGGCCTGCGGCGGCTTTTCTGCCATCTGCGGATCGTCGCTTGCCACGGCTGCGACCATGTCAAAAGTGGCTATGCCTGAAATGCGCCGCTTCAATTACTCCGACCAGCTGGCCACCGCGTCGATCGCCGCTGGCGGCACGCTGGGCATTCTTATACCGCCGTCCGTGATCCTCGTGATCTACGGCATCCTGACCGAAACCTCGATCGGAAAGCTGTTCATGGCCGGAATCATTCCAGGCCTGATGGGCATCTTGTTCTATCTGGCCGCGGTACGCTACACGGTCTGGCGCCAACCCGATGCCGGCCCTGCCGGTCTGCGCACAGCCTGGCCCGAACGCCTTGACGCGCTGAAATCCGTCTGGGCCGTACTGTTGCTGTTCTTCCTCGTCATCGGCGGTCTTTACGGTATCTTCGATTTCGCCCCGTTGAATCTTACCTTCTCGCCCACCGAGGCGGCAGGCATGGGCGCAATGGGGGCCTTCATCATTGCGCTCGCCCGTGGCGGCATCAGCTTCAAAGGCATGATTGAGGTTCTGACCGAAACCGCAATCACTTCGGCCAGTTTGTTCGCCGTGCTGATCGGCGCGCAGATCTTCTCGAACTTCGTCAACGTGGCCGGCATGCCAGAGGCGTTGATCGGGCTGGTCACGGCCTATGACGTCTCGCCGATGATGGTCATGGCCATGATCTTGCTGGTCTACGTCGTGCTGGGATGTGTGTTCGAAAGTATGTCGATGCTGTTGCTGACGGTTCCGATCTTCTTCCCGTTGGTCACATCCCTTGGCTTTGATCCGATCTGGTTCGGTATCGTCGTCGTGGTTGTTGTCGAAATCTCTCTGATCACGCCACCTGTGGGTCTGAACGTCTTCATCCTCAAGGGCGTCGTCGGAGACGTGTCGACCGGCACGATTTTCAAAGGGGTCACCCCGTTCTGGATCGCCGACATCCTGCGGCTGGCACTGATCGTGCTTCTGCCCATCATCGTTCTGTTTTTGCCAAATCAAATGGGCGGTCTGGGGCATTAACCGCCCTGCCCCACGAAAGGAAATCTCATGAGTCTTCTTGAAGTCAAAAGTTTCGCGGCCGGTGAATGGATCGCCCCGGACGCCAATGCCCGCGCCATTGAAAACGCGGTGACAGGTGAACAGCTGGGCCGTGCAGGTAACGATGCGCTGGATGTGCAAAGTATGCTTGATTATGCGCGCCAGACCGGTGGCCCCGCGCTTCGCGCACTGACATTCCACGACCGCGCCCGCATGCTCAAAGCGCTGTCGGTTGAACTGAGTAAGCACAAGCAGGCGCTTTACGATCTGTCATTCGCCAGTGGCGCCACGCAATCCGATCACATGATCGATATCGACGGTGGCATCGGCACGATGTTTGTTTTCGCATCGAAAGGCCGTCGCGAAATGCCCGACGCCCACGTCTACCTTGATGGTGATGTGGAACAGCTGTCGCGCAATGGCACCTTCCTCGGCCAGCACATCGCGACCTCATTGCAGGGCGTGGCGGTGCACATCAACGCGTTCAACTTCCCCGTCTGGGGTATGCTGGAAAAGCTCGCCCCGACCCTGCTGGCCGGTGTGCCTGCCATCGTGAAGCCTGCAACGGCGACATGCTATGTCACGGAACTGGCCGTCAAAATCATGCTCGACAGCGGCATCCTGCCCGCTGGCGCGTTGCAGCTTGTCTCAGGCGGTCTGGGAGACATGCTGGACCGGCTGACGTGTCAGGACGTCGTCAGTTTCACAGGCTCCGCCCATACCGCGTTCAAGCTGCGCTCTGCCCCGCATATTATGCGCAATTCGATCCGCTTTGTGGCCGAACAGGACAGCCTGAACGCCTCCATTCTCGGCCCCGATGCCGTGGCCGGCACGCCGGAATTTGACCTGTTCGTGAAAGAAGTCCAACGCGAGATGACAACGAAAGCGGGCCAGAAATGCACCGCAATCCGCCGCATCATCGCGCCACAAGCACAGGTCGACGCCGTGATCGAGGCCCTGAGCGCCCGTCTGGCGAAGACCGTCATCGGCGACCCACAGGCCGAGGGCACCCGCATGGGCGCGCTGGTCTCCAACAGCCAGAAACGCGATGTGCTGGAAAAGGCCGAGATCATCGGATCCGAGGCCGAATGTGTCTTCGGCGACCCCAGCAATTTCGACGTGCAGGGCGCTGACGCCAGCAAGGGCGCGTTTTTGCCGCCGATGTTGTTCCGCTGCGCCAACCCCGACACCGCCGAACGGGTCCACGACACCGAAGCCTTTGGCCCCGTGTCTACCATCATGGGCTACCGCGATCTGGATCACGCCATTGCACTTGCCAACCGCGGCGAAGGTTCGCTTGTGGCCTCTGTCATCACCCATGACGCGGATGTCGCCCGCGAAGTGGCCGTGGGCGCAAGCGCGTTCCATGGGCGGCTTTACTTCAACAACCGCGACAGCATGAAAGAATCTACCGGCCACGGCTCTCCGCTGCCGCATATGGTGCACGGCGGTCCGGGCCGCGCTGGTGGCGGTGAGGAACTGGGCGGTGTGCGCGGTGTGATGCACTATATGCAGCGCACGGCCATTCAAGGCAGCCCCGACATCCTGACAGCAATTGGCCAGAAATGGGTGCCCGGCGCGACAGAAAAACCCGCTCCCGCCCACCCGTTCACGCGCACATTCAACGAACTGGAAATTGGCGAGACCATCTATACCGACCCGCGCGAAATCACGCTGCAAGACGTCGAGCACTTCGCCGAATTCACCGGTGATACGTTCTATGCCCACATGGACGAGGACGCCGCCAAGCGGAACCCGTTCTTCCCCGGCCGCGTGGCGCATGGCTATCTGCTGCTCAGCTTTGCGGCCGGTCTGTTCGTGGAACCAAACGAGGGCCCGGTTCTGGCCAATACCGGTCTGGACGGCTTGCGCTTCATGAAACCGGTTGAGGCTGGCGACAGCATCAAGGTGCGCCTGACGGTCAAGCACAAGACGCCGCGCAACGAGGAATATGGTGAAGTGCGTTGGCATGCCACGCTGACCAATCAGGATGATGAACTGGTTGCTGAATACGAACTTCTGACAATGAACGCCTATTCATCCTGAGGCTTGGAAAAGCTGCATATGCGGACTAAGAACCGCATATGCAGGCCACCTCCTTCCAAAACCTCACCGGACATGTGACCTTTGGCACGACGCCGCGCGTTTGGTCGCTTTTGGTGACGGTGTTTGGCGAGCTGGCGCAAGACGCCGATGCGCAGATCAGCGGCTCCCTTTTGCGCAACCTCAGCGAACACATCGGCATCAAACCCGAAGCGATGCGCGTCGCGCTCCACCGTTTGCGCAAAGACGGCTGGATCGATAGCGAACGCACCGGACGGACCAGCGATTATTTCCTGACCCCTTGGGGGCGCGCGCAAAGCATCGCGGCCTCACCGCGCATTTATGCGAAGGGCGCGGCGGCACCCGAGGCATGGCTTGTCGTTTTCAACCCCGGGCAACCTGCCCCGGATGATCATGCATCCGGCGCGTGGGTTTCATCGAACATACTTGTCACCTCTGCCCCGCCGGATACCGATAACGTCATCTCCAAAAAACTCGACATGGCGGACCGTTTGCCAGAATGGGTCACCAGCAAGGTCTGTGACCCCACGACCGTCAAACTCTCTCAGGACTTTCTCAGCGCTCTGGATGCAGTGCAGGGCTTGCTCGGCAAGACGCCGGATCTGACCCCGATGCAGACCGCAGCCCTGCGTATCTTGCTGGTGCATGGCTGGCGGCGGATTGTCCTCAAGGCGCCAATGCTTCCCGATCATGTATTTCCCGACGGTTGGCGCGGCACGGAGTGTCGCACCAGAACGTCCAGTCTGCTCGACCAGCTATCTAAACAGGATCCCTTGGACCTTGCGCAATGTTCAGTGACGGACGCGACCCAATAGCCAAAACGGCACAAGGACCCGTCAACACACAAAACTGACGAGCCCCAGCGCCAGCATCAACCTGAATAAGGGTAGCACACGGACCGTGTTACGTTGGCGACCACGCCAATGCATGTGTCACTCCGCGCTCTGAGCCCTCATCCGCCGCGCTTGCGCACCCAATCGGGCTGCATAACAGCCGAGCGCGCCCGCATGTAAGGCGCCTTTCATTAGAATTTTGCACCACCAGCGAATGACCGTTTTCCGCTCAAGCTGCGTTTCGCTGCATGAGCAGCCTGAGAAAAGAGGCCATTAATCAAGAACGCTCTAAAGACAGCTAAGTCCGCATCTTTCCAGCTCGTACACGATGCAGCGAACGGCAGGTGTACGGATAGGGGGGGACTTCTGAGAATTTCATCGTACCAGCCATATGACACACCAATGTCGCCTATT
>JAHDEX010000014.1 GCA_020628545.1 Paracoccaceae bacterium | reverse complement strand
CTTCCGAGAGGCTCGAACACCGCAGTTCCAGGCGGCTCGAACGCCCCACTTCCGAAAGGCGAGAACGACGTCCTTTCGTGAAATACGAACGAGGTTCTTCCGAGAGGCTTGAACGAAATATTTCCGGGAGGCACGAATGACGAACTGCTGGGAGGCACGAACGACGCACTTGCAAAAGGCACGAACAAGGTACTTCCGGGAGGCATGTACGACATACTTCCTTACAGCGGGTGGTGGCGAACTCTTTGAATGAAATCGCCACCGCAGCGGAATACGTCACCTCCCCGGTCATCCGACCAAGGCAGCGCCGTCGGCCATGGCCTGCAGCTTGGCATAAGCAATGTCTGGATCGATTGTGCCAAAGCCCGCAAACGTGCCAAAGCCGCAATCAGAGCCCGCAATCACGCGGTCCGCGCCGACGATGTCCACAAAACGCGATAAGCGTTGGGCCACAAGTTCGGGGTGTTCCACGAAATTGGTTGTGGTGTCGACAACGCCCGGAACAAGCACCTTATCGTCCGGAATGTCGGCCTTGCGATCGCGGAAGGTGGTCCATTCGTGGCCGTGGCGCGGGTTTGATGTTTCAAACAGCACGTAGCGGGCTTTTGCGGACATCAGCGTGTCGAACATCTTGGCCATCGGAATGTCGCAGACATGTGGGCCTTCGTAGTTGCCCCAGCAGATGTGGATACGGACCTTATCTTGCGGGACGTCTTGTAGCGCGTGGTTCAGCGCCTCAACATGGCTGGCGGCGACCTTGGTGAACTCTTCGTCCGTGAGGTCGTTGAAAAGCATGTGTTTTGCCAGCGCCAGATCGGGACAATCAAGCTGGATGTCGAGGCCGGCAGCGACAATGGCCTCATACTCTGCCTTCATTGCGTCGGCGAGTGCAGCCAAATAAGCCTCGCGGGTCTTATAGAAATCATTCTGCAAAAACAAGGAGATCACACCAGGCGATGCAGCATTGATAAATCCACGATTCACGCCGTGCTTTGCCATGGCAGCCTTGAGGTTCGCGATGTCCTTTTCCAGTTCACCCTGCCCTTTGGATTTTACCTCTGCAACGCACATGGGCCGCGCGTATTGCGGCGTCCCGCCATCGTTGGCGAGACGCTGCAGGAAGCCGGGGAACAACTTGAGATCGGCTGGCGCGTTGCGCGGGCTGTCGCCGTCAAAGCCGGTGTAGCGGTCCTTGACGTAGGTGGCGTAGCTGATTTTTGAGGTCTCGCCGTCGCTGACGATCCCGACGCCCGCCGCCACCTGCTTGGCAACGGTGGCGTCCACGGCAGATGTCATGCAGGCATCAAATGCCGCCTGGTCATAATCGGAGTTGTTTTCGCGTGCGAAGATGAAGTCCACCACGTCTTGCGTGCGCGGAAGTGACCCGACATGAGTGGTTGTGATCGGCATAGCCCCTCCAGTTAACTGATGTTAACCATTTGTTATTTAATGTCTCTTACCCTTTCCACGTAAGCCCGGCGGGGTCCCCTGTCGCGACGACGTGAAAGAGACTTGCTTCACCCGTCATGGACGGAACCGCGCTGTGGGGCAAGTGCGCGGGCACAGACATTGTATCACCGGGGGCAAGTGTGGCCTCGCCCACGACGGTCCCGCTGTCATCGGCCCATGACACGCGCCAGTGACCACGCATGGGCATTAGGACAGAGGGTTTGTCATGGCTGTGCAGTTCAGGAGAGCTTGAACCACGGGTGATAAAGGCCACTTCAAACCCGGGCTTGTCACGCAACATCCCGGTTTCGCCGATCACCGTTGCGGGTTTGCGGTCTGCCAGCGCCACCATATCCCAATAGCGTGCGACGTAATGCGGGACGACCTCTGCCGTTGTTGGTTCGGGGAAGTCTTTCAACTCGTTCGCCGTCAGGACAGGCATTGGTTTCATGCCTTCAGGCAGGGATTCACCCTTCTTACTGTCGTAGAGCTTGCCATTCTCGCCCAGCACCAGGCCATGATCCGTCGCATCGGTGATCACTTGCGGCGCCCAGATCACACCGCCGCCTGCGTCGTCACCCCCGAGTATGGCCATGATCATCCCGTAGTCGGTGCCGATGTTTTCAAAGCCCCGAAAAATGCCTGTGGGAATGTTGAAGATGTCGCCTTCCTCCAGCGTGACCTCACCCGCGTCGCCGTGGCGCCCCCAGAAAAAACGCCAGCGGCCTTTCAGCACAAAGAAGACTTCCGCAGTACGGTGACTGTGCAGCGAGTTGCGACACTTGGGTGGTTGCCCCGCCGCCCCGATATTGAAGCCGTGCGGGATGCTGATGTGGACATGCTGGTCCGGGCTTTCGGACACGCCGCCACCAATGATCGTGAAGTTTTCCTTCTGGTCCGAGCCCGGTGTGTGGGCATCGATGAAGGCGGTTTTGCAAGGTTGCAGGTCGCCATAGCGAACGATGCGGCTTTCCATCTCTGCAGGGGTCATGTGTCTTCCTTTGGTTGCAGCAGCGCCGCCGGGTCCTCGCCCATGGCGCGCAGACGATTTGAAAGGGTTGTGATGGCCGATTGATACTCGGCCATTTGCGGCGCAAGCATCTGTTGGATCTCGGCTTCAGTGTAGCGCGGCGTGATGTACTTGGGGCAGTTCCAGTCCATCGCGATTACGTCGATGGTGGTTAGTCGTTCGACCGGGCCTTGCCCCTCGGTGGTTAGCTGAGCCGCGAGGTCGGGATCATCGGCCGCATCAATCATGGTGGCGTGCCCGAGAAGTTTCAGGCGCGCTTGGCGGGCAAAATCCATCAGGATCAGCGTGACTTTGGTGTCGGTGGTGAGGTTGCCCTTGGTGATGAATTGCTTATTGCCGCCGTAATCTGCAAAGCCGATCTGTTCGGGGCCGGTGACTTTCAGGAACCCTTTTGGTCCGCCCCTGTGCTGGACATAAGGCCAGCCATTCGCGCTGTTGCTGGCAATGAAAGCGGTTTCGCAGTTTTCGATAAAAACGCGGGCCTTGTCGTCGAAGGGGGCGCGCAATCGCGTTTCATAGACCGCTGCATATCGGTCGCGCATCCCGGCCTGCAACTGTTCTGCCTGCACGGCTTCGGTGAAAAGATGAGCGGCGTAGTTGTCCATTTTCGTCAGTTGCCCTCTGCCAGCAAAGGACGGATGTAGGCATCTTCCAAGGCCCGGATGAGGGGGAAGTCGCCGTCCGTACCGTCGTCGAGGCGCAGGACGACGAGGACCAGATCATCGTCGTCTTCGCGGAAATAGCGGGTGGTGATCGTTTCGGTCTCAAGGACCACGTAGGACAGTTCGACCGCGCGGCGGTTGTCGAAAGCGAACTCTCGCACGCGACAATCCACGTCGCCGCAGTCCTGCATTTGCGCGATGGTAGCGTCGGTGCCAGTGTGCGGGTCTTGCTGGATCAGGGCGAGGAACGGCTTTTCACATTTGCCGCAGTCAAAAGAGACGGAGGGCGCGCTGTCGGAAGGTGCGGGCAAGGTGTAGCCAGCGAGTTCCGTCACGCCGCCAGCCCAGATGGCCTCAACCTGGGTGAGCAGATCGTTGGCCGTGGCTGGAACGGCGGCACCGCAAAGTGCGGTCGTCAGGACAAAAGCCCGGATCATGCCGCCCCCATCAGGATCTGCTTCCAGATTGCGATTTCGTCGTAGAGCGCAAATTCGCGGCGCAGGCCGATGCCATCGGGGCCGTAGGGGCCAAACTCAGCATGGCACATGCCCATGACATGCACGTTTGCACCGGTGGGCTTGCCGAACGTGCCCCAGCCCTCGTGTCTGCCATCCAGCGACCAGCGGATCGCGGCGCGGGGGGAGAGCATGTCAGCGTCCATGCCGATCTGGTGATGAATTTTGAACTCCGCATTCGGGAAGGATGACCGCAGGCCGACCCAGAACGCCATGCAGCCTTCGCGCCCGTAGGAGGTTTGCGCGCCTGCGTATTCCCCGATGACTGCACGGTCGAAATCGCGGTTGATGGTGGTAAAGTCCTTCTCCATCACACGGGTCAAAATATCAGCGTAGCGCTGGCCCCATTCATTGTCGTTGCCTGTGCCTTTGTAGTCTCCAGCAACGTCGATGGCGGGAGTGAACACCGGGGTTGCGTTGGCCGGGCCACCCTCGGCGTCGATCAGACTTTGGGCGTAGTTGCGCGGGTCCAGCCCCAGCTGGCGCACGATACCGCCGTAGTCGCGGATCAGCCATTCATCGTAGATGGTGTTGTCCTTCGCCGCGCAGTCGGCAATCACGCGGACGACCCATTTCTTGCCTGTCGCTGGGCCAAACTGGCCGTCGCGAGAATGCGTCGCCTTGGTGAGCAATCGGTGGGACGAGAGGAAGCCATCGTCCTCATTACCGGACCAGATGACGTCCTCGCCAAGCAACTCCCGATCCGGGAATTCGTTGATCGTGGCCATTGTAGCAGCAATGGTGGCCTGATTACCAACGGCGACGCCCATCGGGGAACGGACAGGGATATCATCGGAATAATAATGGTTGAGGGTGCCGACGCCGCGGTCTTCCCAAATCTCTTTCGTGATCCCGATGATGTAGTCGGGGAAGTCTTTCCAACGATTGGAGAAACCCTTCATGTCTTACTTTCCTATACGTTTGCGGGTGGTGCCGCGTTCAATCAACGGGCCGTCGAAGGCGACCCGTTGGGGGAGCATCTCGCCTTCGTCAATTTGGGCGGTGAGCAGATCAACGGTCGAGGCCACCATGCGGCGCAAGGGTTGGCGTACGGTGGTCAGGTTGTAGGCGGGCCAGGTAGAAAGCGGCACGTCATCGAAGCCTACGACGGCGACGTCTTCGGGGACTTTGAGGCCCAGTTCGATGCGCAGTGTGTCAAGGACAGCGAAAGCCATGTGGTCGTTGCCGACGAAGATCGCATCGGGTGGGGTGGCGGCGTTCATGAGGTCGCGGGTTGCGTGGGCGGCCGTCTCGCGGTCGTACATACCGTCGATGATGGCGACCGGTTGCATGCCGTGGGCCGCAAGCCCCGCGATGAAGCCCGCCTGCCGGTCGCGACCTGTCGAAGATCCAGACCAGCCTGAGATATGCGCGATGTTCTGATGGCCGCAGGCGACAAGCAGATCGGCGACCTTTGCACCGCCTGCGTGGTTGTCAGAGGTGACGGTGCTGAGGTCCGCGCCGTCTTGCGCACGGTTGAACATCACCAGTGGGATGTTCGCGGCCTTCAGACGCTCCGTGAGGTCCGAGGTGACGGCGACGGAGGCCGTGATGATGCCATCAACTTGGTAATCCAGCAGATCCTGGATCACTTCATCCACTTCGCCCTTTGCATTGGACGCTGTGAAGACAAGGATGTGGTAACCTTCGGCTTGCAGGGCTTTCGATAGCGCCTCAAGCGCTGCGGGGTAGAATTGATTGTCGAGGTAGGCGACCACGAGGCCGATGATCCGGCTTTTGCCGGTGATCATCGTGCGGGCGACGCGGTTCGGTCGGTAGCCCAGTTCTTTGGCCGCGCGTTTGACCTTGGCGATGGTCTTGGGGCTGGCGGAAGCCCCGGGCGTGAACACCCGGCTGACCGCCGACTGGCTGACGCCCGCCAGTTCGGCCACTTGCAGGGAGGTGACGCGGGTGTGTTCCATCAGTCCGCCGTCCAGCCGCCGTCAATCAGCAGGTGCGTGCCGGTCATGAGCGCGGAGGCATCAGAGGCGAGGTAGACGACCGGGCCCATGATGTCGGTGACTTCACCGACGCGGCCCAGTTTGATCTTTTCCTTCAGCCATTTGACTCGTTCCGGGATGGCGAAAGTCTGCTCCGTCAGGGGCGTGCGAATGAAGGTCGGGCAGATCGTATTCACGCGGATCCCCAAGGGACCCCATTCGATCGCCATGGATTTCGTGAAGCCTTCGACCGCATGTTTCGTTGCGCAATAGACCGCACGGTCGATGCCACCCACATGGGCCATCTGGCTGGAGATGTTGATGAGGGAGCCAGGTCTTTTGGCGGCGATGAGGCCCTTGGCGACGGCCTGGGTGAGAAAATAGGCGCCTTTGATGTTCAGGTTCGCGACGGCGTCAAAGCTCTCTTCTGTTGTGTCGACGGCGGCAGAATGCTTGGCGAGACCGGCCGAATTCACGAGGATGTCGTAGGGACCGTTTTCGGCGACCTGGGCCTGTGTACTTGCGATGTCGGAGACGTCCATAGCGAAAGACGTGGCCGTTTGACCTGCGGCAGTCATGAGCGACACCGCCTCTTCCAGATTGTCGGTGGAGCGGGCGGTGAGGGTAACCTCCGCCCCTGCCTCCCCCAAGGCCACTGCGCATGCCAGCCCGATGCCTGATGACGCACCAGCGACCAAGGCGCGCTTGCCGTCGAGGCGGAAGGATGGGGTTTGTGGCAAGCTCATCGGTAAATCTCTGGTGGCAGTGCGTGCCTTGGGCTTGGGAGCCTCCGGCGGGAGTTGTTTTGGCCAGATGAAGGAAGAAGCCCTTTCATCATTCGGTTATTCAGCGGCGGTGCCGTAGGGCACATTCTTGCCGCCGTAGCGGCGGACGCGGATGTTGCATTGTTCGGCGTGGCCCACGAAGCCCTCAAGCATGCAGAGGCGCGAGCCGTAGGCGCCCATTTCTGCCGCCGCCTGATCAGTCTCGATCCGTTGATAGCTGTGGGTTTTCAGGAACTTGCCGACCCAGAGGCCACCCGTGTAGCGGCCTGCTTTCTTGGTCGGTAGGGTATGATTGGTGCCAATCACCTTATCGCCATTGGCCACGTTGGTGCGTGGGCCGAGGAAGAGCGCGCCGTAGCAGGTCATGTTCTCAAGGAACCAGTCGTCGCGGTCGGTCATGACTTGGACGTGCTCGCTCGCGATGTCATCGGCGACCGCGAGCATTTCGTCGTAGGTATCGCAGACGATGATCTCGCCGTAGTCCTCCCATGATGTCCGGGCGGTCTCTGCCGTTGGGAGGATTTCGAGTATGCGGTCGATTTCGGTGAGCGTGTCTTTCGCGAGCTTCATCGAGTTGGTGAGCAGTACGGCGGGGGAGTTGTAGCCGTGTTCCGCCTGGCCGAGGAGGTCGGTGGCGCAAAGCTCGGCGTCTGCCGCAGTTTCATCCGCGATGACCATGGTTTCGGTGGGGCCTGCGAAAAGGTCGATGCCGACGCGGCCGAAGAGTTGACGCTTGGCTTCCGCGACAAAGGCGTTGCCGGGGCCGACGATCATGTGGACGGGGTCGATGGTTTCGGTCCCGATCGCCATGGAGCCGACCGCCTGCATGCCGCCCATGACGTAGATCTCATGCGCGCCGCCCATATGCATTGCGGCAACAATCGCCGGATGCGGCTCCCCGTTTTGCGGCGGTGCGGAGGCGACGATGCGGGGGACTTGCGCCACGGAGGCGGTGAGGACCGACATGTGGGCGGAGGCCACCATGGGGAACTTCCCGCCGGGGACATAGCAGCCGACCGATTGCACGGGGATGTTGCGGTGGCCGAGGAAGATGCCGGGTTCGGTTTCGATTTCGATGTCCGTCATCGAGGCGCGTTGTGCCTCGGCGAAGCGGCGGATTTGCTTCTGCGCGTATTTGATGTCGTCCATGTCGCGCTGGCTGACCTTGGACATGGCGGCGTCGATTTCGGATTGGGTGAGGCGGAAGCTTTCCGGCTCATACTTGTCAAATTTTGCGGAGAGTTCGCGCACCGCCGCGTCGCCCCGGACCTCGATGTCTTTGAGGGTATCCTCGACGATCTTACGGACCTTGGCGTCGTCTTCCTGACGTTCGGCTTCGGGCTTGCCGTGTTTGAGGTAAGTGATAGCCATCGGGTTCTCCTAAGCAGCGATACGAGGACCAGGCGCGACATCATGCAGCCCGGGGAAGAGGTCGACGCCCATTTGCAAAAGGGCGTCGGGGATATCGACGAAGACCCAGTTCTCAACCAGCAGGTCACCCTCGCGTCTCCACCAGTCACAGACCCGCATCAGCAGCGTGTCAGTCGACGCGGGTTGATCGAGGAAAGGGTCTTTACGCACGCACATCAGTGAGGGCCAGCCCGCCGACCAGATGTAGTCGCCGTCGGCGGCGCGGGTCAGGTGGGCGGTCACGCCATTGCCAGCAGCCCCGCCCGACCAGTGCGAGAATGCGTTTTCGAACGGGACCTGAAAGCTCGCGAATTCTTCGATCCCGAGGAAGGAGCCGAAGGCGTGCGGGCCGTACCAGACCATGTTGTCGTGCCAGTAGGGCCGCCAGGCTTCATCCTTTGTCGCGAGGTTGCGCAGCATGTCGGTGACCATTTGCGCGGAGGTGTCAGAATATGCCGCGTCGTTCTCAACCAGCTGCAGGCCGTCTTGCGTGGCCGGGCCGCGGTGTGGTCCCGTGTATCCGCGGTGTACCCCGGGGCTATCTTTGATCGGCCATTGGCCTGCTGCAATCATCAGTTCGGGGATGTCGAGAAAGATCCAAGCTTCAACCGATTTGCCGTTTTCCATGCGGTGGAACTCGCCCACGCGCAGGTAGGATAGCGTGCCGGTGGCTTTGATGCCGAGCCAGTCCGCTGCAAAATGACCGGTGTAGTAGCCGGTGAAGGTGACCCAATCGGCCCCGTCATATGCGCCGCCGGTCAGGATGTAGTCGCGGCGGAAGAGGCCGTCGAAGGACTGGGCAAGCGGGGTCAGAAACTGCGCGACGTAGTCGGCTGGACCCGTCAGATCATTGAAGGGGTGGCAGACATGGATTACCGCATCATCCGCATAAAACGCATGCGCGGCTTCTGCGTGGCCGCCGGGATGGGCCTGTGCGTCAAGATAAGTCTTGGCGATGCGTTTGTTGGCAAGGTGGGGCATCACTGCCCGTCCGGCTTTGGCGGTTCAATCGTGCCGTTGTCGAAGTTTTCCCAGCCTTTGCCGTCGAAGACATCAACGCCAAGCTGGAACAGGACATGGGCCAGATCGACTGACACAGGGTTGTCGGCGATCCGTCCGTCTTCAACCCGCCAGAAATCCATGTAGGGGATTTTGACGCGCTTGCCGGTGGCTGCGATCCCCATGAAGGTGCCGGAATGCAGCGCGTCGATGTGGCCAAAGCAAGCCGCCCAATCACCGTCGGCCATGTAGTGTTCGGTTTCATACTTGCGGTCGGTGAACGCGGCGCGTAGCGGGAATTGCCAGTTGCGCTGGAATTCCTTCACGCCGTTCTTGGTGCCGGAGCCTTGGTTGCCGCGCCATGTGAAGTCTTCGGTGAAGTACTTCGTCATGTCCATTTCGCTATTGGCGAGGCCCTGCTCCATAGCTTTGACCACGTCCATTGTAGCTTGGGATTTTGCGTCGCGCGTCATGCTGCGTCCTCAGTTAAATTGGCCGGCTCGACAGCTAGGCGTCATAGACGGGGTATTGGTGTTGCGATGGCGTCAGGAGAACCCGCGGCTGCGCGCCGTCAAAGGCGATCCCCTGACACGGCATCGAAGACATGACAGATCTCTGCCGGGATATTGGCGTGGACAGGTTCACCGATCTGGGCGCGGTAGTCCTTGCCGGATTTGACAGAGATGATTGTCCCGCCCGCCCGCATGGTGACCATCGTGGCCTCACCCAAAAGCTCTAGCGAGTAGACCTTTGAATTCACTTCTGCTTCTCCCTCGGCGACAGACGCATCTTCTGCGCGGAAGCCGAGCGTCACACGACCGGAATGCTGCGTTGGCAGGCCAGAGACGGTCATGTTCTGCGTCGTAAAGACGCCGCCCGAGATTTCGCCATCAACAAGGTTCATCGCAGGCGAACCGATGAAGCCGGCCACGAATGTATTTGCGGGGTTGTCGTAAATCTCAGTCGGGGTGCCGACCTGTTGAACGACCCCTTTTGACATCACAACAACACGGTCAGCGAGTGTCATCGCCTCAATCTGGTCGTGGGTCACATAGATTGTCGTTGTCTTCAACTCATGGGACAGGTTCTTGATCTGAGCCCGCGTGGAGACCCGCAATTTTGCATCGAGGTTGGACAACGGTTCGTCCATCAGGAAGACATTTGGTTCGCGCACCACGGCACGCGCCAGCGCCACGCGCTGCCGTTGACCGCCCGACAATTCAGACGGTTTGCGGTGCAGAAACTCATCAAGTTCAACCATCGCAGAGGCGCGTTTCACCCGCGCGTCATGTTCTGATTGTGGAATGCCACGGACTTTCAGTGGGAAGCGGATGTTGTCGTAGACGTTCATGTTTGGGTAGAGCGCGTAGGACTGGAACACCATCGCGACGTCCCGGTCCTTGGGTTCAAGATCGTTGATTCGCTTTCCATCGACGAGAATGTCACCGCTTGTCGCATCCTCCAGACCCGCGATCATCCGCATCGTCGTGGTTTTCCCGCAGCCCGATGGACCAAGCAGGACAAGGAATTCCTGATCGGCTATGGTCAGATCAAACTCATGAACGCCGACGAAGCTTCCCCAGCGTTTCGACACCTTGTTGAGCTGAATCTCGGCCATAGCGACTCTCATCCTTGCATACGTTTGCAAAATCTTGGCGCGTTTCGATCGACGTGACAAGCCCTTATTTTACAGGTGTTTTGCCGCGGCGCAGCATGAGAAAACATCTTGCCAAACAGAAAAAATGCCCGAATATTTTGCAAGCGTATGCAAAGTGGTTGCGATTCGCGTGACTGCGCGCTCATATGTCTTGGCGGCCTGTTGGTCGCGTCACAAGAAAGCGCCGGACAACCCGGCCAACGGACAACGAACCGGGAGATTTGGAAATGAAAATGATGAAAACTGCGCTGCTTGGCTCCGCCATCGCGACGCTCGTCACCACCGCAGCTTGGGCCGATGGCCATGGGTGCGGCGTTGAAGGTGGTCGTCTGTCGATAATTGGCAACGAATTCCCTGCCATTCAAACAGTGGCCCGCAACGCGGTCGAATGTGCGGAAAGCGGCAGTGCAGAGGCTTCTGCGAACCTGACCGCAGATCACCAAACACTGAACGTGGCCGGTATGACCGGTAACCCGGCTGAGTATACGACAGCGATTGTTGCGAACTCTTCCATCGTTGCGCTGATCAACGAAGACGTCATTCGTCCGCTGGACGATCTTGTCGCTGAATATGGTCAGGACATCCCAGCCCAGCAGCTGATCACAGTGAACGGCCAAGTGATGGCGGTTGCCTTCATGGCGAACTCTCAGAACCTTGTTTACCGCGCTGACGTGCTGGAACAGATCGGCATGGATGTTCCGACATCCTATGAGCAGGTTCTTGAAGCTGCTGAAAAAATCCGCGCCGAAGGCATCATGGAAAATCCAGTGGGTGGCGCTTATGCTGCTGGTTGGAACCTCGCACAAGAATTCACCAACATGTACCTTGGTACGGGCGGTCAGTTCTTTGAGCCGGGCACAGCCAACGTCACGATCAACAACGAAAATGGTGTCGAAGCGCTTGAGATGATGAAGGCGCTGACAGAGTACATGAACCCTGACTATCTTACCCATGATTCCAACGCGACATCCGCGGAATGGGAAGCAGGCAATGTGGCCCTGATGAACATGTGGGGATCGCGGACAAACGTGCTGATGGACAGCGAAGGCTCAACCCCGGAAGTCTATGAAAACACCATGACATCTGGCCCATTGACCGTTGGTGACAGCGGCCGCCCAGCCAACACACTGTGGTGGGACGGTTGGACCGTCGCCAAAAACATCTCTGACGAAGATGCAGCGGCAACGTTCCTTGCAATGAAAGCAGGCGTCTCCCCTGACATCCTGAACGATGAGACGATGACAGAAGCGGTTTGGCTGATGCCGAACTTTGAATCATCCCCTGTGAACACAGGTGTTCTGGCCTCTGTGGCGGCTGGATCCACGCCGTACCCAATGGTGCCGTTCCAGGGCCTGCTGCACACCGCACTGGGCGACAACATTGCCGACTTCCTCCAGGGCAATGAAAGCGCAGAACAGACGCTGGCAGACATCGAAGCGGCCTACACCGCCGCCGCGAAAGAGCAAGGCTTCCTGCAGTAAGCTGAGAGATGAAGGGGGTCCGCACGGCCCCCTTCTTTTCTCTTTTCCACCCAAGACCATTCAGACAGCCGGGGGCGCGCGATGAAACACTCATCCTTTATTTGGTTTGTGCTGCCATCAGTTGTCTTAATGATCTTATTTATCGCCTTGCCGATTGTGTCGGTGGTGATGCAGTCGCTCTACACCGAGCATGAACAGGTCATCGTCACCGTCGAAAACTGCGGCCCCTTCGGATGTGTTGAGGCCCAGTCTGTCGATCAGGAAGCCACGCAGGCGCTGCGCGATGCGCAGCCCTTGGGCAAGTTCGCGGGTACCTCCGTTTATAGAGACCGCAACCACCTTGCCGTCGACGAGGTCGCCGCCGCCTGGGAGGCCTCTGGCAGCTACCGGGAGTTCTGGGGCACGTTGATGAATCTGCCCTTCTACGGCGCAATGGCGTTCACGCTTACCTACACAGCCATCGTGACCCCGATGACGATCATCCTGGGGTTCTTTGTGGCCATTGCCGTGAATTCAGTCGCGCGGTCCCTGCGAGGCCCGACAATCTTTTTCTCGCTGCTGCCCATGATCGTTACGCCTTTGGTTGGCGCATTGATCCTGTTCTGGATGGTGGATGCACGTGGGATTTTGGGAACGGCGTTACAATGGCTCGCCAATGACCCGTCGCTATCCGTAAAAGCCTCCACCCCGCTGATGTGGATCATGCTCATGTTCTACGGCACTTGGAGTTCGATCCCCTTCGCGTTCATCGTCTATTACGCGGGGTTGCAGACCGTGAACACGGATACCTTGGAAGCGGCGATGATTGATGGCGCCAGCCGTTGGGAGCGGATCCGTTACGTGATCGTCCCGCATCTTGCGCCGCTGACCACATTCATCGCTTTGATCCAGCTGATGGATAACTTCCGGGTGTTTGAGCCGATCATCTCTTTCCAGGCCCAGGCCCATGCGCGCTCGCTGTCGATTGCGATCTTCACGGACCTCGGCGGTGAAACGCGGTTGTTGTCGTCTGCTGCGGCCACATCCGTGCTGACCATTGTCTTTGTCGCCATCCTGCTCATGCCCGTCCTCGTGCGGACTTGGCGTGAATTCGATACCAAGTAAGGAGACGCGTCATGTCAACTGCCACTCGCCGTCCAATGACCGTACAACTACTGGCCACCAGTTTTCTGGTGATCTGGTTGATCCTTGCCGCCTTCCCGTTCCTGTGGACGTTGTGGGGCTCCTTCAAAGTCGAGGGTGACTTTTTCTCAAAAGCAGATTGGGCCAATTCGCTCTACGGCACGCTAACCCGGATTGAGACCGGCGGGTCCTTTACCGGGGATGGATACTATGGGGCGTGGATCCAGGAAGAGTTCTGGCGGGCGGCGTTCAATACGTTGATCGTTTGCGTCTGTGTGGTGACGATCTCGCTCACCTGCGGGACGCTTGCAGGTTACGCACTTTCGCGCTCGCCCTACCGCTATGCGTTCTGGCTGCTGTTGTTTGCGCTGATCTTCCGCGCAACGCCGCCACTGATCCTTGTCTCTGGCTATCTGTTGCCGTTCTTTGAGTGGAACCTTTGGGGGCACCTAAGCACAACAATCATTGTGCTTGTCGCGATCAACCAGCCTTTCACGCTTTGGATGCTGCATGCGTTTTTCAAGAACATCCCCAAGGATCTGGACGAATCCGCAATGGTCGATGGCTGCACACGCTTTCAGGCGTTCCGCCATGTCATCATCCCGGTAATGTGGCCAGGCGTGATCACAACGGGGCTGTTCAGCTTCTTGCTGGCCTATAACGACTTTGCAGTGACCTCGATGCTGCTGTCGAAGGAAAACCAGACCATGGTGCCGAAGCTGAACTCCTTCCTTGGCACCACGCAGACAAAGGGTAACGTGATGTTTGCTGTGGCTGCTGTTGTATCCATCACGGCACCCCTGTTTGTGATGATCATGTTCTTCCAGCGCCAGATTGTGTCTGGTCTGACTGCAGGGGCCGTCAAAGGGTAAACAGGTATCTATAAGAAGGTCCGGGAGACCTTTTTGCCTGTGAACAGGCGGAGCCCAGGAGGATTTTGTGACGACACTCCAAGACGCCAAGCGGATCGTCCGCGCCCATCATGCTGCGCTGAACGCCGCCCTGCCCGCGCAGATTGCAACGGCACTGGCGGAGAACACGACCCAGGACTGGCACTGGCGTGGGATGCATCCGTTCCATGAACAGCGGGGGGCGGAGGCCGTAGCGCAGACATTTTATACCCCCTTCCTGCAAGCATTCAGCCGGGTACAACACCGCGAAGACATGTTCTTTGCCGGCGCAAACGATTGCGACGGCGGCAAAAGCGTCTGGGTCGGGTCGATGGGGCACCTGATGGGGCTTTTTGATGCGCCGTTTCTGGGGATCAAACCCACGCGCCGGATCGCGATGCTGCGCTATGCGACGTTCCACCGGGTTGAGGATGGCAAGATCGCGGAAACGTCGCTCTTCATTGATCTATTGCATCTGATGCAACAGGCGGGCCAATACCCCCTACCCCCACAAACAGGCGCATTCCTCGTGCAGCCGGGGCCGATGACCCATGACGGGCTGCTTCATGAAGATGCGGATCCGGTAGAAGGCACCAAGACGCTTGACCTGATCAACCGAATGATCGGCGACATCAATACCCACCAAAAATACATGTCGCGCCAGGAAGAGCTACGACAATGCTGGCACGATGACATGATCTGGTGGGGTCCCGCCGGGATCGGGGCAACCTATACAATCGATCGCTACATCGATCAGCATCAGGCGCCGTTCCGTACGCAGATCAAAGACCGCAAATACAACGGCCATATCTGCCGGATCGCAGAAGGCAACTTTGGCGGCTTCTTTGGCTGGGCCAATCTGACGGTGACAAATGCGGGCGGCTACATGGGGCTTCCTGCCGCGACGCCTGCGGATATGCGCGTGGTGGATATGTACCGGCGCGATGGTGACAAGCTGGCCGAGAACTGGATTTTCATCGACATGCTGCACTGGCTCAACCAACAGGGGCTGGACGTGCTGGGGCGGATCGAGGACCTCTAAGCCCCTTCTTCTTGCTGAAAATACCTCGGAGGTGTGGAGGCAGCGCCTCCACTTTTGCGCAGCAAAAAACTAGCGCACCGGTCGATCCTCCAGAAACGCGCGCATGTCGTCAAAGACCTCTGGTCGCGTGAAAAACAGCAAGTGCCCTTGCTCGGGATAACCGTAGATTGTCACCCCATCCACCTTGCGTGAGAACCGCCGGGTTTGCGCGGTTGAGAAAACGCGGTCGTTCAGGCCAACAAAGAACGCAACCGGCACATCAGCGAGGTCCAGACCGTCCGGCACTGCAAAGTTTGGCAGCCCAATCGTGTGCGCCAAAGCCACGGCCGGGTCGAGGCGGACGATGATCTTTTCGCCTTCCTTGATGTCGCGCTCCAATCTGTCTGCAAACGCCGGGTCGTCCAGCGCATCCGGGCCATAAAGCAGCCCTGACCAAAACCGTTTCCACACCACCTGCCGATCCACAGATCCGGTCGCTGCCATGGCCCGCACGATATCGACCAGCCCGCGCCAGACCGTCGGCAGTCCGCCACCATATTCGACGGCGGTCGACATGGCCGCGATCTTCACGCTGCGGTCGCCCGTGATCTGTGGCGCGGTCAGCAAAGCGATGGGACCACCGGTGGAGTAGCCGATCAGCGCGATGTCCTTGTCAGGATAGCGATTGGCAAAGGCCGCGATGTTTTCAGCAACCTGCGCGGGGCTCACGAAATGGTCGTTGTCCAGATCGTCCAGGCCCGGATAGCGATAAACTGCGCGCGCGTAGCCGTGGTCTTCCCAGACCTCGGCCGCCTCGAAAATATCAACCGACGACAAGGCACCGGGAATGAATATGGCGATGGTGTCCGCACGCGCGACCTTTGCCGGGTCATAGAGCAGCGGGTTCTGTGCGCCAACGGGGTGCAGTGGCACACCGCAGCTGGCCAGAAGCCAGATCGCCGCCATTGCCACACACACCCGCACTTGGTGGATCACCCTCGACCTACCCCGTATCCGTTTTCCCGCGCCGGTCGTGACGCAAATTGGCGTAAAGCACGTGGTTCCGCCAGCGCCCGTTGATCTGCAAATAGCTTTGCGCAACGCCTTCGTACTTGTACCCGCATTTCTCTAACAAACTGCGAGAGGGCGTATTTTCGGGCAAACACCCGGCCTCAATCCGGCTGAGGTCGAGTGTTGTGAAGGCATAATGCACGACAGACATGATCGCCTCACGCATGAAGCCCTGGCGGGCGTATTGCTGCCCGATCCAGTAGCCGGTGACGCCTGATTGCGCCGGGCCGCGTTTGATGTGGTCCAGTGTGATGGCACCAACCAGCGTTTGATCAGACCGGCGGAAGATGAAAAGCGGCAACGCGGTGCCTGATGAAATTGAGCGTTGCGCCCAGTAGACCCGATTGGTGAAGGCCTTGCGCGACAGGTGCTCACGTGCCCATGTCGGCTCCCACGGGATCAGAAACGCGCGGCTTTCGTCACGCAGCGCCGCCCAGGGCCGAAAGTCGGAATGGGTCGGCGGGCGGAGCGTCAGACGCTCCGTCTGCAAACGGACTTTCCGACGGACGCCGATCATCAGGCAGCGAGGCGGGCCCGGAGGGCCTCCAGACTCGGGGCGGATTCGGCGGGACCGTAGACCGCAAGCGCTGTGCCTGCAGACCCGGCGACCTGACCCGCATAGGCTTTCACGTCGCCTGTGGTGACTGCGTCGATATTCGCAATAGTTTCTTCCAGCGTTGGGATGCGACCCCAGATCGACAAAAGGCGGGCCAAGCGTTCGGCGCGGTTTGACGGGCTCTCAAGCCCCATCAGAAGGCCCGCCTTCATCTGCGCCCGCGCACGTGCGACCTCAGATGCCGTCATATCGTCCGCAGCGCGTTTCAGCTCATCAATCGTGATGTTGGCAAGCTGGTCGATCTGGCTGGCGGAGGTGCCAGCATAGATGGTCGTCAGGCCGGTATCCTCGTAAGCTCCCGCTTGCGCGAAAACGGTGTAGCAGAGACCCTGTTTTTCGCGGACCTCTTGAAACAGCCGGGACGACATGCCGCCGCCCATGGCAGAGGCGTAGATTTGTGCGGTGTAAATTGCCGGATCACGGTAGTTCGGGCCTTCGAGCGCGAGCGCAAAATGCACCTGTTCCAATTGCTTGATCTCACGGCGTTCACCGCCGCCAAAAGCCGCAGGTTGGATCAGGTTCGTGGGGCGTTCGATCGGGGACAGGTGGCCAAAAAGCGCTTCTGCCTGTTTCACGATGGCGTCGTGGTCGAGACCGCCCGCCGCAGCGAGGATCATCTGGTTCGGGCCATAGTGTTCGCCGACAAAACCATTCAGGTCTTCGCGTGAGAAAGCCGAGACGCGTTCGGTAGGGCCAAGAATCGTCCGACCAAGGGCCTGGTTGGGATAGGCGGCCTCTTGCAGCCAGTCGAATACGATGTCATCGGGCGTGTCGTTCGTCTGTCCGATCTCTTGCAGGATCACCCCGCGTTCGACCTCAATCTCTGCCGGATCAAACACCGGGTTCAGCAAGATGTCGGCGATCACGTCGAGGCCAAGTGCGACGTCGTCTTCGAGCACGCGGGCATAATAAGCTGTCATCTCCCGAGACGTATAGGCGTTGATGTAGCCGCCCACGTCTTCGATGGTTTCGGCGATTTGCAGGGCCGTCCGGGTCTTGGTGCCCTTGAACGCCATGTGTTCCAGAAAATGAGCGATGCCGTTCTGTTCCACCCGTTCGTGCCGCCCGCCCGCCTGGACCCAAATGCCGATGGATGTGGATTTGAGGCCCGGCATGGCTTCCGTCACGATCTGGAAGCCGTTGGACAGGGTGTGGGTCTGGATGGTCAAAGGGTGATCCGTTCTTTGATAATCGCCTGGATGTCGGCAAGCGTATTGGAAACCCGCGTCACCCGTTCCGGCCGGTCATACAGGTCCGCCATGCGTTGCGGCAAGGGCGGTGTGATGCCGGTAGCTTTTGACACTGCGTCAGGGAACTTGGCGGGGTGTGCGGTGGCGAGGGTGATCATGGGTGTGGCACCCAAATGTGCCTCTGCCACATGTGTTCCGACAGCGGTATGTGGGCAGAGCAATTCACCATGGCGCGCGTTGTAGGATCGGATTGCGGCGGATGTTTGATCTTCTGATGCCCGACCTGATTTGAATGTGTCCTTCAGCATCTGGTAGGCGCCCTGGCTGATCTGGAAACCGCCTCCTTTGAGGTCGTCCATCTGGCCTGCCACGGTCGCGCCGTCCTGGTCGTAGGCGTAGAAAAGTGCGCGTTCGAAGTTGGAGGAGACCTGGATGTCCATCGACGGGCTAATCGTCGGCGTCACGCCTTCTTTCGTGTAAGCCCCGGTTTCCAGCGTGCGGTGCAGGATGTCGTTCATGTTGGTGGCGACCACGAGGTCTTTGATCGGCAGGCCCATCTGTTTGGCGATATAGCCTGCGAAGATGTCGCCAAAGTTCCCTGTGGGGACGGTAAAGCTGACCTCGCGGTGCGGCGCACCAAGGGAGACGGCGCTGGAGAAGTAGTAGACGACCTGCGCGAGTACCCGGCCCCAGTTGATCGAGTTCACGCCTGCCAACTTCACCTCTTCCCGGAAGGCGAAATCGTTGAACATGTCCTTGACTGCCGCCTGGCAGTCATCAAAGTCACCGTCGACGGCGAGGGCGTGGACGTTCGCCTCTGACGGTGTCGTCATCTGGCGGCGCTGCACTTCGCTGACGCGGCCATGTGGGTAGAGGATAAAGACGTCGACCGCATCGAGGCCGCGGAACGCTTCCATCGCCGCAGAACCGGTGTCGCCAGAGGTTGCACCGACGATGGTCACGCGGTCGCCGGAACGCGTCAGGGCCGCTTCGAACATCTGCCCGATCAGCTGCATCGCGAAGTCTTTGAAGGCGAGCGTGGGGCCGTGGAACAGCTCCAACAGGAAGTGGTTGCTGTCGAGTTGCACTAGCGGCGCGCGGGCGGCGTGGCCAAAGTCTGCGTAGGCTTGTTTGATCAGCTGCTTGAACTGATCATCGCTGAACGTGTCGCCGATGAAGGGCCGCATCACGGTGAAGGCGATGTCTTCGTAGGACATCCCCGCCATGGCTGCAATCTGGGCCTCTGTCAGGGTTGGAATGCTTTCCGGCAGGTACAACCCGCCATCACGGGCGAGGCCCGTCAGCATTGCTTGCTCGAATGTCAGCACAGGGGCCTGTCCTCTGGTCGAGATGTAGCGCATGGATCAGGCCTCTTTGCGTGTGCGGATCATCAAATACAGGCTCATAATCGCCCAAACGGCGGCCAGCAAGAACCATGTGATCGCATATTCCAGATGGTCGTTTTTGATGTTGGCCGTGCGCACCGGGAGCGGGATCAGGCGCGGGTCTGGCGGGGTGACCTCGGACGCGATGACCATGAAGGGCTGCGTGTCCAGATGTGCTGCCATATCGGGCACGTTGCGGGCGAACCAGATGTTCTTGGGCAGATCGGGTTCCGGTGTCGAGCCATGTTTATCATCGGGCCAGAGGATGGTGCCGGTGACCTGGATTGGGTCAGTTTGCGGCGGAGCGTCTTTCGCGTCGAGCGGGAGAAGACCCTGATCGAGCAGGATATACTCGCCTGTATTTAACGTCACTTTGGAGATCACGCGATAGCCGGTACCTGCGGCAGTGCCAGAGGTCAGGACGTGGAGTTCTTCACCCGTTGGGGTGCCCTGAAGTGCCACGCGGCGGTATTCGTCGTCTTCTTCCGTCATGTCAAAGGACAGCGGTGCAGGTTCCATCGCGAGGCGGGCGTTGATCTCTGCAAGGATACCTTCTTTCCAAGCAAGGCGTTGGACCTGCCACGTGCCAAGACTGATCAGGACCGCGCAGCCTGCGATGCCGAGTAGGAGTGGAAAGATGATGTTGCGCAAAGCGGCCTCCGGGATTGAGAGGGGTTTAGCGGGGGCTGCGGTTGGGGTGAAGGGGGTGCGACATCGCTTCGGTGGTTTGGCGACCTCGGGAGGTCACGGTTGTTCGGTTGACGAACTCTCTGAAAGAAATCGACAGCCTCAACGAGAAACGCGCCGGGGTGGCCCAGCGCGTTTTCAAATTCATGAAGTCAATTGAACCGAAGCCCGCTCTTAGCCGCCCCAGACGTAGACAGCAGCAAACAGGAACAACCACACCACGTCAACGAAGTGCCAGTACCAAGCTGCGGCTTCGAACCCGACGTGTTTCTCTGGCGTGAAGTGACCCTTTTGCAGGCGGATCAGACAAACCAGCAGGAAGATAGTGCCGATGATCACGTGGAAGCCGTGGAAGCCCGTCGCCATGAAGAAGTTCGCGCCGTAAATGTTGCCAGCGAAGCCAAAAGCAGCGTGGCTATATTCGTAGGCCTGGAAGCCCGTGAAGATTACACCCAAGACGACAGCCAGGATCAGACCCCACTTCATGTCTTCGCGGTTGTTTTCATGCACCAGCGCGTGGTGTGCCCAAGTTGCGGCCATACCGGAGCAGAGCAGGATCATCGTGTTGATCAAAGGCAGGTGCCATGGATCGAATGTTTCGATCCCCACTGGCGGCCAGACACCATCAACCGCAGGTGATTGCGGCCCCATCGGATACATCGCGTGTTTGAAGAAGCTCCAGAACCAGGCCGCGAAGAACATTACTTCTGACATGATGAACATAATGAAGCCGTAACGCAGACCGATGCGTACAACCGGCGTGTGATCACCGACCTGGCTTTCTGTCACCACCTCGGCCCACCAGGCGTACATGACGTAAAGCGTCAGTGCGAAACCGATCAGGAAAGCGTAGGGGCCAGAGCCGTGCATCCAAAGGACGGCGCCAAAGAGCATAATGAAGCCGCCCAAACCGCCGAGAAACGGCCAGATTGAGGGGTTCAGAATGTGATAATCGTGGTTCTTTTCATGCGCCATGGTGGACGTCCCTCAGGGTCTTACTGTTGGGTCTCTATGGCGCTTGGCGCCACGTTGGTCAATGCGGCCTGCTGATACTCTTCCGGCAGGTCAATCTCATAGAAGGTGTAGCTGAGCGTGATGGTATGCACGTATTGCCCCTCGCGGTCGTCCACGATGGCAGGATCCACAAAAAAGTTGACCGGCATCATCACCGTTTCACCCGGCTGCAAAATCTGCTCTTCAAAACAGAAGCAGTGGATTTTGTCGAAGAACGCGCCCGCCTCATACGGCGTCACGTTGTACGACGCGGTGCCTGCGATTGGCACATCAAGCGGGTTGTGTGCTTCGTAAAAGGCCAGGCCTGTTTCGCCGATGCGGATCTCCATCTCGCGAACTTCGGGTTTGAACGTCCATGGCATATCACGCTCAAGCGAGGCGTCGAAGCGGATTGTTATTGTCTGATCGAGGACGACATCGCTGCCTTCTGCCACCACGTTTGTCGCGCCGCCAAAGCCGGTAACCCGGCAGAACCAGTCGTAGAACGGCACCGATGCCCACGCGAGCGAGCCCATGATGAACACAACGCCTGCCGCCTGCGCAGCTGTCCGTTTTGGTCCCTGAAGGTTCGGAAAGATGTTCATCAATTCGCCTCCTCTTGCGGGATCAACTGCGGGCGGGCCACGTGATCAAATTTCTCAAGCTGGGTGATGTTGTCCAGTTGTAGGACCTTCACCACCGTCAGGCCGAATACAATGCCAATCAAGCCGGTCAGGAGAAGGCCAACGCCGATGTTGCGCCCTTTGCGGCGCGTATGCATTTCATGTTCGACTTTGATCGCCATCACACAGCCCCCAAGTTGAGGCGCAAGGCTGCATCCACCAGGAGCGCCACAAAATGCGCAAAAAGGTAGTAGAGCGAGATTTTAAAGACCTGCTTTTCAACGGCGTAGTTGTCCGCTTCGGCGGCAGCGTCGTCGCGCCGCCAGAGGTCGACAGCCCCCTTCAGGAACCAAGCGTTCATCAGGACCGCGACCGTCAGATAGACCGGACCACCGATGCTGGTGAAACCAAGGCCAATTGCGACCGGAGCCAACAGAAGTGTGTAGATCAACACGTGCTTGCGCGTGCTGTCGCGCCCATGGGTTTCAGTCAACATTGGCACATTTGCATTGCCGTAGTCGGACTTCACAAACAAGGCCAGCGCCCAGAAATGTGGCGGCGTCCACATGAAGATCAGGCCGAACATCAGGACAGATTCGATTGAGACCGTACCAGTCGCAACAGCCCATCCAATCATCGGAGGGAACGCCCCTGCCGCACCACCGATCACGATGTTCTGAGGGGTCGAGCGCTTGAGCCACATCGAATATACGACTGCGTAGAAGAAGATCGTAAACGCCAGCAAACCAGCGGCGAGCGCATTGGTCGCCAGCCACAGCAGCACAACTGAAAAGCCTGAAAGTGCCAGACCGATGGCGAGCGCATCACCTGCTGGCACGCGGCCTGACGGGATCGGACGCTTTGCTGTCCGCTTCATGAGCGCGTCGATATCCGCATCCCACCACATGTTCAGCGCGCCCGAGGCTCCTGCCCCTACGGCGATGCACAGGATCGCAACGAAGCCGATAAACGGATGCACCGGAACGGGCGCAACCAGAAGGCCCACCAGCGCCGTGAAAACCACAAGCGACATGACGCGTGGTTTCATCAACGCGAAATAGTCAGACATCCCCGGCTCAGTCGCCGAGGATGTGTATGCAGTTTCTTGAACGCTCATATCGCTCATGCGGGATGCGTACTCTTTCAGATCAGGTGGGATCACCCACCCTACACATTAAACTGGGTTCTGTTCTTTCGCAGCGACCAGCCACTCGTCATAGGCCTCCTGGCTCACGACTTTCACAGTGATCGGCATGTAGGCGTGGTCTTTGCCGCAAAGTTCAGAACACTGACCGAAGTAGACGCCTTCCTGTTCTGCGGCGAACCACAGCTGCGCCAAACGCCCAGGCACCGCGTCCTGTTTCACGCCGAAAGATGGGATCGTCCAGGAGTGGATGACGTCAGCACCGGTGACGGTCATCACAACGGTGGCTCCGACCGGCACAACAACGGCTGTGTCGGTCGCCAGCAGATGATGCTCTGGCTCATAGCCGTAGTCGGCAAGCTCGTCCTCGGCCAGCATGTAGGATGCGAAAAGGACTTCTTCGTCTGTGTACTCATACTCCCAGAACCACTGGTACCCCGTTACTTTGATGTGCACGTCGCCTTCAGGAATCTCCTGCTGCTTGAACAGAACAGGCAACGAGAACGCACCGATGAAGACGAGGATGGCAATCGGAATGACGGTCCAAGCGACTTCTAGCGGGGAGTTATGAGTGAAGGTTGCGGGTGTCGGGTTCGACTTGTTGTTGAATTTCAGGATTACCCAAGCGAGCAAGGCGACAACAAACAACGAGATCAGCGTGATGATCACCAGCAACATCCCGTCGAGCCACTGCAAATCGCGGGCAAGCTCTGTCGCGGCGGGCTGGAAGCCTGTCGCACCCGGCTCTGGCACACCGATCACTTCGAGCTCTTGATTGACGTCCTGCGCTGAAGCGGCTGCGCCAAAGAGGCTAGGCCCGGCTGCGGCCAATGTCGATTTTGCGAGTGTCGTCATACGCATGTGAGTTCCTGTTCTTCAAGGTGCCGACAGCGGCAAAGCGTTGCGGGGTCCCAAGGCACGATGGCGTGCAAACCGGAATCCCGTTGTATCCTGCGGCTCATGTCCCATATTCAGATGGACAACTCAAGAACCGCTGTTGCGGCAAACAGACGCTTTTCTCTGTTTGCACCCCTGAATGGAGCAAAACCGCATGTCATCCGATCCATTTCGCCCGTTTGAGACCAACCTGGATCGCGAGACGGCCCTGAAATTGGTGCAGGAGGCCACGGCAGGCGCCGACGATGGGGAGCTGTTTCTTGAACGCAAGCGGTCCGAGGTGCTGACTTTTGACGATGGGCGCGTCAAAAACGCGAGCTTCGATGCCTCCGAAGGCTTTGGATTGCGGGCTGTGAAAGGTGAGACAGCAGGGTATGCACATTCCACGACCATTGATGAACATGCGCTCAAGCGCGCGGTGTCCACCGCCCGTCTGGCTGTTGGGGATGGCGGCGGCACGCTTGCAGCCGCACCTGCGGGCACCAACAAAAAGCTCTATTCCGACGCTGATCCGATGGCACAGGCGACTTTCCCGGCCAAGATCGATCTGTTGCGCGAGATTGATGAATTTGGCCGGTCGCTGGATAAGCGCGTCATCCAAGTCTCGGCGTCTTTGGCCGCATCGCATCAGGAGGTGCTGATTCTTCGCCCCGACGGGACACTTGTGACGGACACCCGCCCCATGACGCGGATTTACGTCGGTGTGATCGTAGAAGAGAACGGACGGCGCGAAAGCGGCTCTATGGGCGGTGGCGGGCGCGGCAGTCTGACCAAAATTATTGTCCGCGATTCGTGGGAGCCGATGGTGCGAGAGGCATTGCGGATTGCGCTGGTGAACCTTGAGGCCGAAGCCGCCCCGGCGGGTGTGATGGACGTGGTGCTTGGCCCGGGTTGGCCGGGAATTTTGCTTCACGAAGCGATTGGCCATGGGCTCGAAGGTGATTTCAACCGTAAAGGCACTTCTGCTTTCGCGGGCTTAATGGGCCAGCAGATTGCGGCGAAAGGTGTGACAGTGCTGGACGATGGCACGATCCCGGACCGGCGCGGGTCGATCACGGTGGACGATGAAGGCACGCCTTCAGCGAAGAACACGCTGATCGAGGATGGTGTTCTTGTGGGCTACATGCAGGACCGGCAGAACGCGCGCTTGATGGGTGTCGCGCCAACCGGCAATGGACGCCGCGAAAGCTTTGCCCACGCGCCCATGCCACGCATGACAAATACTTATATGTTGGCGGGCGACACCGACCCGGCGTCGCTGGTCGCAGACCTTAAAGATGGGATATATGCGGTCGGCTTCGGTGGCGGGCAAGTTGACATCACCAATGGCAAATTCGTCTTCAGTTGCACGGAAGCCTATCGCGTGAAGGACGGTGTCGTTGGGGCGCCGGTGAAAGGTGCAACGCTGATCGGTGACGGTGCCACTGCTCTTAAGCACATTCGCGGCATTGGCAACGACATGGCGCTTGATCCCGGCATCGGCAACTGCGGCAAAGCCGGGCAGTGGGTGCCGGTTGGTGTCGGCCAGCCAAGCCTAATGATTGGCGGTCTGACGGTCGGCGGTGCTGCAGCTTAAAGGCATATTGCGCAGCGGGCCGTTGACGGGACGCAACTGGGGCCGGTCGATGGCTGCCGTTCTGGGCGGTCTCGTCCTTCCCGCCATCCCGGCGTTCTTCGTTGTCTGGGGCAGCTATACAGCCCTGTCCGATGTTGTCGTCGGCGAGACCGATGGCAGTCGGACAGTGTTTCTGGTGGCGGCTGCGCTGATGTCCGCACCTGTTTTCGTTCTTGTTGCGCCGCTGACCGCCGGCCTCCTTGCGATCGCCATGGCTGCGCTTGTGCATGTGGCACGTGCCTATGGCTGGGCAGGGCCCGGGAGTATGGTGGCGCTCAGTTGGCTCATTGGGCTGCCGTTTGCGCATGTCTTCTTCAACGGCGACCTGACGACAGAAGCACCAGAAATGATTCCTTTCCTCGCGGCGACACTGGCTATTCAGGCACTTTGCGGATGGGCGGTTTTGAATTTTCGGTTTGGCCGAAAAAGAGCCTTCGAACCGACCAATTGAAATTGCTGTATTTTTGCTGAAACCTTGTTTCCGATACCCCCAGAAATGGCGGGATTAACGTTCATTCATCGTTAATCTGTGCTGCTTAAACCTGATCCTGTAGCAGGCAGAGAGCGGGATTTTGGAAACGTGATACCTTCCACCCACCCCCCACTCCCACCCACCACGGAAGACGATCTGATCACCCGCCTCCGTCTGCTACGCTCTCGCAGGGTTGGCCCTGCCACGTACCGGCGGTTGATCCAGGAACACGGCACACCAACAGCAGCACTCGCAGCCTTGCCTGAAGTCGCACGTGCGGCGGGTGTGAAGGACTACCAGCCATGTAGCCTTGAGCATGTAACCGACGAAATCGCACGCGCAAAACGCGCTGGCGCAACGCTCCTGTCCGATGATCACCCCGACTATCCTAACGATCTTGGCCAAATCGAGGACGCGCCGCCGTTGATGTGGGCAGTCGGCAACCGCGCGCTATTGCACGCGCCTATGATTGCCCTCGTCGGGGCCCGCAATGCCTCGTCCCTCGGGACGCGGATGGCCAAGGCTTTGGCAAGCGGGTTGGCGGATGCAGGGTACATTGTCGTCTCAGGCCTCGCACGGGGCGTCGATACGGCCGCGCATATTGCAAGTCTTGAGCATGGTACGATTGCCGTGCAGGCGGGTGGTGTTGACGTGGTTTATCCCGCAGAGAACACAAAACTGACGCATGACATCGGCCGCAAGGGTCTGCGGCTCTCTGAGATGCCCATGGGCATGTCCCCGCAGGCGCGGCACTTCCCGGCACGCAACCGCATTATCTCTGGACTCGCCCGCGCCGTGGTTGTGGTCGAAGCGGCGGCCAAATCCGGCTCGCTCATCACCGCAAGAGGCGCGTTGGATCAGGCGCGTGAGGTTCTCGCGGTGCCGGGCCACCCGTTTGATGCGCGTGCGGCCGGGTGCAACATGTTACTGCGGGACGGAGCGACTTTGGTCCGCTCGGCCGATGACGTGTTGGACGCTTTGTCACCACTTGTGAAGCCCGCGCCGCAAGCAGAATTGCCGCTACAGCGACAGCCCTCAAAGCCGCTGCGTGATGCAGTAGCGTTGCACGGGGAGATCCTAAGCCGCCTGGGCCCCACACCTATTGCAGAGGATCAGTTGATCCGTGACCTTGCCGCGCCGTCTGGCGAAATCGCCCCGGCACTTACCGATCTCGAACTGTCGGGGAAAATCACACGCAGCCCCGGCGGCCTGCTTGCCTTGGTGCATTAAGAGACGGGCTGACGGCCCCGTTTTTGGTGAAGCGTTAGAAGGTTGTCGCACATACTCACGGGGTGAGGATCAGTGTCAAAAAAGGCCCCCTTGCGCGACCTCTCCTGCCCATTTCTGCCGATCACGCAAAGGCGCATTGACAATGGACGCCGGACCCCCACATGTTCCGCGATCACGGGTCCCCCGACCGATTTGAAAGGAATCTCATGCCAGTTGTCGTTGTTGAGTCCCCGGCTAAGGCCAAGACAATTAACAAGTATTTAGGCAACGACTATACGGTTCTGGCATCCTTCGGACACGTCCGCGACCTGCCTCCGAAAGACGGTTCGGTCGACCCTGAAGACGACTTTGCCATGAAATGGGAGGTCGCAAGCGACAGCAAAAAGCACATCAAAGCGATTGTTGACGCGCTGAAAGACGACAACGAACTGATCCTCGCGACCGACCCGGATCGCGAAGGCGAGGCGATTTCCTGGCACCTGACCGAGGCGTTGACCGCCCGCAAGGCGATCAAAAAAGACACGCCTGTCAGCCGCGTTGTATTCAACGCGATCACCAAGGCGGCTGTGACCGAGGCGATGAAGAATCCGCGCCAGGTCGATACACCGCTCGTCGACGCTTATCTGGCTCGCCGGGCCCTCGATTATCTTGTTGGGTTCAAATTGTCGCCGGTACTTTGGCGTAAGCTCCCCGGTGCGAAGTCCGCTGGGCGCGTGCAGTCTGTCACCCTGCGCTTAATCGTTGAACGCGAGATGGAGATCGAGGTATTCCGCCCGCAGGAGTACTGGTCAGTCAAAGCGCTGCTGACGACGCCACGGGGACAAACCTACGAAGCGCGACTAACGACACTGGCGGGCGACAAGCTCGACAAGTTTTCGATTGCCGACGCGACACAGGCCGAAATGGCGGTGCAGGCGATCAATTCGCGCGATCTGACGGTCAAATCGGTTGAAGCGAAGCCAGGCACGCGGAACCCCTCGCCCCCGTTTATGACGTCGACCTTACAGCAGGAGGCGTCCCGCAAATTCGGCATGGGTGCAAAACAGACGATGTCGGTCGCCCAACGCCTCTATGAAGCCGGCCTAATTACCTACATGCGGACAGACGGAATCGATATGGCGCCTGAGGCCGTGACCGGCGCGCGCGATGCGATCAAAGCAAAGTTCGGCGCTGACTATGTTCCCGCAAAGCCGCGCATGTACAAGAACAAGGCCAAAAACGCCCAAGAGGCCCACGAATGTGTGCGCCCCACCGACATGATGGTCGATACGGCCAGTGCAAAGATCGTCGATAGCGATCAGCGCAAGCTTTATGACCTGATCTACAAGCGCACCATCGCCTCACAGATGGCCGCGGCGAAGTTTGAGCGGACGACGGTCGATGTGGCCAGTGATGATGGCCAAGTTGTGTTGCGCGCCAACGGTCAGGTGATGGTGTTTGACGGGTTCATTGCCGTTTACGAAGAAGGTCGCGACGACTCTGTTGTCGATGATGACGATAAGCGCCTTCCGCAGATCATGGAAGGCGAGCCAGCGGCGAAGAAATCCGTCGACCCCGAACAGCATTTTACTCAGCCCCCACCCCGCTACACCGAAGCGACGCTCGTCAAGCGTATGGAAGAGCTCGGCATCGGGCGACCGTCCACATATGCATCTATCGTCACGACCATTCAGGATCGCGGCTACGTCGAGAAAGAAAAGAACCGGCTGATCCCGCAGGACAAGGGGCGGCTGGTGACAGCATTCCTGTCGAACTACTTCCGCCGTTATGTGGGCTATGACTTTACTGCTGATCTGGAAAACCAGCTTGATGAAGTCAGCGCGGGCGATGCGGACTATAAGAAGGTCCTTGGACAGTTCTGGCGCGATTTCTCGGCTGCGATTGCAGAGACGGCTGATCTGCGCATCGGTGAAGTACTTGAGAAGATCAACGAGGTGCTGGAGCCGCATCTGTTCCCGCCCACCGAAGATGGCAGCGACCCGCGACAATGCAAAAATTGCGGCAACGGACGTTTGTCAATGCGAACTGCGCGATCTGGCGGAGCCTTTATCGGCTGTTCGAACTACCCCGAGTGTCGCTATACCCGGCCGTTTGGGCCGCCCAACCCGGAGGCTGAAGCGTCAGCCATTCCGCCGGATGGGAAGCTGCTGGGCGAAGATCAGGGTGATGAGATCCGCGTCTTCAAGGGCCGTTTCGGTCCTTACGTACAGCGTGGTGCTGTAACTGAAGAAGTGAAGAAGCCGCCGCGGCAAGGTGTACCAGAAGGTTGGAACCCGGAGGAGATTCAGCTTGCTGAAGCTTTGAAGCTGCTGGAACTGCCGCGTCCACTTGGGCCGCACCCGGAAGACGGGGTGATGGTCTGGGCGAACATTGGGCGCTATGGGCCGTATCTGAAGCACGCGGAAAGCACGTCGCATCGCGGTGGCACCAACGCCAACCTTGAGTCCATTGATGAGGTGTGGACCGTTGGCATGAACCGTGCGGTGCAATTGCTGGCCGAAAAGGTTGCATCGCGTGGTCGCCGTGGGCAGGCTGCCGTGCCAATCCGGGAGTTGGGCGAGCACCCGGAAGCTGGTGGGCCGGTCAATATCTATGACGGCAAATACGGGCCATACGTGAAGTGGGAGAAAATCAACGCGACGATCCCCGATACGGTGCAGCCTGATGAGCTGACGATGGCGCAGGCCGTCGACTTGATTGATGAGCGTGCGGCGAAGTCTGGCAAAAAGGTCAAAAAGAAAGCTGCGCCGAAGAAGAAGGCGGCGGCCAAGAAACCGGCGGCGAAAAAGAAGGCCTAGTTCAGGGGTCACCCCGACTCCGCAGTACCTTCAAGTGACAACACCCGTCTGCGCACTTTATCAAGCAGGGCCAACATCTGGTCCTGTTCGTCTTCTGAGACGGCAGACAGGAACAACTCCATGTTACGGATGTCCTGCGCGTAGATTGTGTTGGCGAGCGCAAGGCCCTCGTCCGTGAGACTGAGTGCGATGGCGCGGCCGTCATCGGGGCTTTTGGTGCGCTTGATATGACCACGTTTGACCATGCGGGCGATAACGCTGCTTGCGGTAGTTGGTGCAACGCCAAGACCTTGTGCCAGCATTGACGCACGCAATCCTGGCTGGGCGCGAAGCATACCCAGCGTGTGAAAATCGAGCGGGTTGTACCGCACCACATGCTGATACTGTGGCGAGGTCCGCTCGCTGACCAGCATCACACGCATCAGCGTGCTCACAATCTCTTTCAGGTCTTCTGCCCGGCTCATACCCCTTTCGTGACCCAAAGGACTTGAACCATCAAGTCGATCTCCTATTTAATACGAAGTTCGTACTAAAATGGAGAAAACGATGATCCGCCGCCTCTTGATTGCCACCGGCATTGCCGCCGCTGGACTGACGTTCTTCCTGCAATCTGCCAGCGCAGATATTGATGTTGTGCCCACGCCGCCCGAACTGACCGACACTGACGCCTATTTGACCAATTCGCTCACCGTCACTGTTGTTGGCGACATTTCTGCGGTCCGCGCCTTTATGGATGCCAACCCGCTGACCGATTTTCTAGAACCGTCGGGGCGCATTCCCCGGATTACGGACGTTGTGGTGCTGAAAGGGCCATGGGGTCAGCCGGGCTCACTCCGCCGCGTGGATCTCGAAGGTGGGTCTTGGACGCACGAACGCGTCCTGACAAATGACAGCAACGAATTCACCTATCAGATCTGGAACATCACGACATCCGCCGGGCGTTTCATTGACCACATCTACGGCGAGATCCTGTTCACCGAAGTCACGGACGGCACGCAGATCACCTGGAACTATAATGTAAAACCGTCGGTTTTCTTCGCGCGTCCATCAATCCGCGGCTATCTGCGCGATGATTTTGCTCCCTTTATGAAGAACGGCATGACTGGTTTTGTGAATGCCTACACACAGGCCTCCCCCGCCTGACCTCATCTGCCGAGCCGCGTGATGCGTTCGATCCGTGATTTTTGCAACCGGTTGCATAAATCACGCTGCAGCGCCGCATTTCATTGACTCCCTTGCGTCACCTCGCCATGAAAGGGCGAAACAGAGGGAGACTTCGGCATGAACAAAATCTACCCCAACGCCACCGCCGCGCTGGACGGCCTGCTGTCTGACAGCATGCTTATCGCAGCGGGTGGCTTTGGCCTATGCGGCATTCCGGAACTTTTGCTGCAAGCAATCAAGGACGCTGGCGTTAAAGATCTGACCTTTGCTTCGAACAATGCGGGTGTTGACGACTTTGGCATCGGGATCCTGCTGCAATCCAAGCAGGTCAAGAAGATGATGTCGTCTTACGTTGGTGAGAATGCGGAGTTCATGCGCCAGTTCCTTGAAGGGGAACTTGAGGTTGAGTTCAATCCGCAAGGGACACTGGCCGAACGCATGCGGGCCGGTGGTGCGGGTATCCCCGGTTTCTATACAAAGACCGGCGTGGGCACCCAGATTGCCGAAGGCAAGGACCATAAAGATTTCAATGGCGAGACATATATTATGGAGGAAGGCATCTTTGCCGACCTTTCCATCGCCAAAGCCTGGAAAGCGGACGAGACTGGTAACGCGATCTTCCGTAAGACCGCGCGGAACTTTAATGTACCGGCGGCGACCTGTGGCAAGGTTTGTGTCCTTGAGGTGGAAGAGATCGTGCCGACAGGCTCGCTTGACCCAGACAGTATTCACCTGCCGGGCATCTACGTGCATCGCCTGATTCAGGGTGATCACGAGAAGCGCATCGAACAACGCACAGTGAGGGCCGCATAATGCCGTGGGATCGGAACCAAATGGCCGCTCGGGCCGCGCAAGAGCTGGAAGACGGCACATATGTCAACCTGGGCATCGGCATTCCGACCCTTGTGTCCAACTATATTCCGGACGGCGTTGAGGTCACCTTGCAGTCGGAGAACGGCATGCTCGGCATGGGCCCTTTCCCGACCGAGGACGAGATTGACGCTGACCTGATCAATGCGGGGAAACAGACAATCACCGAACTGCCGCAGACCGCCTATTTTGATAGTGCAACGTCATTCGGCATGATCCGGGGTGGTAAAATCGCCATGGCGATCCTCGGCGCGATGGAAGTCGCTGAAAATGGCGACCTCGCGAACTGGATGATCCCCGGCAAGCTCGTAAAGGGCATGGGCGGCGCAATGGACCTTGTGGCCGGTGTTGGGCGCGTGGTGGTCGTGATGGATCACACGAACAAGCACGGCGCGTCAAAAGTGCTGAAAGAATGCACACTGCCTTTGACCGGCACAGGGGTCGTGGATCGCATTATTACAAACCTTGGCGTGCTCGATGTTGTCGAAGGCGGCTTGAAGATCGTCGAGACGGCGGAGGGTGTCACCGAAGAAGACCTGCGCGCCGCCACGGAAGCCAAGATTGTCTGATTGGGACATTCGAAAAGATATCACGGACCGCAAAGGGCGGTACGTGATTACTCATGACAATGGGGGCCAATCAGAGCTTACCTATTCCAAACTCTCCCCCGCCCGGATCATCGCTGATCATACGAGCGTTGATCCGGCTTATGAAGGACAGGGTGTTGGGCTGGCACTTGTCGAGGCGCTGATCGCTGACGCGCGGGCCGAAGGGTTCAAGATCATCCCTCTTTGCCCTTTCGTGAACGCCCAGCGCCGTAAACATCCCGATTGGGCAGCTTGTTTCGACGTCTAACTGCAGCGTCCTGATCCGCTAGTTGATATTTGAAACGGCAAAGACGCAGCCGTCAGAGACAAGCTCTGGCGGAGTCAGGCACAATCCCTTTGCAACCTGAAACGCAGCCAGAACCTTTGGCACGTAGTTTCTCGTCTCGGGATAAGGCGGCACCCCTCCGTTGGAACGCACCGCTCCTTCACCAGCGTTGTATCCTGCTAGGACAAGGATGGGGTCATTGTTGAAATGACCCATCAACCATTCAAGGTAGGCGACACCGGCCTTGATGTTTTGGGAAGGGTTGGTTCGCTCCGTGACGCCAAACCGCTCCGCCGTCGCTGGCATCAGTTGCATCAAACCAACCGCACCAGCACTGCTTTCGACATCAACGCGCCCCGCGCTTTCAACAGCGATCAGAGCGACAACAAGAGCGGGTGAAACGCGGGTGCCAACCGTTTCGCGCAGGATATCTGCCCCATGGGCCTGGGCGATGTTCTGGAGTGTCTGCAACCGTGGCGCAGCAACGCCCCCGCCGCTTGGCGGGTTGGCAATGAGGGTCAGCGCGTCTTCAAGACGACCCGGGCCGCTTTCGTTCGCGGCAGGGGACACGGCATCCCAGAACCAAGTAGCCGCAGGCGATGATGGAGCATCCGGTTGCGGGTCCGGCGTTCCGGCGGATGCAGGTGTGACGGCCGGTTTCGGCGCAACCTGCACTGTGATGCGTGGCCCCGTGCTGCCCGACGATGGGACCGTTACGCGTCTGAATGTAAAATCGGGCTGAAGACGCTTCACTTCAGCGATCACGGGACCGCCTGCGCAAAGAATCGCCAATGCCGCTGAAACCACTGTCCGTAGAATCATGAGAAGCCACCTGCCGCTTGTTCTTTTTGTTGGGATCAATACAGCAGGTTTTGTGTCCGATTGCTACGCATTCAAAAACAATCAAATCATTCGAAAAAGATTGGGCGCAAATTGGCAACGCCCCGCAGAAAAGCCAGCCGAAGTGTCAATATTTAATTAATGTCTTTTCAAATAGTTACGCGATTTTCCGCCAATATATCGGCGGCCCGCGAAATTGCACCAATGGGGTCCCAATGTCGCCCCATTCAGCCGCCAAAAGATACTCATCCAAAGCGGGGATCGGACCATAAGAGGCCGGTCCGAGATGATCCGCAGAGGCGAAACTTTTACTTAGCTTACCCTGAGGAGGGACTACAAATGCTTAACTTCATCAAAAACTTCCGCAACGACGAAGACGGTGCTGTGACTGTTGACTGGGTTGTTCTGACTGCTGCTGTTGTGGCTCTGGCTGTTGCCGTTTCCACAGTTGTTGGTGGTGCTGTGAACACCGAGCTGGGCCAGATCGCAACAGCTGTTACAGACACCAACTAATCGTCTGATCACTGTTAACGGAAAGCCGCGTCGCGACATGCGGCGCGGCTTTTCTTAATTGGCGAACAGTCTTTACGCTTCACCTTAACCAAAGGCCCAGACTGAAACCTAATCTCTCGAAGGTGCACACTCTGTGAACATCCGGGAGTTTGGTCGCAGGCCTGCGCTGAAGGAGACGATCATGAAGATGATCCGGACTTTCTGGAAAGATGAAGACGGCGCCGTGACAGTTGATTGGGTTGTGCTGACCGCTGCAGTTGTCGTACTGGCAGTTGCTGTTGCTACAACGATCACCCCTGCAGTCAATACTGAAGTGGGCCAGATCGCGACGGTCATCACCGATACTACGAACTAATCGGTACTCGTTTTTGAGGAGTGGCGGCGACGTTATCGTTCATCGCCACTCTACCTACGTCTGGCATTAGCCTGCAGAATGGCTAGTCACGTGCACGTTCGTGTGACGCGATTCGCTTCAAAATCCCGATAAAATTGCCCTTTCGGCCACGATCACGACACAATCCGCTGTCAACAATTCGGCGAGTAGCGTTCTTGTGCGCGCGACGAGCAGCTGAGTCGTATAGCCGCCGTTGCAAGCAGCAGACGATTTGAAAACAACGGGGGCTGCGTTTCAGAAGCGCGGCACAGCAATGCGGCCCAATCAGATCCCGGCGCAGGTGGAAACACTTTCGTAGGAATTTCTGATTAGGCTGAACACTGAGTAGAGGTACATTATGCGCGCTGTTTTTGCATTGGTTTTGATGGTCGGCATCGGATTGGCCGGCTTCGCGGTCTATATGGTCCAGGGCTATATGGAGCAGCGTGAAACTGAACTTGTCGCGGTCCGTCAGAAAGTTGCGGAAGCAGTCCCAACCGTCGAGGTCTTCGCCGTCAATCGTGCAATCGCATATGGCGAAACGCTGACCCGTGAAGACGTTGAGCTGATCGCATATGCCGAACCGCATTTACCCGAAGGTGTTTTCCTGACCGAGGAGGAGCTGTTCCCAGAGGGTGACGAAGAACTTCGCGTTGTCACGCGCCCAATGGAAGCGCTTGAGCCGGTCTTGGCTGTCAAGGTGACAGAGCCGGGCGACATCGCTGGCATCACATCTTTGCTCTCCCCCGGGATGCGCGCATTCACCATTACCGTTGACGTGCAGTCCGGTGTATCTGGCTTCCTGCGTCCAGGTGACCGGGTCGACGTCTATTGGACGGGCGACCTGCGGACAGCTGGTCAGGACAGCCAGAACGTCACAAAGCTGATCAAAGGCAGCGTCGAACTGATCGCCGTTGACCAAACCGCCGACGGCAACCGCAACGGCGCTGCTATTGCACGCACCGTGACTGTGCAGGTTTCACCCGAAGACGTGGCCGCACTCGCGCAAGCACAGGCAACTGGTGACTTGTCGTTGTCTCTCGTCGGCGCCGGCGATGCAACTGTGCTCGGCGGAATCTCGATTGACCAGCGCACGCTTCTCGGTGTTGTCGAAGAAGCGGCACCCGAGCCAGAGCCGGAACCCGTCGCTGTCGAAGAGCCTGAGCGCTGCTACATTACACAGAGTCGTGGCACCGAGCGGATCCAGATTGAGATCGCTTGCCAAGGTTAACCTCGATAAATTTGTCACACCCCGTCAAATATGGCGGGGTGCCTGCTACTGCATCTGGTGGGTCCGACAGCATTAAAACACTGCATAGCCCATACAACTAAGGCGCTTGCGACCTCCTGTTGCTGGTTATCCACATAAGCCTCCCTCTCCAACGCGTTGAATATTGCAAAAAATATGGCACCGGGGCATCGTCCTGACACATCGGGCGAAAAGACCCATCAACGAGGCGTGATCGGAGAGGCAGGTCACAATGACATATCGAAATACCTTCAAGGCCGCGCTTGCGGGCTTGGCACTGTCGCTTGCGGCGGTCCCAACCACAAGTGCCGCAGAAACACTGCGCGTCCTGCGCGGCGCGACGTCATCCGCACTAAATGTGCCGATGAACCGTGCGGTCGTCGTCGAAAGCGACGGACCGTTTACGGAAATCTCAATCGCGAACCCTGGCATCGCCGACATCTCGTCGCTGTCGGATCGCACAATCTACGTGTTGGGCAAAGAACCAGGCCGCACCACCATGACCCTTCTGGGCGCTGATGGCCGTCTGATCACCAACGTAGAAATCCACGTCTCCCCTGACATTGCAGAATTCAAAGAACGTCTGCAGCAGATCCTGCCAGGAGAGCATATTGAAGTCCGCACCGCCAACGACGGGATTGTCCTGTCCGGAACGGTTTCTTCAACCGCGCGACTTGACCGCGCCCTGGAACTGGCCAATCGCTATGCTCCAGAGCGTGTTTCGAACCTGATGGTTGTCGGTGGCACACAGCAGGTGATGCTGAAGGTGCGGTTCGCAGAAATGAACCGCTCTGTCAGCAAGCGTCTGGCATCGTCGATGGCGATCCAGGGCACAGGCTTGGGCGGCGATCTTGGCGTTTCCGCCGGGACCAACACGCTGAATAGCGCGGGCGCCGTGAACAGCACGTTCAATGGCGGTAACATCCCGACAATCAACGAAAATAACGGTGCATTCCTCTTCGGTTTCGATGCTGGCGCATTGGAAGTTGGTGTGCTGCTGGAAGCACTTGAAAGTCGCGGTGTCGTCCGCACGTTGGCCGAACCGAACCTGACCGCATTGAGCGGGCAAGAGGCGAAGTTCTTGGCCGGTGGTGAATATCCTGTGCCTGGCGAGTCCGATGGTGGCGGTGTCACAATCGACTACAAACCTTTTGGTGTTGAGCTGAACTTCATCCCACGGGTTGTCGACCGCGACACGATCAACCTGGAAATGGTTGCCGCCGTATCGTCCATCGATCCCGCAAATGGCATCCAGTTCAACGGATTTAGCGTTGATGCGTTCACACGCCGTGAAACATCCACCACGGTTGAGATGCGCGACGGTGAAAGCTTTGCAATCGCTGGACTTTTGCAGGACGACTTCACCGACCTGACCGGTCAGGTGCCATGGCTGGGCGATGTCCCTGTCCTCGGTTCTCTGTTCCGCAGTGCCGAGTACGCACGTCGTCAGACTGAGCTGGTGATCATCGTAACACCGCACCTGGTCACACCAACACGCGGCGAAGCCTTGGCCCTGCCGACAGACCGTGTCCGTCCCCCAACCGAGCGTGAACTTTTCCTCTTCGGTCGTGTGGCTGCGGAAAACGCACCAACAACCGGTGGCGCAGGTGAAGTCGCACGCCAAGACTTCAGCGGCTCTTACGGCTACGTGCTGGAAGATTGAGAAGGACTGAACTGATGAAAATCTATCTGACAAGCGCAGTCGCACTCGCCACTCTGGCAGCCTGTTCTAACGTCGCTGGCGAGAACAACTTCCTCAAAGAGACAGGTGCAGTGATCGACGGTGGCAACTTCGGCGCCGCCACCATGAACAACCATTTGACCCACACCGGGGCAAACAACCTGGCCATCAACCTGCAGCGCCGTTTTGCTGCAGAAGTGGACACGACAGTGAACTTCGCCTTCAACTCTGCCGTACTTGAGGCAGACGCACAGGCAACGCTGGCCCAGCAAGCAAGCTGGATCAAACAGTTCCCTGAAATCCGCTTCAAGGTGTTTGGCCACACCGACCTGGTCGGTTCAAATGCCTACAACCGCCGTCTCGGCCTGCGCCGTGCACGCGCAGTGGTGAATTACCTTGTATCTCAGGGTGTTGACCGTTCTCGCTTGCAAGCGGTGGTGTCCTTGGGTGAAACCCAGCCTGTAGTGGCAACACAGGAAATGGAACGCCGCAACCGTCGGACCGTGACCGAAGTTTCTGGTTTCGTGAAGGCCCGTCGTGACGATGAGCTGAACGGCAAATACGCGGAAATCATCTTCCGCGAATACGTCGCAAGCGCGGTGCCACCGACCACGGTGACCGATACGGCCGTCAGCGACGACGACGGCTAAAACCCCATAAGCCTCAATAATTGCCTCAACATGTTGACGCCGTCCTGAAAAGGGCGGCGTCAACAACGTTTAAAATCCTCTGTGATCGTTGCCGGAATTCGCACAAACGCAGCTTTTTGGCCCCATTCTGGCCAAGATTACGGGCGAAACCTGCGACAGGAAATTCCTGGCACGAGTGTGTGGGCTGGCGAATGTGATGCGCATGTTGCGCCTTCAGATTGTCGGCAGGTGGGACCGCGAGAATGAGGATATGCCAATGAGCAGCAACGCCGCGTTGCAACAAGAGCCGCAACCAATCATTGCCTGTACGGTTAGCCGCGATGTTCAAGTATTTGACCTATTGATTGAAGACATGGAGGCCGCCCTTGGTGAACAATGGGGCGACTTGTCATTTGAAGATGTATTGCCTTTCCTGGCGCAACCAGAAGCTAAGAGCCTGCGTTTCCTGACAATCGCGATGGACTCCGATGACGAGTCGCGTATTCCCGCTATCACAGCGATCATCGGTCAGGCCAAAGCGCAGGGCGTGAAGGTGATCTTGATCACCGAAGACGTCAGCCCCGCAATCTTGCACAATTTGTTGCGTGAAGGCGGCGATGAGTTTGTCCCCTACCCGCTTCCCGAAGGTGAGTTGGAACGCGCGATTGAGCGTGTCATGACACCGACCGAAGCCGTCACACCTGTTCCGGATGACGGGGAACCGACGCGCCCCAAGATCAAGGGCGGCAATCGCAATGGCGTTATCATTCCAATTCACGGGATGGCCGGCGGCATTGGTGCCACAACAATGGCAGTCAATCTCGCATGGGAATTGGCGACGATGGAGAAGGACAGCGACATCAAGGTCTGCGTCCTCGATTTCGACCTCCAGTTTGGAACAGCCTCGACCTACCTTGATCTCGCCCGCCGCGAAACTGTTGTCGAACTGCTCACCGGCACAGAATCAATGGATAGCGAAAGCTTCATGCAAGCCTTGTCGGTCTATGAAGACAAGTTGCACGTTCTGACGGCGCCGTTTGATATGATACCTCTGGATTTAATGTCTCCAGACGACATCACACGCATCGTCAACATGGCCGCGAGCCATTTCGACTACGTCATCATTGATATGCCATCAACCATGGTTGAGTGGTCGCAAACCGTTCTCGAAGCGGCTCATGTCTATTTTGCAATGATCGAACTGGACATGCGATCCGCTCAGAACACGCTGCGCCTGAAGCGTGCGATGCAGGCCGAAGACCTGCCATTTGAAAAAATCCGTTTCATTTTAAATCGGGCGCCAGGATTTACTGATCTGAATGGCAAATCCCGGGTGAAGCGTTTGGCCGACAGTCTCGGCATCAGCATTGAAGTCCTGATGCCCGATGGCGGCAAGCCCGTCGCCCAGAACGCCGATCAGGGCGTACCGATGGGCGTTGGGATCGCAAAGAACCCGCTTCGCAAGGAAATCGCGAAACTTGCGAAGTCTGTCCATGACGTCAACGTGTCTGATGCTGTTGAGGCCTAGTCAAGAGGGGCAAGCCCATGTTTTCTAAGTACAAAAAACCTTCAAGCAAAGTAATTGAAACTGATGGGGCGGCTCCCGCGCTGAAGGCTGTTCCAGATGACGCCGCTGACAAAGTGTCGATGCGCAAACCAATGCCGCGTCGCGCGGCCGAAGTCACTGGTGTCGATAAGGAAAAGCGTCGCAAAGAGCGGTTGCAGGAAATCAAGCTCGAACTGCACAAGTCTTTGCTGGATAACCTAAACCTTGCTGCCCTAGAGACGGCAAGCGAAGCGGACTTGCGGGCTGAGATTAACGCAATCGCCTCCGAGTCCCTGCAGGAAATGGGTGTTGTGCTGAACCGAGAGGAGCGCACAACACTTTCTCAGGACCTATTCTTCGAAGTCACAGGCCTCGGGCCGTTAGAAACGCTTCTACAAGATGACACCGTCAACGATATTCTGGTGAACGGGCCGCAGCAGGTTTTCGTGGAACGCGCCGGTAAGCTGATGCTGTCGGACGTGACCTTCAAAGATGAAAAGCACCTGCTGCGCATCATCGACAAAATCGTTTCGGCAGTGGGTCGTCGTGTAGATGAAAGTAACCCTTACGTCGACGCCCGTTTGCAAGACGGCTCGCGTTTCAACGCGATGGTACCGCCGGTGGCTGTGGACGGCTCGCTCGTCTCCATTCGTAAGTTTAAGAAAGACAAGCTGGGCATTGATGACCTGGTGAAGTTTGGTGCCTTCACCGAAGAAATGGCAGCGTACCTGCAGGCCGCAGTTGCCACACGACTGAATGTCATCGTGTCGGGCGGTACAGGTTCTGGTAAAACGACAACATTGAACGCGCTGTCTTCCTTCATCGACAACTCCGAACGGATCCTGACGATCGAGGACACGGCGGAACTTCAGCTGCAGCAGATTCACGTGGGCCGCATGGAAAGCCGCCCGCCGAACGTTGAAGGCAAAGGCGAAGTCTCCCCTCGCGACTGTTTGAAGAACGCGCTGCGCATGCGTCCTGACCGCATCATCGTGGGTGAGACGCGTGGCGAGGAAGTGATCGACATGCTGCAGGCCATGAACACGGGCCACGATGGATCGATGACGACAATCCACGCCAACAACCCACGCGATGGTATTGCGCGTCTGGAAAACATGATCGCGATGGCCGGGATCGAGATGCCGCTGAAAGCGGTCCGTTCTCAGATCTCATCTGCTGTGAACCTGATTGTGCAGGCCTCTCGTCTGCAGGATGGCTCTCGCCGCATGACATCCATCACCGAAATCACTGGGATGGAAGGTGAGGTGATCTCGATGCAGGAGGTCTTCCGCTATCAACGTGTTGGCCTGACGCCTGACAACAAAATCATCGGCCACTTTACGGCGACCGGTGTGCGATCCGCCTATTCGGACCGCTTTAAGCTGTGGGGGTACGATCTGCCACCTGCGATCTTTGAACCTATGGTTGCGGAGTAAACGTTATGGGTGTGATTTCTGCTCAACCCCTTATCTACATTGCTGTCTTTGTCGCGGTCTTGGCGTTGGTCCAAGGCGCCTATCTCTTGGTCTTTGGCAAGTCGATCAGCCTTGATAACAAGGTGAACCGGCGTCTGGCGCTTCTGGAAAAAGGCGGCCAGCGTGAAGAGGTGCTGGAACAGCTGCGCAAAGAAATGACGCAGCACATGAAATCGCAAAGCATTCCGCTTTATTCGATTCTCGCCACGCAGGCCCAGCGCGCGAATATCGCCTTCTCCCCGTCTCAACTTCTGATGGTGATGGGCGGTGCTACGGCCGTGGCGTTTATCGGCCTGACGATAGGTACTGACGTCAGCACCGTTGTTAGGATCTTCGTCTCCATCGTGATGGGTGTTGGCGGCGTTTATTTCTGGGTTTCAAAGCGCGCCGCAAAGCGCATGTCGATGATTGAGGAACAATTGCCCGAAGCCATCGAATTGATGGTGCGCTCCTTGCGCGTGGGCCATCCGTTTTCTTCGGCGATCCAAATCGTTGCAAAAGAAATCCCTGACCCGCTTGGCTCAGAAATGGGCGTGATCTCAGACGAGGCGGCCTATGGTCGTGATATGGGGGAAACCCTAAAGGCCATGGCTGAACGTCTGGACATGCAGGATCTTCGTTTCCTTGCTGTTGCGGTCACAATCCAACAGCAATCAGGTGGTAACCTCGCCGAAATCCTCGCCGGTCTGGCCAAGGTGATCCGTGCGCGCTTCCGCCTGTTCCGTCGCGTGAACGCGATCACAGCGGAAGCGAAATGGTCAGGGAAACTGCTGTCGGGCTTCCCGCTCCTTTGTATTGTTGGGATCACCATCCTCGACCCTGACTACTTCGATGAAGTGATGGAGACCTCCATCTTCATCCCCGCCGCATTGGTCGTTGCCGGCTTCCTGGTCGCGAACCTTTTCGTGATGCGCGCGCTCGTGAACATTAAAGTGTAAGGGGCCGAAACGATGTTTGAACAAATCGAAGCTCAGATTATCGAGTACCTCGGCCCATTCGGTCCGCTGATGCTCGTTGGCGCCCTCGGCTTTGTCATGGTCGTGGCCACGCTACCCGTCCTGCTGAAGCGCGAAAAAGATCCGCTTGACCGCTTGAAAGCGGCAGAGCGCACCGTACAAGCGATGCCGGGCAAGCAGGAAAAACTGCGCACAGGCACAAAAAAGGACAAGCTCGAGAAATATTCCAACTTTCTTGAACCGCAAGATGCTGAGGAATACTCGGCCGTCAAATTGAAGCTTCTTCAAGCGGGCTACACGAGCAAAAACGCTGTGCGGATGTACCACTTCTCGCAGTTTGCGATGGGGATCATCGGGTTATTGCTGGGCTCCCTTTTCGCTTTCCTGAATTACACGCCGGAAACCAGTGGTCAGGACCTTGCGATCTGGATCATCTTCCCCGGTGGCGCAGGATATATGTTTCCGAAATACTGGGTGACGCGTCGCCAGGCTGTGCGTCATGAAGCGATTGAGAATGGCTTCCCTGATAGTCTCGACATGATGCTTGTTTGTGTGGAAGCAGGTCAATCGCTTGACCAATCCATCATCCGCGTTGCGCGTGAACTGAAATCCGGCTTCCCGGATCTCGCCTACGAATTCGAGATGGTCAGCCATCAGATGAAAGCCGGCTCCGATAAAGAGCGCGTGCTGAAAGACATGTCCGAACGCTGTGGCGTGCAGGACGTGACCAGCTTTGTCACCGTGCTGATCCAGTCCCAACAATTTGGTACTTCCATTGCTGATGCGCTGAGGGTTTATGCCTCAGAGATGCGGGATAAGCGCGTGATGCGCGCTGAAGAAAAGGCCAACAAACTGCCGACAAAGATGACGTTGGCGACCATGATGTTGACTGTTCCACCGCTACTGGTCATCTTGGTTGGACCATCGATTTACAGCATCGGCCAGAACATGGGCGGTGGCTAATAGGCGCGACATATGACACCCACTCGGGCCCCTTACATCTTGGCCCTTATGCTTACAGCCGCCTGCACGTCAGGCGGCTTTGAGCGTTCTGAGACAGATGTTTTTGCCCCCGGCGTAGCCGGCGACATCGAAGAGGATAATCTGCTGATCGGTCATCGGCTCATGGCCGCGGGTGAATACGAACTGGCGTTGCGGGCCTACAGCCGGGCCGCCACGCGCCAAGGTCTGAATGCCGACACACTGTCTGCGATTGGCTCTGCCAACCTGCGACTTGGACGTCTCAATCAAGCCGAACGCTGGCTGCGACAGGCGACCGAGGAAGCACCCGACAGCGCAGTTGCCTGGAACAATCTGGGCGTGATCCTCATGGAACAGGGCAAATTCGCGGAAGCGAGCGAGGTGTTCCGTCGCGCTTTTGCCACGGATAGCGGAAAATCTGACCAAATCCGGGACAACCTGCGCGTCGCGCTCGCCAAATTGAACGACGCAACATATGCTGATCCCAATAATAACGATCAAGTACAATTGGTGCGGCGGGGAACAGGCGACTTTGTCCTTTTGACTGCACCGTAGAGGCAACGGCAGTAAAAAGGACGCAAACAATGCGCCAATCACTCCTTCTTTCCCTATGTGCAGTGGCATCCCTCGGCTTGGCCGCTTGTTCTGACTCTGGTGCAGGACAGGTCGATCGCGCGCTGCAAGATATCAACGGTGTCGAAGACGCACACTTCAGCGATGTCTTTCAAGAAGTAAGCGCGCCCGAAGAAGCTGTTGGCTATTTCACGCGCGCTTTGACCACGGACCCCGACCGTATTGACTTGCAGCGAGGTCTGGCGAAGTCATTGATCCGCGCAAAGAAAATGACAGAAGCTGTGACAGCATGGAAAGCTGTCGTCAGCCACCCGCAAGCGACAAACGACGACCGAGTTGAACTTGCTGACGCATTCATTCGGACAAACCAATGGGACAAGGCCAAGTCAACGCTCGATACCATCCCGCCAACGCATGAGACCTTCAAGCGCTACCGTCTGGAAGCCATGATCGCGGATAGCCGTGAGCAATGGGACAAAGCTGATTCCTTCTACGAAACGGCTGTTGGGCTGACCACGACGCCTGCAAATGTGTACAATAATTGGGGCTATTCGAAGCTGACGCGCGGAGACTATTCCGGCGCAGAACGCATGTTCATCGACGCGCTGCGCCATGAGCAGGGCCTCTTTACAGCTAAAAACAACCTCGTTCTGGCCCGTGGCGCCCAGCGAAAGTATGATCTGCCTGTCGTGCAAATGGATCAGGAAGAACGCGCACAGTTGCTGCACACCGCTGCTTTAGCCGCCATTAAGCAGAACGATGTTACCATCGGAAAAGGCTTGCTGCGTGAGGCGATTGATACGCACCCGCGCCACTTTGAGGAAGCGACACGTGCCTTGCGGGCACTGGAAGACAACGTCGCCAACTAATGCTAAGGCACTGATTGCATGGACCTTTCACAGACGGCAGCTGCAGTTTTCCTTGTGGCTGCCGTTCCCATTTGCGCCTTCGTGATCTTCTCTGACCTCGCGCGCATGAAAATACCAAATCTGGCCAACGGCGCATTGGTTCTGGCCTATGCGGTGCTGGGGCTGATCGTGCTGCCGTTTGATCAGTATCTTTGGCATTGGACCCATCTGATTGTGCTTCTGATCATCGGCATTCTGATGAATGCAGGGGGTGCGATGGGTGCTGGTGATGCAAAGTTTATCGCCGCTGCGGGCCCCTATCTGGCGACACCCGATGCACGGCTCCTGATTGTCTTGTTCTCAGCCTGCCTGCTGGCAGGTTTTGTGGCACATCGTGTTGCTCGCGCGACGCCGATCAAGCAGGCTGTCCCGCACTGGGAAAGCTGGGAAGCAGGTCGTAAGTTTCCCATGGGGTTTCCGCTGGGCGTGACGCTGGTTATGTATTTGCTGATGGTCGCTGTCGGCTGGGCGTAATTTGCCGCGAAACAAAAGCGGTTTGTTCATTCTTTCGCCACAATAACTTGGTTTTCTCTGCGCGTGAGCCCGCATTACGGGCAATGTATTTAGCCAGTCGAGAGATGCCATGAACATCGAGAACCGCAATGTGATGGCCCCGCCCGCGCCCCGTGGCGTGAAGGGGATGCTACTGCCCTTGGCAATGATGCGGGATATCCTCATCAAAACCATGTTCCGGATGAACCTCGACATGGTGTCTGACATCAGCAAGGTGATCTGCCTGCCGATCCCTGTCGTGCAGGAACTCGTCGATATGGCGCGTGGACAGCTGTTGCTGGAGGCGACCGGTACATTGAACGCCAACAGCGGTAACGAAATGGGTTACCAGCTGACCGACGCAGGCAAAGCCCGCGCGCTCGACGCTTTGGCACAATCTGAATATTTTGGCGCAATGCCTGTGCCGCTCGATATCTATCGCGAGCAGGTCAAGCGCCAGTCGATCCGCAACATCACAGTGACCCGCGACCGGCTGACATCAGCGATGGGGCACCTTGTTTTGCCTGACAGCCTGCTGGACCATCTTGGCCCGGCGGTCAGCGCAGGCCGGTCGATCCTGATGTATGGCCCACCGGGTAACGGTAAATCATCGATTTCAAACGGTGTGCGCGACGCATTGGGTGACAAGATTTATGTGCCCCGCGCGATCGAATATTCCGGTCAGGTGATTACCGTCTATGACCCGATCGTACACTCTGCCGCTGAGGACAATGAGGACGACCCAAACTCCTTGCGCCGTACATCAAACCGCTACGACACACGGTATGTCAAATGTGAGCGCCCAACAGTGATCACCGGTGGTGAATTGTCACTCTCGATGCTCGACCTCGTCTACAACAAAACCGCGCGGACCTATCAGGCGCCGCTGCAGCTCAAGTCTACTGGCGGCATCTTCATCGTGGACGACTTGGGGCGCCAGGCTGAACCGCCACAGGCACTGATCAACCGCTGGATTGTTCCGCTGGAAGAAAGCAAAGATATTCTGGCCCTGCAATCGGGTGAGAAATTCGAGGTGCCGTTCGACACGCTTGTGATCTTCTCGACCAACTTCCACCCCAACAAGATCTTCGATAAGGCGGCGTTGCGCCGGATCTTCTACAAGATCAAAATCGACGGCCCGAACCAGGCCGACTTCCTGAAGATTTTCGCAATGGTCGCGCGGAAACGGAAAATGCCGCTGGACGAGGATGCGTTGATCCATCTGTTGAACAACCGCTACCCTGAGATCGGCAACGCCTATGCGAACTATCAGCCGATCTTCCTCATCGACCAGATGATCGCAATTTGTGAGTTTGAGGGGATGGAGTACCAGATGACCCCCAAGCTGATCGACCGCGCCTGGGAAAACATGTTCGTCAAAGAAGAAGAGATCATCCACTAGGCTGGTCTGATCCAAATGTGCGCCCTTCGGGCGCACGACATATTTGGATTTGGTCACGCGGATCTTGCGTATGCGGGTCGTGTGGGACGCCTTCGGCGGGAAGGTATTTTTGGCAAGAAGAAGACAGGTCACGCATCAACCCAGAGGCTTGCCTTTGCGACGAACAATGTCATGTCAGGGGCATGCAGTTACCCCCTCACTTCCAGGATTGGTTTGCGCGGCGCGGCTGGACGATCCACCCGCATCAGCAAGAGATGTTGGCGCGCAAGGACCTGCCCGCACTCCTTCTGATTGCGCCGACAGGTGGCGGTAAGACACTCGCCGGGTTCTTGCCTTCTTTGATTGAACTTGCAGATGGTGCGCACGACGGGCTTCACACCCTTTACGTTTCTCCACTGAAGGCGCTGGCCGCGGACATCAAACGCAACCTGCGCACGCCGGTGGATGAGATGAACCTGCCAATCCGCATTGAAGATCGCACAGGCGACACCTCTGCAACACAAAAGAGGCGGCAACGCGCGGACCCGCCGCATATCTTGCTGACGACGCCAGAAAGCCTGGCTTTGCTCACGTCCTACGAGGATGCGCCGCGCATGTTCAAAGGTCTACAGCGCGTCATCGTTGATGAAATTCACGCTTTGTCCGAAAGCAAGCGCGGTGACCAATTGATGCTGGCCCTGTCGCGACTTGAGACGCTTGCGCCCGGTTTGCGCCGCGTCGGGCTTTCGGCGACCGTGGAGAATCCGCAGGCGATAGCGGCTGAATTGGCCTCCAATCCGCACCCCTGCCCGGTCCTGCAAGCCGACCCGGGGCCAGAACCCGATATCCGGATGCTTGTGACGGATGAAAAGCCACCCTGGTCCGGGGGCGGCGGCAAATACAGTATCCCGGCGGTGTTGGAGCAGGTGCGCCAGCACAAGACGACACTTATCTTTCACAACACCCGTGCGCAGGCCGAGATTTTCTTTCACAACCTGTGGCTTGCCAATGATGAGGGACTGCCGATCGGCATCCATCACGGATCGCTCGACAAAGCGCAGCGCGAAAAGGTCGAGGCCGCGATGGTTGCTGGTTCCCTGAAGGCGATTGTTTGTACCGGCACGCTCGACCTGGGGATCGACTGGGGCGATGTGGATCTGATCATTCAAGTCGGCGCACCCAAGAACGTGAAGCGGTTGGTGCAGCGGATCGGACGCGCCAATCACCGCTATAACGCGCCGTCCAAAGCGTTGCTGGTGCCTGCAAACCGCTTTGAGGTTGTGGAGTGTGTTGCCGCATTGGAGGCCGTGAAGGCTCATGACCTCGACGGCGACCCCAAGGGCCCCGGCCCCCGCGACGTCCTTTGCCAGCACATTCTGATCCGTGCCTGTGCCGGGCCGTTTCAGGCCGATGACCTTTACGCAGAGGTGACGAGCGTTGGCGCTTATGTCGGTTTAAGCCGAGAAGCTTTTGACGACTGCCTCGATTTTTGCGCCACGGGCGGCTACGCCTTGCGTGCCTACGACAAGTGGAAGCGGCTGCTGCAGACGGCGGATGGGGCATGGCAACTGCGCGATCCGCGTGCGGCGCGAGTAATCCGCATGAACATCGGCACCATCCAAGACACCGATACGCTGAAGGTACGGCGGAAAGGCAACTTCAAACCTTTGGGCGAGATTGAGGAAGGTTTTGCTGCAACCCTGACCCCGGGCGACACGTTTCTGATCGGTGGGCAGATCGTGCGGTACGACAGTATGCGTGAGTTGTCGGTCCAAGTAACCCGCGATGCCACGAAGGAGCCGCGTATAGCGACCTTTATGGGAACCAAATTTGCAACCTCCACGCAGTTGCAACACCGGATCCTGCGCATGTTCCAGCAAGACAGTTGGCCAGAGTTGCCGCATCACACAGCGGAGTGGCTGGCGCTGCAGCGCGAGGTTTCCAAACTCCCGGAACCGGATCGTTTACTTGTCGAGACCTTCGGTTTTGAGGCACGAGAATACTGCTGCGTTTATGGATTTGCGGGACGCAACGCGCAGCAAACGCTTGGCTTGTTGCTGACGCAACGGATGGAGGAATCTGGTCTGCATCCGCTAGGGTTTGTCGCCACCGATTATGCCACGCTGATTTGGGGGCTTGATCCGGTGACGGATCCTGAACCGCTTCTGAAGCCCGAGACGATCCAAGATGGCTTTGAACACTGGCTGTCAGGCAACGCCGTGATGAAAAAGACGTTTCGCACCGCCGCGACAATCGCGGGCCTTATTGAACGCAACCTGCCACAGGCGCGCAAGTCAGGTCGGCAGGCGACATTCTCCAGCGACATTCTGTACGACACGCTGTCAAAGTACGACCCCAACCACCTTGTCCTGCAAATCACCCGCGAGGAAGCGCTGCAGGGGCTTGTCGACTTTGGGCGCATCAGCGAGATGCTGGATCGCACCCAAGGCCAGCTTGACCATATGACGCTAAAGCGGGTCTCTCCGCTTGCTGCCCCTTTGCTTTTGGAACGTGGTCGCGTTGCAGTTTCGGGGTCTGCTCAGGACCGGATCATGGAAGAAACTGCCGCCTTCTTGATGGAAAACGCAGGTCTCAGCCAATTGCCGCAATGAGTGGCGTCTGAGCCCATCAGTGCCTTGCAACGCGCAACAAACGGCGGCACACCCGTGCCATGAGCGCCCATCACTTCCGCCTTTCCGATCTGTTCCTGCATGCCCTGCCCAGCGGCGCGCTGTACCTGCCGCACGAGAACACACTTGTTGTCTCCGACCTGCACCTTGGCAAATCCGAGCGTATCGCGCGGCGCGGTGGTACGCTTATTCCGCCCTATGAGAACACGGAGACTCTGCAAAAGCTTGATGGGGACATCGCAAAGACCGCGCCAGAGCGGGTGGTCTGCCTTGGCGATAGTTTTGATGATCTACGCGGGGCGGAAGCGCTCGACGACACGCATCGCGCAACGCTGGTGCGGCTGCAGGCTGGGCGTGCTTGGATCTGGATTGAAGGCAACCACGATCCTGGCCCGATCGAACTGGGTGGAACGCATTTGGCCGAGCTTGCGATTGGTGATGTCACCTTTCGGCATATCGCGACGTCTGCCACACCAGAGGTGTCCGGCCACTATCACCCCAAGCTTGCGCTGGCTGGGGCCGGTCGTGCGCGCGCCTGTTTTGTCTATGACAAATCGCGGCTCATTCTGCCTGCCTATGGTACCTACACCGGAGGCCTTTCAGCCCTGCACCCGGACTTGCGCAGTCTTTTTGCGCCGCAAGCGATTGCGGTGCTGACCGGGCGCAAGGCGATCCCCGTTCCGCTGCTTAAGCGGTAAGTCCTTCTGGCTCTTTCAGACCATTCGCGCGGCTACAGGCGGTGACGGTATTTGCGAGCAAGCAAGCAATCGTCATCGGTCCAACACCGCCGGGAACCGGCGTGATCGCCCCTGCGACGGCAGCACAACTGTCGTAATGTGCGTCACCCACCAGCCGGGTCTTGGGAGACCCATCTTCTTTCAGGCCTGCGTCAATCCTGTTGATGCCAACATCAATTACCGTCGCACCCGGTTTGATCCAGTCGCCCGGCACCATCTCGGGCCGTCCGACGGCGGCGACCACGATGTCAGCCTGTTTCACAACACCAGGAAGATCTTTCGTGCGCGAATGCGCAATCGTCACGGTGCAACTGTCATTCAACAAAAGCTGCGCCATTGGCTTGCCCACGATGTTCGAGCGTCCGATCACAACAGCATTCATCCCCGACAGCGACCCGTGATGGTCGCGCAGCATCATGAGACAGCCCAAAGGCGTGCAGGGCACCATCGACTTCTGTCCCGTTCCTAGCAGTCCAACGTTAGAGATATGGAACCCGTCCACGTCCTTGGCGGGATCAATGCTGTTGATGACAAGATCGCTGTCCAGATGATCGGGCAGCGGGAGTTGTACCAGAATGCCATGCACGCTTGGATCGTTATTGAGGTCTTGAATGACTTTCAAAAGCGCCTCTTCGGAGGTGTCGGCATCCATCTTGTGCTCGAAGGAATTCATGCCGACTTCGACAGTCATCTTACCCTTAGAGCGGACGTAGACCTGACTTGCCGGATCTTCACCGACCAGCACAACCGCCAAACCCGGCGTGATGCCATGCTCTTCTTTCAGCCGCGCGACGTGATCTGCCACTTGCCCGCGCACTTTGGCCGCGAAGGCCTTTCCATCAATCACAGTCGCCGTCATGTTAGTCTCTTTGCGTTAAGTACGGGATGGTGGGTGGGGCGTCGGCGCAGCCGCGCGTCGCCCCGCCAGCCTCTAGAACAGGCCTTCGATCTGGCCAGCATCGTTGAGATGGATTGCCTCTGCCGATGGGACGCGTGGCAAACCGGGCATCGTCATGATCTCACCGCAGATCACCACAACAAAGCCTGCACCGGCGCTTAGGCGCACTTCGCGGATCGGCACCGCATGGCCGGTTGGCGCGCCGCGGCGTGTCGGGTCTGTTGTGAAAGAATACTGGGTTTTTGCCATGCAGATCGGCAGATTGCCGTACCCCTGCTCTTCCCAATCCTTCAGCTGCGTACGGATCTTCTGATCTGCGATCACTTCATCCGCGTGATAGATCCGCTTTGCGATCGTGTCGATCTTTTCAAACAGTGACATGTCATCCGGGTAAATAGGGGCGAAGTTGCTTACGCCACTTTCGGCAACTTCGGCCACCTTTTTGGCCAATGCCTCGGACCCTTTGGAGCCGAACTCCCAGTGCTGCGAAAGGACCGCTTCAGAACCTTGCGAGGCCACGTAGTCTTTGACTGCTTGCACTTCCGCATCGGTGTCGGTGACAAAGTGGTTGATCGCCACAACCACCGGCACTCCGAACGACTTCAAGTTGCCAATGTGACGGCCAAGGTTGGCGCAACCGTTCTGCACGGCTTCAACATTCTCCGCGCCAAGGTCGGCCTTCGCCACTCCGCCGTTCATCTTCATCGCACGCACGGTGGCCACGAGCACAACGCAATCGGGCGCGATGCCAGCTTTGCGACATTTGATGTTCAGAAACTTCTCAGCGCCGAGGTCAGCTCCAAAACCAGCTTCGGTCACCACGTAATCCGCGATTTTTAGCGCGGTGGTGGTGGCGGTGACCGAGTTACAGCCATGCGCAATGTTCGCAAACGGCCCACCGTGCACAAAGGCCGGGTTGTTTTCCAGCGTTTGCACAAGGTTCGGCTGCATCGCATCCTTCAGCAAAACGGTCATCGCGCCGTCGGCTTTGATGTCGCGGCAGAACACGGGGCTCTTGTCGCGGCGGTAGGCAACGATCATGTCGCCCAGGCGTCTCTGCAGGTCTTCCAAGTCCTTGGCCAGACACAGGATCGCCATCACCTCAGACGCCACCGTGATGTCAAAGCCCGCTTCGCGCGGGAAACCGTTGGCGACGCCACCGAGGTTGACGTTGATCTGACGCAACGCGCGGTCATTCATGTCGAGCACCCGACGCCATGCGACGCGGCGGATGTCGATCTCGAGCGCGTTACCCCAATAGACATGGTTATCCAGCATCGCCGCCAGCAAGTTGTGGGCAGAGGTGATCGCGTGAAAGTCGCCCGTGAAGTGCAGGTTCATATCTTCCATCGGCACAACCTGCGCCATGCCGCCGCCTGCGGCACCACCCTTCATCCCGAAGTTCGGTCCAAGCGAGGCTTCGCGGATGCAAACACAAGCGTTCTTGCCAATGCGGTTCAGCCCGTCACCCAATCCGACAGTGGTTGTGGTCTTGCCTTCACCCGCAGGAGTCGGGTTGATCGCCGTCACCAGCACAAGTTTCCCATTGGGACGGTCCTGCACGGAATTGATAAAGGATTGGCTGAGTTTTGCTTTGTCATGGCCGTAGGGCAGCAGATCGTCAGCGCCGATCCCAAGCTTGGCACCAATCTCTTGGATCGGCTTCTTTGTCGCTTCGCGCGCAATCTCAATATCTGTTTTATAGGCCATGCGATGACTCCCCTGCATGCGGGCGACGCCCGATCTTCATGTCCGCTTCTAGCTCTGGCATCCCGTGGAATGCACAGAGATTGCGACACTTCCGCCCTTGAAATCGGCGATTTTGACGAAGCGCGTTTCTGATCAGAAATCTTAGTTGTCGAAAAGATCAGGCTGCGCCATCCAGGCACGCTGATCGGGGACATGCAGCGTCAACGTGTCGCCAAGCCGCAAGGTGCCCTCACGTTCGACCCATGCGGTGATGCCACGACGGCCTTCGGCAGCCGACTTGAACCCTTTGCCGTGGCCCGGTCGATCGCGTTCAATCGTTTTGCCTGGAAAGTGGCAAGGCTGGTTTTGCATATCAACCGTCAGGGTCACGCCGTCTTGCGATTGCAGTCGGGAGGATGGTGGCACATGGGTGAAGTCGGGAATCCCGCTAACTGCGACCGACGCGCCGAGCCATCCGGGATCCAATGTATCGAGGCCGATCTGGGCGGCAATAGCGTCGAGTTCCTCAACGCTTACAATGCTCAGCTGACGCACATTCTTGATCTCCGTCCCTTCAGGATACTGGGATCGGACCCGTACGCAGGACGGCCGGGTCAACCCGGCATGGACCTCACCTTCCAACCCCGCAAAGGAAAGCCGCATCTCTTCCAACGGCTCAGTGGCCAGTTCAGGCGCGTCACGATGCGGCACGCGCCCCAGGTAGGTGATCTTGCAGGTATAAGATGTGGGGACAAGTGCAGGCATCAGTAACTCCTTTGCGCGTATCAACACCGCTTATACGGGCAAAGACAAGACCGCCGTGAATGTGATCGCGCCAAAAGAAAACCCCGCGCGATGGCGGGGTTATTCTGATGTTTACATTGATGGTTCCGGTTCCATCCCGCCGTCGCCTGATTTCGGCTTTTTCGGCTTCGTCTTCGGGATCGACGTCACGGAGCTGCCGCCGCTCGGCGGTGTATCATCCGCGTCTTCGTCACGGTTCAACGGTTCACCCGCGATCACTTTGGTGATCTCCGATCCGGTCAGGGTCTCATATTCCAGCAGACCCTGCGCCAAGCGCTCAAGATCATCAGCCTTTTCGGTCAGGATACGCTTCGCCGTCTCGTAACCTTCGTCGATAAAACGGCGCACTTCTTCGTCGATCAACTTCTGGGTCTCGGCAGAGTGGTTGGTCCCGCCGCCATAGTTGCCCAAATAGCTTTGCTGTTCGTTCGCGTAATCGATGTGCCCGATCTTGTCAGAGAAGCCGAACTGCGTGACCATCGCCCGCGCGATTTTCGACACCTGCTGGATGTCGGAAGTCGCACCGGATGTCACGTTTTCAGGTCCGAAGATCAGCTCTTCAGCCACCTTGCCACCCATCGCCATCGCGATCTTGGACGTGTATTTGGTGTAGCTGACCGACAGCTGATCCCGCTCAGGCAAAGATAACACGAGACCTAGCGCCCGACCGCGTGGGATGATTGTCGCTTTGTGGATCGGATCGTGCTGCGGTACGTTCAGACCGACAATCGCGTGGCCCGCTTCGTGGTACGCCGTCAGTTTCTTTTCATCCTCGGTCATCACCATTGAACGACGTTCTGCGCCCATCATCACTTTGTCCTTAGCGGATTCAAAGTCGATCATGGTCACAAACCGGCGGCCAACACGGGCAGCCATCAGGGCGGATTCGTTCACAAGGTTTGCAAGGTCAGCACCAGAGAAGCCCGGAGTACCACGTGCAATGATGCGCAGGTCTACGTCTGGGCCAAGTGGGATCTTGCGTGCATGCACGCCAAGGATCTTCTCACGGCCTTTGATATCTGGGTTCGGCACCTGTACCTGACGGTCAAAACGGCCCGGACGCAGCAGCGCAGGATCAAGGACATCAGGACGGTTAGTCGCGGCCACGATGATGATGCCTTCATTGGCCTCAAAACCATCCATCTCAACCAGCAACTGGTTCAACGTCTGTTCACGTTCGTCGTTGCCGCCGCCGTAGCCCGCACCACGGGACCGACCAACAGCGTCAATCTCGTCGATGAACACGATACATGGGGCGTTCTTTTTGCCCTGCTCGAACATGTCGCGGACGCGGGACGCACCCACACCGACGAACATTTCAACAAAGTCAGAGCCCGAGATGGTGAAGAAGGGTACGCCTGCCTCGCCAGCAATTGCCCGCGCAAGCAATGTCTTACCAGTCCCCGGAGGACCAACAAGCAGCGCGCCTTTTGGGATCTTGCCGCCCAAGCGGCTAAACTTTTGAGGGTTGCGCAGGAATTCGACGATTTCCTCGAGTTCCTCTTTCGCCTCATCGATGCCAGCGACATCGTCAAAGGTCACGCGCCCATGCTTTTCAGTCAACAGCTTCGCTTTGGATTTACCAAAGCCCATCGCGCCGCCTTTGCCGCCACCTTGCATGCGGTTCATGAAATAGATCCAGACACCGATCAGCAGCACAAATGGCAAGAGACCGATCAGAAAACTTTGCAGGCCGGATTGTTCCTGCGCGCGGGCAGATACAGGAATGTCGTTTGCAATCAACAGGTCCGTGACACGGGCGTCACCCGGCATAATTGTCACGTAGTCTTGGCCGTTGGTTCCGCGATACCGGATTTGCTCGCCATCCAGTGTCACCTGAGACACCGATCCGCCTTCAACCGACGCCACGAACTCCGAATAGCTTTTGGTGTTCGACATCGACGCGTTTTGGCCGCCGGAGAACAGGCTGAAGAGCGCCATCACCAGCAAGAACAAGACGACCCAGAAGACAAGATTACGTGCGTTGCCCAAGGCGACACTCCTTCAGAAAAGCAAAAAGGGCCCATGCAGAGTCGGGCCTATGCGACAAGCCTAAAATAGAGGTTCACGCGCGAACTTCAATGACTGGCAAGGAACGATGGGAAATCTGCGACGATCTGTGCCTTCCAGCCATTTTGTAGCCCTGCGACGGGGGCTGAAATGAGCGTCTCGCCCTGAAAAATTGCTGGCGTGGCCATGAGAGACAGGCGCGGCAAGCCGATCTCGCGCCAGCCATCGATCTGGCTAATTGCTTCGCCAAGGGCTGCCACATGCAACTCGGTTTGCGCAATAGTGCCCGAGATGACCCATCTGTTGTCCCAGATGATGTCGGCTTGCGCGTCGTTCAAGTGCATTGCATTCGTCTGCGCAACCTCACGCCTCAGGCGCACATGCTGACCCTCGGGCTGGAGGACAACCCCGCTTAAAGTTCGGGTCTCACCAATCAACACGCCGGAGGCAGTATCAACTAACGCCTTGTATCGCGGACGATAAACCTGCCCACCGATCCACTGAATTGCCGCAGAGAGTACCCGCCCCTCCGTATCGCTGCGGCCGATCATTAAGGCGTCTTCTCTCAGCAAAAGATCCGGGCCATCCGCCTGCACATGATCATTCGCGAAATTGACCGCATGCGCTGTCAGGCTTAGACGCGCTAGGCGCATGTGTGCCGCCGTCTGCGCCAGCCGCTCAGCTGTCAGCCCTAATTCGGACAGGTGCGCCATCATTTGTCGCGCTTTCACCCTGTCAAAGCGCGGGTCATCGTTCGACGGGTCGTCGACCCATGCAACGCCCTGCTTTTGCAAAAAATCGCGCAAGACCTCGCGCCTCACCCGCAAAAGCGGGCGAAGGAACGTTACGTCACCTGGAACGACATTCGGGATGCTTGCCAGACCGTCAACGCCAGAACCGCGCGCCAAGTTCATCAAGAGTGTCTCAGCTTGATCATCTTGCGTGTGCCCCAACAGCACGAACGGAATGCCGTTTAACACTGCCCATTGCCGCAGCAACGCATAGCGACCACTGCGTGCGTTGGACTGCAGATTGCCGCTGTCGGAATGGCCATCCCATTTCAGCGTTTCATGTGGGATGCCCTTTGATTGGCAAAGCGCCCCGACCTCTGCCGCTTCATCTGCTGCCTCAGGGCGTAGCCCGTGATCAACCGTTGCCGCAGCGATCTTCACGCCAACCCGGTCGGCCCACTCTATTGCGAGAAGCAACAATGCTGTGCTGTCGCTGCCGCCTGAGACGGCAACACCGTATGTCGCGTTTGGATCGACATGGGGAAGGTTTTCAGCAAACGCCTCTGACGGCGTCATTGACAGCCCAGTTCGGCCCGCGCTGCTTCTGCCAGTGCGACGTTTGGATTGCCGGGAAAGCGCACGCCAACTTCGGACAGTGTCACACATGCGTCTTCGGTCTGACCCACGGCGCCGAGTGACCGCCCGAGCAAAAACAACGCTTCAGGTGCTTCCGCGCCTTGGGGATTGCCAGCAAAGGCTTCGAGAAAAGCACGCGCGGCCTGCACGTTGTCGCCCAACCCTTCGAGTGCCTTGCCACGCGCGATCTCCGCCTGCGCGCTTAGCGGCGATCCGGGGTAGGACGTGGCAAAGGTCGCAAGGAGGTCAGCGGCGCTGCGAAAGTCACCTGCTGCGAGCGCCTCCTGCGCCCGCGTGAAGTCGTTTTGCTCGCCCACGGCCAAGGCAGGACCCCCGGTGGCTGGGGCCGGTGCTGCCGACGGCACATCAGCGCCATTGTCAACGCCGCCCAGTGATGGCGTGTCGCCAAGCTGGCCAATGTCACACGCAGGCTCCAACTCGCAAAGGCGGAACTCAAGATCACCGATGCGATTGGTGCCATCAACGGTGATGCGATTGACGCGAAACTCCAGCTCTTCGGTTTTCGATGTGAGACGCTGCAGTTCCACCTCAATGGCATTGAGACGATCAAGAGGCGTGTTCCCTGCGACACCGGTGTTGGCGGCCCCTGTCGTAGACAACTCTCGCTTCAGGCGGGTGATATCCACATACAAGATCGACAACTGCTGCCGGATATCCGCCAGCGTTTCATCCTGTGCAAACCCCGGAACCGGGGCCAGCGTAAGGCCAAGCGCGAGTGACAAGTATCGCAGCATATTCGTACCTTTAGCTCAGGCCGCCTGCGGCGATGACCGTCACCGCCCGACGGTTCTGCGAATAGCACGCTTCTGAGGCACACACCTCAATCGGGCGTTCTTTCCCGTAAGAGATGACGCGCAGCCGGTTCGCCGCGACACCTTGGCTGACCAGGAATTCGCGCACTGCATTGGCGCGGCGATTGCCTAGCGCAATGTTGTATTCGCGCGTGCCCTGCTCATCTGCGTGACCTTCGATGATCGCTTGGAAGTCAGGGTTGCGGTTGAGCCAGCCAGCCTGACCGATCAGCGTTTGCTGGCCTGCAGGTGTGATTGTGGACTGATCCACCGCAAACAGCACACGGTCACCAATAGTCTGGCTGAAGAAAACGGGGCTGTTTGGGTCCTGCGCGGGCGAGACCGCCCCTGCGGTCGCGCTGCCTGACCCCACCCCGGCACCAGCATCACCACCGCCGCCAAATCGATCCGGGTTCGTACAGGCCGCTGTCGTCAGCGCCAGTCCCAAAACCGCAATTGTTCTTAATCCCACCATGTGCCCGATCCGTTCTTCTTTGTTTGTTGGCGCAACCTTATCACGGCTTTGCGCCGGTGTGAATCACGCTTTGTTTAAGGTTGCAACGGCCCCCACGCCGGGTCAGATGCGCCGCCGTTCACAGGCACCGCTTTCAGGTTCCGACCAGACACGTCTACCGAATACAACGACGACGTACCCGAGGCCCCAAGCGTCTCGCGCGTGAACATGATGACGCGACCGTTGGGCGACCATGTCGGGCCTTCGTCGAGCGGTGATGCCGTCAACAGCCGCTCTTCCGATCCGTCGGTCCGCATGACACCGATGTGGAAGCGCCCCGCGTTTTGCTTCGTAAAGGCGATCAGGTCACCGCGCGGCGACCAGACGGGCGTGCCATAGCGACCCTCACCAAAGGATACGCGCCGCGCTTCGCCGCCGTTTGCACCCATGATGTAAATCTGAGGTGTTCCGGAACGGTCGCTTTCAAAGACGATCTGGCTGCCATCCGGGCTAAACGACGGCGCGGTTTCGATCGACGGTGTCGTTGTGAGCCGCGTGTGCGCACCAGTTGTCAGGTCGGTGCGGTAGAGGTCCGTGTTGCCACCGTTCGCGAGGCTATAAACCACCTCACGCCCATCGCGTGAGAAGCGGGGCGAGAACGCCATTTCACCCTCGGCAGTGCTCAGCTGGCGACGACCGACGCTCGCCACGTCGATGACGTTGATACGAGGGAAGCCTGACTCGTAGGAGGTATAAAGCACACGGTCACCAGCCGGACTGAACCGAGGCGCCAGTACAATCGCGCTGCTGTCGGTCAGAAACTGCACGTTCGCGCCGTCGTAATCCATAATCGCCAGTCGCTTCGCGCGATTGTCCTTCGGTCCGCTCTCAGAGACGAAGACCACTCGGCTGTCGAAGTAGCCGCCCTCGCCCGTGATCCGGGAATAGGCCGCATCTGCCACTTTGTGGGCCATCCGCCGCCATCCGGGGACCGTGCCCGCGAACTGCAAACCACCGCCAAGTTCGGTGCCGGAAAACACGTCGTACAAGCGGAACTTTACTGTCAGATTGTCGCCATTCACCGCAACGGCACCTGTGATCAGCGCTTGGGCATTGATGGCCCGCCAATCGGCATAGGCCACCGGCTGCGCAAAGGAAGCGACCTGTGAAATAAACGCATCCGGTGAGATTTCGCGGAAAAGCCCCGTGCCCGACAGGTCTTGCGCGACGAGACGAGAAATATCTGCAGCAACTTGTGCTGCCTGAGGTGTTTCCGCCTCAAAAGTGGGAACGGCAAATGGCAGAGGTTCGATCACGCCGTCTGTGATTGTCAGCCGCAATGGCCCATCCTGTGCCTGTACAGGCGCTAATAAACCACCCGCCATGACGGCAGCCAAGATAAGGGTCCAAAGTCGTTTCATCCGTCCCGTTCCTTCATCGGTGCGCGATAGCACCTGTTACGCATTACGCATCCGCAGGGAAGTGGTTCCCCTACGTTTGCGCGTGTTCTTGCCACCTTACCGCAGACGCATGCCTGATGGGTCGAAGGTGATTACGACATCTTTCCACTGACCGTACTTTTCGGCAGGCAGTTGATAGCCGTTTGGATTCTGGCACCGCAGGATCGCGCGGCGGGCCGCTTGGAACGCGATACTGACAGCGTTTGCGTCGCCGCCGGTCGCTGAAAGCTGTTTCACGTCGCCTTGAACCCGGCCAGTTTGATCAAGGCTAAAGCCGACCTCGACGGTGACCCGCGCCGCGACGGAACCAGGATCAACGTTCCAACACCGATTGACGGCGACGCGGAAACCCTCGCGCTCGGACCCGGTCATCGGCGGCCCTTGCGGTATGTCCGGTGCCGCGGTCGCACTTTCCAACGCGGCGGCGACTGCATCGTCGACGGCTTCCTCGGCCTCAGGCTCAGCGACCGCCGTTTGCGTCTCTTCGGGTTCGGCCTCCGGTTCCGGTGCAGGCGCCGGGCGATTGGGCCGTGCGCTGGGCCGAATGGACGTTTCGACCGCGCCAGACGGTGTCAAATCCTCTGGCACAATAGCAGTTGCCGTCTCTTCCTGTGCAGTTTCCTCGACTTGTTCTTCCACCACATCAGCATCTTCCGATGGTTCCGGCGCGGCGCTTTGCGTGTCGATATCCGCGATCGCCACGTCATCCGGCGGTGGTGCGACAGGCGTTGGGGCCACACGATCTGCCTGACGCTCTTGCGGGGTTTCCGATGGCGGCAGGTCAGGCGCGCCTTGTGGTGGCGTTTCAGGTACTGGCGGCAAGTCTGGCAAAGCGTCTGACGTTGCAGGCGGTTGCGCGGACTGCTGAACTTCAGGCAACGGCGTGTCTTCCTCAGGCGGCGCAACCGGCTCTGGTTGCGTCGGCACTGGCGTTTCTTCCGGTTCTGGCGCTTCAGGTGCGGGCGGCTCTTCTATCTCGGGAACCGTTGGCGCCTCAGGCTCCGCAGTTTCAGGTTGCGGCGTGGTCGCAGCGACGAGGCGGGCATATTCTTCGCCCGTCACAACGGAGACTTCAGACACCTCAAAGGGCAGCGGTTCCGCATCGAAGCCCCAGCCAAGCAGCAGCCAGCCGATCAGCCCCACATGGGCCGCGCCAGAAACATAGGTGCCGGGCGTCGCCATCGCGGCTACTGTCCTTCCGCCTCTTGGGCGATGTCGGTGACGAGGCCGATGTTATTAAACCCACCGGCGTTCAGATCACCCATGATCGCAGCGACTGCGTTCCAGGAGTTCGCGCCATCTGCCCGCAGGAAGATCCGATCTGACTCCCGTTCGGCCGCAATCGCAGTCAGTTTTACCACCAATTCATTGCGCGGTGTTTCGGTGTTCTGAATCAGCGTGCGACCGTCAGCAGTAATCGTCACTGTGAGCGGCTCTTCCTCATCCGTTGGCAAGGCATTTGCGTTCGTCTCCGGCAGTTCCACTGGAATGCCGACCGTCAGCAAGGGCGCGGCAACCATGAAGATGATCAGCAGTACAAGCATCACGTCCACAAATGGCGTGACGTTGATTTCTGACATTGGCTGCGTGCGCCGCGCGCGGCGGCGACGGCGGCGGGTTCCCCCTCCATCGTCGCCTGATTTCATGACACCGGCCCCCATGTCAGCTGTCCAACTGACGGCTAAGGATGGTGGCAAACTCGTCCGCGAAGGCCTCATAGCCAGAGGTGATCTGATCCGCGTCGGCGCTCAACTTGTTGTAGTAGATCACTGCCGGGATAGCGGCGAGCAGGCCTAGCCCGGTCGCCAAGAGCGCCTCCGCAATACCGGGGGCCACAACGGCGAGGTTTGTGTTCTGCGCCTCGGCAATTTCGATAAACGCGTTCATGATGCCCCAAACCGTCCCGAATAGCCCGACAAACGGTGCGGTTGAGCCAGTCGTTGCCAGAACCGGCAAACCCTTCTGCAGCTTGGCACTTTCCTTCGCAATCGCCACGTCCATCGACCGGTCGATCCGGGCTTGCGCCCCCGCGATCAGGTTGCCATCCTGCTTGTGCGACCTACGCCATTCAGTCATGCCTGCCGCGAAAATCTTCTGACTTTGCCCCGTTGGGTTCGCGCCAATCTCATCGTAGAGCCCGTCCAACGGCTCCCCCGACCAAAAGGCCCGATCAAAGATCTCTGCCTCCCGCCGGGCTTTGCGATACTGGATCAATTTGTCGATGATCACCGCCCAGCACCACACGGATGCGAGGATCAATGCGATCATCACAAGTTTCACAATAATCGTCGCGCGGGCAAAAAGTGCCCACATGGTAAAGTCGGATGCTGCTTCCATGACCGCCTGCTCTGTTAGGCCCTTTGCGGGCTCTGTTGCGAGGCAAACTAACGGATGCACCAGCGGAAATCCATCACGCTCTGCATCACATTTGGGGGGAATTACGCTAGTTTTGCGCGAAGCTCCGCCGGGAGGCGCGCAGGCTTGCCCGCCGTCGTCATGCAAACGGCAGTGACCTCTGCCTTGAAGAGGCATTGATCGCCGCGCCAGACCTGCTGATCAAACATCCACCGTACCGGCGACGCGGCCCAATGGGTTGTCTGCACGATCAGCTTGTCGCCCATTTGCGCGGGCGCGAGGTAATCGGCCACCACACGCGTCACGACGAAAACCAAGCCATTGGCCTTCATTTCAAGCTGATCAACGCCCAGCTCCTCCACAATCTCAGACCGCGCGCGTTCGATGAACTTGAGGTAATTGGCATAATAGACGACGCCACCCATGTCGGTGTCTTCGTAATAGACCTTCACTGGCAACTGATGTGTCATTGCAATTTCCCGATCCGTGCCGAGAGACGCAGCGCATGTGATGGGTCTTGTGCGGCGACTGGCATCACCAGATCATAGGCCGCGCGCACCACACTTGAGATGTCAGGTCGTAACACTGTGTTACCGTTGACCACAGCCAGCGGCGCCGTCTCTCGAAACGCCATGTCGGACCAAAGCAGGATCGTTTGCACCGCTTGTGACAGGGCAAGCGTATCAGCGGACACCTGTGCGAGATGTTCATCCATCCGCAGAAAGACGAAAGCCGCGCGAATTGCGCCTGCCTCATCAAACCGGAATATCCGATATTGGTTCGCGTCAGCACCCTTGAGTTTCGCCACCAACGGCAACAAGTCCGGGACCAGCTTTTCCAGATGCGGCACCTCTGGCAGTTCATCCCAGTCCCGGCAAAAGAACACCATCAGGTTCGCGCCCAACTCCGGGTCCGTTTCGGCCATCTGATGCTGGGCCAGTGTGACCACCGCTTCAATCGCGCCCTTGAACACAGCCAACGTCGCGTCGTCGACACCAAAGACAACCGGCACAATCGGCCTGCCCCAACGCGCGCAAAGGTAGGTGCCGTCTGCCCGGGTAAAGAGGGCCGCAACCGCGTCTTGATCCATCACGACGTCACCCGAACAAATCGGTCTGCCCTTTGGGCGCTTGCAGCCCAAGGTGTGTCCACGCCGCTTGCGCCAGCATCCGTCCGCGTGGCGTTCGCTGGATCAAACCCTTTTGCAGCAAATAGGGCTCAATCACATCTTCCAGACTATCGCGGCTTTCGGACAAGGCCGCCGAAAGCGTCTCAACTCCAACCGGACCGCCGCTATAGCTTTCAGCAATTAGCCGCAGATAGCGCCGGTCTGCGTTATCAAGACCAAGGTGATCTACGCCAAGCCGGGTGAGCGCCCGATCAGCAAGTTCCTGCGTGACAGTCCCGTCGCCTTCGACCACCGCAAAATCCACCACTCGGCGAAGTAATCGCCCGGCAATACGCGGCGTGCCACGCGCACGTTTCGCAATCTCGCGCGCGCCACCGAATTCGGCGGGCGCTCCCATCAGGCGCGCCCCGCGCGTGACGATCTCATTGAGCTCATCTTCGGTGTAAAATTCCAACCGCGTAGGAATGCCAAAGCGATCACGCAGCGGCGTTGTCAGCAATCCCATCCGGGTGGTCGCGCCCACAAGCGTAAAGGGCTGGAGTTCGATCCGCACCGTCCGCGCCGCAGGCCCCTCGCCGATCACGAGGTCGAGCTCAAAGTCTTCGAGGGCCGGATATAGCACCTCTTCCACCGCCGGGTTCAGCCGGTGGATTTCGTCAATGAACAGCACATCGCGGGCGTCGAGGTTGGTCAGGATCGCGGCCAGATCACCTGCTTTGGCCAACACCGGGCCAGAGGTCATGCGAAAATTCACGCCAAGCTCTCGCGCCATGATCTGCGCGAGTGTTGTTTTACCTAATCCCGGAGGCCCATGGAACAGAGCATGGTCCATCGCCTCGCCCCGCTTTTTGGCGCTTTCGATGAAGACCTTGAGGTTCGCGCGCGCTTCCTTCTGCCCGATGAACGCGTCAAGCGTCTGCGGGCGCAGCGCGCGGTCGGCGTCTTCGGGCTGGGCGTCAGGGCGCAAGGTAGGGTCAGGTTGGCTCATCACCGTCCCTTACCCTTTCGGCGCCAAAAGCTTCAAGGCCGCGCGGATCAGGCCCGCGGTATCAAGGTCAGGTTCTGCACCAAGCGCTTCGGCCACGGCACCTGCCGCATCACCGGGCGCGTAGCCGAGGTTCGTCAGTGCCGACAGTGCCTCTGGCTGTGCGGCATTTGCTGCGGGATTTGCCTTGACCGGTTTTGGGGCATCGCCAACGTCAATGACACTAGACGGCATCGCTTCCGCAAGCGTGCCGCCCATCGACATCACGGTGGGCGCTTTGTCTTTCAATTCAAGTATGACCTTCTGTGCCGTCTTCGGGCCGACACCTTTGGCCTTGGAAATCGCGTTCCAATCTCCAAGTGCAACAGCGCGACTGACCCCATCAGCGCCGAGCGTGCCCAGGATCGCCATGGACGCCTTCGCCCCGATCCCCTGCACCGTCATCAGCAAACGATGCCATTCCTTTTCAACAAGCGACAGGAACCCAAAAAGCTGCAGGTTGTCTTCGCGGACAAGCAAGTCCGTGAATAGCGCAACAACCTCTCCGTTCCCCGGCAGACCCGCCATCACGCGGTCCGACACATAGACGACATACCCAACCCCGCGCACATCGATCAGTACATGGTCAGGGCCGCGATAGTCGATGACACCGCTGATTTTGCCGATCATGCGCTCGCCCTCGCAATTGCGCGCTGCAGATGCCCTGCTGCCTGCGCGTGATGCGCATGACACATCGCAATCGCCAACGCATCGGCAGCGTCAGCGCCCGCAATCTCAACCCCCGGCAATTGCAACCGTACCATATGGTCAATCTGCTGTTTGGCGGCGTGACCCACGCCAACGACGGCCTTCTTCACCGCATTTGGCGCATATTCACCAATCGGGATGCCCATCTGTGCGGGCACAAGCAAGGCAATCGCCCGCGCCTGACCCAGCTTCAACGTGCCGACTGCGTCTTTGTTGACAAAGGTCTGTTCAACCGCCGCCGTATCGGGCTGATAGGTCGCGAACACATCTGTCATCTGCTCAAACAGCGACAACAGTCGCGCCGCCAAATCCTGCCCCGATGAATGCGCAATACCGTTGGCGATGTGACTGATGCGGCTGCCCTGCACCTCGATCACGCCCCACCCCATATTGCGCAAGCCTGGATCGACCCCCAAAACGCGCATTTGCTGCCCTGTCGTTGTTGTTTTGTCAGCGTTAGCACAAAAGGCGAACATATACCAAGAGCCAAGTCATCACCCGTACAATGCATCACGATGCATACAGTTGTCGCAACCCATGCACAGCCTCTCCGCCACACGGTAAATGCAACATAATCTAACAACATGACTTTAAAGACAAATAACGGCAAATCGCTCAAAAATAAGGCATTCTGAAAACGCATATGACCTATGCAGTTTTTGCTACTTCTCAGCTTCAGAAAACGGGCCTACATGCGCCTCAGACAATGACACGCTGCGATGCAGCACACTTCTGGAGAATGGCCATGGCCGCAATTGACACATCCCGCCCTGTCGTCGCATCGCGCGGCGCATCCGACACAAGCTTCTTCGCCAAAGTCGTCGGCGCCATCATCGACTGGAACGACCGTCGCATGACCCGCAAAGCGCTGATGGAACTGACCGCGCGCGAGTTGGACGACATCGGTTTGACACCACGTGACGTCGCGAACTTCTGATTTCCGAAGCACGAAGTCACAAAACAGAAAAGCCGGTCAGATTAATCTGACCGGCTTTTTCATTTCCGAACAACGATGGAGAAAAGCTTAGCCCATCAACATCGTGAATATCTGAGAAACTGTCAGCGTCACAGGATCGGCAAACATTGCCAGGCCGCCTGCCTGCTCGAGGATCGTACCGCCAAGGAGGACATCTGTGCGTGCCGCGTAGTCGGCTGCACCGAGTGCGAAGTGCAAATATCCTTTGAAGAGGAAGACTGCAGCCACGAGCGAAACCAGACCGAACCAAGGGAAGCGCGGGTTATAGATGCGTGGCTTTGCAACGACCAACCCATCTGGCAGCATCTTGTGAACGACACCAGACGTCGCCAAACGGTTGTGACGCTTCACAACTTTGCGCATCCGCTTTTCGAATTCAGAATTTGCGTAGTAGGCCATGGGGTCCTCGTAAACGTTCCAGATACTCTATCAAATTACTTGTCAAAATTGCTTCTGAAATGTGGCAACAATGGGGCAGGTCCGGGTTTAGCCTCAAACGGATCAAGTTTTCCGCAAAGTTAGCGTGCTCCACTCAACAATCTGATCGTGATGTTCCAGATTGTATCCAATTCCCTCATAGATACCGATCACCTCAGCGGCTTGTTCGTTGAGAATACCGGAAAGAATCACGGTACCTCCCTTAGAAGAGGCTTCCCACATGGCAGGAGCAAGGCCGATCAACGGCCCTTTCAGGATATTAGCGAAGATCAGGTCAAACGGGGCCGCCTCGGACAGTGTGGGATGATCAAACCCCGCTGCTAAAAAGCATTCGACCTGCCCGTCTAGGCCGTTTGCAGTCACGTTCGCTTTGGCGACGTCCACGGCCACAGGGTCAATGTCGCTTGCCAAAACAATCTGCGGCACAATTGTCGCCGCCGCCATGCCGAGCACGGCCGTACCGCATCCGATGTCGACTACTCTTCCCTCAGAGAACCCCTTCTCCACCATGCGATCAAATGCCTGCAGACAGCCCAAGGTCGTTCCGTGGTGCCCGGTGCCAAAGGCCATCGCCGCTTCGATCAACAGCGGCGTGCTTCCAGCCGGGACTTTATCGGCGTCGTGACTGCCGTAGACAAAAAAACGTCCGGCGGGGACAGGCGACAACTCGCGCCGCACGTGGGCAACCCAGTCGGTTTCTGGCAGTTCGGAAACCGTGAATGACTTCACACCATAAAGTGTGGTCAACACTTCAAGCCCGGCAATGTCAGGAGCCTCGTTGAAATAGGCGCCGACCTCCCACAGGCCAGAGCCATCTTCGACCTCAAACACCCCAACACCTGTCGGCGCTGGGTCAAGCGCCTCAAGCGCGTCACCCAACTGGGTCGCAAGGTCTTCTCCGGGAAGCGTGGTCAGCGCGGTAAACGTGGTCATGATCGGTCGCCTTCTGCAAGTGCGCCCGCGTTACGCCCGGGCGCCCCACAGGTCAACGGGAGCGTCTGCAAATCTTCTCGACGCGCCGCTATACCCCAACACCAATCGGACAGGTCACGCCTGTGCCACCGATCCCGCAATAGCCGTTCGGATTCTTCGACAGATATTGCTGGTGATAGTCCTCAGCAAAGTAAAACGCGGGCGCAGGCAGAATTTCGGTCGTGATCGCGCCATAACCCGCCTTCGAGAGACGCGGCGCAAAGGCGGCCTTGCTTGCCTCTGCAGCTTTGGCCTGCGCGTCCGAATAGGTGTAAATGCCCGAGCGATATTGCGTGCCGCGGTCATTGCCCTGCCGCATCCCCTGGGTCGGATCATGCCCTTCCCAAAACACCTGCAACAGCTGATCGTAGCTAATCACGGTCGGATTATAGATTACGCGCACCACCTCGTTGTGGCCGGTTTTGCCGCTGCATACTTCTTCATAAGTAGCATTTGGCGTGTACCCACCAGCGTAACCCACCATAGTGGATGTCACACCCGGCAGCTTCCAAAACATCCGTTCCACACCCCAGAAACAGCCCATACCGAACATCGCTTCTTCATGCCCCTCCGGGACATCTCCCGTCAGCGGCGTGCCGAAAACGTGGTGAGTTGCGGCGGTTGGGATCGGCTGATCGCGGCCGGGCAGCGCGTTTGACGCTTTGACCATTTCGGATTTGTCACGAGTCATGAAAAACATGGGCGCTCCTTTTGTGGTTCTCACAAGATATAGGCGCGCGCGGTCCGTTTTTCTATGGACCCGCTATTCTGCCGCAACCACAGGCGGCTGCAGCCGCGTCTCATACCCCGGGGCAGGATGGCGTGGGATCAAAAGTGCGAGACCAAACGAGACACCGGCCATACCCGCGGCAAGGAAGAAAACAGCAGCCGGAGAGGTCAACCACAGATAACCTAAGGCAGCCGGCAGAAAGACGGCGGCAATATGGTTTATCGTAAAGGCCACCGCGGCGGTTGGCGCGATGTCTTGCGGATCGGCAATCTTCTGAAAGTACGTCTTCAACGCAAGCGCCAGCGCAAAGAAGATGTGATCGACCACATAAAGAAACGCCGCAAACAGAACACCCCAACCAAAGTAGTAGACCCCGCCGTAAGCCAGAAACACGAGCATCAGACCTGCGTATTCAAAAAGCAGGGCGCGACGTTCGCCAAACACGCTGACCAGCCGCCCCATCAACGGCGCGAAGATAATGTTGATAACGAGGTTGATGAGGTAGAGTTGTGTGATCTCGTGGACTTCCAAACCAAACAGTTCCACCATCATGAAGCCCGCAAAAACTACAAAGATCTGCCTGCGCGCGCCCGACATGAACTGCAGCGCGTAATAGAGCCAATAGCGCTTACGCAGGATCAGCGTCTTGTGCTGCGGATGTGGCGTCTCAAACTGCGGATAGGCGAAGTATGCAAAGATCGCGATGCCGGTCGTGATGCCGCCAGCCGTCATATAGACGAACGCGTAGCTAAGGTCGTAGGTCTTCCACGTCAGGACAATCAACACATAGGCCACCAGCGTGGCCCCCGATCCTGCCGCCACCAACCAGCCCAACATCTGCGGCGCGCGTGCCTTGTCGATCCATTGTAGCTGCAGGGACTGATTGACCGTCTCAAAGTAATGGAACCCGATGGACGACAGCATGGTCAGCGTCAGGATGCCGCCCATCGACGGGAAGTAGGCCGTCAGCGCCGTGGCCACGCCCAGCATAATAAGTGCCACGATCCCCAGTACCTGTTCTCGCATGAACATCAGGATTGCGATCACACCGATGGCAAAGAAGCCCGGAATCTCGCGCACGGTGTGCAGCCAGCCAATATCGGCCCCGTCGAAGTCAGCGACTTCAATGACAAAGTTATTGAGAAGTGCAGACCACGTGGCAAACGAGATCGGCAGCGCCATTCCCATGAGGAACAGGAGCGTGATAGGCCGCTGCAAAAGCGGCAACGACCGGGCGTCTGATAATTGGAAGGTGCGCATAGCGAAGCCCTACGCCTATTTCTTGAAGATGGGAAGGTACAGCAGAGGGCCGGAATTATTCCCAACAAACTTGGGCGTCAGGATGAAATCTAGGCTACGCCAGCATATTCAATAAAAACTCTGCGGATCGATATCGATGGCCATGCGTAGCTCACCCTTCAACCGGAATTGCCCGGCCCAGCGCGCCAAGGCACTCTGCAGGGGCGCGCCCTTCTCCGCCTTCACCAGCAATCGCACGCGGTGGCGACCGCGCACGCGCGCAATTGGTGCGGGGGCTGGTCCGAAGACTTGCGCACCGATCTGGCGAAGCGCCTGATCCTGCCGGGCCATGGCATTGCCCAGATCAAATACTTCATCCACTGACGGCCCCGAAAGAATGATCCCTGCCATACGGCCATAAGGCGGTACACCTGCGGCTTTGCGTTCGGCCGCTTCGGCAGCCCAGAACGCCTCCTCATCCCCCGCCAGGATTGACCGGATCACCGCGTGTTCGGGTTGATATGTTTGCAAAAGCGCCTCGCCCGGTTTGTCGGCGCGCCCCGCGCGGCCTGCAACCTGGCGCATCAATTGGAAGGTGCGTTCCGCCGCACGCAGGTCAGAGCCCTGCAATCCTAAATCAGCATCGATCACGCCCACCAAGGTCAGCAATGGAAAGTTGTGACCTTTGGCCACCAACTGCGTTCCGATAATTATGTCCGTGCCACCCTCCGCAATCTCTTCGATATGCGCCTTCATCGCACGGGCCGAACCGTAGAGGTCAGACGACAAAACCGCGACGCGGGCTTCTGGGAAGAGGGCGGTGATCTCTTCGCCCATCCGTTCCACGCCGGGGCCAACTGCGCTGAGCTTGTCTTCCGCTGCGCAAGAGGGGCACTGGGTGGGCATCGGCTTCGTCTCACCACACTGGTGGCACATCAACCGCTTCAGAAACCGGTGTTCAACCATGCGTGCGTCGCAATCGTCACAGCCGATTTGATGCCCACAGGCACGGCAAAGCGTGATCGGCGCGTAGCCGCGACGATTAAGGAAGACCAGTGATTGTTCCCCTTTCTCCAACCGATCCGCGATAGCCTTGCGCAAGGTGGGAGACACCCACCGCCCCCCCGGGACGTCCTCTACGCGCATATCAATCGCCGCCATCTTCGGCATGACGCTTTCACCAAAGCGGGAGGTCAGTTCGAGCCGTTTGTATTTGCCTGTTTCCACATTCGCCCAGCTTTCCAGCGATGGCGTGGCCGAGGCCAGCACGACTTGCGCGCCATTGATCGCTGCTCGCAAAACCGCCATGTCGCGGGCGTTATAGAGGACGCCATCCTCTTGCTTGTAGGAGGTGTCATGCTCTTCATCGACCACGATCAGACCAAGGTTCTGGAACGGCAAGAATAGCGCCGACCGAGCGCCCACAATCAGTTGCGCATCGCCTTGGCCGACCATGCGCCAACAGCGGCGGCGTTCGGTCATCGTGACGCCGGAATGCCATTCTGCAGGACGCGCGCCAAACCGGGCCTCTACCCTTGTGATGAATTCGCCTGACAGCGCGATTTCGGGAAGCAGGACGAGCGCCTGCCGCCCCATGCGGAGACATTCAGCGACCGCCTCGAGGTAGACTTCTGTTTTGCCAGAGCCGGTGACACCTTTCAGCAGTGTGGTACCGTAACTGTCGCCGCGCAGGTCGGTGCGCAAGGCGTCGGCGCCTGCCGCTTGATCGGGCGATAACTCTTTCCCACCATAATCCGGGTCCAGCAGCGGGTAAGGTGTGTCGCGCGGCGCGTCGACCTCCAGCACGACACCCTGTTTCGCAAGCCCCTTCACCACGGAGGTCCCGACGCCGGCCATTTCCGCCAGCTCACGCAGGGTGAAAGCCAGTCCGCCATAGTCGCGCAAAACCTCCAGCACCTTGGTACGGGCGGCGGTTGTACGATCTGGTTCTTTGTCGCCCAGCCGGTAGATCTTGCGCATCGCGGGTGCGTCCCCGAGGCCCGGAGCGCGCGTGGCGAGGCGGAGCATTGCGTGCATCGGCGTCAGCGTATAGTCGGCAGCGCGGCCCAGAAAGGTCCGCATTTCGTCGCGCATTGGGGCGACATCCAGCACGCGAATGACCGACCTGATTTTGCTGCGGTCATAGTCGCCCTGCCCGGCGCCCCAGACAACGCCCAAGACTTTCCGCGGCCCCAAAGGCACTTCCACAAAGGCCCCGAGATGGCATCCGCCCTCAGGCGCCTTGTAGTCAAGAAGACGATCCAACGGTTGCGCGGTCAACACCGCGACCAAATCGCCTTCATGAAAGTAGTCCAGCATCTAAGCAGCACGGCGCAACGTTGCCGTGGCCAGTCCCATGGCCACCAGTACGCCGCCGCCCGCGCGCGTCATCCAAGTCATCACTGATGGTCTGCGGATGGTCCCACGGAGCCGATCAGCCAGCACCGCATAGATCAGCGCATTCAGAAACGCGAGTCCAACAAAGGTTGCGACCAGAATGCCAAACTGTGGCAACAACGCCGCTTCGGGTGTGATGAATTGTGGGACAAAAGCAATAAAGAATACGATGCTTTTCGGATTGAGCGCCGTGACCACTGCCGCATTGCGGAAAATACGCTTTGCAGGCAGCGCCGGTGCATCAGCAGTTGCGATCGTTGCGGCACTTGCCGATCGGATCATCCCGATGCCCATCCACACCAGATAAAGCGCACCGGCCCACTTGATCGCGGTGAACAACGTGGCAGAGGCCAACACGATTGCACCAAGCCCCAACAACGACGCCGTCATCGCCACTAAATCGCCCAAAGCCACCCCGGCCGCAGATGCCAGCGCCACCTTTCGTCCCTGCGTCAGCGCATATGTCAAAACAAGAATGATCGTGGGTCCGGGAATCATCAGCAACACCACAGTTGCCGCCACAAACGCGTACCAGATGTGAAGATCCATGCTTTCCCCCAGCCTGTTCGGACTCGCAGTTATGGGGGTAAACCGTTCGGGTGCAAAGGCCAATGTACACATGCAGCAAGGCCTCTGCTATCAAGCGGGAGCCGCCTAGAGCAGCCCCTGTGCAACAATCATCAACGCGCCACCCGCCACAATATATCCGGCATCCACGAGTGTCGCCTTGCCAGTCTTTTGACTGAAAAGGTCCATGCCCGCGACGGTCAGCGCGACGGCCAAGATCCCAATAATCGCCGTGCCAATGGCCTCGTTCGTCTCTGTCATACCGACTAGGCAAGCGAGCAGGAAAGTTCCACCAAGCTGCACCACCATCGCCATCACGGGTGGACTGTCAGGCGGAGCAATCCCATGACTGCCGGTCGACCATGTCTTGCCAAACATTATCGGAGAGAACCAGATCATCCCGAGCCCGAAAGCCAGAACCGTACCCAGCACAACGGCTGGCCAATTCATCAATGCAATATCCATGGCTCAATCCTTACGCCGCCACGGCCGCATCAAGCGCATTTAGAATACTGGTCCATCCGCCTTTGTGGTTGTCCCGGGCGGTTTCGTCAGCAAAGCGGACGTGGGTCAAAACGACGTGGGTACCTTCAGCAACCGTATCGAACGTCAAAGTGACCGTACTATCATCAACAGAATATGGGCTTTCCCAGGTAAAAACGATCCGGTCATGTGGTGAGATTTCGCGATATGTTCCTGCATGGGGAATTTCCCCACCCTCTCCCTGCATCACAATAGCAAATCGGCCACCCGCTTGAGGGTCAGTTTCCGCCCGTGGTACCGACATCCCAGCGCCGGGTGTCATGAATTTTTGCAATGTCTCTGGCTTGAGCCAGGCGTTAAAAACATCTTCCTGCGGTGCGTTGATGGTGCGTTCAACCGTCAGTGTCAGCTCAGTCATCGGTCGTCTCTCCTTTGGTCATCAGTGCGTCGAGCGCCTCAAGCCGCAGTGCCCAGATCGACCGCAGACCGGCAAACCACTCATCAATGTGCGACAGCGGCGCCATCTGCACTTCGATTAAATGTTCGCGCCATTCGGTCCGGCGGACGACCAACCCTGCTTTCTCCAGCACCTTGATGTGCTTGGAGACAGAGTTGAGGCTCGTCTCAAACCGCTGGTGAATGTCTGTCACCCGCAACGGACCTTCCTGTGCGAGCAATGTCAGAATTGCGCGCCGCGTTGGGTCAGATGCGGCCTTCAGAATATCGCCCAGCGGATCGGCATCGATTCGTTCAACCATATGGGTGAATAACAACCTCTCGACTTTCAATCAACCAAAAAGGTGAATGACGTGGCTTCGGATGTGAGTCCGAAACGCCACCAAATTCAACATGCCGCGGAAAAGTGCCACCACATTCCAGAAATCTGTTTGCCTTCGGGACGAGTTTGTTAGGGTGTCGGCAAAACAAAACGCTAGGCAGGCAGTATGACCACGAAACCGCAGATGGACGAGACCGTCCGTGCGCATATTATTTCCGATCCCGATGCTGTGCTTGATGACAAAGACATCATGCGCGCGCTGGTGGCAGCCAACGAAACCACGATGGGGTCCAATATTGTGGACCTGCGCGGGATCGCGATGGAACGGCTTGAGGCGCGTCTCGACAGGCTCGAAGACACGCACCGCTCTGTGATTGCGGCCGCCTATGATAATCTCGCCGGAACCAACCAGATCCACCGTGCGATCCTGCGGATGATGGACGCAACCGAGTTCGAAGTGTTCCTGAAAGATCTCACCGGAGACGTCGCCGAGGTGTTGCGGGTAGATGTCATGCGCCTCGTGCTCGAATCCGAGTATTTCGATGAGACCGCTGCCTTGGATAAAGTCGGTCAGATCGTTCAGGTCATGCCGGTGGGCACCATCGACGACTATATCACCCAAGGTCGCAACATGTCGGTCCGCCCGGTCACATTGCGACAAGTCACGGTTGATGAAGACGGCGTCTATGGCGACATGGCCTCTTTCATCCGGTCTGAGGCCTGTCTAAAGCTCGACTTCGGCCCGGGTCGCGAAGCGGGCCTCCTGCTGATGGGCTCCGAAGACCCCCACCAGTTCACGCCGCAGCAAGGCACGGATCTCCTGCAATTCTTTGGTGGCGTCTTTGAACGGGCGATGCGCCGGTGGTTGGCGTAGCATCACCTGCCGCTACAGCCGCGCTTGGCGATTGGCTGGAACACTGCAAGGCGCTGAACGGCGCCTCTGCAAACACGCTTAAAGCCTACCAGGCTGACGTTCTTGGGTTTCTTGCATTCATGACCGGCCATAAAGCAGCGCCTCAGGGGCTGGGCGCTTTGTCCATTGTCAGTGTCAGCGACATGCGCTCCTGGATGTCCCATGAACGCGGACGCGGCGTCGGCGCGCGATCACTCGCGCGGTCGCTGTCGGCCGTAAAGTCCTTTTACAAGTGGTTGGCGGAGCGGGAGGGGTTTGAACCGACGGCCGTCCTGCTGACCCGCAGTCCAAAGTTCACCAAAAAGCTTCCCCGCCCGCTTGCTGTCGATGCCGCAGCCGCGATGATTGACATGGTTGAATTGCAGGCGCGCGACGGGTGGGTTGCCGCGCGCGATGCCGCTGTTGTAACGTTACTATACGGATGTGGCCTGCGCATTTCCGAAGCACTCAGCCTTACTGGCGCGGCAGTCCCGCTTCCCGACACGCTCCGGATCAGAGGTAAGGGCGGCAAGGATCGCATTGTGCCTGTCATTGACGCGGCCCGTGATGCCGTGGCGACTTATCTCCGGCTCTGCCCACATCCACTCGAAGTCGACGCCCCGCTGTTCCGTGGCGTCCGTGGCGGCGCGCTGAATCCCCGCGCAGTGCAAAAAGTGATGGAAATGGCCCGCCTGCAACTGGGCTTGCCAGCCACCGCTACCCCACACGCCATGCGCCACAGCTTTGCGACCCATCTTCTGAGCGCCGGTGGCGATCTACGCGCGATCCAGGAACTCCTCGGCCATGCAAGTCTTTCGACCACCCAGGCCTATACCGCAGTCGATACAGCGCGCCTGATGGAAGTCTACAATCAGGCGCACCCGAAGGCTGGCTAAGTCATCCCTTTCTTCTTGCCGAAAATACCTCCGCCGGAGGCTCCGACCCCGCATCATCGGAAACGCTGATTGCGGACTGACCAGATCGCAGCACACCTGCCCTGATCATGCCGTGCGGCCGTAGGCCGCTCCGCGTGGTCACCCATTCAGCATCAGAACTGGTTGCCCCAGCGACGCAATTCCGGCATGACCGCCGGATGACACTTGGTATGAAAGCCCTTGGGGTACATCTCCTCACCGGTTCCGGCGCCGTTTTCGCGATGCTGGCCATGTTGGCCGCTGTAGATCAAAAATGGTCCCTGATGTTCCTGTGGCTGGTCGTCGCGTTCTTTGTTGATGGGATCGATGGCCCACTGGCCCGGCGGTATGATGTGAAAACGAACGCGCCGGTGTTTGATGGCGTCTTGCTTGACCTGATCATCGACTACCTCACCTACGTGTTTGTCCCCGCCTACGCGCTTTTCAAGTCAGGGCTCCTGCCGGGGTGGACCGGCTGGTTTGCGATCATCATCATCACCTTCACTTCCGCGCTGTATTTCGCGGATACCCGCATGAAAACAAAGGATTACTCCTTTTCGGGGTTTCCCGGGTGCTGGAACATGGTGGTCTTGGTCCTGTTCGCGCTACAGCCGAATTTCTGGGTAAGCCTTGCGCTTGTGGCAGTGCTGGCGGCGGCCATGTTCTTTCCGGTCAAGTTTGTGCATCCCGTACGCACGGCCCGGTGGCGTCCTGTCACCCTGCCCATGGCGCTGGCCTGGACGTTTTTTGCGGGCTGGGCCGCTTGGGTTGATTTCGACCCAGCCTCTTGGGCACATTACGGTCTGATGGTAACATCGATTTATCTGCTTTGTGCGGGCGCAGCACAGCAGGTGATGTTCGGCAAGGACGGCTAAAGGCGGGTCAGCACCACGCCCGCGACAATCAGCGCCCCCGCGCTGGCCTTCACCCCGTCCATACGATCACCAAACACCAGCCATCCCAGAAGCATTGCAAAGAGGATTGACGTTTCCCGCAGTGCCGCAACCAAGGCAATGGGCGCCTGTGTCATTGCCCAGAGAACGATCCCATAAGCCACCAGAGACATGAGCCCGATTACAGAGCCTTTCAGCCAGTCCGCACGGGGCGCGACGATGATCTCGCGGCCTTTCAGGCAAAGCGCGACCGGGACGTAGAAAACCGCTGACATCAAAAGCAGCCAACTGACATATGTCAGCGGATCCGCTGCGACGCGCGCGCCCAACCCATCGATCACAGTGTAGGCCGCCGTCGCGGTGGCCGACCCAAGTGCAAACGGGATCAGCCGACGACTTTCCCCCGATGCCAAGGCACCCCAAGCCATCAGCATGATTCCTGCGCCAAGGACCGCGACACCCGCGTATTCCATTGGCGAGACCGGATCGGGCAGGATAAACAGGCTGAACACCATCACCATCATCGGTGCTGCGCCGCGCGCCAAAGGATAAACGCGGCTCAGATCGCCTTGCTCATACGCATAGGCGAGAAACAACTGGTAGAACATGTGCACCACGCCGGAGGCGAGCAGCCATGGCCAAACCTCCGCTCCGGGCAAAGGGCGCCAGATCACGATGGCGAGCCCCACAAAACCCTGCCACACCGTCAGGATCAGCATCGCTGTTTGCTTGCGCGCGCCTGTCTTCACACCCGCATTCCAGGCCGCATGCAGGAACGCGGCACAGATCACAGCCAGAAAAACAGTCAACGTCATGCGTCACAGCCCATGGCCGCAGTCACAACAAAAGCGATGCGGCACCTTCGAGACGCAGTAGTTTCACCTTTGCCTCAATCCCGCCAGCCCCCGAATATCCGCCAAGCCCGCTTGCCGCGAGCACGCGGTGGCAGGGAATAATGATCGCAATCGGGTTTGCGCCACAGGCTTGCCCGATGGCCTGCGCAGGGCGGCCCATCAATTTTGCAAGGTCGCCGTAGGTCCGCGTCTCGCCGAAGGGGATATTGCAGAGGGTTTGTCCGAACCGTTTCTGAAAGTCAGAAACCTGCGGTGCAAGCGGCAGGTCAAAGGCATGCCGTATCCCGGCAAAGTAGTCTTGCAGCTGTTGGCATGCTGCATCCAGCACCTGATGCGCATCGTTGCGCAGTGGTCGCACCCAATCGAGCGCGACCACCGCATCATTCTCGACCACGACAGTCAAAGGACCGACGGGGCTGTCGTCCAGCCCCGCGCGAAGTTGCGAGCCGCTTATGACAGCGCCTCTTCACAGCGGCCACAGACGCCCGGGTGACTGTGGGTGCCCACGTCTGGCAGGATTTTCCAGCAGCGCTGGCACTTTTCACCATCGGCGCGGGCAAAAACGACCGCCACACCAGAGACGTCATCCAGGGTGAACGCGTCCGCCGGGGCCGTATCAGTGCTGACATGGATGTCGGACGTGATGCAGAGGTCATCGAAGTTGACCGTCGCAAGCACCGTAGCCACATCTTCAGCGACATAGACGGTGGGTGCAGCCTCAAGCGAGGCACCGATCACTTTGTTTGTCCGCTCAACCTCTAACGCGCCGGTCACGACGCGGCGCACCTTGCGCACGGTCGCCCATTTCGCAGCCAGTGCCTCATCCCGCCAGTCCACTGGCGTTTCCGGGATATCTTCAAGGTGAACGGAGCTATCGTCACCCGGATAGCGTTCCAACCAGACCTCTTCCATCGTAAAAACGAGGATCGGGGCCAGCCACGTCGTCAACCGATGGAACAGCAAATCCAACACCGTGCGGGTGGCACGGCGGCGCGGTGTGTCACCATCGCAGTAAAGCGCGTCCTTGCGGATATCGAAGTAGAACGCCGACAAATCGACGGTCGCAAACGTAAACACTGCTTGAAATACGCCCTGAAAATCGAAACCGGCATAGCCTTTGCGCACGACCTCATCCAGTTCCGCCACGCGATGCAGCACCCAGCGTTCCAGTTCCGGCATGTCGGCCGGAGCAACACGGTCCGCCTCAGTGAAGTCCGCCAAGGACCCAAGCATATACCGCATCGTATTGCGTAGACGGCGATAACTGTCAGCAACTCCCTTCAGGATTTCCGGCCCAATCCGCTGATCAGCAGTGTAGTCTGTCTGCGCCACCCACAGGCGCAGGATATCGGCGCCGTATTGCTTGATGACTTCGTCCGGGCCGATCGTATTGCCGATCGACTTCGACATTTTGAAGCCTTTCTCGTCTAGCGTCATCCCATGCGTCACGACATTGCGATAAGGCGCACGACCGGTTGTCCCGACAGATTGCAGCAGCGAGGAGTGGAACCACCCGCGGTGCTGGTCGGTGCCTTCCATATAGACGTCTGCGATACCGTCTTCGGTGCCGTCGTCGCGGTCGCGCAAAGTGAACGCGTGGGTCGAGCCAGAGTCAAACCACACATCAAGAATGTCCATCACCTGATCGAAGTCGTCATGCGCGTAGTCGTTGCCAAGGAACCGCGCCTTTGCACCGTCTTCGTACCAACTGTCCGCGCCCTCGGTTTCAAACGCTTCGACGATCCGCGCGTTCACAGCAGGGTCGCGTAGCAGAAAATCGGGATCGGTTGGCAGCTTACCCTTTCGCGTGAAGCACGTCAGCGGCACGCCCCAAGCGCGTTGACGCGACAAGACCCAATCGGGCCGCGCTTCCATCATTGAATGAAGGCGATTGCGCCCGGACTGCGGATGCCAGTTCACATTGTCGATTTCAGTGAGCGCCCGTTCCCGGATCGTTGTGCCGTGCTGATCCATGCCATCCCCGACAGGCTTGTCGATGGCCGCAAACCATTGCGGCGTATTGCGATAGATCACTGGGGCCTTGGACCGCCAGGAATGTGGGTAGGAGTGGGTGATCTTGCCACGGGCGAGCAGCCCGCCAACCTCGACCAGTTTGTCGATGATCGCTTTGTTTGCATCACCCTCCCCGCCCTTTCGGGACAGGATGTATTTGCCGCCAAAGAACGGCAAGTCAGCCCGGAAAGAACCGTCGTCCAGCACGTTGTAGGTGATCACCTGTTCGAGCATCCCAAGATCGCGATAAAGCTCATACTCCTCCATCCCGTGGGAGGGGGCGCAGTGGACAAAACCTGTGCCTTCGGTGTCAGTCACAAAATCCCCGGCGCGGAAGTCGCGCAGGTCATCCCATTCACCCTGACCGCCTTCGGCGCCATGCAACGGGTGTTTGAGGGAAATGGACGCAAGTTCGTCAGCAGTAACGTCGCGGACGCGGGTATACTGCGTCTCGTCCAGCCGCGCGCGCTTCATCACATCAGCGGCGAGGGCGTCAGCCAACAGATATTTGTCCCCCACAGCGGCCCAGCATTCGTCCGGCGTGCCGGTGACTTCGTACAGGCCGTAAGCGATCTTTTCGCCGTAAACGACAGCCTTGTTCGACGGGATGGTCCATGGCGTCGTGGTCCAGATCACGACTTTTGCGCCATCTAAGGCGGCGTCACCCGCGCCGGTGACCTCAAACTTCACCCAGATCGTGAAGCTGTCCTTGTCGTGGTACTCCACCTCCGCCTCGGCCAGCGCGGTCTTTTCCATCGGCGACCACATCACGGGCTTCGACCCTTGATAGAGGGTCCCGTTCATCAAGAACTTCATGAACTCTTCCGCGATCACGCGTTCCGCGTGGAAGTCCATCGTCAGGTAAGGCTTGTCCCACGTGCCGGTGATGCCCAGGCGCTTGAATTCTTCCCGCTGGACGCCGACCCAATGCTCCGCGAAGGCGCGGCATTCGCCGCGGAATTCGTTGATCGGCACTTCGTCCT
>JAHDEX010000070.1 GCA_020628545.1 Paracoccaceae bacterium | reverse complement strand
ATCGCATTTGACTGCGGCTTCCGGTCGAATTCATCTTTCTATGAGGCTTTCCATCGCGTTGTTGGCACAAGCCCGGCACAGTTTCGTGCCAGCCACAGAAGGTGACAAGGGAAAGGCTTGTTGATCACGTCGGAAATGCAAGTCGCTCACGAGAACCACCCAAATCGTTTCGCAGCTTGCCAACAGAGTTCATGTTCCGGACAAACGCGCATAAGACATGGCTCTGCGCTTCACATCAGACGACAAAATTCATTCTTCGCTAAAATGTATTCTCTTCATCGTATGTCTCCTCAATTGGAAAACCCGCTGACCTCAAATCGAGGACCTTTCAGGAAAGCAGATCAAGTCAGCTGCCAAGCCTGATCGCCCGATAGACCTCATGAAGCCCCAGACTTGATGGCAATAGCGGACTTTCTTGCCGCTAAAGAAGCAAGCTTCCGACACGCGCAAGACCGCGTTCCCTAGATTTGGTAGAATCTAGAAGAAAGGCACATGACTGCCTTCTAGAATGGCGAAGGAAGAACAAAATCGGGGAAATTAGCGTCTCGGATAAATTCTCCACCTTGTAAAGCTTAGCTGGCGAACGCTGATATTTTGGCGAGGTGGCTATGCAAGGCCCCAAAGAGGTCCGCAACAAAACATGCAACGCCGACTCAAATCCAGACTTTGTGCGTTAAGAAATGGTTGGTGGCGGAGACGAAGGGATTCGAACCCTCGAGACGGTTTCCCGCCTACTCCCTTAGCAGGGGAGCGCCTTCGACCACTCGGCCACGTCTCCGCTGACCCGTCTAGCGGCGGGACGCAGAAGGGGCAAGGGTGGAAAATAGAATTGGATGCTTTGTGTGTGATGCCGATCGGCATGAAGGTGGCACAAATCGACCAATTAAATCAACGCGCAAACCACGTCGCGACACTATCCTTGAGTCGTGTGCGCAAAACAGACCACTGCGCAGTGGAAAACGTTGATTGATATAGCGCGGCGAGCATGGTCGATGCGGCATCTCGTTCTATCGCAAGGCCACGCGCCCGCAAGATTTCATGCAGACGCTCATGCCCCGCTTCACTCAGAGAACTCATGTTCTCATCCAGTTCTTCGGACGACATCTTCCCTTCGGGCGCTTCGAAGCCAACGCCACTTACTTGGTTAATCCATGCGATATCGGCACGGGGCACGGCGGCGGCCACCGCGGCTTCCGGCAAACGAAAGGACGTCCCTGGCATGTCTGCCGCTAAAATATTCGCCACTCTGCGAAAAGCGGCGCGATTGGTTTGGTTGCTGAGATCCAGATCGGGTTCTTTCGCGAGGATGTATAGACACCGAACCGCGTCCGCCGACAGACTGGTGTTGGCTGTTTCCGTGTCCTTCACATCAGACACCCCGATCATCTCCGCAAAGTGTTTGACGACCGACTTTTCCGGAAAGCGGAACGGATCGAACTTCACAAACCTGAGCGACTCAGCACCAAAAACGGTTTGAAACTTGAGAAATTTTTGCGTGTACCCTGGCCGCGGAATGTATCGCGGATCGATTGCTGCGCCAGTTTTCAGACTCTGCTGATACATCGACGAGCTGAAACCAACGGGGTCACGCAGATATGCCACGACAGTGACGCGGGCATCGGTCGACTGAAGCTTGTCACGAAGCGCCCTGAGCTCATCGGGATTAAGGCGCGGAATTGCCTCTCCACTGAAAATTAGGGTCTCGCGATCGAGAGCCAGTTGCGTGTCCAGCCGCTTTGCAAATCGCTCTCGAAACCGCAAAATTGTGCGGGGTGACCGCCCATGCATCCGATGGAAGGGGATTTTTTCGATCTCGTCGCGAAAGATCGTTTCCAGTGCCACACCATGATTAGGTGTTCGGTTGCGACGAATTTTGAGATCAGCATAGGCGATGCGCCCGTCGTCATAGCCATCGAACGCCCTTTGAATCGACGTTGTCCCAGTTTTGTGCATGCCGACGTGGAGAATGATCTTGCGCGGGGGCATCGCTTAGGTGTTGTGCAGGAAGTGCATCACGTCGCCGTCTTTGACGATGTAACCTTTGCCTTCCGCGCGCATCTTGCCCGCTTCTTTAGCCGGTTGCTCTCCACCCAACGTCACGAAATCATCGTAGGCGATTGTCTCGGCCCGGATAAACCCACGCTCAAAATCGCCATGGATTACGCCGGCGGCTTGCGGGGCCGAAGTGCCTTCTTTGATCGTCCAGGCACGCGCCTCTTTTGGGCCAACTGTGAAGTAGGTTTGCAGGTGCAAGAGCTCATAGCCTGCGCGGATGAGGCGATCCAAACCCGGTTCTTCCAGGCCCATTTCGCCTAGGAACAGTTCCGCCTCTTCCGGGTCCAATTGGCTGATCTCTTCCTCGATCCGGGCAGAGATTACCACGTGGCTGTTGCCTTGGGAGGCGGCCATTTCAGCGACGCGGGCGGATTGGCTGTTGCCGGTGCCTGCGCTGTCTTCTTCGACGTTGCAGACATAAAGCACGGGTTTGGTGGTCAGCAGTTGCAGCATCTTCCAGGCTTTGGCGTCTTCGGCGTCAACCTCCACCGTGCGTGCCGGTTTGCCGTCTTCGATCGCCGCTTTCGCGTCTTCCAACAGGCGCATCTGCTGGACCGCGTCTTTGTCGCCGCCTTTGATCTTGCGGGTCAGATTCTGCATCCGTTTTTCGATGCTTTCGAGGTCGGCGAGCATCAGTTCGGTTTCGATCACCTCGGCATCAGCAATCGGGTCCACACGGCCATCGACGTGGGTAATGTCGTCGTCTTCAAAGCAACGCAGGACGTGAGCAATGCTGTCACATTCGCGGATGTTGGCAAGGAACTGGTTGCCTAGACCCTCCCCCTGCGAGGCGCCTTTCACAAGCCCCGCGATGTCTACGAAAGTCATGCGCGTCGGAATGATCTGCTTAGAGGACGCGATCGCCGCGAGTTTGTCGAGGCGGGCGTCAGGCACCGCGACCTCACCCACGTTAGGCTCAATCGTGCAAAACGGAAAGTTGGCAGCCTGGGCGGCGGCGGTTTTGGTCAATGCGTTGAAGAGGGTGGATTTGCCGACGTTTGGCAGACCCACAATACCCATTTTGAAACCCATTGCGCTCTCCTTGCACGTTTGCGCGCCTGTTACGCTGGTTGGTGGGAATCGGCAAGGTGGGTTAGGGTCTTGGGCAGGAGGGCCGACCCATGGAAATAAATCCGTACGTGACCTATCCGGGCAATGCGCGGGAGGCACTGGAATTTTACGCCGCAGCGCTTGGCGGTGAAATTGATGCGCTGATGACGATCGGTGAGATTCCTGACGCGGGCGAGGTCAGTGAAGGGTACAAAGACAAGCTGGCGCATGGACGGATCATCTTTCCAAGCGGGACCTTGATGGTAAGCGATACCTGGGAGGGGATGCCGCATGACGGTTTCAGCGGTTTCAATATCCAGACCTCGTGGGGATCGGTTGACGCAGCACGGGCGGCTTATGATGCCATGCGTGAGGGTGGCACTGTGATCATGGAATTTGCGCCGACGTTCTGGGCAGCAGGTTTTGGATTGATCACAGACAAATTTGGCGTGGGCTGGATGTTTAACTGTGACGTTGAAGGTTCACAGTGAGCAAACCGACAACCATTGATGCCTATCACGCGATACAGGCGGATACGGACCGGGCTATCATGGATCGAGTGCGAGCGCTTTTGGATGAACACCTCCCGATGGCGGAGGCAAAGATGTGGCATGCCCATCCGGTTTGGTTCATCGATGGCAACCCAATTGCGGGCTACTCCAAATTGAAACCCTGCGTGCGGTTGATGTTCTGGAGCGGTCAAAGTTTTGATGCTCCGGGGTTGGCAAAGTCAGGCACATTCAGGGCCGGCGAGGCCCGGTATACCGACGTGGCACAGGTTCATGATGCCGTTGTTGCCGCATGGTGTGCTGATGGGATCCGCATTCAGTGGGATTACAAGAACATCGTAAAGAACAAAGGACGGCTCGACAGGATCTGTTAGGCCCTGGCCCATTGCGTTTTTGTGCTGCATGTCGCACAGACATGAGCGGTCAACGACGGGGACGGACATGAGCAGAATCGACGCCAAATTCGCAGAACTGCGCGCAGCGGGGAAGAAAGCCTTCGTCGCTTATATTATGGCGGGTGATCCGGATTATGACACCGGACTTGAAGTGATGAAGGGCCTGCCAGATGCAGGCGTGGATATTGTCGAGTTGGGATTGCCCTTCACTGACCCCATGGCAGACGGCCCGACGATCCAATTGGCAGGGCAGCGTGCTTTGGAAGGTGGGCAGACGCTGCAGAAGACATTGGACTACGCACGGACCTTTCGCGAGACGGACCAATCCACACCAATCGTTTTGATGGGCTACTACAACCCGATCTACAGCCGCGGGGTGGACCGCTTTCTGGCTGAGGCGAAAGAGGCCGGGATTGACGGGCTGATCATCGTTGACCTGCCGCCAGAGGAAGACAGTGAATTGTGCTTGCCCGCACAAGCCGCCGGGTTGAATTTTATCCGTTTGGCGACACCAACAACAGACGACAAACGCTTACCAAAGGTTCTGCAAAACACCTCTGGGTTTGTTTACTATGTCTCAGTTACTGGCATCACGGGTGCCGCGGCCGCGCAGGCAGGTGACGTGGGGCCAGAGGTCGCGAGAATCAAATCAGCAACCGACTTGCCTGTGATTGTGGGCTTCGGGATTAAGACGCCGGAGGCCTCTGAAGCCATCGCGAAGGTGGCAGATGGGGCTGTGGTCGGGTCCGCGATTGTTGAACGCATCGGTGCGGGCGATAGTGTGGCGGATGTCTTAGGTTTCGTCGCATCTTTGGCTGAAGGTGCGCACCGGGCCTGACGTGATTTCGCGGAGTGTCCAATCAAATCGCTACATATTGGTGATGTAGGTTTCATCGTCCGAAGGTCTTTTCGTGGCGCGAAGTCGATTGCGCGACCAACTTGCTCATAACTCTCCAGATTGGTATGGTAACCTTACCAATTCAGAGAGTTTTGCCATGCCCGTCATCACCACGATCCAAGACCTCAAGCGGCTGCACAAACGCCGTACGCCAAAAATGTTCTACGATTATGCGGAGAGCGGGAGTTGGACAGAACAAACGTTCCGCGAAAACACATCTGACTTCGATCAGATCCGAATCCGGCAACGTGTCGCAGTGGATATGGCGAACCGCTCCACCGCATCGCAGATGATTGGCCAGGACGTAGCGATGCCCGTCGGGCTTGCTCCGGTCGGCCTGACAGGGATGCAACGCGCAGATGGCGAGATCAAAGCTGCGAAAGCCGCTGAAAAGTTTGGTGTACCCTTCACCCTCTCCACTATGTCGATTTGCTCCATCGAGGATGTAGCGGCGAATACGAACAAGCCCTTCTGGTTTCAGGTTTACACACTGAAAGACGATGATTTCATGAAGCGGCTCTTTGCCCGCGCGAAAGACGCCAAATGCAGTGCGATCATGATCACCCTTGATTTGCAGTTGCTCGGGCAACGACACAAGGACCTCAAGAACGGGCTGACGGCCCCGCCAAAGTTCACCGCCGCTACCGTGGCTAATCTCGCGACAAAATGGACCTGGGGGTTGGAGATGCTGCAAACGAAGCGGCGGTTCTTCGGCAATATCGTCGGGCACGCAAAAGGCGTGAAAGATCCATCGTCGCTGGGCAGTTGGACGAACGAAAGCTTTGACCAATCACTCGATTGGGACCGTGTGGCGGAACTGCGCAAGTGGTGGGATGGTCCGGTGATCCTGAAAGGGATTCTCGATGTTGAGGACGCGAAGAAGGCCGTCAACGTCGGTGCTGATGCGATCATTGTCTCAAATCACGGAGGGCGACAGCTGGACGGCGCGTTGTCATCCATCCGCGTGTTGGAACAGATCGTGGACGCGGTTGGCGACAAAGTCGAAGTGCATTTCGACAGCGGCATTCGGTCGGGTCAGGATGTGATGAAGGCTTTGGCTTTAGGGGCAAAGGGCACCTACATCGGTCGCGCATTCGTCAATGGTTTGGGCGCAATGGGAGAGGCTGGCGTGACGAAAGCGCTTGAGGTCATCCACAAAGAGCTCGACCTGACGATGGGCCTTGCCGGACGAACGGATGTGAGGGACCTCGACCGCGATATTTTGCTTGTCCCAAAAGGGTTTGCGGGTGAGTGGGCCTAAAGCAGGTATCGCATTGGGTCTGACGTAGCGCCGACAGACTTTCGCGAATGTCTGGGGTCAAATCCTCTTGATAGGATTTGCTGCCAATTTCTCTAAGAGAAATTGGTCACCGCTCTCGCAAACCCCCTTCCCAAACACGCGAATCCCGCCTATAGGCCAGTCTTCCTTGACCGCACACCCTTGGAGGGCGGTCTTTGCAATATTGGAGAATGCAAAATGGCTGGACAGATTCCAGATCTTGAAGCCACGGCGCGCGCGGGGACAGGCAAGGGGGCCGCCCGCTCAGCACGTCGTGAAGGCATGGTGCCAGGTGTGGTTTATGGTGGCGGGGCCGATCCCGTTGCGATCAACCTCGACTTTAACAAACTGCTGACACGTCTGCGCAAGGGCCGTTTCCTTGCCACGCTATTCAACCTTAAGGTTGACGGCATGGAAGATGTCCGCGTGATTTGCCGCGGTGTGCAGCGTGACGTTGTTAAAGACCTGCCGATCCACGTCGACTTCATGCGCCTGCGCCGCACATCTAAGGTAAACCTGTTCATCAACGTGAACTTCGTGAACGACGAAAAAGCGCCGTTCCGCTCTGCCGGTGGTATGCTGACGGTGAACCGGACGGAAGTTGAGCTGCGCGTGACTGCAGACAATATCCCGGAAAGCATCGACATCGACCTGTCGGAAGCACAGATCGGTGACGTGATCACATCCGAATCCGTCACATGGCCTGAAGGCTCCAAGCCTGTCATCGATGATCGTGAATTTACGATTGCCGCGATTTCCGCGCCGAAGACACTCGGCGGTGGCGATGATGAAGACGAAGACGCTGGTGAAGAGGCAGAAGCCGAAGCACCAGCAGAGGGCGGCGAAGAGTAATCTTCCAACAATGTCGTTCCCGAAGGGCGCCCCTGTTGGCGCCCTTTTGTTTGGGCGGGTCATCCCCTAAAACACCTCCATGAAATTGATTGTAGGTCTTGGCAATCCGGGCCCGAAATACGCAGGCAACCGGCACAACATCGGCTTTATGGCAGTGGACCGCATTGCGGCGGACCACGGCTTTTCTGCGTGGCGCGGCAAATTCCAAGGGTCGGTCAGCGAAGGGCGCTTTGGCAGTGAGAAAGTGATCCTGCTGAAGCCGGAGACCTTCATGAATAAATCCGGCCAATCCGTCGGAGAAGCGATGCGCTTTCACAAGCTTGAGCCTGCGGATGTTTTTGTCTTCCACGACGAAATTGATCTGGCCCCGGCCAAAGTCCGCGTAAAAACCGGAGGCGGCCATGCAGGCCACAATGGCCTACGCTCGATCCACGCACATATCGGCGCGGACTATGACCGCGTCCGCCTCGGCGTCGGGCACCCGGGCCACAAAGACGCGGTGCCGGGCTACGTGCTGCGAGACTTCGCAAAGGCCGATCAGGCTTGGCTGGATGATGTGCTCCGTGGGATCTCTGACGGGATTGAGCGGTTGGTTGTAGGTGACACCGGCCGTTTCCTGAATGCGGTCGCGTTGCGCATAGCACCGCCGCGATCATCAACAAGCAAACCGAAGGCCGATGCAGCAGCGAAAGCGCCTGAACCAGAGCCTGCGGACACACGGACCGCGATGCAAAAGCTGCTGGATCGCTTCAAGTGATCCCAGACAGTCTGCGACTGGCATTCGAAAGTCAGGGGCGCGGGTGCGTCCAACTTGGGTCACCTTTTATGGGCCAACTGATGCGTGTATTCGCAGCGCATGACTGGCCAGACGGCCCCATTCGCGATCGCGTTTTTGGGTGGAGCGGCGACGTCTCGGCGATGGGGCAGTCGATCACGTTGCGATTGGCGGGTGCGTTGCATGCTTTGCGTCTTAACGGCAATGAACTCCTTGTCTCGGTTTATCCACCGAACTTCAGTGATGATTCCACACTTTGGGGGGCAGTCCACGAGGTTTTGCAGGACGAAGCGACCTTTATTGATCGTTTCATCGACAATGCGCCGCAGACAAACGAAGTGCGCCGGGCCTGTATCCTCGTCGCCGCAGGCCAATTGCTCACTGCGCGTTTTCAGATGCCGATTGCGATGCGAGAGTTGGGTGCAAGCGCTGGTTTGAACCTGATGTGGGACCGATTTGCAGTTGACCTGGGCGATGCGGTTTTGGGGCCCGGAACCCCTGCCCTTACACTCTCCCCAATGTGGTCTGGACCTGTCCCGCCCGCAACACCCCCTCACATCGCATCGCGCCGTGGCGTCGACCTTAATCCGCTGGATCCCCACCGCGATTCCCTGCGCTTGCGTGCTTATCTGTGGCCGGATCAACCGGACCGCATGGCGCTGACAGAGGCGGCCATCGCCTGCCATTCGGCGACCGTCGACAAAGGCGACGCGATTGATTGGTTGGCAGATCAACTCAATCCCATCGAAGGTCAGCTTCGCTTAATCTACCACACCATCGCTTGGCAGTACTTTCCGGCAGCAGCCCAATCACGTGGGACCGCCCTGATCGAAGCAGCAGGCGCACAAGCAACGGCATCTACGCCGCTCGCATGGTTGCGGATGGAAGCGGATGCCGCTGATGATGGTGCAGCGCTGACCCTGCGCCTTTGGCCTGGGGGTGAAACCATCACGCTCGGACGCGTCGACTTTCACGGGCGGTGGGTCAAATGGGCGGCACCATCATGAAGAAACGCGGTCTTGTTGCACTTCTGATTGCCGTGATCGCCATCGGCATCGCCGCCCTTGTCAAGCGCGAAGAGCTGGCGCGCTTGATGGCCGTGCAAAGCCTGTTCACCGAAGACAAAATTGTGAACAACTTCTCAAATATGGATCAGGCCTTTCTGACAAAGACCGTTTCGCGCGGCGACGGACCAATCAGCACCCTTCCCATAGACGCCACGATCACCCTCCCCGATGCTGCCGCAGACTACATCGCAGATCGCTATGTCACGAGCCTTCTGGTGATGAAACACGGCGCCATCGTTTACGAAGACTATCTGCAAGGCACAGGCCCGGATGATCTGCGGATCAGCTGGTCGGTCGCGAAGAGTTATCTATCGTCGCTGTTTGGCGTCCTGGTCGCAGAAGGTGTTATCGACAGTATCGACCAGCCTGTCACCGACTATGCTCCGAGTCTTGCAGGCGGGGCCTACGCCGACGCGACCATCAAAGACGTATTGCAAATGTCGTCCGGGATCGTCTTTGACGAGGACTACTTTGATTTCTGGAGCGATATCAACCGAATGGGCCGGGTGCTGGCCCTCGGCAGGTCGATGGACGGCTTTGCAGAAGCACTGACCGAAACCTTCGCAGAGCCGGGCACCGACTGGCAGTACACCTCGATCGACACACATGTGCTTGGGATGGTGATCAGAGGTGCGACCGGCAGATCGGTTGCGGACCTGTTGAGCGAAAAGATCATTGCGCCACTCGGTCAGGAACGGGATGCGCTTTATCTGACTGACGGGTATGGCGTGGCCTTTGTGCTGGGTGGGCTGAACATTACCACACGGGACTACGCCCGCTTTGGGCAGATGATCGCGCAGAACGGTGTCTGGCAGGGCGAACAGATTGTACCCGCAAACTGGATTGCCGCTGCGACCGCGCCCAGTGCCAAAACAAATCCCGATGAGACCGGCTATGGCTATCAATGGTGGATCCCGCTTGGGTCGGCGCCAGGACAGTTCCTCGGACGTGGCATTTACGGCCAGTACCTCTACATTGATCAGGGAAGAGATGTCGTCATCGTCATGACCGCTGGCGACAGAACCTTCCGCGAGCCGGGCGCTTTTGACGAAAGCATCGCGCTCTTTCGCGAGATCGCAGAAAGCATGGACCCCTGATGGAAAAAGACCCTTCGTTCAATGTTCTTGGCAGCACGTTACAGCCATGTTCTACCGACCCTATGACGGGCTTCTTCCGCAACGGGGCGTGTGACACCTGTGCAGCCGATCACGGCAGCCACACGGTCTGCGCTGTCATGACTGAGGAGTTCCTAGCCTACTCAAAGTACGTCGGCAACGACCTGAGCACGCCACGGCCCGAGTTCGACTTTCCGGGGCTGAAGCCGGGTGACGGCTGGTGTCTGTGTGCGTCGCGCTTTCTGCAGGCCCATGATGAAGGCTGCGCGCCGCAAGTGAACCTGCACGCGACACATGTGCGGGCCTTGGATGTCGTGTCGATTGAGGTGTTGCGGCAGCACGCGCTGCCAGAGCCTTCAGCCTGACGGCAGAACCGCGTCGTCCAACAGGTCATCGATAAAGAGACTGAGCAGTTGGGGACGGCCCGACACGCCTGCCTTTCGGTAGATCGCATTGGTTTGGGCCTTGATCGTCCCTTCACTGACACCGCGAAGCTGGGCCATTTCGGCGGTCGACATGCCTTTGATGGCAAATAGCGCAACGTCACGCTCTGCCGGGGTGAGTTGCCATGTAGCAAAGTGTTCTTCAAGGACGTCCATGAACGCGCCAGAGGCCGCGCGCAGTTGCCCTTCCATGCGGTCATGCTGTCGCATGGTGCTGCGCAGCATCATCGCACCAAGGCCCGCCCCGATGATCAGGCCAAGAGCCGCTGCGATCTCAATCAGCTCGTAAACGGCCCAGTTGATCTTGAAGAGGCCTGTCACCGTCGACAAGAAGCCGATGACAAACAGGACCGCGCAGAAGACCTGAAAGACAAGCAGCGACAGATAGAGGGCGCGGCGCGATTTCACGCGTCATGACCCGGCAAGCGCACGCAGGGCGTCGTCAGTCTTCATCGTCATCATCATCATCGTCGTCGTCGTCGTCGTCATCCTCATCATCGTCGTCGTCGTCATCCTCATCGTCGTCGTCGTCATCCTCATCGTCGTCGTTACCTGAGCCGCTGTTCTGACTTCCGGAGCCGGAGTTCTGGCTGCCCTCATCATCATCGTCGTTATCATCACCGCCGTTTGAGCCGGAACCAGAAGAGGACGGGTCGCGCAAACGCGGGGCGCGGCCGTCTTCGTCGTCGTCATCATCGCGAGGTTCCCAGTAGTCGCGCAGGATCTCACCGGTCGCGGGGTTAAAGACGAGCTCCCGTTCCAGTGTCGTGCTGGTCGCCTCAATCCGTACCCGGCCCAAAAGCGTGCGCTGCACTTCGATCCGGTTGAAACCCTGATCGCGCAGCTGGCGGATGATCTGTTCTTCGACCGTTTCCGCAGCCGCAAGGTTGGGAAGGCAAAGCGCGAGGCCAGCGGTCAGTGTGACAAACTTGAGCGTGTTCATAGGCATCTTTCACCTCGCTTCCGGCGTGTGGCGAGCCGACCGGTTGCCCGGCATCGCTGAGGCGGGTTTGACATAACATGGGCCACGGCAATACCAAAGGGGATCGCACGGGTCATCTGCGGGCCGCCTTGTATGTGGCGTTGAAGGCGATTGAGACACGCTCCCCCTCGGTCTCATTGGGATAAACCCAGTGGACGAGATAGGACGGAAAGAGGATCATCTCACCGGGTTGTGGGCGCAGTTTCTTTTTCAGACGGAACGGGGCGGCCTTCAGGATCCGCCAATGCGGCAGGTCGGTTCGGGGATCGAGAAACTCGATCATGCCGGAATTGCTGTCCTCCACTTCCGGTTGGGAGACGTAGTAGACGCCAGACCAGTGCGCACCGGGGTGCGTGTGGGGGGCGTTGAACGCGCCTTTTGGATTGGCGTTCATCCATCCAAAGAGCTTCAGTCGCAGGGCATCTGGTTTGGCCTTTGAACCGATGGCCTTGTTAGCATCCTCCAGCGCCGCTTCGATCGATGAGCGCAGCGTCGTGATGGGCGCGGCGTCCTGATCAAAAAGATTACCTTCGGAGTGCCAGCCCCCGCGATTGGATTTTGACACGCCACCGGTCGCGCCGCGCATCCGCGCGGCCTCTTCCAGCAGGGTGGTATTCAACCCGTCGGGGTCCGCCACCTGATACCGCAGGAGCGGTGTCGAGAAGAGCTTATCATATCGGTGCCGTTCAATCTGCATGGGTGGCTCGTCTGCTGGTCGTTGTCAGAATGGCTGGCCCCATTGCGAAGCGCGATGGCACCAGCGAGGTGGGAGGGTGATGCGGGATCAATCAGTCCTCATCATCGTCTTCGTCGTCGTCATCTTCCTCATCATCATCGTCGTCATCGTCTTCTTCATCATCCTCGTCGTCTTCGTCATCGTCGTCCTCATCATCGCGCTCATCGTCACGCTCATCATCATCGCGTTCGTCGTCGTCGCGTTCATCATCGTCACGCTCGTCATCATCGCCCTCGTCATCGTCATCGACGAAGTTGCGGTCTTCGTTGCGGGTACGAACGCCACTGCGGTTCTGATCGTCGGAATCTGCTCTGCCGACTTCCTGCTTGAGCAGTTCACCCGTCGCGAGATCGTAGACATACTCAACCTCTTGCGCGCCGCGAACGGCTTCGATCTTGACCTGGTTAAGGCCATTCTTCACCTCAAAATAGGTGAAGCCTTCGGCCTCCAACTGGCTGATGACCTGGTCGGCGATGGATTGGGCATGAGCGGCGGAGGCAACGCCCATCATAAGAAGCGTTGTGAACAGGGGCTTTTTCATCAGGTTGATCCTTTGCTGACTGTGTGTGCGAAAACCAGGCTGTCTGGTCGTGAAGCATCACAGCGCAAAGGACGGGCCCCTGTCTTTTGATCACCGGTTGATTTCGCGGCCCTATACCCTACGGTAGAAGGCCATCAACCAAAGTTTAGCGCCCTTCTACGGCGCCCATATCAAAGCCAAGGTGGCGTGCCACGGTGAAGATGTCTTTGTCCCCGCGTCCGCACATATTCATGATGATGATATGGTCCTTGGGCAGATCCGGCGCGATCTTCATCACGTGGGCCAGCGCGTGGGAAGGCTCCAACGCGGGAATGATGCCTTCTTTGTCGCAGCACAACTGGAACGCTTCGAGCGCCTCCTTGTCCGTAATCGAGACATACTGCGCGCGACCAATCTCGTGTAGCCATGCATGTTCGGGACCGATCCCCGGATAATCCAGTCCAGCCGAGATCGAAAACCCTTCGAGGATCTGACCATCATCATCCTGCAGAAGATATGTGCGGTTGCCATGTAGGACACCCGGACGTCCTCCTGTCAGGGACGCGCAATGCTCCATCTTGGCATTCACGCCCTTGCCCCCGGCCTCAACTCCAATGATGTTCACGTCTTTGTCGTCAAGGAATGGGAAGAAGAGGCCCATCGCGTTAGAGCCGCCGCCGATGGCCGCAATGATCGTGTCCGGCAAGCGGCCTTCCGCGGCCTGCAACTGCTCTTTCGCTTCCTTACCGATGATCGCCTGAAAATCACGCACCATTGCCGGATATGGGTGTGGGCCCGCCACGGTGCCGATGCAGTAGAAGGTATCGCGCACATTCGTCACCCAGTCGCGCAGCGCGTCATTCATTGCGTCTTTGAGCGTGCCGCGCCCTGACGTGACAGGGACCACCTCTGCGCCCAGAAGCTTCATGCGGAACACGTTCGGGGCCTGACGCTCAACATCATGCGCGCCCATGTAGACGACGCACTTCAGACCAAACTTTGCGCAGACTGTTGCCGTGGCCACGCCATGCTGCCCCGCCCCGGTTTCCGCGATAATGCGGGTTTTGCCCATGCGTCGCGCAAGAATGATCTGGCCCAGCACATTATTGATCTTATGCGCACCGGTGTGGTTCAGCTCGTCACGCTTGAGATAGATTTTCGCACCGCCCAAGTGGTCCGTCAGCCGTTCTGCGAAATAAAGCGGGCTGGGACGGCCAACATAATGCGTCCACAGATCATGCATCTCGGCCCAGAAGGTCTCGTCCGTCTTTGCGTGTTCGTACTGCGCCTCTAGTTCAAGGATCAGCGGCATGAGCGTTTCTGACACAAACCGCCCGCCGAAATCACCAAACCGTCCGTTTTCGTCCGGGCCAGTCATGAAGGAGTTCAACAGATCATCAGGCATGGGACCCTCTCGGTGCAACATCATCAACTTGAGGTACTGCTATGGCCGAGAATCGTGAAGTGGGCAACGGGTCGCAGAGTTTGCCTGCAAACTCTAAGCCCAATTTCTAGTTTAGAAATTGGCGCCCTATGCAATCTGCCGCAGCGGTTCAACGTTGCAGAAAATTATGACCTGCCCGACGTTCTCCACCGCTAGTCACTGCCAGCCGTCGGCAAATGGCGGTTTAAGCCCGAGCTGCCGCAACAAATTCCGCAATCATGCGTGGGTCTTTGACCCCGGGCGCACTCTCCACGCCCGACGACAAATCGATTTGCTTTGCCCCGGTTACTGCGATGGCCTGACTCACGTTTGCAGGTGTCAGCCCTCCAGCAAGCATCCAAGGCACAGCCCAACGACGTCCCGCAATCAGGGACCAATCAAATGTCACACCGTTGCCGCCAGCGATCTGCGAGTCTTTCGGCGGCTTGGCGTCCACCAGAATCTGATCCGCCACATGAGTGTACGCGTCGATCTTTGAGACGTCCGCAGCCGTCCCAACTCCGACGGCCTTCATCACGGGCAACCCCGTTTTTGCGCGAACCTCGCTCACACGTTCTGGCGTTTCAGCGCCATGAAGCTGGATCATATCCAACGGCACTTCTGACAGGATCGTATCAAGCGCAGCATCGTCTGGATTGACCATCAATCCCACTTTCGCGATGCCAAGCGGCACCTCCACCGTAAGCCGCGCAGCCTGATCGACGGTAATGAAGCGCGGTGACTTTGCAACGAAAACGAAGCCGACGTAGTTTGCGCCAGCTTGCGCCGACGCCTCTATCCCGGCCACATCGCTGAGACCGCAGATCTTAATCCGAATGTCTGAGGGCATCAGCCTTTTCCAGCAGGTCCGTCAAGCAAGGCAAGGACATCATCCTCAGGGCCGACGTGCTTTGACTTCAGTGCGTCCATCTCGCGCTTCAACTGAGAAACCTCCCGCGCCTTTTGGCGGCTCTCTGCGCGGATGCGGTGTTCACGGACCCATTCCCATAAGAAGCCAATCAGCAGGCCAACACCGACGCTGACGAAGATGATGATAAACATCGGCAGGGAGACATCTGGCGAGATGCCGAGCATATCCGCAAAAGCCGGTGGCATTGCGCGGACCGTTGCAAAGTCGCGGTTTGCCAAGCCCACAAGAACCAAAATCAGGCCAACGATGGCCCAGAACCCATAACGGATGTTTTTCATCATTGCGTTTGTTGCTCTCGCCCTTAGCCGCCGTTCAGGCGGTCACGTAACAGTTTGCCGGTCTTGAAGAAAGGCACATGCTTTTCATCAACCTGAACAGCTTCACCTGTGCGTGGGTTCCGCCCGATCCGTTGATCGCGCTTCTTGACGGAAAACGCACCGAAGCCCCGCAATTCAACCCGGTCACCCCGAGACATAGCGTTTGTGATCTCATCGAAAATCGTATTCACGATTTTTTCGACGTCGCGCTGGTACAAATGTGGGTTCTCGTCGGCAATCTTTTGAATCAATTCAGAACGAATCATCGCATTATTCCTCAAACGGGTCTTTGGGAGGCTCCGCAGGTTCCCCCCGGCGTCGCGAGAACCTTAGCCCCAAATTGGCAATCACGGAATAGAGCGGAATGGGGAAATTCCGTCGAAATTCAGCTTTTCCAAGGCTTTGTGCACACCATAAGCTCTTGTATCTCAGAAGATTTCACATTTCGCACATCCGCTGATGCCTTCGGGACGTTCTGCCTGTGAGCCGATTCGCACAAAACCGTGAGGCACAGGTTCGATGGCCAAAAACATGCTGGAAATGATTTGCAGCTTGGCCTGTTCCCCGACACCATCGGTCATAGCAGCATCGGAGGTATCATGCGCATTCTCTTTACAGGCGGCTCCGGGAAAGCCGGTCGCCACGTCGTCAATCATCTATTGGCTCGCGGGCATCGGGTCGTGAACGTTGATCAGGTGCCGCTCAATCATCCAGACGTCGACAACCGGATTGCCGATATCGCAGATGCGGGTCAGATGTTTGACGTGATGGCAGGATGGGCCGGATTTGATGAGCTTGAACACGGCACCGGTGTCCCGTCTTTCGACGCCGTCGTGCATTTTGCTGCCGTGCCCCGAATTCTTGTGACGTCGGACAACGAATGCTTTCGCGTGAACACGCTTGGCACTTACAACGTCATCGACGCCGCAGTGAAGTTCGGCGTCAAGAAGATCATCTTTGCCTCTTCAGAGACAACTTATGGGATCTGCTTCGCGGATGGAGAGCGCAAGCCGGTCTGCCTGCCGATTGATGAAGACCATCCGGTCGTTCCGGAAGACAGCTATGCAATGTCAAAAGTCTGCAACGAAGTGACCGCGCGCAGCTTTCAGGCGCGCAGTGGTTTTGACATCTATGGATTGCGGCTGAACAACGTGATTGAGCCGCATGAATACGCCGAAAACTTTCCGGCATTTGTTGCCGATCCAGACCTGCGCAGGCGAAATATCTTTGCTTATATCGACGCGCGCGACCTTGGCCAGATGGTGCAATGTTGTCTCGACACCGACGGCCTCGGCTTTGAAATTTTCAATGTATCGAATGACGATCACTCGGTCGCGCTCGGCACCTCAGAGTTGACCGCACGGTACTACGAGGGCGTTCCAGTCGCGGAGATGGGTGAGCGCGAGACTTTCTATTCCAATGCCAAAGCCAAGCGGCTCCTCGGGTTTGCACCAGAGCATAGCTGGCGAGATCACGTTGGTGTGGCGGTCTAGCCCCCAAGTTCAGCGGAGCCGGACTTGCAGGTGTCACGCTTGGGTACGGCAACGCCCCGAGACTTATACTTCTTCATGGCGGCCCTGGCAGAGTTACTCGCACATTTAGCGAGGTCAGAGATCATCAGCGCGGCCCTTTAGGCCTGCGCCTCGATAAAGTTGAGCGACGCGCCATTGATGCAATGAAGGACCTCGCCGCCGACCAACAGGATGTGACCAATATGAGAACCGCAGCGGCGGCAATGCACCTCGATGCGGGCATCATGTGCTGTGGGGCGTTCAGCCATCACTGCAATGCTGTCGATTGACATCAATTGGCTGTTCGGTTCGGAGGCGACAAAAAACAGCCAGCCCTTTGGCAATTGAACCTTGAGGTCAGAATGGTAGTGCGGAAGGTCGCAGCCTTTGCAGTGATACATACCAGCGCGCGTCTCGTCCCAAATCGGGCTTGAACGTTGGCGCTCTGTCTTGCCTTCGCGCAAGACAGAATAGGCATCACCGAGGCGTTCCCGCCATTCTGCATCTGTCAGCGTAAATTCATACTCAAACGGGTCTCGTCCTGCGGGAACCCGCGCGTGTGTCTGTGTGCCAAGGCCCGACAATCCGGCGGCAGCGGCGCCAGCAGTGAGGACTTGTCTGCGATCAAAAGTCGTCATGGTGTGTTTCCTCGCGTGTTGCGGTTGTGAAACTACGCTAGCACCTTCATTTTCACGCCAAGCTCACAGTTGCGCGTGATCACTCGGTGGTGAACGCTGTGAAACTATGTTGGCTGGCACCTGTTCAGGAGACGCGAAAACAAAAAAGCCCCGCCGTTCCCGGCGAGGCTTTCCAATTATTGTCGCCAATGAGGCTTAGTCGTCGCCCTTGAGCGCTGCGCCAAGGATATCGCCCAAAGAAGCGCCAGAGTCGGAAGACCCAAACTGTTCGACGGCTTCTTTTTCTTCCGCGATTTCGCGTGCCTTGATCGACAGGCCCAACTTGCGGGTCTTGCTGTCGATGTTGGTCACACGGACGTCGACCTTGTCGCCTACGCCGAAACGCTCTGGGCGCTGCTCGGAGCGGTCACGAGACAGATCAGAGCGGCGGATGAAGGACGTCATGCCTTCGTATGCCACTTCGATGCCGCCATCTTCGATCTTGGTCACTTCAACCGTGATGACAGAACCGCGCTTTACGCCGCCAATCGCGTCTGCGAATGGATCACCGTCGAGGGCTTTGATCGAAAGCGAGATACGCTCTTTCTCAACATCCACTTCAGCAACCTTGGCTTTGACCACGTCACCCTTGCGGAAGTCGCCGATCACGTCTTCGCCACGACCTTCCCATGTCAGGTCAGACAAGTGAACCATGCCGTCGATGTCGCCTTCGAGACCAATGAACAGGCCGAATTCGGTGATGTTTTTAACTTCACCTTCAACCTCTGTACCCTCTGGGAACTGCTCCGCGAAGACTTCCCATGGGTTGCGCATGGTCTGCTTGAGACCAAGGGAGACACGACGCTTTGCAGAGTCGATTTCCAGAACCATGACTTCGACTTCCTGAGAGGTCGAAACGATCTTGCCAGGGTGCACGTTCTTCTTGGTCCAGGACATTTCAGACACGTGGACGAGGCCTTCAACACCTGGCTCCAGCTCAACAAATGCACCGTAGTCGGTGATGTTGGTCACGCGGCCGGTATGGACGCTGTCGAGCGTGTACTTGGCTTCAACAGCATCCCAAGGATCGGCCTGCAGCTGCTTCATGCCAAGGCTGATGCGGTGGGTTTCTTTGTTGATCTTGATGACCTGCACTTTGATCGTTTCACCGATCGACAGGATTTCAGATGGGTGGTTCACACGGCGCCATGCCATGTCGGTCACGTGCAGCAGGCCGTCAA
>JAHDEX010000013.1 GCA_020628545.1 Paracoccaceae bacterium | reverse complement strand
AGGAACAGACCGATGCGCAATCTTCGTTTTTCCACCTCAGCCCTGACATTCGCGACCCTCGCGATAGCCTCTCCTGCATTTGCCCAGGACGTTTGCGGCGGCATGGGTGCGGGTGGCCAATGGATCGGCGGCAGCGAGGATACGTCCGACGTGTCGACCTCTGTGGACGTGCAAGAGCAGATGGCTTTGGTGCTCGGTGGAAATGAGTATGTCGCCCTCTTCAACCTATCCGCGCCGGCCGAAGTTCGGATTGAGGCGCAGGGCCGCGGCGCGGGCGATCCGCAAATTGACGTCTTTGACAGCAATGGCGCGATCATCATTTCCGACGATGACAGCGGCGGCGGCGGTGCCGCACGCGCAGAAGCCCCGCTCGACCCTGGCACCTATTGCGTTGCGGTGCGCAGCTATGACGGCTCTCCAATGACATCTTTTGTGCGCGTGGCGCGGACCGATCAGGAGCCGCTGACAGAAGGCGTCGATACCGGTACAGCGGCAACCACGACTACCTCACCCGAGACCGTTAGCGATGCAGACAGCGGAAGCTGCGCGACAGCGCGACCGCTTGACGGCCTTCTGGCCGACGGGGGACTAACCGGAACGGCATCGGTCGACGAAACGGGGTTCTGGTCGTTTTCGCTCGACGCGCCGACTGCGGTGACCCTGAAAGCTGAGAACGAAGACGCAGACCCGGTCATGACCGTTTTCGACAGCGCGGAAACCTACCTGAGTGAGAACGATGACTTTGACGGTCTGAACGCGCAGATCGACTTTGACGATCCGCTGCCCGCTGGCGACTATTGCATCCAGATCAGTGCGGTGAATGACAATTCACTCCCCATCACAACCTCAGTCAGCGTCTTCGATCCCGCGGCGGCGCTGCGCGATCAGATCAATAACGGCGATGTGGCGCCACCGCTCGATGGCAGCTACACAATCACTGACCTTGGCACGCTCGAACGCCGTCAACTGGTCGACCTCAATACGACCGCGAACACTCAATGGTATAGCATCACAATGTCGTCGAGCGGCCTGCTTCTGGCCGAAGCGGTCGCGGTTACGGGCGAAGCTGACACCTGGCTGGTGGCCTACGATGATCTGGGCCGCAAGATTGGACTCAACGATGACTATGGCGACGGGTTCGACAGTCTGATTGCGGCTCGCGTGCAGCCGGGCAATTACATTATCGGAATCAAACAACTCGAAGACTCGGGATCAGCGCCAGTTCGGATGGTGTTAGAACACTATGTTCCAGCGCCCTGACCCCCAAGCGGCATTGAAAGATCGACTTTCCAGACCGACCAGCTCCCGCTCTGGTCGGTCACGCGGCGCACCTTGTGCCAACCGAGCCGCTTCATAATGCTTTTTGCGTCACGCGTCGTTGTGAATAGCGACGGGTGACCATCCGTGCGGGCCCGACCCATCGCCCATGTGGCCAAAGTTGTCCCGATTCCTCGGCCCCGAAACGCAGGATCAGTGCAAAGCCCGACGAGCCATGGTCCCTCCCCATCGGATCCGAAAGAGACGCTGTCCAAGGCCACCGTGCCAATAACACTGGTGCCTTTCAGAATGATCGCAGCACGATCGTCCGCGATGCGGCGGACGATGTCTTCGGCCGCATCACCGCGACCCGCGGGGCCATAGTGTTGAGGCCAGACCGTGCTCATGAGGTCTGCCGTTTGCTTCGCGAGATCGGGCCTTTCAGCAAGCCGAAGGAGTTTCACTGCGTTGCTCCGACATTATCACGTCTCGTAGGTTCGCCGATCCTCGATGACGACGCCGTCGCGGGGCAGTTCCGCATCCGCTACGAGCCGCACATCGCCCTTCAGTTTCAGGATATCCGGCAGGCTTGCGGCGACCGCCGCTTCGTCCAGCCCCTCGCCAACACAATGGACCGCCATCGTATCCACCTCACCCGCGCGCTCCGCGATCACGCGCGCCCGTGTCATTCCGGGGTGCGCTGCAACAAGCGCCGCGACCTGTTCTGGGCGGACAAACATACCTTTGATCTTTGTCGTCTGATCCGCGCGACCCATCCACCCTTTGATGCGACGGTTTGTGCGCCCACAGGGGCTTTCACCCGGCATGAACGCCGATAAGTCTCCGGTCGCAAACCGGATCAACGGGTAGTCCGGGTTCAAGGCGGTCACGATCACTTCGCCAACATCGCCATCTGGAACAGGTTGACCAGTCCCCGGCGTGACAATCTCGACGACGACGCCCTCGTCGAGGATCAGTCCCTCTCCCGAGATTGTCTCATACGCAATGTTGCCCAGATCCGCCGTGGCGTAACATTGCAGACACGTGATCCCGCGCGCGGTGTAGAAGTCACGCAGACTTGGAAAAAGCGCACCACCCGACACAGCTGCCTTGGAGAACTTAAGCGTCAAACTCATTTCATCCGCTTTTTCCAGGATCACCTTTAGATAGTCAGGCGTCCCGGCGTAGGCCGTGCATCCGATGTCGTGCGCTGCCTGCGCCTGCATCGCTGTTTGTCCCGTACCTGCGGGAAGAACCTTTGCGCCAACAGCCCGCGCACCGTTTTCGAACATCGTGCCCGCGGGGGTCAGATGATATCCAAAGCAGTTCTGGATGATGTCATCCTTGCCAATGCCGCAAGCTGTCAGAAAGCGCCCGAAACGCCACCAGTCATGGTCGACGCTTCCCGGTTCGTAAATCGGACCGGGAGACTGGAAAACGTAAGTGTTGTTGCGCACGGTCAGCCCACCGAATGGCGGATCGCTTCTTTGGGCCGCGCTGAGGTCGGCCTTGCGCATCACGTCAAGCTTAGGGAGCTCGTCGAGGCTGTTCAGCAAGGCAGCCTGATCCTCAGGCAAAATCGCCTTGAGCTTGGCAAGCTGATCAGCGGCCCGCGCCGCAGCGCTACGTGTTTCAAGTTCATCGAAATGGGCCATGGTGTCCTCCTGCCTGACATCTCCAATGTGCAAGGGGACGCAGCAGATAGCCAGCGTCTCGGAGCAAACCGCGCAGGAAACTGTCTCGTTTCGTGTCGAAACAACGCCTTTCCGGCGCCACTTTGCAGGCTCAATGAATTGTTAAAGTTCGGGCACAGAGTCAATTTCGAAGCAGGTATACTCATGTCCCTCCCCCGCGTTGCGATCGTTTTGGTCGCGTCAACAAGCCTCGCCGCGTGTGAACTATCGCAAGAAGCCGCCACCAACTCTGGCTTCCGCACGCCAAACGCCAGCGGCGTCATCACCGGGGGTGTGGACAACGATGGACAACAGGTCCGTCGCACTATCGCTGATGCTTCAGGCAATGGATTCGCCTTTGCGGGCGGTGTGGACGACGATGGCTTGGCCGCGTATGCCGGGGTCATCCCGGACTCAACCGGCGGTGCGCCCCTGACAGCAACGGCAACGTTTGCGGCCAACTACCAGCTTTTTCAGTACACTGACATTAGCCTCTCCAAAACCGGCATCGGCGAAGGATTTATCAGCGGTCTGGCTTCCATTCAGTCTGGCCCCATCACGTTGACCGCCGATCTGGATGAAGGCACTTTGACCGGTTCAAGCGGCGAGGGCTTGCTGAGCGTAAGTGGAACGTTTTCTGGCACAGACCTTTCGGGTGACGTGACTTATCGCGGGGTGGACGGTGACCTTGATGGCGTGATCGGTGAAGATCGCACAGTGGGCGCCTTCCACGGAAACACGGCTGACTTGATCTACGCTGGCGGCTTTATCGGCACCAACAGCACACCGGACGAATAGCAAACTCTCGAAATCAGCACATTCTATGATAGGCTGAGAGCATGGATTTTATTGCTCTCGGATTTTACGCCTGCGTTTGTGGATTGCTTGGTGTCTTTGCCCCCAATTTAGGGAGCTTCGCAATGCGCCTGAGTATCGGTGCGGCCGTAGGGGCCGCATCCGCGATCGTGCTGCCCCTTCTCAGAGACATGGGCGGCTATTAACCTATTCCGCAGCCACTTGAGTTGCGACCTTCTCAACCTTCACGGCGGAGAACTTGAACTCAGGAATTTTACCAAACGGGTCAATGGCCGGGTTTGTCAGGATGTTGGCTGCTGCCTCGACATACGCGAACGGCAGGAACACCATATCCGGTGCAACCGCGCGATCCTCGCGCGCCATAATCTCAATCGATCCGCGTTTCGTAGTTAGCCGCACCATACCGCCTGGCGCGACATTCAGTTTGCGCAAGGTTGACGGATGCAATGAGCAATTCGCCTCAGGCTCAACCGCGTCAAGCACCTTCGACCGGCGCGTCATTGATCCTGTGTGCCAGTGTTCCAACTGACGCCCAGTGGTCAGGATCATCGGATATTCGGCATCTGGGGTGTCATCAGGCGCAATCACGTTCGCTGGTGTAAATCGCGCGCGTCCATCTGGGCGCGGGAAGCCATCGGCAAAGACAATCGGTTGCCCCGGATCATCGGGCGTGAGCGACGGATATGTGACCGCACTTTGTTCTTCCAACCGCTCCCAAGTGATATTGTTCAGTGACTTCATCACCTGCGTCATCTCACCAAAAACGTCGCTTGGATGGGCATAGGTCCAGCCAAGTCCCATGCGTTTCGCCAGTTCCACGGTGATCCACCAATCCTCCTTCGCATCACCGGGAGGTGCGACCGCCGGACGTCCCATTTGCACCTGACGGTTCGTGTTGGTCACAGTGCCCGTCTTCTCAGCAAAAGCGCTTGCGGGGAGGATCACATCAGCGAAATTCGCAGTTTCAGTGATAAAGATATCCTGCACCACCAGATGCTTCAGCTTGGCGAGTGCATCGCGGGCGTGTTCGACATCGGGGTCTGACATCGCTGGGTTCTCACCAAGGATATACATTCCTTCGATATCGCCCGCATGAACTGCATCAAGAATTTCCGTAACGGTCAGACCTTTGTTGGGGTCGATCTGGCCGTCTTCCCATACCTCTTGGAACGCGCTACGCACACCGTCGTCGCCAACAGGCTGATAGTCGGGCAGGAACATCGGGATCAGCCCAGCATCAGATGCGCCTTGCACATTGTTCTGCCCACGCAACGGATGCAGCCCAGCGCCGGGGCGACCTACTTGGCCCGTCATGAGCGCCAGTGAGATCAGACAGCGCGAATTATCAGTGCCATGGATGTGCTGGCTGACACCCATGCCCCAGAAGATCATCGCAGATTTGGCGCCCGCAAAGGTCCGCGCCACGTCGCGCAAAACATCGGCTTCAATGCCGCAGATGCCTTGCATTTTTTCCGGGCTGAAATCCTTGAGGTGCTTTTTCTCAGCTTCCCAATTCTCTGTGTAGGCATCGATATACTGTTGATCGTAAAGCTGTTCCTCAACAATCACATGCATAATCGCGTTGAGCATCGACACGTCTGCGCCGGGGCGGAATTGCAGCATGTGCGAAGCAAACCGCTTGAGCGCCTGCCCGCGTGGGTCCATGACAATCAGCTTGCCGCCGCGTTTGGTGAACTGCTTGAAGTATGTCGCCGCAACCGGATGGTTCTCAATCGGGTTCGCGCCAATGACAATCGCGACGTCAGCATTTTCAATCTCGTTAAACGTCGCGGTCACAGCGCCGGAGCCCACGTTTTCCATCAGCGCCGCAACAGACGACGCGTGGCAAAGCCGCGTGCAGTGGTCGACGTTGTTGTGGCCAAAGCCTTGGCGGATCAGCTTCTGAAACAAATACGCCTCTTCATTTGTGCATTTCGCTGACCCAAATCCGGCAACTTTTGTGCCACCCAAATCCGTCAGCCCCTTGGCGGCAAAATCAAGCGCCTCACCCCATGTCGCCTCGCGGAAGAACTCTTGCCAGTTTGCAGGATCCACATTCAGACCCTTCGCTGGCGCATCATCACGGCGGATCAGAGGTTTCGTGATGCGATGGTCGTGGTGGATGTAGTCGAAGCCAAAACGACCTTTTACGCACAACCGCCCTTCATTTGCGGGGCCGTTTATGCCCTCCACAAACTTCACCTTATTGTCCTTGACCTTCAGCGACACCTGACAGCCAACACCGCAGAACGGACAAACGCTTTTGACCTCTTTGTCGTAGTCAGCCGTGTCGCCCTGTTGGTTCTCATCCGTCACGGTCGCAGGCAGCAAGGCACCGGTTGGACAGGCCTGCACACATTCGCCACAAGCCACGCAGGACGACGCGCCCATCGGGTCGTCCATATCGAAGACCGGATAGGCCTGATGCCCGCGCCCAGCCATACCGATCACATCATTCACCTGCACTTCGCGGCAAGCGCGCACGCACAGCCCGCAGGAGATGCAGGCATCAAGGTTCACCGACATCGCAACATGGCTGTCATCCAGCAGCGGCACATGATCTGCGTCCATTGTTGGAAAACGGCTTTCCTGAACATCTTGCTTCGCGGCCATATCCCACATGTGAGAGGACCTGTCGTGCGCGACTTCCTGCTCTGGCTGGTCCGCCACGAGCAGTTCCATCACCATCCGGCGCGCTTGCACTTCACGCGGTTGGTCGGTGGTGACCACCATGCCCTCAGCGGGCTCACGGATACAGGAGGCTGCAAGGGTCCGTTCGCCCTCAATCGCGACCATACAGGCGCGGCAGTTTCCGTCAGAGCGGTAGCCCGGTGCAGGCTTGTGGCACAAGTGCGGGATCACGAGGCCGCGGCCATGAGCCACTTCCCAAATCGTCTCACCCGGTTGGGCGGTGACGGTCTTGCCATCCAGGGTAAAGGTGATCTCTGCCATCACGGCCTCCTCAAGTCTGAGGCAGACTACACCATTTTCAACAAGGTCTCAGAAGGTCACTTGCGACCACGATCATCACTTTTGCGCCGTCAGGCGTTCAGGATCGGAAACCTGCGTTCCAGATCGCGCTGTCAGAGGAAGACAGAGGCGTTGTTGATCAGCACGATCCGAATGATCTCCAGCCCAATCAGCGCGACGATGGGCGACAGATCAATACCGCCAAGATCAGGCATGTAACGCCGGATTGGGCGGTAGAGCGGTTCCAGAATACGCTGGAGCGTATACCAGATTTGCCCAACCAACGGCTGACGCACGTTCAGCACATCAAAACTGATCAGCCAGCTCATGATGAAATGAGCAAAGATGAAAAAACGGGCGACCCCAATCAACAAGAGAAGAATTTCAAAGATCGATTGCATTTTCACGCCCCATTCTTAGTCGCCGAAGACGTAAGCGCTCTGCCCCGCACCCGCAAGTCCTGACCTGCCGTGAGGTTAATGTTGACGATTGCGTCAAGTGACCACAGGTCAAGCACATCCGACCGGAGGACATGCATGTATCCTTTCATCCGTTTAGCAAAAGACATCTGGCTTGCGCGCAATGCGGAGCCACTACCGCCGCTTGGTGTGCATGTCTCTCATCACCGCTGCTGGCCACATGACATCGACATGTTCATCGAAATGAACAACGGGCGCATCCTGACGATCTTTGATCTGGGGCGTCTCGTTCTCGCGCGGCGGGTTGGTCTGATCGCAGCATTGAAGGACAATCGTTGGGGCCTTACGATGGCAGGTGTGTCTGTGCGCTACCGGAAACGCATTAAGCCATTTGTGAAATTCAGGATGGTCAGCCGCTGCGTGGGCTGGGACGACAAGTTCTTTTATCTCGATCAGACGATCTGGATTGGTGAGGAATGTGCCGCGCAAGCTCTCTACCGCTCCGCTGTCACCGATCACAACGGCATTGTGCGTCCGCGCCGCTTGTTCGACCACATCGGCTATGAAGGTGAAAAACCCGTCCTGCCCGAATGGGTGCAAGGTTGGATTGACGCCGAAGCGACACGTCCTTGGCCCCCGGAAATACCTGCAACCCTAACATAACCCATTCCCGCTTGCATTTCGCGCGCGCATTCCCTCTGTTGTCCGGCAGGGACAAAGGGGACAGCGATGGCAATCACCGCAAAGCAACGCATTTGGGGCTGGATGAGCTTTGATTGGGCGACGCAGCCTTACTATACGCTTGGACTCACGTTTATCTTTGGGCCCTATTTTGCCGTTGTTGCTGCAAATTACTATGCTGGCCAAGGGTTTGACGGCGAAGCGGCGAACGCGCAGGCACAGTCGACCTGGGCTTTGGGCCAAACACTGGCAGGTCTTGTCATTGCTTTCACCGCACCTTTCCTGGGCGCCTTCGCCGACAACACGGGCCGTAAGCGACCCTGGCTGATGTCCTTCTCGGTGCTCTATGTCGCGGGTGCTTGGTCACTCTGGTATATGACGCCCGACAGCAGCAGCCTGATGCTGTTTCTGGTCATCTTCTACATCGCATTTATTGCCGCCGAATCCGCGTTGAATTTCATCAATGCCTATCTGCCATCTCTCGGGACAGAAGAAGACGTCGGCAAGATCTCTGGCAGCGGCGCCGCGTTTGGCTACGCTGGCGGTCTTGTTTCGCTTATCTTCATGCTGGTCTTCCTTGCGGAGGACGCGCAAACTGGAAAAACCTTGATCGGACTTGATCCAATTTTCGGATTGGACGCCGCCACGCGAGAAGGCACGCGCGCTGTCGGGCCGCTGATGGCCATATGGTTTGTTGTTTTCATGATCCCGTTTTTTCTCTGGGTGCACGATGACCCGGAAGATCATGGCGCGGTCCCGCCCATGTCGAAAGTCTGGAGCGATCTGAAGCAAACGCTGCGCAATGTCTGGCACCGGCCCAGCACACGCAATTTCCTGATCGGTGGGATGTTCTACCGTGATGCGCTGAACGCGCTTTATGCCTTTGGTGGCGTTTACGCGACGTTGGTGCTTGGCTGGGAAACGCTATGGCTTGGAGTCTTTGGGATCATCAGCGTGATCTCCGCCGCGATTTTCACATGGGTCGGCGGCCGTTTTGACGCGCGGGTCGGGCCGAAGCCCGTCATCATCTTCTGCATCTGTATGCTGCTAGTTGTCAGCGCGATTATCGTGGGAATGTCCCGTACGCAGATTTTTGGCATTCCGGTGCCCGCGACCTCTATCGCCCCCGACATCATCTTCTTCATTTGTGGCTGCATCATCGGGGCAGCAGGTGGCGCGCTTTATGCAGCGTCACGCTCGTTGATGGTGCGCCACACAAACCCGGACCGCCCAACCGAAGCCTTTGGCCTCTTCGCCCTGTCCGGCAAAGCCACAGCTTTCCTTGCCCCGATGCTGATCGGCATTTTCACGACCGTCACCGGAAATGTGCAACTTGGCTTCTTGCCCGTGATCATCCTCTTCCTTCTTGGCCTCTTGATGCTAAGATGGGTCAACAAAGACGGAGATCGCGCAGTATGGTCCGCTTCATAGCAGTCGCCGCCCTCCTCGGGGCCCTTGCAGCTTGTAATTCCGATAATGCGGACCCGCCGCAGCTGACGCAGGCGGCCCTGTCTACGCAAAGCACTGACAATCGTGTTGCGAAAAACCTGTTTGGTGCGGTGCCTGCTGCATCGAACCAAGCGCCTCAGGCGCATGGCGGTTACGCCCGTGGGTGTCAGGCCGGCGGGGTGCAACTGCCTGAAACGGGTCAAACGTGGCAGGCGATGCGCTTGAGCCGAAATCGCAACTGGGGTCAGCCGGAGCTGATCGACTTCGTGAAGGACCTGAGCCGCTTTGCCGCGACCCAACCCGGATGGGAAGGGCTCTATGTCGGTGACCTGAGCCAGCCACGCGGCGGGCCAATGCTGACAGGCCACCGCAGTCATCAGATCGGGCTTGATGCGGATATCTGGATGTTGCCGCCGAAACGGCTCGACCTCACGCGGGACGAGCGTGAGAATATCTCCTCCATCTCCATGCGGCGCAACAACGGGGCTTATACCAACAGCAGTTGGACGCCACAGCATGAGGCGATCTTGAAGGCCGCTGCATCTGACCCGCGCGTGGCGCGGATCTTTGTGTTCCCCGGTGCGAAAGTCGCCATGTGCAACTCAGCGACCGGTGACCGCAGCTGGCTGCGTAAGATCCGTCCTTGGTACGGGCATCACTACCACTTCCACGTGCGGCTCAATTGCCCGGCAGGCGACAGCAATTGTCAGGACCAAGCCCCACCGCCAGCCGGTGACGGTTGCGCGGATGCTCAAAAATGGGTCAATGACATCCTGAATCCGCCACCACCAGACCCAAATGCCACACCAGCGCCAGCACGCGGCCCAATTACGATGGCAGGCTTGCCGGGTCAGTGCAGCCAGGTATTAAACGCCAACTAGGATGCTTCACTTTGTGGTTTCAGCCACGCTCCTGCTGGTCAGCGGGGCGAGCGGCGCGGATGTGTCGTTGGTCGGTCGGTATACGTTGCCTGCCGAGGGGAAGACCTATGGCGGTCTGTCCGCCATTCATATCAGCGACGACGGCAGCCATATGATTGCGGTCAGTGATCGTGGCACGATCACGCAAGGCGATATCGTTCGCGATCAATCGGGTCAGATCGTTGATGTGATCGTCGATGCCCCCGTGAAGATCACGCCATTTCCGCATGAGACCCGCGCAAGCCTGCTTGATTCAGAGGGGATTGCCGTCGCCCCGGATGGTACATTCTACATCTCTTTCGAGGGCTTCACACGCGTGGGCAAATTCACGGAGGTCGGTGCGCCTGAAGAGGTGGTCCCGATCACGCCTGAGTTTTCGGGCATGCAAAGCAACGCGGCGTTGGAGGCCTTGGCCATCGATTCCGAAGGACGGCTTTACGCGCTGCCCGAACGCACTGGCCGCTATGATCGGCCCTTTCCAGTCTACAGGTTCGACGGCACCCGGTGGAGCCAACCTTTTGCCATTCCGCGCACGGAATCTTTTCTAGTTGTCGGCGCGGACTTTGGCCCGGACGGCTTGCTGTATCTGTTGGAGCGGGACTTCAGCGGGATCGGTTTCCTGACCCGCGTCCGCCGTGTCGATTTTGATGCAGCGACGTCTGAGACCATTTTGCAGACGGGCCTTGGCGTGCATGGGAACATGGAGGGCATCTCGGTCTGGCAGAATGCCGCCGGCGAGACGATCATGACTCTTATCGCCGATGATAATTTCCGTGGGTTCCTCAACAATGAGATTGCAGAATACCGGGTTGATGGTTGACCGCCGCTTGCAGGTTAGCTAAGTCGCGACGTCCCTGAATGGTTGGGGACCAAGTGCCGCACCCTTGCCAAAACGGAACATCAACATGACACGTCTACTTCCTGGCATCATTGCCATGGCCGCCATTGTGGTCGCCTCAAACATCCTTGTACAGTTTCTGATCCTTGACGGTCTGCTGACATGGGGCGCGTTTACCTACCCCCTCGCCTTTCTGGTAACGGATGTGATGAACCGGCTCTACGGAGCGGCGCAGGCGCGCAAGGTTGTTCTTGCTGGTCTGGTGACTGGGATTGTTTGCTCCTTGATCGGGACACAGATTGTTCTGGAAAGTGAGTTCGGCCCTTATAACGCGGTTGCACTACGTGTTGCCGTTGGGTCCGCCACAGCGTTCGCTGTCGCGCAACTGTTGGATATCGCGGTTTTCAACAAGCTTCGCGATGGGTCGTGGTGGAAAGCACCGCTTGGGTCCACCTTGATCAGCTCAACCGTCGACACCGCGATCTTCTTCACCATCGCCTTTGGTGCTGTTTTCAATGGGATTTCTGCTGCAGCGGACAATGAGATCATCTGGGCGCAAGACCCAGCACCCTTCCTTCTGGGCGGACCGGAAGCACCCCTTTGGGTCACGCTGGCCGTGGCCGATTGGGGTGTCAAACTGGTTATCGCGTTGATCGCGTTGGTGCCATTCCGCCTGATCGTTGGGCGTTTTGCCGCACGTACCGCGCAAACGGGAATGTGACGCAGAATTATCTTGATTTTAATTCGCTCTGTGCCAACCTCTTTCATAGGCGAAACATTTTGAAAGGAGGTGATCCAGTGCATCATGAGGTATTGGAGAAGGCAGTCGGGACAACTTGTGGGGGTCTTATCTAGAGCAGCCTTTAGGTAAGATGACCGCAAGGTGGGAAACCTAACCGACCCACCTCCGTAATTCAGGGAAGGCCCACACCATCGCCGGTGTGGGCCTTTTTCTTTTCGCAAGCACAAAGCGTCACGATGAACAGGCTGTGCACCGCACGTACACCGATCTGTGCAACTCACATTAAGATGCTATTTACACTGGCCATGAAGATCACTGACCATATTACCCTTGAGGACTGGGAATTAACGGAACAATTCGCACGGTCGTCTGGCCCGGGCGGGCAGAACGTTAACAAGGTCTCGACAGCGGTTGAGTTGCGGTTTGAGGCCGAGCGTTCGCCAAGCCTACCCGACCCAGTGAAGCGGCGCTTGCGCAGGATTGCCGGGCAGAAGTGGACAAAGGATGGCGCAGTCGTAATCTTCGTCCAGGACACCCGCAGCCAAGCCCGCAATCGCGACATTGCGCGAGAGCGTCTGGCAGACATGATCCGCAAAGCAACAGAGGTGCCAAAACGCCGGATCGGCACCAAACCCACTTACGGTTCCGTCAAGAGACGGCTAGAGGGCAAGAAACAACGTGGTGTCGTCAAGAAGCTGCGCGGGAAGGTTGACCCGGACTAAACATAGTGCGGCTGCGTGAGGGAAAGATCGCATGACAAATATTCTCTACGATGCGCTTTGCGGCCTTCACACCGACAATCACGCGACGTTCCTAAGCTGCGATGATGGCACGACGCACAGCTATGCCAGTTTTGTGGCGCGTGCTGCGCAGATGGCCAACGTCCTTCAGACGCACGGCGTGGAACCGGGTGATCGTGTCCTGATCCAGGCCCCGAAACTTGCAGATACTCTCGCCCTTTATATCGGCACGGTTCAGGCCGGGGCCGTCTATCTCCCGCTCAACACTGCTTATACGCAGGCGGAATTGACCTATTTCGCAGAGGATGCCGCGCCAAGAGTGATCGTGTGTGACACCAAAGACGCCGAAATGCTCGCGCCCATTGCATCGAAAGTGGGGGCCACCTTTCTCACGCTAGACGGTGTTGAGGGAACACTTCATCAGCAAGCAGACCAACAGCCCATGACCTTCAAGACGGTTGCCCGGGGTCCCGAGGATCTGGCTGGCCTGCTCTATACCTCCGGCACCACAGGACGGTCGAAAGGTGCGATGATGTCGCACAAAAACCTGTTGTCGAATGCACAGGTATTAACAGCGCACTGGCAGATCACTGGTACCGACAGACTGATCCATGCTCTCCCCATTTTCCACACGCATGGACTGTTCGTCGCGGTGAACACCTGCATGCTGGCGGGCGCCGAGATCAGACTGATGGAGTCCTTTTCGGTCGACAAAATCCTGACAGAACTCCCACAGTCAACGTTGATGATGGGCGTGCCGACCTTTTACACGCGGCTTCTCAACGACGCGCGGTTCGGGCAAGACAGCTCAGCGACCATGCGACTGTTTATTTCCGGATCGGCTCCGCTGCTTGCGGAAACGCATACGGCGTTCGAACAGCGGTCAGGTCATCGCATTCTTGAGCGCTACGGGATGACCGAGACCAATATGATCACATCCAACCCCTACGAGGGTGAGAGGCTGGCAGGCACGGTCGGGTATCCTTTGCCGGGCACCGAGGTGAAACTCGTCGATCTTGAGACATCGGCCCCTGTCGCTGTAGGCGATATTGGGGTCATCGAGGTCCGGGGTGACAACGTGTTTCAAGGATACTGGAACATGCCCGAGAAAACGGCTGAAGAGCTGCGGCCCGACGGATTTTTCGTAACCGGCGATCTTGCCAAAGCGGCACCGGATGGGCGGATCACTATTGTCGGCCGCGCCAAGGATCTGATCATCGCAGGCGGTTACAATATCTACCCCAAAGAAGTCGAAGATGTGTTGAACGCCTGTAATGGTGTGCTTGAAAGCGCAGTTTTCGGTGTGCCTCATCCAGACTTCGGCGAAAGCGTGATTGCCGCAGTGGTCCCCGAACCCGGCGCGACTATTGAGACCGATGTGCTTCGCGCAGACGTCGCTGATCAATTGGCACGGTTTAAGCACCCACGAGAATACATCACCCTTGATGCTCTTCCGCGGAATGCCATGGGGAAAGTGCAAAAGAACGTTCTTCGGGAACAGCATATCACCGGCGCGTGACCGTTCGCAGGTCATCCAAACGCTTGGCCCGTTTCACGGCTCGCTCAACCCCATGATCTTTCGTAAGCGGCCGTTTGTGATGTCGATCGTGAACTTCGTTTCGACACGTCGCCGCCCCGCTGCGCCCATGTTCGCCGCCAATTTGCTGTCTTTCAAAAGTTCCAACGTGCGCGCGGCCATGGCCCCCGCATCATGCTCCGCGACGAGAAAGCCGGTTTCACCGTCTTGCACCGCTTCGGGGATGCCACTGTGCAGCGTTGACACAACAGGAAGCCCTGCAGCCATCGCCTCAAGTATCGCAACTGGAAGCCCCTCCACGTCGCCGTTCTTTGCCGTGATGGAATGTTGCATGAAGATGCGTGATGAGCGCATCGCCGCGTGAACCTCTGCCGCCGAGACCATGCCCAGCAGACTGACGGCATCATCAAGGCCCAAGCGCGCAACCTCGGCTTTCGCTGCTTCCAGGAGCGGCCCATCACCCAGCATGGTCAGTCGCGCGTCCGGCATCTGTGCTTTGACTTTGGCAAATGCGTTGATCGTCGCAAGCGGCGCCTTTTTCTCGGTCAATCGTCCAACGGCTAGAAGGTCTGCACCCGTCGGTTCTGCCGGATGAATGGCGGAGATATCGACACCGCACGGCACCACATGCAGCTTGTCAGCAGGACAGCCAGCAGCATGAAGCTTGTCAGTGATGAAACGCGATGGGCCAATGACCCCGGCGGCCATCTCAAAAAGTCGCTGATAGCCGCTCTTGATCGCCGGGTCATTCAGCGCGGTTGATGCATCGACGCCGTGAAAATGCACGTAAAGCGCACAGCCAGCTTGTTCAGCGGCATCCATGAGGGGCAAAGCGCAGACGCCATATTCGACCATCATGGTCGTGACATTCATCCGCCGCAGGAGGTGGGCTAGATAGGCGCTGCGCGACATCGAAAATCGACGTGGCGACAGAAATCCTAAAAGAGCCCTCCCAAGCCCACCATCCCGAGCAACAAATATAGGTGCGCGCTTGGAAAACAGGATCAGTGGCGCATCAATCGGACGTTTCAGTTCCCGCCGTTCAGCCACCAAAAGTGTCTTCCCCGGCGCAAGCCCACGCGCATGCGCCCGGATGAAGGTCTCAGACGGCTTGTTGAAGCCATTGGCGGCGAGTGCAAACATCGTCTCTTTCGGTCCAGACTGTTGTCTTCTAATCTGACATCCTGGCAAGAAGTGCAAAAGAAATGCACCCTTTCAACGATCAGGCCACGCGCCACGTCCATCTGTTGGATACCTCCGTTGCATCAGGCAATGTGGGCGACGAGTTCATCGTTTCGGACGTCCGGCATTTCGTTCAAGTGCTGTTTGGCGTGGGTGCAAGCAAAGACTTTGACAGCGTGCAACCACGTCAGGCGAAACTTCTTCGTCAACTCTTGTCACAGGATCATGTCCAACCCGTGCGCGATGGAACTGGACGCAAGCTGCTGGAAACGGTTGGTATCAAGGCCGCGAATACGAGCTGTGCCACACTGTTTCGGTATCGTGATGCCAATCCACAGGTTCCCGTCGGAAAGGCGCCAGCGGCCTGCTTTACACTTGCAAAGCATACGGCGAGCGACACGACCTTCCTTTTATCGAAACGTTGCGTGGATGTTATGACGCGCTCTATTTCTGGCCCCAGCAATTGCGTGACTTTGGGTGTCTCGAAAGCCCAACCTCGAAGGATGGGATACAAATTATCCCGCAAACCCTAGTTGCTTATGACCACTTTTTGACGACCAATGATGTAGATGTCTTAGGGACACGCCTTCATGGCGGTATTCGTGGACTGCGACATGGCGGCAGTGTCTTGATCACAGCCATCGACGACCAGGCACGCAATATTGGGCAGGAGATCGCGCTGCCAACAATTTTGCGAAATTTGACCGGTGATGAACTGGTTGCGCGTCTCTTAAAAGAGTTCCCGACAGCGCTATCCCTGCCAGAGAGCAAGATTACGCAGTTTCTTGGTCAATGCGACAGCCTGCGCTAAACAGACTTTTTCTGCCATATCCTGGCCACAGTCATGTCGCCTTCACACGTTTTTTTGCGCGTAATCGCTGCGAAGGACTGCGCCCTTGGAAATCTCGGAAACCCTGATTGACCTGATCCGGGCGTTGCACCTGTTGTGCTTTGCTGCGGGCATGGGCACGGGTCTCTACTTTGATTTGCGCACTATGAGAACAATGGATCAGCGCGTCACGCCTGACGAGATCCAGATGCTGCACGACATCCACGTCTGGATCATGCTGGCATTTGGTGGACTTTGGGTGACCGGGTTGGCGCTTGTCTATATCCGCACCGGGTTTGACTGGGCCAATGTCTCTCCCAAGCTTTTTGTTAAGCTCTATGTGATGACTTTCATGCTGATCAACGCGCGCGCCATTGGGCGTTACGTGATGCCAGTGATGCAAGAAGCCGAAGGGCTCGCGTTGTTTGAGTTGCCGATGTGGAAGCTCGCAACGGTGACGCAGATTGCCGTCAATTCAGTATTTTGTTGGACAGCGGGACTGGCGCTCGGGTCAAGTGTGGTGCTCAAAACAGCAGAGTGGTCATTGCTGCAGCCACTCCTGATCGGCGGTTTCACGATGTTCACGGTAGGCGGCCACTTTGTCGTTTGGGGGCTACGACAGCGGTGGATCCGCGCGCGTGATCCGTTCCGGCGACTGGAACAAGCCTAGAAAGCGTTCGGATTCGCGTGAATCGATGTAGATGCTACCGCCGCTTGGGCGCGGCATCTCCCCCACGCGCTGCCTTTTTCGCTGCGGCCCGCGCGCGGTTCTTCTTGCTGCTTGGTTTGCCCTTCGGCGGCGGTGGGCCCTTTGGTCCCGTCTTGGCTTTTCGTGGCTTCCGCTCGCCTGGTTTTGCTGGCCCCTCTTGTTTGGAAGCCGCGGCGTTGCGCTTTTTCAACGAGGTATGGGTTTCAGGGTCCCGGTCCTTTTTCGGGGAGGGCTGGTCTTTTGGCTTGCGATCCGCGGGCTTGGGCTTACGCGCGCGTGCCGAGGGCGCGTCGTTCCAATCGGTTGGTGTCGTGTCGCCCTTGCGATGCCGCGATTTGCCGGCATTGCCGCGTTCGGGCTTGGCGCGTTTGAACGGCGGCAACGTTGGCGGTGCATCCAACTGTACCACATCCTTGCCTTCGATCGTCATCTCAGCCCCGACGGCATCCAAGAAACCATCCACGCGGTCCGCGCGAATTTCAACGTAGGAGACGTCGTCGGACAGACGGATGGCCCCAATGTCGGATTTTGTCAGATTGCCTGCCTTGCAGACCATCGGCAGCAAGTGTCGCGGCGACGCGTTCTGGTTGCGGCCCTCAGAAAGCGAGAACCAGACGCTAGGACCAAATGGGCCCTTCGGCTTTGGCTTGTCGTCTGACACAGCACCAAGTTCTTCAGGCGCGGAATGACGGGTCTTGTGCTGGCGCAGATATGCAGCGGCGATTTGTTCAGGTGTGAATTTGGCCAGAAGTTCATCAACCATCGCGCGTTCACTCTCGGCGATTTCGGTCTGCCAATCGTCGGCAGCCAGCATCCGGGTCTGATCACGCTCATAGACCTCATCAGCCGAGGGGGCCGCGCCCCATTCCGCCGTCAGCTTGGCGAACTTCAGAATGCGTTCCGCCTTTTTGCGCGCGGATGGCACCACAACAAGCGTACTCACCCCTTTGCGGCCCGCGCGGCCAGTCCGGCCGGAGCGGTGCAGCAAAGTCTCATGACTGCTGGGCAGTTCAGCATGCACCACAAGATCGAGGTTCGGCAGGTCAATTCCGCGCGCGGCCACGTCCGTCGCCACACAAACCCGCGCACGGCCATCGCGCATCGCCTGCAGGGCATTTGACCGCTCGCTTTGCGTCAGCTCTCCTGACAGCGCCACCACCGAAAACCCCCGGTTCGACAGGCGCGCCGTGAGGCGGGCGACCATCGCGCGGGTGTTGCAGAAGACAATGGCGTTTGGCGCTTCATAGTAGCGTAACACGTTGATGATCGCATTCTCACCATCTCGCGGGCTGACCAGCATCGCGCGGTAACCGATGTCCGCGTGCTGCGTACGCTCTCCGACTGTCGAGACACGTTCAGCGTCGCGTTGATAGCTTTTGGCAAGTTTGGCGATCGCGGCAGGCACGGTCGCTGAGAACATCAGCGTCTGGCGGGTTGTTGGCGTCTCATCAAGAATGAACTCAAGATCTTCGCGGAACCCAAGATCAAGCATCTCATCGGCTTCATCCAGCACAACAGCACGCACCGCCGTCAAGTCGATGGAGCCGCGCATGATGTGATCGCGCAGCCGCCCGGGGGTTGCCACGACGATATGCGCACCGCGCGCAAGCGCCCGGCGTTCATCGCGCATTTCCATACCACCGACGCAGGACGCAAGTGCCGCACCAGCGTCCGCATAGAGCCAGCCAAGCTCGCGCTTAACCTGCATCGCCAGTTCCCGCGTGGGCGCGATGACAAGTGCCATGGGTGCGGCCGCAGGTCCAAATGCATCAGCATCGCCCAAAATCGTCGGCGCAATCGCAAGCCCGAACCCAATGGTTTTCCCCGATCCGGTCTGCGCCGAGACAAGCAGGTCTCGCCCGTCAAGTTCGGGCTGTGTGACGGCCTGCTGCACAGGGGTCAAAGCGTCATAGCCCTTTCGGGCAAGGGCGTCGGCGATAGTTTTCTTCACGAGTGCGGCAATCTGTATGAGGGACGGGCGCGGCTGCGCCGTCAGTGCGAGTGAAGATTGGCGTCTACTGTGTGATCATAGGAATGTATAGGGTGTGCCTTAGATGTAGATGGTTACCCCTAAACCACCACCTCTTCCGCAATCTGTTCCCCCACCCCAAACACCCGCTTATACCGCGCGATCTCTGCGTCCGGACCCATTGCTTTGTTGGGGTTGTCAGACAGTTTCACTGTCGCCCGACCATCTGCTGCCACGGCTTTGCAGACCAGTGAGAATGGCGCCAAAGCGTCACCTTCCGCCAGACCTTTGAAATCATTGGTCAGCATCGTGCCCCAGCCGAACGACACCCGCACGCGACCGGCAAACTGCGCATGCAGGGCAGCGATTTTTTCGACATCCAATCCGTCAGAGAAGATCACCAGCTTCTCGGTCGGGTCTTCGCCGCGGTCTTGCCACCAGCGGATCGCCTTCTCTGCCCCCGTCGCCGGGTCGCCGCTGTCAATGCGGATTCCGGTCCAACCAGCTAGCCAGTCGGGCGCTCCTGCGAGGAACTCGTCTGTGCCATAGGTGTCCGGCAGGATAATGCGCAGGTTCCCATCGTGTTCCTCGTGCCAGTCAGCCAAAACATCGTAAGGGGCCTGCCGCAGCGCCTCATCCCCATCTGCCAAGGCGGCATAGACCATCGGGAGTTCGTGCGCGTTGGTGCCAATCGCTTCCAATTCTCGCTGCATCGCGATCCGACAGTTGGACGTGCCCGCAAAACTGCTGCCCAGCCCTTCTTTCAGGGCCTGTACGCACCAATCTTGCCAAAGATAGGAATGCCGCCGCCGGGTGCCAAAGTCTGCCAGCATCAATCCATCAATGTCCCGCAGCCGTTCGACCTTTTCCCACAGCTTCGTCATCGCGCGAGCATAGAGCACCTGCAGTTCGAACTTGCCCATGTCTTTGAGCACCGCGCGACCGCGCAATTCCATCAAAGTGGAAAGCGCGGGGATCTCCCAGAGCATGACTTCATGCCATTTCCCTTCGAACGTCAGCTCATACTGACCGTCACGCTTTTCAAGGTGGTAATCAGGCAAGCGATGGTTTTCGAACCACTCCATAAAATCAGAGCGGAACATCTGGCGTTTGCCATAGAACGTGTTCCCGCGCAGCCATGTGCTTTCACCACGGGACAGTGAAAGCGAGCGAATGTGATCCAACTGCTCGCGCAACTCACCTTCATCGACCAGGTCAGCAAGACGCACATGTTTTGACCGGTTGATCAGGGAAAATGTGACATGGGTGTCCGGCTTGTTGCGGAAGATCGATTGACACATCAACAGCTTGTAGAAGTCCGTGTCGATCAGCGACCTCACAATCGGGTCGATCTTCCATTTGTGGTTCCAGACGCGGGTGGCGATATCAACCATGTGCATTCCCCTTTGGCTGGCCGGGGTTAGAGCAACTGTCGCGATGTGGTGCAAGTCACATGCGGCGGCGCCAGACTTGGACGGGCGTCTTTTCGTTCATCTCTCGTTCATAAACGGCCTGCTATAGTGAGCATGGGTGGTTTTGTGTGCGGCATCACTGCGCGTCCTGTGATGCCTTTTGGTTGAGGTGATCATGACGACTCTACTGCCCTTACTATTTGCCTGCCTGTGCCTGACGTTTCTCATCATCAGATGGCGGCTTTCGGTCGATCCGACCGGGCGCGTCAATCGCGAAACCGCAGCATTTCAGGCGTACCTCGCGTGGAAACCAGCAGAAATTGAATCAAAATAGCTTGCGATCAGGGTTGCGGCCCGCAGGCCGCGCCCCCTTTGATTAACGCGTATAGGTCGCAAGCGATGCGTAGCTTTCCATCGGTGCCTCTGGGTCAAAGTCAGACATGTCCATCAGCGCAAAGAACGCTGCGCAGACCGGGCTTTGCATCTCTTTTTCCAGGACGTCTGCCATGTCTGCTTCAGAGCGAAATTGCACGATGTCCAAATAAGTCCCATCGGGTTTACGCACGATTTCGCGCCGCAGCACGCCCGGTTCATGTGCTACAAACTCATCCTGAAATTTTTGCGAACCAGCGAGCAATTGCTCCTCGGTAACGCCGGGTGCCAATTTGGCAGGTGCGAGAACGGTAACGGGGATCATGGTTTTTCCTTTCGATCGTTTGTGGCCCCGGTCTATTCCCTAATATGACATTTTATGGCTTATTTGATTCATGCTCCGCGCTAGCACACCCGACCGGATCCGCCGCATGGAATTGATTGCGGCCCAACTAAAGGAGACCGGATTCGCTACAATGGCCGACCTTGCTGAGGCTCATGGTGTCAGCCGTCGTACCATCGCACGCGACCTGAACCTCATGCGCGATCAGGGCTTACCGATTGATGCGGATCGCGGACGCGGTGGTGGCGTGCGCCTGGATCGGCATTGGGGGGTCGGCCGCTTAAACCTCAGCTACGCGGAAGCCGTCGATTTGCTCATCAGTCTTGCGGTGGCAGAGCAGATGAATTCTCCGATCTTCCTGTCGCAGCTTGCCACAGTCCGGCGGCAGTTGGTGGCAAGCTTCTCGGCAGACAAGCGGTTCCAGGTTGATCAGATCAAGGCCCGCATCCTTATCGGCCAGTCGGCTTCAACCGCGGTGCAGCAGACCATCGTTGAAGGACAACGGCGCGTGATGCAGGACCTTCACCAAGCCTTCCTGTCACGAAAGGTCTTGCGGATCACGTATCAGGCAGAGGGTGGCGCACCTACCGAACGCCACATTGCGCCGCATTATCTGCTGCTGAATTACCCTGTCTGGTATGTCTTGGCCTGGGATCATTTGCGCGAAGCGCCACGCACATTCCGCTATGACCGCATACTCGCGGCAGAGCCAACGGCAGAGACATTTCGACTATTGGACAAAGCGCAATTTCGATCCGCGCTTGAACAGGATCACTTCATATAGCGGCGATGGGCTTTAGCCGCCGAAGGCGCCTGACAGCAGATCAATGATGGAGGCGGATGACCCGACGATCACGGGTGCAAGTGTCGTCAATACGCGCGTGGCCTGCTGGGTGAGGCTGCGTTCTGCCATCTGTTTCTTGAGGTCCGTGCCCGCGGCCTCTTCCCGCGCAACTGCGCGCGACAACAGCAGGTGGGCCGGGCCAAAAACAGCAAGAAGCGTCAAGGAAAATACGATGCCCCAGAACAGTGTCATCCCCTGCGCGAAGTCACTGACAAGCGCGTGCGTTGTTTTTGTGTCATCGCTCGTCGCAACCAACGCCTGCGGCAAGTAGTAGAACAACATCATCGTGATCGTGCTGGCGACGAGGACAAAAGCCGTTGCGCGAAACGCTTGCTCGAGCAGGTCGGCCCATGCGTTCAGATCGCCGATCCGGGGTGCCACGCTGACTGCGGCAGACGCAGCCGCGGCCGCGAGTATGCCCGCCATATAAGGAAGCAGGCCTAACCACGCCAAATGGCTTAACCCGTTTTCATCGCATTCACCGGGAAGAAGATGTGATCCAAGTTTTGCGTCGACGAGCGCTGTGCAGGTTGTGCGATACGCCAGTGTCAGAGCGCCATCAAAGAAGGGCTGGCGGGCCGCAAAGCTGATCAGCGCGACCAAAACAAGAGACGCAGCAAAAACGGTCAACGCTGATGTCCGCAACGTGGCGGGCATCTGATGAACGCGCGACGCGGCAAAAACGGCAACGGCGAAACACCCAATTACCTGAAACAGCCCGACAGCACCAAACACGAGCATCGCATTGAAAAAACGGAGCTGGGGGGCATCGGTAAGTAAGTTGTCAGCGGGGATCGCATCCGCCAGCAGGGTCATCGATCCATTGCTGAGAACATTCAGCAAGCAGAACCCAAGAAAGACCGGCAGAACGGGTAGGACGACCCAGATCAGATGGCGCCGGTCGGGTGCCATAGCCTAAATGCTGGCTTTCTGGGCCAAATCGTGCAGTTCCTTGCTTCGCGCGGGTGAGACGCCAAGCAGGTTTTCCAGCTGATGGAGCAGATTGTCTTCAGCTTCCACTTCGACACCGTCGGCAAAAACGACTTCCCACAAGGCAAGGACGGTGGCTTCGCGTTCTTCCACATCAATCGCATCGTGCAAAACATTTGCAAGCGCCTCGGTGTCTGGCATCGTTGCCTCGAGCACCTCGCATTCCGCGCGCAGCTTTGCGGCCTCAACCGGATTGAGCTTGAACCGATGAGCGAGAAGGTCGTCGATATGTTCGATTTCCTCGAACATGTAGACGCGATCAACCTTCGCGGCCCGCACAAGCAAAGCACCCAATGCGTGTTTTGCGTCCGCCTCGGGCAAGGGGGTAACGTGTGTATTGCTTTGGAAAAGCGAAAGGATGCGCTGGAACATGTCGGTCTAATTGTTTTGTCGTGCGCAAACCCTAGACCGTACAAATCCAAACGACCAGACACCCGGGGACTTTTGCCCCCGGGTTCAGTTTTTAGTCGTCGGCGACGCCAATGACGACACCACCAATCGGAATACTGTTCCCGCCGCCGGTGGCGCCGAGGTCAAGGAGGCCGACACCGAAGGTATCCGTCATTGCAGCGATGCCTTGACCATCGACGTTCAGCGTTTGGCTGCTGCTTTGCCCCGTCAGAGCACTTGTCAGCGTGAGCGACCCGGTAACATCAAATCCCAACCCCAAATCGTCAATCGAGTCTGTCTCAGGATCGATGTCAAAGATGGACCCACCTGAGTACGTCAACGACCCAGGCACATTCACCGTTGGCAGCGCATCGATAATGGTTTGCAGGTCAGGATTTTCGCCCACGTCGGCGAATTCTTCAGTTGCCAAAAGTGTCTCACCATTCAATCCGATGAAACCATTCGCGCCACCAGACACAGCCGGATCTTCGCCGAATGTAACTCGCAACTGAGAGCGGCCCAGCATTGCGAAAGTCGGATCAGGGGCCGTCTCATCAATAGCTGCGTCTATCGTGCTATCGGTGGTCAAAAGATCAAAAAGATCGGACGTATCAAAATCTGCCAGGAGGACGACACCAGTGTACGTCGCACTGCCTGACGCGGTCAGATCACGTGGTGAAAGATCCTCGCTATCAAAGGTACTTGCCGCATCGCCAATCGCGACGAGCTCATCAAAACTGACGCCCGTGCCAGTGGCATTGGCAACGCCATTAATAGTTCTTTCGATCTCGGCACCTGACAGCGGCCCGGTCTGAATACCATTTGCATCTGTCGCGCTGGTGCTGCCGCCACCACATGCTGAAAGAAGTGCGCACGCACTCGTTGCGAATAAGAAGGCCGATTTGTTCATCTCAGTGGTCCAATGAATTTGATTTTTGTGCCCGCATCGCGGGGCCAGGCAAATACCCAACGAGACTTGGCTAGGCTCGCAAGTGGGCAGAATGATGTTGAAAGACGCGTATTTGCAGGCGACGTCGATTAGCGTTGCAGAAGGCCGCCCATTTACCGCAGTCTGCGCAAGTTCGTCGGAGGGGAAACCGTGCAAGCGGGACAGTGGCAGGTTGTCTTTATGGTTGTTGGTGCGATGACCCTGATCGTTTCAGGGGATGTTGCGGGCCGCATGCTAACAACTGCTGGATTTTCGCCATTTTTTGTCGCTTGGGCACGGTTTGCTTTGGCCGTTGTCGTGCTTGCACCGTTTTGCGGGCTGAAGCGGCACGAGTTCGCGATGCTGCTACGTCCGCAACTCATCCTCCGTGCCGCTCTGATCGCTGGTGGCATCGCTTGTATTCTCACGGCACTGCGGACTGAGGAACTGGCAACCGTGTTCGGCGCCTTTTTTGTAGGCCCACTGGTTTCTTTTTGCCTGTCCGCAATTCTTCTCGGTGAGAAGGTCACGGTGACACGCGCCATTCTGCTATTGATCGGCTTTTGCGGTGTTCTTTTGGTTGTCAGGCCCGGGTTCGGGATGACGTTTGGTGTTGGCTGGGCGCTCCTCGCCGGGGTGTTTCACGGCAGCTACCTTGTTGCGACCCGCTGGCTGGCACATGGCTATCGACCGCGGTTCCTTCTTTTCTCGCAGCTCCTGATCGGGGCGGTACTGCTCGCCCCCTTGGCGGTTGGTCCCCTCCCCGCCCTTACACCAACGCTTGCCAGTTTCGTCTTGATGAGCGCGCTTGGCTCTGCATTGGGCAATCTGCTGCTTGTTCTCGCTAACCGCCAGGCAGAGGCCTCTGTCATTGCGCCGCTGATCTACAGTCAGATTGTCATTGCGACGATCTTGGGCCTTCTGGTTTTTGGTGAGTGGCCGGACCTTGTGGCATTGATTGGTCTGTTCATCATCGTGGCATCTGGCGGCGCGACGTTTTGGGTTTTGCGCCGCGCATCCTGACCGTCTGTCGCAAATGTGATTTACGGTGCGCCCGCAGAGATGGCATGGCGATGGCAGCGACAGGAGAATCTGATGACACGTCTTATTGCTGCTTTTTCTTTATTGTTTTGGGGCGTGGTTGCCCATGCACAGGCGCTGGAGCCGCGCGATGGCTGGGTCGTCATGCCAAGCGAGAAACCGTTTGATGTGCTACTCGATGATCTCAAAGCCGCCGTCAGCGACAACAAGATGGCAGTTGTGACGCAAGCAGGACCAACGGGCGCCGCCGCAAATCGCGGGATAACGATCCCCAACAATCGGGTGGTAGGAGTCTTCAACAATATCTTCGCTGTGCGCATTCTGGAATTGTCGACAGCGGCCATGATCGAAGCACCGATCCGGTTCTATGTGACAGACGATGCCGACGGAAACGCAACGCTTTCATACAAGACCCCCAGCTTCGTTTTCTCGCCCTACATGGGAGAGGCTGGCGCGGATCTGACCGCTGCCGCAGCTGAACTGGATGCCATTTTTCTGGCGATTGCCGAAGCTGCCCGCTAAGAACCCGCAAAGTTCATGCAAGGACCACACGACGATGACTGAACCACTTCGCGCAGCTGATGTGCTCGCCCAGCGCTTGTATGAGGCCGGGTGCCGCCACGCTTTCGGAATGCCGGGAGGTGAAGTGCTCACGCTGATCGACGCGTTGGAAAAGGCAGGCATCACCTTCCATCTTGCACGGCACGAGAACGCGGCGGGCTTCATGGCGGAAGGTGTGCATCACGTCGATGGCGCGCCCGCCATTCTGGTCGCCACCGTTGGTCCAGGTGCGATGAACGGCGTCAACGTGATCGCCAACGCAGAACAGGATCGTGTACCTCTGATTGTGCTGACCGGGTGTGTGGATGCACATGAGGCCGAACGCTATACCCATCAGGTGCTCGACCATCGCAAGGTTTTTGAACCGATCACCAAGGCAACTTTTACACTCAGCGCCGAAGCAGCAGGCGTGATTGCCGAAAAGGCGTTGGGGATCGCAACCGAAGGTCGCTCTGGCCCCGTGCATATTGATGTGCCAATCTCGGTCGCTGATGCACCGGCACAGCCCTACGCCCAGCGCCGCGTTGCGGCCAGCGATAACGTCCCATCTGGTCCCGACCTAAACATCGCGCGAGGATGGCTTGCGGAAGCCAAAAAGCCCGTGATGATCGTCGGACTGGACGTTCTAAAAGACAAAGCATGCGAAACTGTCCGCGCCTTTGCCGATATTCACGGCGTGCCAGTGATCACGTCCTACAAGGCGAAAGGCGTGATCCCTGAAGATCATCCGCTTTGCCTTGGTGGTGCAGGACTGTCTCCGCTAGCGGACAAGCATCTGGTGCCATTTGTGCAAAGCGCCGATCTGGTGATTTGCGTCGGCTACGACCCGATTGAAATGCGTCCCGGCTGGCAGGACCCATGGGATCCATCGGCGCAGAACGTGATCGACATCACGGCTGCCCCAAACCACCACTTTATGCATCAAGCAACGCTGTCGTTCATCGCAGACACGGGGGCAACGCTTGCTGCCCTGTCAGAAGCCATCCCGCCCTGCAACACGTGGCAGGGTGGTGAAGTTGCTGCCGTGAAGGCGAAATTGGCCGCAGCGTTTCCGCAAGATGATGAATGGGGCCCCGCTGCGGTCATTGCAGAATGTCGGTCGGCCTTGCCAGCCGACGCGATTGCGACGGTCGATAGCGGCGCGCATCGTATCTTGCTGTCGCAGATGTGGGCCTGTCAGGAACCACGGACGTTGCTGCAGTCTTCCGGACTTTGCACGATGGGCTGCGCAGTGCCTTTGGCCATTGGTGCACATCTCGCTTCGCCGGACCGCCGGGTTGTCAGCTTTTCGGGTGATGCAGGTCTCTTGATGATTGCTGGCGATTTGTCGACAGCGGCAGAGCATGGGCAGAACACCGTATTTGTTGTCTTTGTCGATGAAAGCCTTGCATTGATCGAACTGAAGCAACGCCAACGGCAGCTTAGGAACACTGGCGTCGATTTCCGGGGGCACGATTACGCGGCAATTGGGCGTGCTTTTGGCGGTGAAGGGCATACAGTCCACAACCGAGAGCAATTGCGCGCCGCGTTGCAAGCGGCGGAAAGTGCAGACAGCTTCACTCTGATTGCAACCGTCATCGACAAGAAGTCATACGACGGGCGTATCTGATGGCAGGCGCACTTGATGGTCTTCGTATTCTAGACCTCAGCCGTATTCTGGCCGGGCCGACCTGCACGCAGCTGTTAGGCGATCTCGGCGCCGAGGTGATCAAGATCGAAAACCCCGCGACTGGTGGCGATGATACACGCTCATGGGGGCCACCCTTTGTGGAAGGCCCGGACGGTGAACCCACAGACCTCAGCGCCTATTTCATGAGTGCCAACCGCAATAAGCTGTCCGTGGCAATCGACATCACAACAGAAGAGGGGCAAGCGGCGGTGAAAGCCCTCGCTGCCGACTGCGACGTGGTGATCGAAAACTTCAAGCCCGGCGGCCTTGCGAAATACGGGCTCGATGCGGAAAGCCTGATGGCGGCGGACCCGGCGCTGGTTTACTGTTCAATTTCCGGCTTTGGGCAGACCGGACCGAACGCAAGCAAGCCGGGCTACGACCTGATGGCCCAGGGCTTTGGCGGCATCATGTCTTTGACTGGCGAGCCCGAAGGCGAGCCGATGAAGGTCGGCGTCGGTATCGCTGATGTTATGTGCGGGATGTATGCGACCATCGGCATCCTTGCCGCCTTGCGCCACCGGGATCTGACGGGCGATGGCCAGCATATCGATGTCGCATTGGTGGACACTCAGGTGGCTTGGCTGATCAACGAAGGGGTCAACCACCTTACGACCGGCAAAAACCCAAAACGGCGCGGCAACGGGCATCCAAACATTGTGCCCTACCAAGTGTTTCAGACCGCCGACGGCTACGCCATTGTCGCGGTCGGCAACGACGGGCAGTTCCGCCGGTTTTGCGACTTCCTTCAGGTGCCAACTTTGGCGACCCATCCAGACTATGCGACCAATCCGGCGCGACTTGAAAATCGCGACGCTTTATTGAGTGTTTTGGTGCCGCTGATTCAAAATGTGCCAACGGCTGATCTGATCAAAGGGCTAGAGGCATTGAAGGTGCCGGTTGGACCCGTGCAGACCCTTGATCAGGTTTTTGGCAGTGAGCAAGTGAAGGCGCGGGACATGATCGCGACGATTCCCTCAGGTGACGCAGCGGCAGGCGAAGTACGGGTGATCGGGAATCCCCTGAAGTTGTCAAAAACGCCTGTCACATATCGCAGCGCTCCGCCCATTTTTGGTGCAGATACTGAACGCGTTTTGAGCAGGATTCAGCCTAAACGTTGATATTTCAGGACTTTGGGTGCTGAAATCTCAGTCACAGATACGTGACACACGGGTCTGTGAGGTTTGCCATGCTACGTAAACCTGTATGTGAGATTGGGACAACAGCTTGGGTAGTCCCATGCAGGTAGACAGTAATCGGATGGACGTATGACGCAGGATATTTTTGGCCAAACCACCACAGTGGCACCTGGCCCCGCGCTCGACGCATGGAACAAAACCCAGTTGGCATTCTTGGCACATGGCGCAGCGACACCCGGACACTTGGGTGATGCGCTTACGGCAGCCCCGGATTTTGCTTTGGCACATGCGGTGAAAGGCATGTTCTACACGCTGCTCGGCCGTCGGGAGTTGATGCCCACCGCGCGCGAGGCGCTGCAGGCCGCAAAAACCGCTGCGGTTGCGACACCAATCTCTACGCGTGAACAGCAATTCATTGATGCGCTGGAAGGTTGGGTCAATGGCAATCCCAGCAAGGCCATCGTCCACTTTTCCGAAATCATCGCCAAAGCACCCGACGACATTCTGGCCGTCAAGCTCGACCATGCAACACGGTTCGTTCTCGGTGACAACAAAGGCATGCGCGCGGTGCTTGAGCAGGTGATGCCTGCCTACGGCCCGGACCACCCTGGTCGCGGCTATTTGATGGGCTGCTATGCCTTTGCACTTGAAGAAACCGGCGACTTCTCACGCGCAAAATCTGTAGGCCGCGAAGGCATGTTGATTTCTCCAGACGATGCGTGGGGTCTACACGCAGTCGCGCATGTTCACGATATGACGGCCGACGCTAAAGGCGGCATCGAATGGCTTACTGGGCGTGAGAACGCTTGGGCGCACTGCAACAACTTTCGCTACCACGTCTGGTGGCACAAGGCGCTGATGCACCTTGACCTCGGCCAGCACGATGTTGTGCTGGACCTCTATGACCGTGAGATCCGTCAAGACAAAACAGACGACTACCGCGACATTTCAAACGCGACCTCTTTGCTGTCTCGTCTGGAACTGGATGGCGTCAATGTCGGCGACCGTTGGGAAGAACTTGCTGATCTGTCCGCAAATCGGACTGAGGACGGCTGCCTGATCTTTGCTGACCTGCACTACATGCTGGCCCTCGTAGGCGATAACCGCGATGCAGAAATCAAGACACTTCTGGGCCGTCTGCACCGCGATGCACAGGACAACAAAACCGATATGCAAAAAGCCATGGCTGCACCCGGTGTTGCCGCAGCAGTCGGCTTGGAAGCCTTTGGAGAGGCCGAATACGACAAGGCATTCGTCAATCTGGCACGCGCACGGCGCACGATGCAGGACGCTGGCGGAAGCCATGCACAACGTGACGTGTTTGAACGCCTGACAATCGATAGCGGCATCCGTGCGGGCTATCTCGACGAGGCCGAGGACATCCTCGCTGCGCGCGCAATGCGCCGCGGCGGGCATGAAGACGGATATGCGGCCGCCCGTCGCGCCTTGATTTCCGACGGCCGTGCTGCTGCTGGCATGGCTGCCCGTTGCCCGGCTGAATAACCCGGACCTGAAAACGCATGAATATGGCTGCTGCCACTCCCACACTCGCGCCCCCAGTTCAGGGGCGAGTCCGCGATCCGCGGCTCGACTTCTATCGCGGCATCGCCATGCTCATCATTTTCACGAGCCACGCGCCCAACAACTATTGGGGTGACTGGATTCCCGGGCGGTTCGGGTTCTCGGACGCAACAGAGATCTTTGTCTTCTGCTCCGGCATGGCTTCAGCCATCGCGTTCGGCACAAGTTACGACCGTCGCGGCTGGGTGCTCGGCACTGCACGCGTGTTGTTCCGCTGCTGGCAGGTCTACTGGGCCCACATCTGCCTGTTCTTTGCGCTTTTGTTCATGCTGATCATTTTGGACAGCTTCGCGTTTGAAAAGCTTTACGTGAACTCCCTCGCATTGCAGGTGTTTTTGAATAACACACCGGAGGCATTGTTTGGTCTGCTGACCATGACCTACGTGCCAAACTATTTTGACATCCTGCCGATGTATATCGTGATCCTGCTGATGATGCCGCTGATCATGGCGCTATCTTATGTCCGGATAGAGCTGGTTTTCGCGTTTATGGCAGTGGTTTGGTTCATGGGGCAGACGCGGCTTCTCCAGTCGCTTGGGCTTGAGAGGTTCATCATCGGCCTGCCCGCGTCCTTCACAAATGACCGCCAGTGGTTCTTCAACCCGTTTGCCTGGCAACTAGTCTTCTTTACCGGCTTCGCCCTCGTGCGCGGTTGGATCCCAACTCCACCAGTGAACAAGGTCCTGGTGACCATCGCCGCAATTATCACGATCGGTTTCATGAGCCTGAGCCACGTTGCAATCCGTGAGTGGGGTTTTTCATGGGCGCAGGACTGGCGCGTCGCGAACGCTATGTGGATTTCCAAGACAGACATTGGGCTTGTGCGCTTCATCCACTTCCTTTGCGTGGCCTATCTGGCCTATGCCATCGCAGGTAACGGTGGTCGCCGCCTGATCGTAGAGGGGCGCACGGCAATCGGCAAAGTGGGCAAGTTCCTTGTCACCGTGCTGACGAAGGTCGGTCAGCAATCTCTCGCTGTATTCATGGTCTCAATGATGCTGTCCATCTTTGTGGGCTTTATTCTTGATCAGACTGGGAACGGTGCTTGGCCTGTTGCGTTAAGCAACGTGTTGGGCTGGGCATTCTTGATCGGCATCGCCTACACAGCCGCTTGGTTCAAAAGCCAACCTTGGAGAAAGTCTGCAACCGGATGATTTCACGTCGCGCCCTATTGGCCGGTCTGGCCGCAACTGCTGCAACACCCGTTTTTGCGAAACCAGAACTGGTGATCGCGGAAACCCCGTTTGACCCATCCATGGTGCATGAGATGGCCAAGAATCTCGCCGGTCGCGACTACGTTCCCCAGCCGATGATCCCGCAGCCATGGCTTGATCTGAGCTATGATGAGTTCAACCATATCTGGTTTGATCCACGCAATGCGGTTTGGATCGACGAGGACCGCCCGATGAAGATGGACCTCTTCACCGCCGGTCTTTACGTGCCGCGTCCCACCCAGGTGAACCTTGTCGAAGACGGGATCGCGAAAACCCTTGGCTTTGATATCAACCTTTTCGCCACCACAGATCAGTTTCCAGAACTGCCGATTGACGAGACGATGGGCTATTCCGGTTTCCGCTTGCGGGCTGAACTTGCCGAAAAAGGCCTCTTCAACGAATTCTTCGTATTCCAGGGTGCCTCCTATTTCCGGGGCATTGCGAACGGTCAGAACTACGGCCTCTCTGCGCGCGGTCTGGCGTTGCGCACCGGCGACCCCAATGGCGAAGAATTTCCCGACTTTACGCATTTCTGGGTCGAAGCCGCCGAACCCGGCGATACTGAGTTCGTCGTGCACGCTCTCCTCGATGGTCCATCGACAACCGGTGCCTATACGTTCCGTATCAGTCATGGCGCACCGGGCGAGCCAACGATGGTGGATGTCGCTGGCACGCTTTATCCCCGCGTTGATCTCCTCCACGTGGGTCTCGGCCCGCTCACATCGATGTTCTTCTTCGATGAGACAAACCGTGTCCGGTTTGATGATTTCCGGCCCGCCGTCCACGACAGCGAAGGCCTGATGGTCTGGAACGGAAACGGCGAAAAGCTGTGGCGGCCGCTCGCGAACCCAACACGCGTCCAGATCAGCTCATTCGTTGACGAGAACCCAAAAGGGTTTGGCCTGATGCAACGCAATCGTCGCGCCGACGACTACGCCGACCTTGAGGCTCACTACGAAAACCGCCCATCCCTTTGGATCACACCAGGTGAGGATTGGGGCGCCGGCATCGTCGAACTGGTTGAGATTCCGGCGGACAAAGAAATCTACGACAACATTGTCGCCTACTGGCGCCCAAGAGAACCGATCCCGGCTGGATCGAACTACAGCTTTAGCTATCAAATGGCTTGGGGCGATGAGCCGGACAATGTGCCTGACGTGGCCCGTGTGACAAACACCCGCATCGGCAAGGGCTTCGATCAGGTCAAAAACGTCGTCGCAATTGATTTTGCCGATCACCCAATGCTGCCAGACGACCTATCGGAGGTCACGCTGACTGTCCGCTCCAACACCGGTGAAATCTCCGAAGGTATCTTGCAACGCAATCCAGGCACCGGTGGCGTACGTCTGGCATTCTCGTTTCTGCCGGGTGACGCGAAAGCCGTTGAAATGCGGGCGCAGATGCACGTCGATGGCACCCCGATCAGTGAGGTTTGGCTCTATCGATGGACGATTTAAGGGCGCCTCTATCCACTGATTGGATGCCACCCGTGGCACCCACGGCGATGCCTGTACAGGCACTTGATCGCCCCTACCGCGATGACGCTGCGCCTGAGACGTCATCGGCCTCGATCACACGTTTCTGGCGCATTGCAACCTTCCTGCCTGCGATCCTGGCAACAGGTGCGTTGATCGCTGCCTTCACGGACTGGTTTGCCATGGACGGCTTTTCGGCCTTCGAAGGCGTCGTCATCGGGCTGATCGCCTTTACCTTCTTCTGGATCGCATTGTCTGTCAGCACCGCCCTTTTGGGCGTGACGACCCTCATGTTATCCCGCCCCAAGCTGCGGGTGCGTGGACCCGTTGAACCCCTCGACGTCGCGCTGCTGGTACCGATTTACAATGAAGATACTGCGGATGTTTTTGGCAATGCCGTGGCGATGCTCACGGCACTGGACAACCATCCACATGTCCACAGTTATGACCTCTTCATCCTGTCAGACACGCGCGACCCGGTGATCGCCGACCAGGAGGAACGCGCGTTTCTCGCGTTGCGCGCAGAGCGCGGATTTTCGTCCAATTTGTACTACCGCAGGCGCGAAACGAATACCGATAGGAAAGTTGGCAACCTGAGCGACTGGATCGCACAGTGGAGTGGCCGCTACGCCGCGATGCTCGTGCTCGACGCCGATAGTCTGATGAGCGGCGATGCGATTATCGGCCTCACGGATGCCATGGCCATGGACGACAGTGCTGGCCTGATCCAATCTTTCCCAACCCTCTTTGGGGCGCAAACCTTATTCGGGCGCGTGCAGCAATTCTCCAACCGTGTCTACGGCGCGGCGCTGGCAGAGGGCCTTGCGAAATGGACGGATCGGGAAGGCAACTATTGGGGCCATAACGCCATCATCCGGACGGCGGCTTTTGCCTCCTGCGCAGGACTTCCAAAGGTGAAGGGGCGGGGCGGCAAAGGAAAACTGATCCTCAGCCATGACTTTGTCGAAGCCGGGCTGTTGCGCCGCGCCGGGTGGTCCGTGCGCTTCCTGCCGCGCATCGGTGGCTCCTACGAAGAGGTGCCAGCGACACTCATCGACTACGTGCTGCGTGACAGGCGTTGGTGCCAGGGCAACCTGCAACACCTTGGTCTTGTCGGAACCCGCGGCTTTCATGCCGTCAGCCGCTTTCATCTTGTCAGTGGCGCGATGGGGTATCTGATGTCACCGGCCTGGTTCGCACTTCTTCTGGTCTGGGCCCTGATCGGTAACGGTCAGGAGACGAGCGCGATTACGTATTTCTCTGGCTTTGATCCGCAGGTCAGCTGGCCCAAAATGACAACCGGCAATGCCGTCGCCATCCTTGCGTTCATGTACGGCATGCTGCTGGCTCCAAAGATGATGGGTGCAGCCGCCGCCAACCACGCGGGCATCAAAATGCGTGAGATGGGAGGCTTCTTCCAATTCGTCTGGTCCCTGATCCTCGAAATCACCCTGTCGATCCTCTACGCCCCCATCATGATGGTGCAGCAGACCATTGCCGTGATCCGGACCGCCTTGGGCTTCCGGGAAAGTTGGGCGCCGCAACAACGGCGCGGTGGCCGCTATTCATGGGCCGCGATGATCAAGTTTCATCTTGTTGAGACCGTGATGGGGTGGCTGCTGGTGATCGGTATGGCGCAAGGGCTTGTGACCTTGTGGCTTCTCCCCATCGCCATCAGCCTTGCAGGCGCGGTCCTGCTGTCGGCTCTCAGCGGCCTGAACCTCGGCGCCGCGCGCTGGTCCGCACGCCAGATGGGCACCCCGGAACACCTGAATGCGCCCGACATTATTCGTACGGCTATGGCGGAACGGAAACGCTTCGCCCATGTCCTTTCACAGCCTGATCCGACCGTCCCGGCGGAATAACGGCTGGTCTTCTTTTGGATAAAAATACCTCCGCCGGAGGCTCCCACCCAGCCCCTTGAGCAGGTAGGTTTTGCGGACTGACCAAGCTGCGCTATGAGAAACCAATTCATGTCGTGCGCCCGGCAGGGCGCGCAATAAGGTCAGTCTTGATCCTGTGTCACGGTTTCAAACCAATCCGCCATGTAGCCCGACCAACCCCGTGGAATGCCATGCCCGCCGGGGTGCAACAGAAACTCCAGCGCCGTGCCCGGTGCACATTCCTCCCAGCGGCGCACCCAGAAGGCGCCATCGGTGTCAAACGTGTCAGCGCGCAGGCCGTCGCAGCTGTTTTCAGCGCGCCAGACGCCCATCGCATGCCAGACATCACCCTGATAAATCGCGCCCCCACCTAAAGGGCGACCTTCCAGCGGCACTGTCTTGTCTTGCCACCCATGGGTGTGGAGCAGCTTCACAGGTCCCGCACACTCGGTGGGATGCGGCCGCCAGAAACTGCCGCCGACAGGCGCGTAAGCTGCAAAGACTGTTGGTTCCTGGCAGGCGATGTAGCTCGCCATGGACCCACCAATGGAGAAACCACCCAACACGATCTGAGATCGATCAATCCCAAAACGCGCGGCGGCATCATCAGCAATCTGTTTGAAAAACGCCATCTCATCGCGCTGTTGCGGTCTTTCAGGATGGAAGGACCATCCCGGTCCGAAGCGACTGTTCGGGCGTTGCAGACCGTTCGGGCCAATAACCGCATAGCCGCGCGCATTCAGATTGTCCGCCATTCCACCCGGCCGCGTCGAGCCATTGCCAGACCCGCCCGCGCCATGCAGAAACATCAGCGCTGGAACTGCGCTGCCGGGGTCGTCCGGCAAAGCGATATGGTATGTGCCCAAAGCCACTTCGCACGGGTCCGGGTCGGGGCCACACCCCGCCTGCGCACTGGTCGCAAACCCTGTCGCGACGAGGCTAAGCGCCAGGCGGCGCGTAATCTTCGTGAACAAGCGGTAGTCCTCTCTCCAGCCAACCGGGCCCTGCGGCCGATCCAAGCATTCCCTCCGGCACATCAATGATGTTGGTAAAGCCCGCCTCCAGCAGCTGGTTGGACGTTCGTGCAGAGCGCACGCCGCGCGCGCAGATCAGCGCAATCGGCGCATCAAAGTTTCCGTCGGCCGCCGCTTTTACCTGCTCGGCAAAGTCGGCCACACGCAGATCGATACGATGCGCCCCTTCGCCTGACCCTGTTTTGTCCCATTCGTCTGGCCTGCGGATATCAACCAGAACGATATCACCTGCGACGGCTTTGGCATGCGCATCAGGGGCAGAGATTACGCCGCCCGGAAAATCTGGCGTGATCGCGGTGTAAAAGAGGTTTTGCCCGTCAGCGGCGACGAAGCCACCCGCCGATAAAGCGACGAGCGCCCCCGCCCCGATAAATGCGCGTCGATCCATCGTCAGCCCACATAGTTGGAAATGATTGCCACGATCTCATCATCTGACAGGATCGGGGGGATCAGGGTTAATGTGTTCCCGTCGCCATCCAGCAGATACATAAAGCTCCCATGCGCATAAACGGGGCCGTATTCCGGATCTTCAAACAGAAACTCTTTCTCGATCGAGAAAGCGTCATAGGCCACCTGAAGCGCCGCATCACTGCCTGTTAAACCGATAAAATCATCGTGGTACAGCATCAGCGCCGGTCCGATATTTTCGACCGTATCAACAACTGGATCAACGGTGATCATCACCGGGCGGATTTCAGTCCCTGTCTTGGCCGCAATCTCATCCGCGACGACAGCCATTTGCGGCAGGACGGACGAGCAGATTTGCTGGCAATTCGCGTACCCAAAGAACAAGAGCTGCGTTTTGCCGTCAGGATCGGCCTGCGTATGCGTGTCACCGTATTGGTTGGTCAGGGAATATTCCCCCCCGACCATACCAGGCAGGCCCTGTGCTGCGACCCCAGACGGGGCCGCACAAAGGCCAAAGAGTATCAGAACGCGCATCATTCGAAGATCGCGTCCTTGATTTCTTCATCCTTTTCCAGCCCAAGACCAAAATAGCCTTCCTCGGCGATCTCAGCCAGCACACGCGGATCGCGGCGGAACCACGGGCCTTTGCCCTCGGCACCGGGATTGGCCGCCTCCCAGGCTTTTGTCCACTGGTTCGCTTTATTCCACTCGGTCTCGCCTGCAAGACGGATTGTTTGAAGCTGGTAGATATTCACCGCGCCGAGGTCCGGATCATCAAGGATCAAACCATCAACCTCAACCATCTGGCCGCAGTAGGGCAGAAGGTCTGCCACGGCACCGTTGAAGGACGTCTGGTTGTTCTTGTTCGGGTAAATCAAAGCGTTGTCTGCCGTGCGCAGCAGGCCAAGCTGGCGCTTGCCGTCACCGCAGTTGTCAACGCAATTACCTGCAACTTCGCACAGCAAATCCACAACTTCCGCCTCGAACGTCGCCGGAATTTCCGCGAACAGGTTCCAGGACCGCGCCTCGGATCCTTCCTCAAACGCCCACGGATCGTTTTCCTGTGCCATCGCAACGCTTGTTGTCAGGCAAAGTGCAGCTGTCAGTAATGCTTTCATGACGCTTACCTTTCCTCTTTGGGGATCGCGAAGGGTGGCACAGTGCCGTAGTCTTCAGCGTTGAAGTTTGTGATATCGAGGTCTGAAACGACGTCTTCCACCACCAGATAGTTCAAGCCATCACGCTGGTAGAGCATACCGTCAGCCGTAACCGTATGGCTGGCCAATCTCAGTTGTGTATCGCCCCCAGCGCTCGCGTCATCTTCTTTGATCTTGAGAACCATGTAGACCGTGCCATCTTCGGCAAGCAGACCCACAGGGATACCACCGGCGGAACACCACAGTGCGCAAGTGTGGTGCGCCGTGCCGACCACCGCGTCAGGGCCGCCCATCACGCCAGAGAAATAGCACCAGGTGTCGATAATCTCTCCCGTGACCTCAATCCGCTCCCCTTCTGTGGCAAGCGCCGGTGCGCCCCACGCCAGAAGGGCCGGTGCCAACAGGCTGGCCGCTATTCGTGATATGGTCATGGGACCCTCCGCTGATTGTTATGCTTACCCCCACTCAACCCCAAAAGGCCTGTTGGCAGCAAGTCACATCGCGGTGACGGCCCGGATTGTGAACACTGTTAAGAAACGGTTACGCCCGCATCAGCCATTCCTGCGAGCGCGGCGGCGAGCGATCCATCAAAGTCGATACCGCGACACAGGTCCGTGCGAACGGTGACCGCATAACCCAGTTTGGCCGCGTCCACCGCAGAATAATTCACGCAAAAATCGGTCGCGAGGCCAACCATCGTTACATCCTTGATCCCCCGCGTTTCGAGGTATCCGTGCAGACCCGTTGGCGTCGAATGATCATTTTCAAAGAACGCCGAATAACTGTCGATGGCCGGATTGTAACCTTTGCGGATGATCAGATCGGCCGGGTCCGTCCTCAGGTCCTTGTGGAACGCGGCACCACCGCCGCCCTGCACACAATGGTCTGGCCAAAGCACCTGAGGTCCATAGGGCATATCAATCACTGACATTGGTTCCTTGCCTTCATGGCTCGACGCGAAAGAAGAATGTCCAGCCGGGTGCCAGTCTTGCGTCAAAACCACCGCGTCGAAATCCTCCATCAACGCATTGATGCCCGGTACAATCTGATCTCCTTCAGTCACCGCCAATGCGCCCCCCGGGCAGAAGTCATTTTGCACGTCGATCACGATCAAGGCTTTCATGGCGGTCTCCTTCAATGGTCAGCGGGGTTTTCGCCGATCTGCTGGTAGAAGTCACGCACCGCCTTGGTCGAGGTAAGGTGGCGCACTGTCAGATGGGGATGGGCGTCGATCAAGTTGATCAGCTTGATCCGATGGGTTTTGCGGGTGTCCCAAATCCATTTCCAGAATGCGAGGGTTTCAAGGCTGAATTCTTCAGGGCAATCAGGGGCGGAGTCTGGCCGGGGTTTACCGTAGTCCTTGATCAATCGCCCGATCACCCGCCGCATGCGCAACCCAAACGGTAAGTCGAGCCAAATGAGCGTATCCGCCCGAGCGGCCCGATTGTTGTAGGTTGCTGAAAACCCGCCCTCAAAAATCCATTGCTCTTTAGCCTCAATAGCATTGGCCATTGGTATTTTCTCTGCCAACGGGCGCGGCTCCCACCGGGGCATATGATGGATCTGATCCATGTGATACACAGGCAGGCCCGTCGCGGTACCGAGCGCCCGCGCAAGTGTGCTTTTGCCCGATCCGGGACCGCCGTTGATCATCACCCTTTGCATGACCACTTTCTAAGGCGCATCGCTTTTGACTGAAAGCCGACAATCGTCCCTTGGAATCGTTTCGTAGTTGACGTAATCCACGCGGTCTTTGAAGCCATATGGCAGAGGATGAGATGCGCCCACAAACACTCGGCATAGACTTTGGCACGTCAAACACGGCGGCGGGTTTGATGGCGGGGGACAGACCCTATCTTATCGAGGTCGAACCCGGCAAAACGACGCTACCCACATGCATCTTCTTTGACACGCAACGTAAGGTGACGATCTACGGATCCGCTGCGAACCGCGCGATCATCGATGGCCGAGAAGGGCGCTTTATGCGCGCGTTGAAGTCCGTGCTGGGGACGCCCTTGATGCGTGAAGAGCGTCAGATTGCCTACGAACGCCTCACGTTGATCGAGGTCGTCGCCCGCTTTCTGGGGCAGGTCAAAAAACAGGCCGAGTCCGCAACAGGGCTGACGATAACCGATGCGATCGCGGGCCGTCCGGTCGTCTTCCACTCTCGCGACGCAGACCGCAACACGCGCGCGCTGGTTGATCTGACCGAAGCCTATCATCTGGCTGGCTTTGAGAAAGTCACGTTCATGTACGAACCCGAAGCCGCAGCGCTGGCTGCCGGGGCGCTTGAAGCTGGGCAGAAGGGCCTGATTGTCGACATCGGCGGCGGCACATCTGACTTTTCCATTTTTGAACGCGTGGAAGGCGAAACAAAAATCCTCGCGTCGCACGGCGTCCGGGTCGGCGGCACCGATTTTGATAAAGCCGTTTCGCTGGGACACGTCATGCCGCTTCTAGGGCAAGAGGCGAAGATCCGAAACGACATCGGCGAGGGCACCTACACGGCCCCCCGCGCGCTCTACAATGACCTGGCCAGTTGGGAAAAGATTCCATTTCAGTACACACCTGAGAACCGCAGGATGGCCGCGACTTTTGCAAAGCGCGGCCTTAAGCCACGCTTGTTCAAAAGGTTGCATGATGTGCTCGAACTGGAATTGGGGCATGATATTGCATTCGCTGTCGAAGCCGGGAAAATCGCGGTGAATACGGCCGACGCCTCTGCATCGCAGATTGACCTCGGACTTCTGGAACCGGACCTTGCCGCACCATTGACGACGGCAGACCTAGTGGCAGACCTCGGCCCCTTCGCCGATGCCATCTCTACCTGCGCGGAAGAAGCCCTCGCCATGGCTGATATCTCGTCAGAGGACATCTCAACCGTCGTTTTTGTAGGTGGATCGAGCCTGATGCACGTGGTGCGCGACACGATGGCCTTGGTCTTCCCGCAGGCGCGACTGGAACAATCGGAAGCCTTTACCGCAGTCGCAACTGGCCTGGCTATGGCCGCTGCTCAAGCGGATGCCGCGCGGTAGGTCTTGCCCCGCACGCCTTGCAGGCGTAATCGAACCGCCATGTACACCATCGCTGCCCTTTATCATTTCACGCGCTTCGACGATCCAGCAAGCCTGCGCGACCCGCTGCTAGCGCTTTGCAATCAACATCGCATCGGCGGTACATTGTTGCTCGCGCGCGAGGGGATCAACGGCACGATTGCAGGAACGCGTGATGGCATCGATGCCGTGCTCGCGCATATTCGCGCCCTGCCCGGCTGCGCGACCCTTGAACACAAGGAAAGCTTCTCCGAGGTCCCGCCCTTCAACCGCATGAAAGTGCGACTGAAAAAAGAAATCGTGACGATGGGTCAGCCGGACGTGAACCCGGCAGAGGGCACCGGGCATTACGTTGATCCAGCAGATTGGAACGCTCTGATCAAATCGCCCGATGTTGCGGTGATCGACACACGGAACGACTATGAAGTTGCGATTGGCACATTTGACGGCGCGATTGATCCTCAAACCAAGAGCTTTGGCGAATTTCCGGCATGGTGGGAGGAAAACAAAGAGCGCTTCCACAACAAGAAAATCGCCATGTTCTGCACCGGTGGGATACGCTGCGAAAAATCAACGAATTTTCTGATCGGCCAGGGCGTTGATGAAGTCTATCACCTCAAAGGCGGCATCCTGAAATACCTTGAAGAAGTGCCTGCAGACGACAGCACTTGGGACGGCGAATGCTTTGTCTTTGACGCGCGGGTAAGTGTGGGGCACGGGCTTAAAGAAGGGCCGCATCAGCTTTGCTATGCGTGTCGCCGCCCGATCAGCCCAGAACATCGCGAGCTGCCGAGTTTCGAAGAAGGGGTCTCGTGCTATCAATGCGTTGACGAGACATCCGAAGATGACAAAACGCGATTTCGCGAGCGACAAAAGCAGGTCGCTTTGTCAAAATCGCGCGGCGAAAAGCACATGGGTAGCCTGTAAGTGAGACGGTTTGAGCAGCACAAACCTGTCCTGCTCGCCCTCTTGATCAGCATTCTCGGCGGGTTCGTCGCGTTCGCGATCGGAATGCCCCTGCCCTGGATGCTGGGCCCGATGATTGGCAACACGATCGCAGCGATATCTGGTGTGCCGATCAAGGGGCCAATGGCGCTGCGCATCTACGTCATTCCGATCATCGGTGTAATGCTCGGCTCCGCGATTACCCCAGCGCTTTTTGCAGAAATCGGCCCGTGGGTTGCGACGCTGATCGCTCTACCGATTTGTTTGGCGGCAGCCGCCGCTGTGTCATTCTTTGTCTACCGACGGATCGGCAAATACGATCCGGTCACAGCCTACTATGCGGCGATGCCTGGCGGGCTGAACGAGATGATGTTGATGGGCGCAGAGGCTGGCGGGGACGAAAGAAAGATCGCACTTGCCCACGCCTGTCGCGTTCTTCTGGTCATTTTCTGTGTCGTTGCGGTCTTCTCGATCTTCTTTGGCGTGAGGACAGTGGGAACGGGTACGTGGATCGCCTTCGACGCCTTATCGTTGAGCGATTATGGTATCCTGGGGCTCTGTGCCATCGCAGGCGTTTGGGCTGGGCGCAAATTGCGGCTGCCCGCAGCACCCGTGTTTGGCCCCATGATTTTGAGTGGACTTGTGCATGTGGCAGGGTGGGTCACGCTGCCGCCACCCACCGTGCTTGTCATCATCGCGCAGATGGTCATGGGAACAGTGATCGGGTCACGCTTTGTCGGAACGACTTGGAGAGAAGTTGGCGGCGACATTCGCCTTGGCCTGCTCTCTTCCATCCTCATGCTTCTGGTCGCAGCGATCACAGCTGAGGGGTTGGTGCGGGCCGGGGTGCCACTCAGTCAGGCCTTTCTTGGTTTCGCGCCCGGTGGACTGACGGAGATGTCGCTTCTTGCGCTCGCTATGGACCAAGACCCCGCCTACGTCTCGACCGTCCATCTGATCAGGATCACGATGGTCATTGCCGCCGCACCTCTGGCCTTCCGGTTTCTGCGCGGTCTTAGCGCACGATAAATTCGGCGTGCAATGCGCCACTTGCTTTGATGCTTTTGAGGATATCGATCATATCCCGTGGGGCGACGCCCAAAGCGTTCAGACCTGCGACGACTTCGCTTAACGATGTCCCTTCCCTGATTTCGGCGAGGCCGATACCAGGTTCTTCTTCAATTCCCGCCGCCGTGCGCGGCACGACAATCGTTTCCCCATCCGCAAACGGGTTCGGTTGCGACACAACGGGGGCCTCCTCAATACGAAGCGTGAGCCCCCCTTGGCTGACCGCAACCCGGCTGATCCGCACGTCTTCCCCCATCACAATTGTCCCAGAGCGTTGATCAACGACGACGCGCGCGCGGCGTTCTGGTTCAACCCTGATATTCTCAATGAACCCGAGCGCATGTGCGGGGGAAGCCTGCCGCGTCGCTGTGATGTCGATCTGGACGGTTCCCGCATCCAACATCCGCGCCACTGCGCGTCCGTAACTACCGTTGATCGCCTGCTCAATACGCGCCGCGGTGGTAAAATCCGGCGTCCGGAGTGCGAGCCGGATATGAGAGAGTGTTGAGAAATCAAAGTCGACCTCACGCTCGACGATGGCGCCCGACGGGATAACACCTGCCGTTGGAACCCCTTGCGTGACCTGCGCCGCCTGACCTTGCGCCGTGACCCCACCGGCAATGATCGTGCCCTGCGCTACGGCATAAATCTCTCCATCTGCGGCATTCAGCGGCGTCATAATCAACGTTCCACCCAGAAGGGAATTGGCATCGCCAATCGCCGAGACTGTGACGTCAAGCGTGCTGCCTGCACGCGAAAAAGGCGGCAGCGAGGCGGTGACAATAACAGCTGCAACGTTGTTCGGGCGGAACTGTTCCCCAGTGACGTTCACACCAAGCCGCTCAAGGATGTTTGTCATGATGTCTTCGGTGAAGGGGGCATTTCGCAGACCATCCCCTGTGCCATTGAGCCCCACAACCAAACCATACCCGACCAGGTCGTTTGTGCGCACGCCATCGAACTCAACGAGGTCTTTCAACCGGATTGGCGCGGCAGACGCGGATGCGGTGAGAATGCACAACAAAACTGAGAGTCGGAGGAGCGCTTTGAAGACCATCAGATGTAATTCGCGAGGCTGAGGCGCGATAGGCGCGCGGTCATTTGATAATGCGTCTCCAACTGTATCTGCACGGCCTGCAAGGCGCTTGCGGTCTCAAAAGGATCGTCGTTGACAAGATCGTTTCGGATCTGGCCAAGCGCAGTCTCTTCGGCATTCTGGAATGTAATGACACGTTCGACCTCTCCCTCAAGGAAACCCAGTTGCGCCTGCACACCGATGAGGTCTGATCCCGCAGACTGAAGACGCAGCCCGCCCTGGAAGAGCAGATCCGTGCGCGTATCACGCGGCAGACCTGGCACCTCTTCAGCCAGCGCGGCAAGTGCCGCCCCCTTCAGAACTTCTCGAATTTCAGGGTTATCTGCCCGCGCCGTGATACTCGCAGAACGCGTTTCATCTAATCGGCGGGACAAAGGGGCACCGGCGTCACCGAGGTAGCCTACGGTTTCAAATCCACCGCCGGGTGTGTCAAACCACGCATCGACCGCGGTTTCTATCGCGGCGAAATCGGTCGCGCCGCCGATCGCTGTAATGATATCTGCGATCATCACATCTGCGGACGCCAGCGCCGGCTGGTTCACGGCAGTCCCGGCAAACAATCGGCGGCCAGCGGCTTCGGTGTTCAAGGTGTTTACCATCGTCGCAAATCGCTCAGAAGCATTGCGCGCGGATTGGTCAATTTGCACGCTTGAGCTTTCACGGGTGATTTTTGTCAGCGTCTCGACCATCTCTGTGCGTTGACGATTGATCCCGTCAAGCGTGCGTTGCATTGCGCCCAACATCAACGCCGTTTCCTGGTTCCGCACAATGGCTGTGTCGAGTGTCTTCAGCGAATGATCAATCGCACTAAAACGGATCGTGTCGCCGTTGAGCGCCTTGGCCTTGTCGGCAATCTCTCCATCGCTCAATTGCGCAGACAGCCGGTTCAGTTCTGATTTCAGGTTTGTGTTCGCCAAGGCCTGCGAAAGATAGCGAGCACTATCGCCAATGGAAGTGACCGTCATCTTAAATCTCCAACAAATTGCGCATCATCTGATCGACCGCCTGCACCACCCGCACATTCGCGGCATAGGCCTGTTCGATCCGCAGCAGGTTTTGCAACTCAAGGTCGGAATCCACACCATTCGCGAGTTCGGCAGAGAGAAGCCGTTCTTGTCTGGCCTGCGCGAAACTAAGAGATTCTTCGGCGTCGAGTCGCTGCTTTCCAACATCCGCGATGAACGCGCCCGCGTGACCGGCTGCAGACAGACGCGCACCGCCGGGCACAACCGTCGTTCCGTCGCGCAGAGCCGAGAGCCAACTGTCGATTTGCACACCGTTTCCCACAGGACCCGCAGCAACGGCATTCACGCCATCGCGCAAGTTGCTGAGCAAACCACCACGGTCGGGGTCCACGTTGGCATTTACCTCAAGCCGAAGTGACAGCCCAACCGTATCCAGCGGGTCAAGAGCGGCACCACTATCCGTGATCAAGCCCACATCGCCCGGTCCAAGTGTAGGATCGACAGTTGGATCCTCAAAGCGCCGGACAAGATCAACCGCGATTTGGTCGAGACTGGTCTGGAGACCCGTCAGGGTTTCGTCGCGCAGACGGAAATTCGCTTCTAATGAGCCGCCGCGTAAGCGACCGAAGCCGTTATTGGGATCAAGCGGGACACCATCTTTGCTGATCCCGCCCAAACCGCCGCCTGCAAACGTCATCGCAGGCACAATTGTCGGCGTTTGATCGAAGGTAAACTCTGCGGCGGATCCATCGATCAAGGATTGCCCCCCGAGGGTATAGAGCGCGATCTGGTCATTCGGCCGGTCAATCAGCCTGATGGTCGTGATTGACGCGATCTTGTCGACCACCAATTGCCGCGCATCCAGAAGCGCGGACGGGTCCTGCCCGCTGTTGCGGAGCAAGGCGATATCTGCGTTCAGCTCTTCCACTTGCTTGAGCGAGGTATTGAGACTTTCGACATCTCGCGCGATCGCGCGATCAGCTTCCTCACGCTGCGTTTTGATCGCCTCGGCATCGCGTCGTATGACCGTCGTGACATCGCTCAATCGGTTGACGACACTGCGCAGACGGACATCCGACGACGGATCGCCACCGGCAGAAATCAAAGCCTGTTCCAACGCCGAGAGCCGCCCCGATAGACTATTGGCATCGCCCACAGGCCCGACAGCTTGCTCAAGCCGCGACAATGCGATGGCGCCTGCCTGCCCGCGCCCCACGTCAGAGTCGGCCGCGCGCCTGTCTTTGATAATCGCTTGATCAACATTGCGGCGAATACCTTCGAAGCGTACACCGCCAAGCTCTGCCGACGAACGTACAACATCGCGACGCCCGTATCCCTCGGTCTGGGCGTTGGCGAGGTTTTCAGACGTCGTTTGTGCCATGCGCGTCGCCAGCGCCATGCCGCTGACGGCACTATTTAGTGCGCTCGAAAGTCCCATATCATTGACCTAATCATACCAAGTTATCGTTTGAGGTTCGTTGTTTCCTGCAGCATTTCATCCACGGTCTGGATCACCGTGGCGTTTGAGGAGTAGGCTCGCTGTGTCTGGATCAAGGATGTTAGTTCGCCTGCTACGTCGGTTGCAGATTCCTCGCGCGAGAAGGCGACCAGATCACCTGTTGGGCCATCTCCAGCGTCCCACAGAAAGAAGGTGCCGCTTTCAGGAGAAACACGGTAAGTTTGCTGATCTAGCGCTTCGAGGCCATTGATATTGGACACATCGGCGAGCGGGATCTGGTAAAGCACACGGTTCACTCCACTGTCGAACGTTGCGCGTAAGAACCCGTTTTGATCGACCTCAATTGACGTCAGCGCGCCCACAGCAGATCCATTTTTGTTGATTGAAGTCGGCGCAAATGTATCGGACAATTGCGTTAAACCTGTCGCGCTTCCCAATTCGCCGATGGTCAATTCCATCGGGCCCCCGGCCACTGTCAGGGTCATCGCGCCGGTGGCCCCAACATATGCAGGGGAGCCACCCACGGGTGTCACGTTCAAGAGTGTACCACCTCCGGCGCGGCTGGGGTCGAAATCAAGCGTGTATTGGCCAATGACCGCTCCACCTGATGCGGAATCCGTGATGGTCATATCCCATTGGTTGGACGAGCCAGCGCCGGGAACGTTTGGTGTGAATGTCAGTTGCAGGTTTGCGGATTTGCCGAGGTTGTCAAAATATTCAACCGACAATGTTTCAGGGCCTGTTACTGAACCTGCCTCGGTCGAAGTAGCGGGCAGGTTAACCGCCACATTGACTTCGGTTGTCGGTTCTCCCGCGAACTGGTTGCTATTGATCCGGATCGGTTCCAGCCCAACTGTCGAGTCGCGTGGATTGGACGGCACGGTCCCGTCGGCATTCGCAGGCCACCCCAGCAGGATCATCCCGGTCGGGCTGAGGAGAAAGCCATCTTCGTCTGGCCGAAAGGACCCTGTTGTTGTCATCAGAAGCGGATTATCGCCATTGCCGACCCTGACCGCTGCTTCCGGCGTGACGGGCAGCATTCCGCGGCCCCGCACTGAAAGATCGGTTGGGTTCGACGTCGAAATCAGCGACCCGCGTTCATCAATCAAGCGATTGGTTGTGGTGCGCACCCCGCCCGCTGAGTAGCTGCTTTTGGAATTGCTGATCACCAGACTTTCAAAGTCCGTGACGACCCGTTTGTAGCCAAACGTCGACGCATTGGCGATATTGTCTGAGATCGTCGAGAGACGTGTCGCATTTGCAAAGAGCCCAGCAACACCGGCGTTCAACGAGGAAGAGATCGTCATTCAATGACCTTTCTGGATCAAGACATGTTTCCCCAAATGGCTTACCCCAGACAGCCTTAATGCCGACCTAATCCACCCTGAGATTTCCCGATAATGGTTAAAGGTCACTGCGCAGGACGATAATCTCGATCCGATTATTGCGGATGGCGGTTGGGTTGCTCGGCATTGCTGGGTCACGGTCAGCACGGCCGGTGACTTCTGCAATCTTACTGGGCTCGTAGCCGCCGTCTTCGAGCAGTTTGCGCATGGTTGTCGCCCGATCCAATGAAAGTTGCCAAACGGTATTCTCGGCACGCACAATCGGTTGCGCCTCGACATGCGCCCTGATGGCGAGTGGGTTGGTTACAATTCCGAGATAGTTTGCGAGCACTTTTCCAATCTCAACAGCAATCGGATTGGGCTGATCACTATCTGCGACGAACAGGACCGCATTGTCGCGATCAAAGATTTCAATGATCAGTCCCTCGTCGGTTTGACGCGTGACAATATGGCGAAGCGCTTCTTGCGAAAGCACGCTTTCGCCGCCGCGACCCAGCAAAACCTCTTCGAGGTTTTCAAGCGCTTCAACCTTCGCGACTTCTTCACCGCTTTCCTTCGCCTTGTCAGGATCCAACACAGAGTTCACCTGCGACCCTTCATGTTTCATTGCGGCCCCTTGGCCGGTTTTGACAAGCGTATCGTCTGCAAAGATGCTGTCGCCACCAAACATGCCATCCCCTCCGCCGGAGGTTCGGTTGATGGAGGTGGTGGGCGCGAAATAGTCAGCAAGACCAGCGCGTTGCTGTTCAGATGTCGCGTTCAACAGCCACATCAGCATGAAGAACGCCATCATTGCCGTGACAAAGTCGGCATAAGCGACCTTCCACGCCCCGCCGTGGTGCCCGTCGCCACCGCCGCCGCGTTTCTTTTTGATAATAATTGGTCTGTTGGCCAATGCGCTCATGATGTCCACCTCTGACTACCCACGACGCAAGGGGTATGAGGCGGAACTTAAACAGCGTCTTAATCGCGGTGTTTAAGAAGAAACTTAGCCTTTTCGCAGCGCGTATATTTCGTCCGGGCCACAGAAATCAATCAGGTCATAATTGTGGCTACGCATCAGCTGAGCGATGTCGCGAGTGCCGGTATTGTTCTCAATCGCCCAAGCGCCAACGCGGTGGTCGGCGAACGAAAAAGCCTCCAAGATGGCAAGTTCGCCCCCCTCAATGTCTAAAGAGATGAAATCGGGATGCGCAATGCCAGCCTCTTCCAAGATCGTCGGCAACGGTTTCGTCTCGATCTCAATTCTGTCCTCTTTGTGGCGTGGATTGGCGCGTACCTTTTGCAGCATGTCGGGATCGTAGCTGTCCGACAAACCGCTCATTTGTGTAAAACCTTCGGTAACAGAGATAAATGAAGCCCTTCCCGCTTTCGCGGCCACGGCAAAGCCGAGGCAGGGGCAATCTCGGACGCGTTTCGCCTGATCGAGATTCGCGGCAACCGGCTCAATCAAAACACCGGTCCAGCCACGCCATTTTTCAAAAAAGACGGTATTGGACCCAGTGATCCCATCGTATCCGCCGACATCGATAAAGGTGCCGCCCATCTTGTTGCGGAAATGGCGGTCGATGACGGCGTCTTGGCCTGCCTGAGACATGTAGGCGTAGGCCGGCGTCATCATCTGCCGCAGTTCGTGCAGTTGCCGGTTCAGTGCGGCGCGCTTGCGCGTCTTTTCGTCCTTCAACGCCTCGACAAGGGCGGTCTGCATGTCAATCAGCTCCCGCCGCATTGCGTTCATGCGCTCGCGCGACATCAAGTCGGGCCCACGCTGTGGTAAGACTTCTCTTCAACGATGGCTGATCCGAGAAGCAGGTTGATCCGTTTTTTGACAGCAGCGCGTTCATCATTTGTCACATAAACCGCCCGCGCGAGGGCGATGTATCTGTCGCCAAAGTCCCCGCGCGCATCGCTGGCGCGAATATCGTCCTCGATCTGCCAAAGCGATCTGTTGATGTGATAAAGCTGTTCCCAAAGCGCGGACAGCGCTTGCGACGGCTGGACATGCTGATCTGCGACTGCTTCCAGTTGTGTCTTCTCATACTGGATATTCGCACGTTTTTCCGGGTCTTCGATCTGATCCAGTTTGATCCGCAGGATTGTCAGCTTGTCGATTAGCTCTCCCGGTGAGATGGGGACCAGTATATCTGTCATGCGAGCGCCTTGACTTGCTGCACCAATGCGTCCCGGACCTGATCGATTACACCCGACCACTGCAAAGGCTCCGTCTGGCGGAACAACCGCATGCCGGGATACCACACTGTCGTGTCGCCGGTATGCCGCCACACCCAGAAGGGATCCCAATGAAGAACCGCCCAGGTTGGCACACCCAAACTTCCGGCAAGGTGTAATGTCGCCGTATCAGAACTGATGATCAAGTCCATCTCCTGCATCATGGCGGCACTGTCACCAAAGTGCTTTTCGCTCTCTGCCGCGTTGAGGATGAAAGCATCGGTCCCGTCGGCGAGGAATGGTTTCAATTCCGGCCCTTTGTAGAGGGAGAACAGTTGGACAGCGGTTAAATCGGTAAGGGGAAGAAGATCACGATGGCTAAAAGATCTGAACGCGTTACCCTTGTATGTCACTGACCCGGTCCAGACGACGCCAACTTTGAAGCTTTGTTGGTGCGGGGCGACGAGTGCCTTCGCCCGCGCCTTGGACGCGTTCGGTACATTGATGGACGTCGGCTTCGGGATCACATCCGTGCCACCAAAATGGAGGCGCGCGACATCCATGCTGTTGATCCAGAAGTCGATGGGCGTGGATTTCGGCAACCCCGTTCCAACCCAATCAGCGCCATCAAGGTCCTCAAAAAGTGGAGCAACTGGCTTTTCAGTCAGGAACAAGACACGCGCGCCCTGCGCCTTTAGGCTGGGGATGAAGCGCGCGAACAGGATCGCGTCGCCAAAGCCTTGTTCTGGCATCACCAAAACTGTCTTGCCGTCCAGCGGCTCTCCCGCCCACTCCGGATAAGGCAGATCGCGCGGCTTCATCTCTGCGGTTTTCCAACGGACGCGGTACGTCTCAAAAGCCTTTGCATAGTCGCCAGCGCCAAGCTGAGCAAAAGCCAGTTGCATTTGCAATTCGGTATCGTCCGGGTGATCGGTAATTGCAGAGCTGAGGTAATTCACCGCCCCCTGATAGTCGCCCTTCCCGCGCAGACAGCGCCCAATCATCGCTTTCTGTCCGGCGTCTTCCGGCTTTTGTGTCAGGATCCAGCGTCGCGCTTTGATCGAGTCGTCATATCGGCCCAGATCACTCAGGATATTGGCGTAGTTATTGGTCAGTGCCGGATCTTCTGGGCTGATCGCCTGTGCCCGCTCCTGTGCGCGCAAAGCAGCATCGTACCGCTGATGCGCACGATGCAATGCCCCGAGGTTTGACCAAATCGGTGCATCATGGGGCGCAAGTGCGAGGTACTTCGCATAGGCCTGCAATGCATTTGGATCGCCCTCTCGGTGCGCACGGTGCGCAGCACGGCGCAGCGCCGTGAGGTCTACTGGCGGGGTTTGGTCTGTCATGAGCCTGGAGGGTCTCGTTTGACCGGTGTCACCAAAGTCCGAGGACGTCGCGCCTCTGCGGCCTCGAAAAGCGAAAACGTCTGATTGACGTAGTTCACCGCCCCCGAAATCAGCTCCATATAATCATCCAACTCAGGCGTGACCGCCGCTTCCGTCAGTGCAACGCTACGATCTTGTGGCATGGTTTCAAATGTCGCGTAAAACAGCGGCTCTCCCCGCGCGATCTTGATCGGCTTTTCCGGCTCATGCCATTCGAAAGCCCACATCAGGGGCCGTGGCCATACGTTGATGGGGAAACGACCCCCAAAGATCGTGCCCGGCAAGGGATCCTTCTTATAATGCATAAATGGCGCAACTTGCGACATGTAGACGGGCTCATCTGCGATGAACACGTAAGGCAATGACAGCTGGATCGTTGGGACGTCCTTGTAGCGCCATTCAACTTCATTTGTCAGGTGGAGTTTCTCGCCCAGTTTGCTGGCCCGCACGGTGCTTTTCGGTCCCGCAAGATTGCGCAGGGCTGGTTTGCCGTCCTTGTCACGCGCGAAACCGATATGAATGTCGAACGGGCACTTGACCGCAAAGTAGCGACTTTCAAGGTTAATGACCGCCGGGCAGCGTGAGGCTGACTTGGCATGTTCACGATTCATATCGACGGAACGCACACGTTCGGGCGGATCGTAAATGATGCCGCCATTCCGCTCACTCAGAAACCAACCGACTTGGACTGGGCCGCCTCCCGCGCCTGTTCCAGTCGTATTCTCGAAATGCACTGACAACTGCATGTGCAACCTTTCCTGCGCGTTTTCCCCCATATGTTTCCGGGGCCAAACCGCGCTAACACCCGAATCAGGCTTGATTTTGTTCTGAAGTGGCGTGGATCACAAATGCGGCGGGTCTCACCAGCCTATCGCCGGTTTGGTTAACATGAGCCAAACAATTGCCAAGACAGCCGCGAAGGCGGGGAACCCGAACGCAAACCACCATCTGAAAAGCCGGTGATAGCTGTCGGGCAAAGCACCTTCCTCATCTCGCGCTTCCCGCGCGAGGTTGCGCATCCGGATTTGCATAAAGACAACGGGAAGCCAGAAAACACCGACGAAGACGTATAAGCCAAGCGACACTGCGACCCATCCACTTGTCAGCGGCCACCCTGCCATCGTCGCAAGAAGATAGCCCGTTATCGGCTGCACGATCGCGGCTGTTGCAGTAAAAATTGTATCGGCCAGCACGACGATGCCGGCAACATGCGCAATTAGTGCCGGGTCTCCGGAACGATGCGAGACGACCATGAAAAATGCGATGCCAGCGCCCGTCCCAAGCAAGACGGTTGCGCCAAGCACATGCAGGAAAAGAATAAGATCGAAGATCATCTCTTTTCCACGCCCAGCCAAACGATCAGCGCCAACGCAATCGACGGAATGACTTTGACCATTGGTCCAAGCGGATCAACCCAAAGTGTCGGGGCGGCAATGGCACCGCCAATCAGATAAGCGACGGCAAGCGCAATCATTCCCATGGCAGCGGGCCGACACCATCGTCGGAATAGAATAGCAATACCCAACAAGATGTCGGCAATGGCACCACCAAAGACGAGTGTCCACACCATAAGCCCGGACATCCTGCTATCCGCCAGATAGTCCGCGGCAGCCGACGGGAAGGCCAGTGCCACTAGACCAGATACGATCCAAAAAAGCGACAGCACCCCAATCGCAAACGGCACTGCAAAATAAAGCCGCGCAAATAACCGCTCCTGCCGGGTTGAGGGAAGGGATTGAAGCGTCGCATCGAAGGACCTGCAGGGTGAACCACCAAGGCCTTCCCAAGTCTTGGGATCCGCGCAGATTCCATCTTCCAGCACTGTCAAAGCCGTCGTGCGTAAAGGGGATCGCCAGCCAAGGCGTCCCAGCATGTCCGCGCATCTACCAACCAATCGGATCACCACTTGAGGCAAAGCGACTTGGATCAACGGCGCACACAGTCCCAACCAAAGTCGTACCTTCAAAACCAGGTCAGGAAAATACGTCGCGGATGCTTCTGAGATATCAGCGATTGTCCCAGCGGGGACGCTGCCCCTGGCTGCAAAAGCCACGGCGTTTGCCAGATCATCGATATGAACTGTCTGCACCTGTGTACTCGGCCACAGTTTCGGTAAAATTCCAGGCAGGGCCGCAGCCCCGCGTAGCAGGGCAGTTCCACCGTAAGCATCTGGCGCGAGAACAAGCGAGGGGCGCAAGATGACCCAGTTCAAATCGGTGGTCGCCAAGAGTGCATCACCGCGTGCCTTAGTCTCAAAAAAGGCAGTGGTAGCATCCAGCGCCACGCCTGCCGCTGAGATCTGGATGATGCGAAGATGCTGCGGGGCAGCCGCGGTCAGTCTCTCGATCAGGCTGACATGGATGGCCTCCAGATCATCTTCTGGACCGTCCTGCAGCGCGCCTGCCGCATTGACCACGACATCAACGCCATCGAGGATGGTGCGCCACTCATCGACATCCACCGTCGTCAGGTCGCGAAAGATCCAGTCGACTTCATCAGGTAATCGCTTCGCCGCGAGAGGCGATCTTCCCACCCCGACCACGCGAAACCCGCTGGCCAATAGCGCGCGGCAGCAGGCCGCACCAATAAGACCATATCCTCCAAGAACAAGAGCGGTGGGTGTGTCACGTTCTGCCATCATATCCCGAGGGGTTAGGTCGGTAGACCTGCGACAGCCAGCGTAATTCTCACCGGAGTCCATCTTCGCCATCGGTCGCGGCGCATATGTCGCGGGTGTCAGGTTGAGATTACACTTGCGACTCTGCCGTATGTCTCGCTAAGTTTACACTTATGAGCGTCTCATCAGACTTACAGCCACCACAGGCCCGACGCTACCCGCAACCTGCGGCGCTAGCGCAGCTGGTGAAACCGCACACGTGGTTCCCGCCAATGTGGGCGTATCTGTGCGGCGCGGTGTCTGCCGGGGTGAGCCCTGAAGGGCGCTGGGGACTGGTGATCTTGGGTGTTATCCTCGCCGGACCGCTCGTTTGCGCGATGTCGCAAGTGGCAAATGATTGGTGTGACCGACATGTCGACGCCATCAATGAGCCTGACCGCCCCATCCCATCGGGTCGGATCCCCGGACGCTGGGGACTGTGGATCGCAATCGCGATGTCGTGGTTTTCGATCTTCGTGGGCACATTCTTGGGACCATGGGGATTAAGTGCGACGATCCTCGCTGTTGCCGCCGCGTGGGCTTATTCGTCTGAGCCTATTCGCGCCAAGCAATCAGGTCTCTGGGGGCCGGGCCTTTGCGGATTGGCCTACGAAACCCTGCCTTGGATTACGGGCGCCGCAGTGTTGTCTGCTGGTGCACCCAAATCGGAAGTGATCATCATCGCCATTCTTTATGGCCTCGGCGCGCACGGGATCATGACGCTGAACGATTTCAAAGCCATCGACGGCGATAGGCGCATGGGTTTGCGGAGCCTACCCGTTGTGCTGGGACCTGACCGCGCTGCCAAAGTCGCATGCTGGGTGATGGCGATACCTCAAGCGCTGGTCGTTTTCTTGCTGATCCTGTGGGACAAACCGCAGCACGCCGCAGGCGTCCTTGTCCTCCTCGCTGTGCAACTTGCCGCGATGCAAGTCCTGCTGCGTGACCCGGAAGGCAAGACGCCTTGGTATCAGGGCATGGGCATTCTTTTCTACATCAGCGGCATGATGATTGCCGCCTTTGCCATAAGGGGGTTGTGACGATGACGTTGTCTTGGGTTCAAATCGCCCGACTAGGGCTCGTACAAATGGCGCTCGGGGCGATTGTTGTCCTGACCACATCCACGTTGAACCGCCTGATGGTGGTCGAACTGGCTTTGCCTGCGGTTTTGCCGGGGCTGCTGGTCGCCTTGCACTACGGTATTCAAATGACCCGCCCGAAGTGGGGTTTTGCTTCTGACGCGGGGGGCAAGCGCACACGGTGGATCATCGGCGGCATGGTGGCTTTAGCTGTCGGAGCATTCATCGCAGCCTTGGGCGTATTCGTGTTTACAACATCATTCTGGATGGGCCTTGCCATTTCGATATTGGCTTATGCGCTGATTGGCCTGGGCGTGGGCGCTTCTGGCACCTCGCTTCTCGCGCTCCTTGCGACGACGACAGAACCACATCGTCGCGCCGCCGCTGCGACGATCACATGGCTCATGATGATCTTCGGGATTGCAGTAACGGCAGGCGTCGTGGGGTCCATGTTGGATCCCTACACACCAGCCTTGCTGATCCGGATCGTCGCGATAGTCGTCACCGGCGCGGTGATCATGACGTGCCTTGCGGTTTGGGGTATTGAACGAAAGCTCGCTGTTGTCCGCGCGTCCGATGCGACACCCTTCTGGGATGGGCTACGCGAGGTCTGGAGCGAACGCGCCGCACGCAATTTCACCATCTTCGTCTTCCTGTCGATGACAGCCTATTTCATGCAGGAATTGATCCTGGAGCCTTACGCAGGGCTCGTCTTCGCGTTCACGCCCGGACAATCGACGTCCCTGTCAGGCGCACAAAACGGCGGGGTGTTCTTGGGGATGCTGACAGTCGGCATTATCGCAACCGGCTTTAAATTCGGGTCGCTGCGCAATTGGGTCATGGCAGGTTGCCTCGGGTCGGCTGCCGCACTGGCTGTGATCACGCTTCTTGGCCCGCTCGGCCCCGGCGCGCCGCTGGTGCCTGCGGTTGTTGCACTTGGCTTTTTCAACGGGATGTTCGCAGTTGCGGCCATTGGATCAATGATGGCGCTTGCCGGTCAAGGGCGCGAGCAACGCGAAGGCACGCGGATGGGGCTATGGGGTGCCGCGCAGGCGATTGCGGCTGGATTTGGCGGGCTCATAGGGGCCGCGATGGTCGATGTTCTGCGTTTCTCGCTGCCCAATGCGCAGGCATTTGGCACGGTCTTCCTGTTTGAAGCCTCACTCTTCATTGCGGCCACGGTCATGGCCGCCAAAATCATGACGCGCCCTGCTCCGGCAGGTGTTTTGGTCCCGGGAGAATGATGATGGAATATGACGTTGTTGTCGTGGGCGCAGGCCCGTCGGGTGCAACCGCGGCTGAAGACCTCGCCCGAAGTGGTCATAAGGTCGCCTTTATCGACCGCGATGGGCGGATCAAGCCTTGCGGCGGCGCGATCCCACCCCGTTTGATCGAAGACTTTTTCATTCCCGATGAGCAGCTTGTGGCGAAAGTGACAACTGCGCGCATGATCTCACCCACCCAGCGCCACGTTGATATTCCGATTGAGAACGGCTTTGTTGGCATGGTCGACCGCAAGGACTTCGATCCATATCTCCGCGATCGCGCAGCCCAAGCAGGCGCGCATCCGTATCGCGGCACATTCGTCAGAATCGACCGCGACGAAGACGGCACCCACGTCGTCTACCGCGATAAGATCAGCGGGAATGAGATGTCGCTGAAGACGCAACTTGTCATCGGCGCGGATGGTGCCCGGTCAAAGGTTGCGGCGGCCGAGGTCGAAGGCGGCGATGTGATCCCATACGTCATTGCCTACCACGAGATCATTGCGGCGCCCGAGCCGACCGAAGACTACGACCCGATGCGCTGCGATGTGATCTACGACGGCCAGATCAGTCCTGATTTTTACGGCTGGATTTTCCCACATGGGTCGTCCGCCAGCGTTGGCATGGGGTCGATGGTCAAAGAGGTGGATCTCAAACAAGCGACCGCCGCGCTCCGCAAGACGGCGGGTCTTTCCGGTTGCGAAACCCTCCGCAAAGAAGGCGCTCCGATCCCCCTGAAACCCCTCGACCGCTGGGACAATGGCAAAGATGTCGTGTTGGCTGGCGATGCGGCTGGTGTCGTTGCACCGTCATCCGGTGAAGGTATCTATTATGCGATGGTTGGAGGACGGGTTGCGGCGACAGCGGCCGCTGCGACATTGGCCTCCGGACGCATCAAAGACCTGCAACTTGCGCGCAAAATGTTCATGAAAGAACACAAGCAAGTCTTCCGCGTCCTGGGTGCCATGCAGAACGCCTATTACCGCTCAGATGAGCGGCGTGAGCGGTTTGTCTCCCTGTGTCATGATGTCGACGTGCAAAGGCTCACCTTTGAGGCTTATATGAACAAGAAGCTCGTCAAGGCGCGGCCCTTGGCACATCTGAAAATCGGGATTAAGAACCTCGCTCACCTGACAAGACTGGTCTCACCCTTACGCACATGACGATTATGATCCCGGCCTGGGTGAACGGCGAATTGAAACCAGTTGAGAAACTGGAAGCCCATCAAAAAGGACTGAAACACAAAGCGGTCAGCATCTTCGTCCTGAACAAAGGCCGCGTGCTGATCCAGCAGCGTGCGATGAGCAAGTATCATACCCCAGGGCAATGGGCGAACACGTGCTGCACACATCCCGAATGGGATGAGAAAGACGCCGATTGTGCCGTGCGACGTTTGAAAGAAGAACTCGGTATTACGGGCATCTTTCCGTCTTACAAGGATACGATCGAGTATCGCGCCGACGTCGGCGGAGGTCTGATTGAACACGAAGTCGTTGCCGTCTTTGTGGCCGAGACCAGCGACGAGCCTGCGATGGACCTGAACCCGGATGAGGTCATGGCGACACGCTGGGTCGATATTTACGATCTTGCAGCCGAAGTGAAACGTCATCCGGAGCACTTCACGCCTTGGCTGCGGATCTACCTCGCTGAACATCTGGGGCTGATCGTCGGCGAGACTGTCGTGGCTGAATAAGCCGATGGGTGCGCGCGTTTGGAACGGGCGCTATACATCTTTTCATGAATGAAACGACCCCCGCTTGGGATGACCTGCGTCTCTTTCTTGCTGTTGCGCGTGAGGGCGGCCTGTCACCAGCCGCCCAACAGACCGGCAAGAGTCCTGCTACATTGTCGCGGCGGATGCTCGCGCTGGAACAAGCGTTGCGCAAGACCCTGTTTGTGCGACATGACCGGGGCTACACACTCACCCCGGACGGAGAGGCCCTTCTGGCAGACGCCGCCGGTGTTGCGGCTGGTCTCGAAGCACTTTTACAACCTGCAACGACAGAGGCCCTCCCGGTCATCAAAGTCTCGGCGGGTTCCTGGACGACGCTTTGGCTGCTGAACCACGTGACGCGCCTCAGTGGTGATCCGCCAGACGTGCGCCTTTGTTTTGTTGCCTCCGAGACCGTTCTCGATATGCCGCACAGAGCTGTGACCATCGGCCTGCGGAACGCGCGACCAACGGAACAAAACCTTGCGGGTAAACAGGTCCGCGATGTGCAGTTTGCACCCTTTGCGACCGAGTCAGCGCCCGATCGCTGGATTAGGGTTTTGTCTGAAACCCCCTCAGCCAAGTGGGTAATGGAAAACGCTGGCGACGCAATTGCTTGTGAGGTCACCGCACCGCGCAATAGCCTTGATCTTGCTTTGTGTGGTGTTGGTATTGCGATCTTACCCACCTTCGTTGCCGCGGCCTATCCGACCCTCGCACCGCGCGGCCCCGTCGTTGGCGCCTTGTCCCATACCCAATGGATTGTCACGCATCAGGACGACCGCAATCAGTCGGATGTCCGGCGTGTGCTCAACCGGCTCTACGACCTCTTTGCGACTTGATTGCACCAAACCAAAATGACGCCGCAAACCGAGCCTGGTTTGCAGCGCCAAGTTCCTGTAGCCAACAGGAAGGGAACTGAAGGGGAATTCCCCTTCATGACGGGCCAACCAGGGAGGGTGGGCCCGACGGGGTCAGGACAGATGGCGATATGGGATAGCCACCTGCCCCGATGGCTTAGGTCACCCGGTGTGTGGAGCCCGGAACGACCTGCAACTCAATCGAACTCCGATTGATGGGATCGGGTTGAAAGCGGCTGTCTTCTGGCAAAGCCCGGCCAATTGCGGCGATGATCAGGATCGTGAAGATCAGCGCAAGAAACACGATCAGCCCATAACCGGCACCTTTCAACATCAGGTAGGTGATGTCTGCCGTAAGCCGACCACGCCGGTCTGTACCCAGAATTTCTTCCATCTCTGGCATCATCTTCTCCTTATTCTACAGGGGCAAAGCCATGGACCTGCGCCCAGACGTACCAATTGTCGACAACCGTGCCGGACAGCAAAATTCCGATCCCTCCGGTCAGGGTGGTCAGAACGGCGAACCACCAAGCCCAGCGGTGAATGCCTTCCATCGTGGCGTTAAAGCCCATCGTCCAGCGCCAGAACAAACCCGCGCGTTCGGATGCAGTCCCGCGGTCGATGATCTGTTCAATCTCACGCTCGCCGCCATAACGGCTGACTGCAAGGATCGTCGCCCCATGCATCGCAAACAGCAGGGCAGACCCATAAAGGAATACAATGCTCAGCGCGTGGAACGGGTTGTAGAACAGGTTACCGTGGTTGATTGAGAACAGGTTGGTCCAGTCAAGGTGTGTGAAGATCCCGTAGGGCACCATCTCGGACCAATCTCCGATCAGGATCGGACGGAACAGACCCAGCACAAGGAACAACCAGATGGCAGAGGCAAAGGCCCAAGCTACGTGTTTACCCATCCCCAGCGCCTCAGCCCGCAGGTAAGTCCGCACCCACCAGGTCAACACCGAGATCAGCAGGAAGAACGAGGCGATCAGGTAATACCCACCTTCGTCCATGGGCGGCATTGAGAGGCCGTAGCCGGGCACAGGCGGATCAAGCGACAGATAGAAGAGGTCGCGCAGGAAGACGCCCGCGTTGTAGCCAGCCTGCTCCCAGAAGGCGAGGCCAACCATCACGAACCAGATCAAACCGGTCGCCAAGGAAATCACGCCGAAGGCACCAAGATAAACCGGACCGAGCTGCGCGTTTCCAAAGAGCCCCGCAAGGGTAGAGAAACCGGCCTTGTCTGTCCGGTCCTCCACATCACCGACGCCCATCTCAGGCGGCCCTTGGACCTGCACCTGTGTAAAGATGTTCTGATACTCAGCCATTGACGCCGCCCTCCAGATTGACCCACCACGGCAGGTCGACATACCAGTACCACCAGTCAGCCCATGCATCGAACCAGACCGTGCCAGAAATCACGATGCAGACCGCCGACCAAAAGCCCGCGTTCAGCGCCAGGAACAAGCCCAAGCGGTGAATACCAAGCGGCCCGATGGAATAGCCGATTAGATCGCGGAAATAGGTGTCTTCGTGATCAGGCGTCCGGATTTCGTCCGCCTTGTTGCCGGGGTTGACCGCCGACAAAACCAGCGACCCGTGCAACGCCAAAGCCAGACAGGTGGTGAAGAAGAAGGTGATCGCCACCATATGCGCCGGGTTGTAGTGGAAGTTGCCATAGGCGTAGCCCACATTATTCACCCAATCGAGGTGGCTGAAGATCCCGTAGGGAAAACCATGCCCCCAGGCCCCCAGCAACACCGGGCGAATAACCACCAGCGTCACATAGGCCAGGATCGCGAAGCTGAAAGCAATCGGGACGTGGTAACCCATGCCCAGCTTGTTGCATATTTCCACTTCGCGCAGCGCCCAACTGCTAAAGGCCCCGATGGCGCAAATCGTGATGATCTGCCAAAGCCCGCCTTCGAGTAACGGCGCGGCGCCTAAGCCATATTCCAGCGGTGGTGGATCAATGGAGATCAACCAGGGGTTCCAAGTCGGGCCTTGGCTGGCCCCGTAAAAAATCAGGATCGTCCCAAGGACAGCAAAGAAGAACGTCGTGACCCCAAAGAAGCCCACATAAAAGGGGCCAACCCAGAAGTCGAACAGGTCCCCACCCAAAAGGGTGCCGCCCTTGACGCGATATTTCCGCTCAAAGCTGAGTTGCGCCATGTGTTTCACTCCATCCATGACAGGCCGCTCGGGCCACGCCGGGCCTGTCCTGTCGTTATTCTCGGTCTGCTTGCTGCGGGCGGTTGTCTTGCATCCGCCCGCAGCTTTGATTGATGCGTTCGTTACTCGACGTCTTCAGCGGCGAAGGCGCGTTCGAACCAGTTGGTCTCTGGATTGCTCAGCAGGACGAGGTGAATCATCGCTGCCAGCAAGAAAAGGAATACGCCCTGGGCCACGAAAACGCGGCGCGGGTCGAACACCAGCCAGATTTTATAAAACTGTGCCATGCGTCAGACTCCCTAACCCCAAGAGAACCAGGGAAGCTTGATGTACGTCAGCACATGCGCAACGACGGCTACGATGGTGAACAACGTAAACCCGCTCATGTAGACTGCGTGCAGCTCCTGGGCCTGCTCATCAGTGAGACCTGTGAAGGACAGATCAGATTTGTCAGCCATGTTTTGTCTCCAAAATTCTGTACTGACGCCGCGCACCCCCCGCGGCCGGGTTACGACAGGGGCTCTTCCCCTGCCCTAATCCGTCGCTCCGGGGGGGAACGACGAACCTCGTGTTCTGCACTGTCATGCAGAGAAAATGTGCGGCGTGATGATCCGCGCTTGTGTCCAGGCTTTGGCGAGCGGGCCTTTTTCCGGCAGGGCGAACTGGCGCGCTGCGGCCAACCCCCATGTCAGAAAGGCCAGCGGCAGGGCCGCCAGAAAAATGATGGCAAAGTAGGCATAGTACTCCCGCTTCGGTGGCGCCGTGCGTGGGCGCACCATGGGTGCGTCGGTCGTGAAATCGGTCATGATTGTCCTCCCGGTGTTGTTTCAAGCGCCGCGACTGTCTCAAGGACGACACGGTCATTGCCTGCGTCGAGTGCGGCTTTTTCAGCCGCATCGCGCAGGGATTTTGCCGCGGAAATCCGCGTCAGAATGGGGTGTTGGGCTACGATCTCATCCAGCTTGGCTTGCGCATCGGCATCCCAGGGGAAATCGCGCCGCAGCGGCGTGAGCGTGGCATCGGTGGCGTCCATATCCGTGGCCAGCGGCAGGATATGGAACAGGCTATCAAACAGGCCATTGCAGACCTCCTGCAGCACGTAAGTCGCCCCTGCGTAACCCATAAAGGGCGTGCCGGTATGGCGCCGGATCGCAGCGCCCGGGAAACTAGCCGGAATGAAGGCAGGTGCCGGCCCATGCCCGCCTTTGGCCTCTGCCAAGTACATCTTCTCGTTGATCGACCCGAAAACGACCAAGGGGCGCTTCGTGTGGATCAGGTCACGCACTTCGTCATTGTTGGTCTTCTTGCCACGCGTCCGCGCCACAGCGAAAGCGCAAGGAAACCCAAGGTCGTTTTCAAGGTAGTTGCGGATACCCCGAGCATAGGTCTCTGTCCCGACAATCCCGAAAGTGGCCGTTGCAAAGAAATCCTGCGTGACTGACCGCCAAAGATCCCAGACGGGTTTCAGCGTCGAATGCTTCTCTTTCTCGATAAACGGCTCCGGGTCCAGCCCCGTCAGATCACCCAAAGCACGCAGGAACTTCGTCGTCGAATCCACACCAAACGGCGCTTGCAGATAGGGCTTACCCAGCACTTCACACAGCCCGCGACCAAACTCCCGATACATGCAGATGTTCACATCAGCATTCACAAGGTTCCGCATCTCGGCCAAATGCGCGCCAAGCGGCATCACCATGTTGACCTCAGCACCAATCCCTTCCACCAAACGCCGAATTTCAGCCAGATCGGAAGGCATATTGAATGTGCCGTACATCGGCCCAAGAATATTCACGCGCGGCGCTGCACCCTCTTCGCGCTTCTTCTCGGGCGGCATGCGACCCTTCGTCATCCCGAACTCGGTGAAAATCCAGGTCATCGCGCGGTCGGCGCATTCCCACTGATCTTCATCAATGGTGCGCGGCAAAAACCGCTGAATATTGGTGCCCTGGGGCGTCACACCCCCGCCAATCATCTCCGCGATGGAGCCGGTCACAACAACGGCAGGCAAAGCCGGATCAAGCACCTCCCAGGCGCGTTTCATCGCTTCTTCGGTGCCTTCCCCCATCTCGCTCTCGCCAAGCCCGGTCACCACAATCGGCAACTCGTGCGGGGGCAAGCCATCGGTGTAATGCAACACGGAGGTCACAGGCAGGTTCTCACACCCCACCGGGCCATCCACGACAACCTGTAAGCCTTTGACTGCACAGAAGGCATAGACTGCCCCCCAGTACCCGCCTGCGCGATCATGATCCGTAATCAGCATGGACTCACCCCATTTCTTCTTGCCCCAAATACCTTGGGGTCCGGGGCGAAGCCCCGAATGGGGGTGGGGGGGCGGGCCCCCGCAAGAACATATGCCAAGCAGACCAAGCTCATATCATCTGCGCCGCCTTCGCCGCGCGCGCTGCTTTGTCGAGCTTCTTTTGATGTTGGGCGCGAAAATCCGGACGCAGATTGGGGCTGCCCTCCCAAACACCGGCCGTATCGTCGCGCCCGACACCTTCGAAGAAAGCTTTCATCTTCGACATCTTCTCAGCACCACCGATGGCCGCGTTGACCACCTGCGCCAAAGACCCGGCACCGGCGGGCCCCATCAATGGGCGTGCAGAGATCAGATTGGTGAAATAGAGCGCCGGAATGGCGCGTTCCTTCGCGTGCTGCACAACCGGGGTGGTCCCAATGGCGAGGTTCGGCTTGATTGCATCCACCGCCGCCAGATCATCTTCCAAGGACGCCCGAAACTTGACTTTCACGCCCTTGCCCTCAAGCCAGGCCGCATCATCGGCAGACCACGGTGTCTTCGGGCACGCCGTGCCGACGTAAGGCACCTGCGCCCCGCTTTCGATCAGCAGACGGGCCACGAGCAGTTCTGACCCTTCATACCCGGACAATGTGATCGTTCCGTCGATCCGCGCACCCTCAAGCGCGCCCTTCACTGCCGGGAGAAACGCATTCAACGCCCCGCCAACTTGTGCGGCGGGGACATTGAACGCCTCACCAATACTCTTCAGCCACGCCGCTGTCCCGTGATACCCGACAGGCGCAGAGCCAATGATCTGGCGACCCGCCGCTTCAAATTCCCGAATGGACGCTGTGTAGAACGGGTGGATCGCTGCAACCGCACCGCAGTCGAGCGCTGCATAAAGCTCTCGCCACTCCCGCGTCGGCACAGTTGGCCCCGCTGCCAACCCAAGTGGCGCCAACATCGCGCCAATCATCATCGGATCGGCTGGGAACATCTCTCCCAACATTGCCACAGTCGGGCGATCAGACTTTCCACCAACAGGCGCTTGCACCGGCCCCGCTGCAATTTCTTGCCGGGCGTAGTTGAGCATTGCGCCGGCCAGCACATCTTTTGCTTCCGCATGGGTCGGCACGCCGAACCCAGGCACATCAATGCCCACGATCCGCACGCCATTGATCTCGGACGGCAGCAAACGCAACGGCACGCCGGACGCAGTTGGCACGCAAAGGTTTGTCACGACAATCGCGTCATACTTCGCCGGATCCGCCATCTCATGCACGGAGTCCCGGATGTCCTCAAACAGCTTACCTGTGACCAGCGTCTCAGAATTAAACGGCACATAGCCAACCGACCGGCGCGCACCGTAGAAATGCGACACAAACGTCAGGCCATAGACACAGCAGGCAGACCCGGACAGCACCGTCGCCACCCGCTTCATCCGCAAGCCCACGCGCAAAGACCCAAACGCCGGACACATCGACTGTGGCTGGTCATGGGGCCCTTGCGGATAGTCTTGCGCGAATTGGTCAAGGATATCGGACTTACCCGCCTCGCGCGCCGCCGCTTCCATCGTGGCCGCACCTGCCGTGCATCCGCCGTCCAAGGCGGTCGCCTTCACGACTTCTTGAGATGCCTCACGCGGTCGGCCTTCGACGATCTGGACGTTGCCCGTTTCGTCGTAGCCCACTTCATAGCCTTGCCGGTCTTGGCCATCAGGCATCGTCATAAATCACCTCCAGGCTCACTTTCGGCTTCGCATTCTTGCCGCGCATATCTGCGTCGGTCGCCGGGTCCAGAACGACGCCCGCACCGGTGTCGGAGCCATCGAATAGTTCAAGCAGTTCATCTTGGTTGAGAGGCTGCGGGCGCACCGGCGGGGCATCACTGACATTGTCGGCAAGCTCAGCAAACAAAGCGCCCCATGGGCCGTCTGCCGTGCCAACAATCTGATAATTGGCGGATTTCTTGCGCAGATCATCGTCTGCAGGGATCGACGCAAGGATCGGAATATCGACAGCATCAGCAAAGGCCTGCGCCTCACCCGTCCCGTCGTCCTTGTTGATCACAAGGCCAGCAACACCAACGTTGCCGCCCATCTTGCGGAAGTATTCCACAGCGGAACACACGTTGTTCGCCACATAAAGCGACTGCAGGTCGTTGGACCCCACAAGGATCACTTTCTGCGCCATATCCCGCGCAATCGGCAGACCAAATCCGCCGCAAACAACATCGCCCAGGAAATCGAGCAGGACATAGTCAAAGTCCCAGTCATGGAACCCAAGCTTCTCAAGCAGCTCAAACCCATGGATGATCCCGCGACCACCACAGCCACGGCCAACTTCCGGCCCGCCAAGCTCCATCGCGAAGACACCGCCGCGCTTGAAGCAAACGTCGCCGATCTTCACCTCTTCGCCCGCGATCTTCTTCTTGGCAGAGGTCTCAATGATTGTCGGGCAGGCCTTCCCGCCAAACAGCAGGCTGGTGGTGTCAGACTTCGGGTCACACCCGATCAGCAAGACCCGCTTGCCCATCTCCGCCATCATGTGGCTCAGGTTCGCCAGCGTGAACGACTTACCAATGCCACCCTTCCCGTAGATCGCAATGATCTGGGTTTTGGAGGTCGGCTCCCCCTGCGGAACCTCGAGCGACGGCTCTGCCGCCTCATCGCGGAGCGTCTGATCGTAGTCCTTCAGGTTCGGGACTTCATCTTTCATTGGGTGCTCCAATCGAGGATCATTTTCAGGCAGGTCGGATCAGCGAATACCGTCTCGTAGGCGAGCGTGGCTTCGTCCGCCGGAAGGGTGTGGGTGATCAGGTCGTCAAGGCGCAAAGCGCCGTCTTCGACCAAGTCGCGCGTTGCGGACATATCTGCGGGCGTCCATTCCGCCGCGATGCGCAACCGCGCTTCTTTCATAAAAGCCGGTGGGAAGGCGAACTGCAGCGGCGCATCGTAGAAACCGGCGAGAACAACCTCGCCCCCTTTTTGAATGCGGCGGATGAGGTCATCGAGAAGTGCTGCTTGGCCCGACGCGTCGTAGACAGCATTGTAGTCGTGGCGCGCGTCGTCATCTGGATGACAAACCTGATAACCGTCCGCACCGCCCTGGCGCGACGGGTCAATTTCCCAGACGGTCGGTGCAGGCGCACCTATAGCCACGCTCAATCGCGCCAGAAGCCGTCCGAGGACACCATGGCCAACAATCAAGTCAGGGGCGGTTTGCCCTGCCAACGCGTGTCGCGCGGTTGCCGCCAGCGCGAGTAGCGCCCCGGACGGGCCTAACGCCTTGTCGATCCGTGTCACACGGTCGGCGTGCGTGACGATTGTTGCGGCGGCGGCGCCGAAAAGCCCGCGCGCGCCTTCGTATCCCGTAGACCCAGGCACAAAGACCTGCTCACCCACGACGAAGTTGGTGTTGATCCCCGCCTCGACCACCTCACCAGCGGCTTCATAACCCGGGATCAAAGGATACCCCATGCCGGGAAACGGCGGCATCTTCCCGGTCCAAAGAAGCTTCTCTGTCCCCGTTGAAATGCCCGAATGATGGATTTGCACAACAAGGTCATCCGGACCGGGGTCAATCAGACCCACAGTGCCAATGCCAACGTCTCCGGGAGCGTTGAGAATGACTGCTTCAGTGTGCACTTACCTCTCCCCGTCGCGCGCGAAGTGAATCGCCGGGTGCGACATTTTGTCTAAGTGTCAGTCTAGTAGGACAATCTCAGGTGTCAATTGTAAGTTACACTTCGAGTGTCAGCTTGGCTTTACGGCAGTAACAACAGAAGTCACGAAAGGACGTCTGGCCTTCGGGGACTGGATATTCCGGAAGCCGGCAGCAGTTAGCAATGTCCCAATTTGCTGGGCAGATCGGGCGCGTCCGGTGCGCATCGCCATGCAATACAGAGCAAAATACGCGTCGCCCGCCCGCTCTGGCCGTGATCCGCCCGTCATCGGCTCTGAAATGAGGAGCCGTCCACCCGCAGGAAGTGCGGCGAATACAGCTGAAAGAAGTTGCGACACTGTCTCGTCAGCATGATCATAGAGAACCCGAACAAGGCTTATCATGTCCGCACCTTGTGGAAGTGGACTATCGCGGAAAGAACCGGGAATGATCCTGACGCGATCGCTTATGCCCGAGTTGGCGAAGCGCTCTGTCGCACCTGGCACGACCGCGGGTAAATCGAAAAGCGTCATCTGGAGATGCGGATGCTCTTCCGCAGCCGCCGCCAGAAAAGCGCCTGTACCACCGCCAACGTCTATCAGATGTGACACACCTTTGAAGGACACCGTGGCGAGCGTGTCTTGCGCGACGAGCCCTTGGCTGTCGCTCATCAACTGCGAATAGGTCTGCGCGACACTTGGGTCCTCTGCGCTGCCCGCCCCGAAGACGTAGGGCCAGAAATGTGCCAGCTCTGTGCTGGTTTCCCCCCGGAAGAAAGCCACCGGATCAGCGAGGTCCCGGTAGAGAACGTCATGGTGCTTGATCATGCCCTGCAAGCCGGGAACACCTGCAAGTGCCGCACCGCGGGTTGTCAAACCAATGCAACCGTTGCGACGACGTTTGAGCAGCCCCAGCGCCGCACCGCCTTGAAAAAGAACCTCCATGCGGGGCAGCGGCACGCGACAGCGCTGCGCCAGTTTCTCGGGTGAGAGTTCCGCTTCCAGAAGCATATCGGGAATATCAAAGGAAACGAGCGCTTGCAGGATCTGCGCGTGGCAAAAGCCTGCAACGAGATCGAACATCGCTTCGCCATCGCGGCGCACCTGTCTGCGCGTCAGAGGAAACCGCGCTGCCCATTTTTGAAATGCGGGCGACGCCACCAAACGCACGGTCCACGGCGGTCGCTGTGGCGAAGATGATGGTGGCACAGGGCCAGAAGCGGTCACATCCGCCATTATTCTCCGGCGACGGTTGGTCGCGCCCCAGCCGGAACAAGTTTGTCGGCGTAGGCCCGCACCATCTGGGCAAGCGCCGCTTCACCGGGGCACGCGGGGATAGAGGCGATGGCACCGCCCAGAATGTCATCAAACCGGCGGATGGCCCCCTGAACACCATAAACCGAAACCGCATTTGGCCGACCGTGCAGGTCATCCTGCCCCGCAGGTTTGCCAAGCGTGCTTTCATCACACAGCGCATCGCGCAGGTCGTCGGCAACCTGAAACGCCTCACCAATGCGCGCACCCAATTCTTCCCAGGCCTCCGGTTCCTGCCCCGCGGCGGCGGCACCCATCTGTGTGGCCGCAATGAACAACGCACCGGTTTTGGCCTGATGGTAAGCAGACAGGTCAATCTTGTCTTCGCTTTCCCAACCCTGCCCCGCGCAAATCCCGAAGGGCATCCCGCTGCGCGTCCCGAGGATATCAATCAACGTCAGCGTCCGGTGCGGCATATGCTTTGCCGCGCGGGCCAGGATCTGAAACGCCATGATGATGAGACTGTCGCCCGTCAGAACGGCCAAGGGTTCTGAGAACGCCCGGTGGACCGCTGGTTTGCCGCGCCGCAGGTCAGCGTTGTCAAAACAAGGCAGATCATCATGCACGAGGCTCGCGCAATGCATCAGTTCCAGCGCGGTCGCGGCCGCATCTGTCAGATCGGGGCGGTCATCGCCACAGGCCATGGCCACCGACATCAAAATCGTTGGCCTGATCCGCGCACCCCCGGGATTCACCGCATAATTCAGCGCAGCGGCCAGTTTTGGCGGCGCGTACCCACCTTGCCCGCTGGCAATTGCCGCGGCCATTGTGCTTTCGATCCGGTCAGCGATGGTCATCAGCACCTCTATGTCATTCTTTATTGACAGTATATTTGTCAATTAGACTGGACACATTCGATGATCGAGTCAACACTCCGTCTCACGGAGGCTTTCATGCGCGCTGCACCTGTCATCATTATTGGCGCCGGAATTGGGGGATTAGCGGCGGCTTTGCGGCTGTCCCATGCTGGCTTTGACGTCACCGTGCTAGAAGCCCATCCCGCGCCCGGCGGCAAGATGCGCACTGTGCCGTCGCCGGCTGGCCCGGTTGATGCAGGCCCGACAGTCCTCACGATGCGACCTGTGTTTGAACAACTGTTTGAAGATGTCGGCGAAAACCTTTCGGATCGCCTGAAACTTAATCCACTCACTATGTTCGCCCGTCATTACTGGTCGGATGGCACGCGACTTGACTTGTTTTCCAAGCGGGAAGAGAGCGCGTCCGCGATTGCGGAAACTTTCGGAAATGGTGCTGCGAAAGACTTCAGCAAATTCTCCGACCGCGCGGCGCGACTGTTCAACGCCTTAGACAAACCGATGATGCAATCTGCGGCTCCAACGCAGCTTGGGTTGACGTTAGAGGTTCTGCGCAATCCCCGCTCGATCGGAGACATGGCGCCCCACAAGACCCTGCATCGATTACTACGAGGGTGCTTTCGGGAGCCGAAGTTGATCCAGCTCTTTGGCCGCTATGCCACTTATGTTGGCGGCATACCGGATCGTGTTCCCGCAATTCTGTCGCTGATCTGGCAGGCGGAGGCCCAAGGCGTGTGGACCGTCGAGGGCGGGATGCATCAGCTTGCGGAAACTCTGATGAAACTCGCTAAGGCCCGAGGTGCGCGCTTTCAATTTGATACGCCAGCGACCCGGTTGGTCAAACAGGGCGGTCGGATTACACATGTTGAGACCGCCGACCAACGCTTTGCTGCGGACTTTGTTCTGTTCAACGGCGATCCGCGCGCATTGCATGAAGGTCACCTCGGACCGGCCGCAACAACAGCTGTACCAGCCGAAGCCGTCACGCCGCGCAGTCTATCTGCTGATGTGATGGCATTCTCTGCAACTTACAACGGCCCCCAGCTCGCACATCATACCGTTTTCTTCGCAGATCGCGAAGAGGATGAGTTCAACCCAATTGCCGGGGGCAACCGCCCTGACGACGCGACGCTGTATATCTGCGCCCAGGATCATCCAACAACTGCGAGCACACGCCAGCGTTTTGAAATTATCCGGAACGCGCCGGCCGGGCTGACCGAAACACAAGAGGACCGCCAGAGATGTCAGACACAGATTTTCGACCGGCTGCGCCAATTTGGCCTGAGCTTCGACCCGATGCCGGATCGGACGGCGCTGACCACACCGATGCAATTCGACACTCTGTTTCCCGCCAGTCAGGGGTCCCTTTACGGGCGTTCCCCACAAGGCCTGATGGCGGCGTTCAAGCGCCCGACGGCGCGGACGGCAGTGCCGGGGCTGTACCTGTGCGGGGGCGGAGCGCACCCGGGAGCGGGGGTGCCAATGGCGACCCTCTCCGGCCAGCACGCGGCCGCGGCGATCATGCACGACCACAGTTTGACATCGCCGTCCCCCCAGATGGCTACGCATGGTGGTATGTCGACGGCATAAGCCACTGCGGCACAAAGGCCGTCTCGGTCATTGGCTTTATCGGGTCGGTGTTTTCACCCTGGTACAAATGGTCAGGCCGCAAGGACCCCGCGAACCATTGCTGCATCAACGTGGCCACCTACGGAAAGGGCGGACGTTTCACGATGACGGACCGTGGGCGGCAGGCACTGCGCACATCTCAAGACACGTTTGAGGTTGGCCCATCGTCCATGCATTGGGATGGTGAAAAACTGGTCATATCGATCAATGAGATCAGCAGCCCACCGTTAATCAGCCGTGTACGTGGGACAATCACGGTCACTCCAAAAGCGCTGACATCCGTTGAACTTGCGTTGACAGATGATGGCGCACATGTGTGGCGCCCCTTTGCGCCGGACAGCGACATCACTGTCGACCTCGAAGCCGACGACTGGCAATGGGAGGGACACGGGTATTTCGATGCCAATTTTGGGACGCGCGCTTTGGAAACCGATTTCACGTTCTGGACCTGGGGTCGCTACCCCACAAAAGACGGTGCCATTTGTATCTATGACGCCGAACGGCGGGACGGATCAGCGATTGATACCGCCATCGCCTTTGACGCGGACGGGAACGCGGCGCGCGTGCAGGCCCCGCCGCGCACAAAGTTCAAACGCACCCTTTGGCAAGTCTACCGCGAAACCCGCGCAGACCCGGGCGTGACACCAAAACAGGTTCTGCCGATGCTGGATGCGCCGTTCTATTCCCGCTCTGCCGTGCAAACGCAGATCAACGGGGAAGTCGTCACAGGTGTGCATGAGGCGCTTGATTTGGTCCGCTTCCGATCCCCATTCCTGAAACCGATGCTAGCGGTACGCGTTCCTCGTCGTGCCAGTTGGTCATGGTGACGCATAAGCCGTTGGACCTATTGCTGTTCCCAGACGTATCGGCTCTGGTAAACCTACCAGAGATCAAAAAGGTTTTGTTATGAAAGCAAAAGTGCTCAACACCGTCTGTCTGTTGATGGCGACAGGTGCCTCAGCCGAAACCCAACTTGAACGGTTTGAGGGCATTGCGGAAGAGATGAACACCGCCATGCTGCAGATGATGATCAATGAGATCGAAAGTCAGGGTGGCGATGGCGCGGCCTTGCGAGAACTGGACGGGATGTTTCCCCCTTGGACCGATGAGATCAGAGCAGCCGCTGGCTGTATCATCGACAGCTATGTGGAAGAGGTCGGGTCTGACGAAGTTAACGCGATGATGGACCGGATGGATGAGGTCTTGCCGCAAATGGCGACCATGACAGTGACCGAGTCAGAAGAAAGCGGATCTTTAGATGACATGTCGCCCGCAGGCATGAGCCTGGATCGCACACTGGAAATCAACGATTCCTGCGGGATGATGGATCTGCAAATCGCAGCGAGCCAGGAGTCTGGTTTCTTTGAAGCCATGATGGAGGCCGGAGCCACTGTGCCGGGCAACAACTAAGCCGTCCAAACCGAAACCTTCCCCGCGGGGAAGGTTTCATATAGTGAGACATTAAGCCTTTGATATTAATCAAAAATTAACGTCGATTACCCATCACGGCTTGAGTTCGATCATCACACCGCCAGCCGCCTCTGCGTCCTGTGCATCGTGGGTGACCATCAACACCGGCAAATCCCGTGCCATCGCGCGGGCAAAAACCATCTCTCGCACTTGCGCGCGCAGGGCAGCGTCGAGGCGCGAAAAAGGCTCGTCCAGCAGTAGGGCTTCCGGCTCTGACAAGAGCATCCGCATCAGCGCAACCCGGGCTTTCTGACCGCCTGACAGTGTTGCAGGATCGCGGTCCGCAAAACCGTCAAGACCTACCTCTGCCAACGCCTCTGCCACTTTTGCGGCGCGGTCTGTCGCATCTGCGCGCAGGCCAAAGGCAAGATTTGCACCGACAGACAGATGCGGGAACAGCAGGTCGTCTTGAAAGAGAATACCGACACGGCGGGTGTGCGAAGCCGCCGCAGTGATGTCCCTGCCATTCAGCGTAACCCGACCCGTTGCCGTAAACGTCGGCGCAAGCGTGCCGGTGATGTAGGACAGCAGCGTTGATTTTCCTACACCGGATGGCCCCATGACCGTCAGCACATCGCCCGGCGCGATGTGGTGGTTAACCTGCAACAGACGTTCTTTGCCACGTCTGATGTCAACGTTGTGAAGCGTCAGTCCCTTATCCATGCCGCAGGCCCTTTCGATTGCGCCATACTATTGCTGGGACCATGAGTGCCATCGCAAACGGCACCAGGGCGGCTCCGGTTTGCATCAAGCCGTAGACGCCAATCGCGCGGCGGTCTCCGCCAGATGACAGTGCAAGTGCTTCCGTCGTCAGCGTCGCGACACGCCCGCCGCCGATCAAAAGTGTTGGCAGGTATTGCCCAACCGAGACCGCAACACCAACGGCCAAGGCCGTGAGCAGCGGGCGCAACAGCATCGGCAAACGCACACACCACAGGGTGCGGTCTGGCGTGGCCCCTAGCGCTCCGGCAATAGTGCCATAGCGCGGGTCCCATGCCCGGTAGGGATCGGCCAGTGACAGAAAAACATAGGGCAGCACGAAGATCAGGTGCGCCATCATTACAGGGCCCCGACCCATGTCTGCCCCTACCGACAGGAACAGCGTTTGTAAGCCCGGCAAAAAGGCGACCTGCGGGATGAGGAGTGGGAGGTATAGCAGCCAAAGGCCACGTTTTGTCAGACGCAGACCGTAGCGATGTTCTGCCTCCAGGCACCCTATCGTTAGGATCGCAGCGGCGGCAGTTGCGACGAGTGCGATGATCGTGGTCTCGCCCAGCGCTTCCAGTGTGCCACTGCTATGCCGCATCCAACTGCGGGTCGTCAGGGCGTCGGGCAAGATGTTTGGATACTGCCATTGCGCTGCGAACGACCAGATCGCCAGCACTGTGATGCCAAGCAGGACCGCCAGTGCCGACAGCATCCCGAGGCCAAGCGCTGCGCCCGCGATGATGCCATCGCCATGCGACCGCCGACCGGCCATCACCCAGCGACAGCCTAGCCGCTCTACCAGCCATTCGCCGAAGCGCCAAAATGCTAACGCGCCAACCACCAGCCCCAGTTGCAAGATTGCTGCGGCGGCCGCTTGCAATCGCATCGTCAGGTCGGGGTCGGACATCCATTTCACAATCTGCACCGCGAGCGTGGGCGGTGTGTTCGGCCCGAGGATCACCGCCACATCAACGACCGACATCGCATAGGCGAGCGTGACATAGACAGGCAAACGGATTTGCGCATAGACCCGTGGAAAGACGGTTTTCAACCAGCCTGTCATCCGTTGATAGCCAAGCGCTTGCGCCACTGTTGTGGACCGTTGCGCGTCGGCCTGCGCAAGTGCGGCGAGGGTCATCAAGAGCAGAAACGGGACTTCCTTCGTGATCAATCCCAGCGTCATCGCGATGCCCCAAGGGTCTTGCACGATCAGGAGGTCCGGGGGCCTCTCCCATCCCGTCAGCCACGGTGAAAAGAACCGGGCCAGCCAGCCTGACGGGGCGATCAGGAACGCAATGCCAAAAGCTGCCGCCGCGTGGGGGACGGACAACAGTGGCGATAACATACGTTCCAGTAACAGAAACGCCCGCGTGCCTGACCATCCCGCCGTGATCAGCGCCACGATCAGCAAGGAAGTGGCTGTCGCGATGAGGCCGGTTGTGAGTGACAGCCGGATCGCGCTCGGTAAGCCCGGCCACTCAAAGAGCGCGCGAAACGCGTCGAGATTCGGACCAAATGCACCAACCGTTGGCATGTGACCGAAAGCGGGAAGTATCGTTCCGTAAAGCCCGGCCACCACCGGGCCAAGCATGGCAAGCAAGGTCAGCGCCGGTAAGGCGGGCAGGAACCGGCGCTGCGCCATATCCGTTTACTGGGTCACGCCGTATCGGGTGATCCAGTCTTCCGCGATCCGCGTCATCCAGCTTGGGTGCGGTTCAGCAACGGCAGTGCCAAGCTCTTCAGGCGTCAACGTCGCGATGCCCAGATCAAGCGCGTCAAACAGTGCTTTGTCGTCAGCCGCCAGCGCCTCAAGATTAAGCACCGTGCCATAGCCCAGCAACTCGGGGTCTTGGGCCCGGGCTTGTGCTTCTGGCGACAGGATAAAGTTCGCAACAACCATCGCCGCTTCTTTGGAGCCAGAGTTGTAAGGGATCGCAACGAAAGACGCGTTGCCAATGGTGCCTTTGTCGAGAACGAAAGTGCGCACGGTATCCGGCAATTCAAAATTCGCAATTGCGGCAGAGGCCGCACCAGGGCTGAACGAAATCGCGAGGTCTACTTCGCCGTCGTTGATCAACTGATAGGTCGCGTCACCCGTCACGGGATAGGCGCGCCCTTCGCGCCACATGACCGGCGTCAGATCGTCAAGGTAGGCCCACAATGGGGCGACGACTTCGGCGTAGGTCTCGTCCGAAACAGGCTCCTGTAGGACAGACGGATCAGGCAGGATGTCGACCAGGACTTGCTTGAGGAAGGTTGTGCCAAGAAAATCAGGCGGCTGTGGATAGGTGAAACGACCGGGGTTGGCCTTCGCCCATTCCAAGATCTCCTGCATGGAGCCGAGCGGCTCAGCCACATCCGCCGTGTCATAAATGAACACGACCTGCGCCATGGCCCACGGGCTTTCATAGCCTTCGGTGGGCACGGTAAAGTCGGTCTGGACCGTTTTGCCGTCAACATCGACGATGTCCCAGTTCGGCAATGCTTCGGCGAACGGACCAAACAGCAAATCCGCCTCTTTCATCGCGGCGAAGTTCGCACCGTTGATCCAGATCATGTCGACAGCGCCGTTCTGATCCTGACCGGCCTGTTTCTCGGTCAATACACGTGTCACCGCGTCTGCGGTATCCGTCAGTTTCACGTGTTCCAGCGTCACGTCATATTCCGCTTTCACCTGTTCACCGACCCAAGCAATGAAATCATTCGTATTGGTCGATCCGCCCCAGGCGTTCCAGTAGACAGTCTGGCCAGCAGCGCCCGCAATCACGGAATCCCAATCTGCCGGATCTGTGTCAGCCCATGCCGCAAATGGTGTGAGGGCGGCGATTAAGGCGAGGTGTTTCATGTGTCGTCCTTTGAGTGGTGAAAGGTCTGATAGGCGCCGTAGACGCGCAGGATACCAGTCGCGAAGCAGGCCGTCCCAAAGACCCATGCGAGCGGCGCGAAGTAAAGCGGGAAGAGGCAGAGGATGACGAAGAAAATAATCGTCTCCGTCCCCTCAAGAATACCGTTCGAGTAGTAAAGCGACTTTTGCCCTTGTGCTGCGGTCGCCATGTCGTGCTTTTCGGCAAGGATCGCGTAGCCAAGGAAACTGGTGCCGTTGAAGTAGAACGACGCAAGCAGGAAGGCCCCTGCCAGGCCATTGGCGGCTGGGTCAAAGAAGACGAATGCGAGCGGTATGGCCCCGTAAAAAAGGAAATCGGCAGCAATATCGAGGTAGCCGCCAAAGTCCGTCTTTTCCGTCGCCCGCGCGACGGCGCCATCAAGCCCGTCCGCGATACGGCTCAGAAGCAGTGGGATCAGCGCCTGTAACGGATAGCTTAGCGCAATCATGACAGCCGCAAGCAGGCCAAGCGCCAGACCAATGAGCGTCACCGCATTGGCGGACAAACCCGCCCGGGCAATTCCGGCCCCGGCCATATTCAGCGGCGGGTCAATCCATCTGCGCATGTGACGATCCAACATGCGCGTTGTTGTGACCGATCAGGCGTGAGGGTGCAATCAGGGGCACGGGAATGTGAGAGGTAACTGGGACGAAGCAAATCGTATTGGCGAGTTGGGCGTCCATGTCGTCCTTTTTGTGTTTGAATTAATCCACGATCCGGCCATCTGGGCGCAGCCTTCAGGCCGTCAGCGGACCGCCCCGTCAATCCAACGCTGGCGCTCTTACCTGGATTTTCCGCCTCGGATCAACCTTGGTAGGTTTGGCTTTGCGGAACGAAGCCGACATTTTGCTAACGCAGCCATTCATGCTTCCAGGCGGAAGATAATTAGAAATACTATGGGACCAGAGTCGCCCGACGATCTCAAAAGGGACATCGGCAACACCTCGATCCATGCTCTAGTAACGCGTCATTCGAAGCCAATAGAAACAGATCTATCCATCGTGGCCGCTCAAGACAATTTCTCAAACAGTCTCGCCACGGCTTCTGCACCAGGATCGTTGTGCCCTTGGAGCTGCTCTGCGTTAATATAGGCTGCACGTCCCGCCTTCGCCTGCACAATGGTTGCAGTATGGTCGGCGCCCTTGCGTGCGGCAACCGCCGCGCCGGCGATGCCAGTTTCAAGTTCATCAAGTGCTGGCTTCAATGCGTCGACCATAGTGCGGTCGCCCAGTTGTGCGCCCCCGATTTGCTGCATCCGGTTGAGGCCTTCCTTGAGAGCCCCCACCATCGACAGACCACTGGAGGCCGCATCGCCGGCCGCGGTGAAGAATATCGCAAGAAGCACACCTGACGAGCCGCCCATTGTCTGGCTTAACTCCTGCCCAATTGCGCGGTAAAGCTGGGTGTGATCCGCCAGTGGCAGTCTGTCCAGTGCCGCAATTAACGCGCGCGCAGCCCCGGCCAGGGTTGAGCCGGTATCCCCATCGCCTGACTTTGCATCAAGAGCATTCAAATCACCTTCTTCTTCGATCAGGATCTGGCAGCACTGGGTCAGGAAGGCCCGCATCTCCGGGTCATCCGACGCCATCGGTCTGATGGGTGTGAGCCCATCGGGAAGTTCAATCGTCGTTACCGCCTTAACGGAGTGGCATTTTGGCCAAGCACTTGGTTCGCAGGGTGCTGAAAGCAGGGCATGATCTTCTGCCGAAAGTGGATAGACCGAAACCGAAAAGCCGCGCATGTCCAATGATGTCATCATTGCCGCTGGACCCACAATCAGCTTGAGGTTTTTTGCGATAGGGGACTGCGCCAACTCGTTGGCAAGGATCGACATCTCCAGCATGGATGCGCCACCCAGATTGTTGAGCAACGCAACGTGCGGCTTGTTTTCCATTACAGCAAGCAATTTTTCGGTCACCGCAGTCATTGCCTGTTTGGCGCCAACATATTCGACCTGTTGAACTCCGGCCTCTCCATGAATGCCCAAACCCAGCTCCGCCATGCCCGTAGCGATACGGTTCTCCTTTGGAGAGCCGGGGACGGTGCAGGTATCGAGGGACATTCCAATGGACTTGGTTCCTGCGATCACCCGTTCCGCCGCCTTTGTGACGTCGTCGAGCGACGCGCCGCTTTCGGCCATGGCACCCGCGATCTTGTGAACGAACAGCGTCCCGGCGACGCCGCGCGGCTGTGGCAGATCGGGGAGCGCGATATCGTCATCAACGATCACCATATTGACCTTTAGGCCGAAGGCGCGTGCGCGCTCTGCTGCAAGACCAAAATTAAGACGGTCGCCAGTGTAGTTTTTCACGATGAGCAGACAACCTGATGGCCCTGTCACGGCGAGAATTCCGGCCAGAACAGCATCGACGGAGGGCGAGGCGAATACATCGCCGCAGACGGCTGCGGTCAGCATGCCTTCCCCGACAAACCCGGCGTGGGCAGGCTCATGTCCGGATCCGCCGCCCGAGACCAAGGCAACCTTCGATTTGTCCCAGTCATTGCGCACGACGACGCGGATATGCGGATACCCGTCAAGCCGGGCGAGCGCGCCACCGGAGGCCCGGATCGTGCCATCAATCGCTTCGATTACGGTGTCTTCTTTCTTGTTAATAAACTGTGCCATGACGCCCTCCCTTAAGCGATGCGGACGCCATCGGCGTCAAAATAGAACGGATTGTGCGGCCGGATCTTGAGGTTGTCGCCCGACCTAAGTTCAGTATGCGCGTCTGTGACCGTAATGATGTTCTGCGCTTTGAATGTCAGATGCAGCCGCGTTTGATCCCCCAGATGTTCAACGCGATCGACCTGGCAGTCTTCTCCCTCGCCCTGAATAATTTGCTCAGGGCGCAGGCCGATTTGCGTTGCGCCGCTTGGCGCCCCACCAAAGACCGACGCCGGCAGTACGTTGATGCGGGGCTGGCCCAAACGGCTGGCCGCATAAACGCTCACAGGATCTTCGTAGATTTGCCGCGGCGTGCCGAATTGGACGAGCTTGCCGTGGTCCAAGACGCCAACATGTGTGGCCATTGTCATTGCTTCGATCTGGTCGTGCGTCACGTAGAGCAGTGTCGCGCCAGAGTCAGATTGAATGGACTTAAGTTCGATCCGGAGATCAGCCCGCAGTTTTGCATCCAACGAACTTAGCGGCTCATCCATGAGATAAACCGAAGGGTCCCGTACCAAGGCCCGCCCGATCGACACGCGCTGCATCTCGCCGCCTGATAGGGCCGTGGCTTTGTTGTCAAGCTTATGGGAGATCTGCAGGATTTCGGCGACTTCGCCAACCTTCCTGTCGATTTCGCTCTGGGCCGTCTTGAGCATTGGGGATCTGAGGGGAAATTCCAGATTCTGGCGCACTGACAGGTGCGGATAGAGCGAGTATTGCTGAAAGACCATCGCAACATCACGCTGTGCGGGTGTCAGACCGGCCATTGAAGAACCGTCGATATGGACATCACCCGCATCAGGCTGATCCAAGCCGGAGACCATCCGCAGGGTTGTGGTTTTTCCCGCGCCAGTGGGCCCAAGCAGTACCACAAAGGATCCATCGGGCACCGTCATATCCACGTTGTCCAGCGCAACATCGTCGCCAAATGACTTTGAAATACCTGTCAGTTTTACCTCAGCCATTGACCAGAACCTTTGCATTCGCGTGGGATTTCAGGGCTTTGCCGCTGTCTGCGTCAAAAAGGGTCACGGTGCGCGCATCGAAGTGCAGGCCTGTTGTCTGCCCCACCGACACCGGGTCAGAACTGGCAACGCGTGCCTTCACCGTGCCGTTTGCGGTGTCGAGGCTGACGATTTGCGTGGTGCCCAGATATTCGGTCGCAGCGACACGACCTTTGAAAGGTGCTGCATCATCTAACCGGATATGTTCAGGCCGGACACCGAAGGTCAGCGCTCCGTTTGCGCCATCGATCTGCTGGGGAACAGCGAAAGATACGTCCGACATCGCAACCGTTACCGCACCAGGCTCAACCGTTCCGTTGAAGTTCAGGAAGTTCATAGGCGGCGAGCCGATAAACTCTGCGACGAACTTGGTTGCAGGCCAATCATAGATATCTTGCGGAATGCCGAACTGTTCGACGACGCCGTGGTTCATCACAACGATCTTGTCGCCCATCTGCATGGCCTCAAGTTGATCGTGCGTTACGTAGACCGTGGTGGCATTCATCCGATCGTGCAGTGCGCGCAACTCCTCGGCCATATGCTCTCGAAATTCTGCATCGAGCGCGCCAAGCGGTTCGTCCATGAAAAAAGCTTTTGGGTCCCGCACAATCGCACGCCCAAGGGCAACGCGCTGTCTGTCTCCGCCGGACAGGCCGCCAACGGGCCGGTTGAGAATGTCGGTGATCCCTAGAATCTCGGCAATCTCGCCAACCTTCTTTTTGACCTGCGCTTTGGGCATGCCTTGGCTCACGAGTGGGTAGCTGATGTTCTTGCCCACGTTCATATGCGGGTAAAGCGCGAACATCTGGAACACGAAGGCAATGTCGCGCTCACTGGCGCGTTTCATCCCGACCTCTTCGCCGTCGATATAGATTTCACCAGATGTCGGCAGTTCCAGCCCGGCCATCATGCGCAAGGTTGTCGTCTTGCCGCAGCCAGATGGCCCGAGAAGCATGAAGAACTCGCCATCCTCAATCGTGAACGAGGAGGATTGGACGGCTGTGAAGCTTCCAAAGTCTTTGCGCACGTTCTCAATTCTAATCTGCGCCATTGGCTACTCCGGGAAATGGCTGACGATGATGAACATCACCGTGCCGACAAGGGTTACTATGAAGGAATAGGTGTAGAGCCACAGGACAAGGGGTTGCATCAGCATGATGACCCCTGCCGCGATCAGGATCGTGGCGACCATCTCCCACGGTCCGCGCCGGCATTTGAGCAGTCCGTTAATAAAATTCATCATTTGCGTACCGCCCCGAATGTGATGCCGCGTAGCAGGTGTTTGCGTAGCAGGACTGTGAACACCATGACCGGGACAAGGAAGATCGTTGCGCCGGCGGCTACTGCGGGCCAGTCCTTGCCATTGACGCCGATGATATTTGGTATGAAGGGAGGTGCGGTCTGCGCCTCACCCGAAGTCAAAAGCACCGCGAAGGCATACTCATTCCAAGCAAAGATGAGACAGAAGATCGTTGTGGATGCGATGCCCGTCGCCGCTTGCGGCAACACAACTTTGTAGAACGCCTGAAAGCGTGTGTATCCATCGATCAGCGCCGCTTCTTCATACTCAATCGGGATCTCGTCAATGAACCCTTTGAGAAGCCAAACCGACAAGGACAAGTTCACAGCCGTATAAAGCAGGATCATCCCAAGATGTGTATCGTTCAAACCCAGCTGGCGAAACATCAGGAAGATCGGGATCGCAACGGCGATTGGGGGCATCATCCGTGTGGAGAGGATGAAGAATAACAGATCATCCTTGAGAGGTACGCGGAACCGGCTAAAGGCATAGGCCGCCATGGTGCCGAGGATCATACACAATGCGGTCGAGCCGAACCCGATAATTACCGAATTGAGGAACCGTTCGCCATAGCGCGACGGTCCGGAGATAACCGTTCCACGTTCCCGCGCGATTTCCTCGTACCAGGTTTGTGGCGGGCCTGCATCTTCCAGCATCTGCTCGGTCGCGCGGGTTCGGTCTGTGAAAAGATTCACATAGCCTTCCAGCGTGGGTTCAAAAACAATAACCGGGGGATAGGCGATTGAATCCGTTGGCGACTTGAAGCCCGTCGCGATGATCCAGAGCAATGGAATGATGGTGATGATGGCATATCCAACCACCAGGATCCCGGCGAACCATTTTGTGCCCTTCGAGGGTTCTGTGACCGAAAAGCTCATCTCTCTTTTACCTTGTTGAGGGCTTTGACGTAGATCGAGGCAAGCCCAAAGACGGTGACAAAAAGGATGACGGCATAGGCAGAGGAATAGCCGGTTCGCCATCTCTCAAAGGCTTCGCGTTTGAGATCAATTGACGTCAGCGTCGTAAGGTTGCCGGGCCCGCCACCGGTCAGCTGAACGACAAGGTCAAACATCTTGAAGTTTTCAATGCCACGGAAAAGCACGGCCAGCATCAGGAATGGCAGCGCCATTGGTATTGTGATGGTCCAGAACTGGCGCCATTTGCTGGCGCGATCACATTCTGCAGCTTCATAGATGCTGTCTGGGATCGACCTGAGCCCCGCAAGACAGATCAGCATCACGAAGGGTGTCCACATCCATGTGTCGACAATGATGATGGCCCATGGTGCAAGGTTGACATCGCCGATCATCGAAAAGCTGGCAGGGTCAGCGCCGGTAAAGAAGGCGATCACATAGTTGAACAGGCCAATCTGCGGTTGGTAAAGAAACGTCCAGAAGTTCCCTACCACCGCTGGGGACAGCATCATTGGAAAGACGATGATCGTTGTCCAAAGGTCGT
>JAHDEX010000141.1 GCA_020628545.1 Paracoccaceae bacterium | reverse complement strand
ATATCGGGCAGCCGATGGTGGCGGGCTATACGATCTCAAAAACCGCGATCAACGGTGTGGTGCGCGGTCTGTCGGCAGAATTCGCGTCACGCGGCATCCGTGTGAACGGGGTCGCGCCGGGATGGATCGATACGGATATTTTCCGCAAAGCCACCGACAACGACCCTGAGCGCAAAGCCAAAATCATGGGGCGCATCCCGATGGGGGCGCTGGGATCCACGGTTGATATCGGCTGGTGCTGCGCTTTTTTGGCCAGTCCGGCGTCAAAGTACATCACCGGACAAGTGGTGCTGGTCGACGGTGGCGGCGCAACAGGATTTTAGGCAGCGGATATGGGACTTGATTTCAAACAGATACGCGAGACGCTCTTCACGGCTGTGATTGGCGACATCTTGGATCAAATGGGGCACCGACATCAGTTTCTGCCGCCCGGGGTCTCACCGCTTAAATCAGGCACGCGGATCGTTGGGCGGGCGATGCCCGTTCTTGAAGCCGCCTATGCAGATGGCGAGGGACGTGGACCGCTCGCGTCACAACCCTTCGGGCTGATGTTTGACGCGCTCGATGACCTTAAGGAAGGCGAGATTTACATCACCACCGGGACTGCCTTGAATTGCGCGATGTGGGGTGGCCTCATGTCCACACGCGCAATGTATCTTAAGGCGGCAGGGGCCATTCTGGATGGCTATGTCCGGGACACGCCGGAAATACGGCAACTAGGCTTTCCGGTCTTTTCCCGAGGCGCCTATGCGCAAGATCAGGGCGTGCGCGGCAAGGTGGTCGACTACCGGATGCCGCTCCAAATTGGACGGGTTCTGATCAACAATGGCGATCTGATCGTCGCCGACGATGAGGGTGTCTTGATCGTCCCGCAGGCCATCGAGGAAGAGGTCATCGCAGCCGCCCATGAAAAGGTCGCAACTGAAGATGCAGTTGCGAAAGCGATCAGGGGCGGTATGAGTTCCAGAGAGGCTTTTGACACCTTCGGAGTGATGTAAACGGCAAACGGAGGCCGGACACAGCAACATGTCGCGCAGCAGCAGCACGTATAAGGACGGCTACAACCGTGCCCTCGACATGATCACAGAGGGAGACGTTCCGCGTGAACTTCCAACCGAAGTTACCCTCGCAGAGGAATGGACGGTCAGCCGGACGACCGTGCGGAGCATCCTTAACAGTTTACAGGACGCTGGAATTATTGCCTGGTCCGGTCGCACGAAGACCGTCCTGCGTCGACCCAGAAAGATCGAGTACTTTCCCGCCGATGAGACTGAATCAGTAGCTGACAAGCTGCCGTCTGTCTTCATGGAACATATCTTTGCCGGAGAACTGACGCCTGGCACAACGCTGCGCGAAACTGAACTGGCGAAGACCTTTGGCGTCAGCTCAACCGCGGTCCGCGAATTTCTGATCCGCTTTTCACGCTTTGGGCTGATCGAGAAGATGCCGAACCGGCATTGGGTTCTGCACGGCTTTACCCGCGAATTTGCTGAGGAGCTTTTCGCTGTGCGCGAAATGTTTGAACGGACTGCGTTCACGGCCTTTCTGACCGCCGGGCCCGATGCGCATCAATCTGCGATTGCGCTGCGTGGTGAACATGAAGCTATTCTGGCGAACATTACGCAGCACTATGTCCTTTTCCCCCGCTTAGACGAGAAGTTTCACCGTGTTTGGATCGATGCCTTTGGCAATCGGTTCATCCGTGATTTTTTCGATCTCATCTCTCTGATCTTTCACTACCACTACCGATGGAACAAACAGGATGAGCTTGAACGCAACCACCGCGCCGTTCTGCAACATCTCGCAATGATTGATGCGTTGGAGGCGGGCGACAAAGACGCCGCCGAAACCTCCATGAACGTGCACTTGTCACACGCGCGCGAAACGCTTCTCGCGTCAGCGCGTTGGGATTGATCGCAGCACATGCAGGCGGTTTATCTGGTGTTATGGGTGGTCGGGTCGGAATGCGATGTGAACTCGGGTTGCTCTTGGTTGGCCGCGCTCATTGCAGCCTGATCTAAAGTGTCGAGATGCCCTGGTACTGCGCGGTATGCTTCGCTCGGATTGATACTTGCCGAGGCCCGCTCCCCGCTCTTCGTTTGGTTCTGCTTGGACCTGTCGCGCTTTTGTGCCGCCCCAAGTGCTCGTTTAAGCCACTTTTCGTTCGAAAGCGACGGGGCTTTTCCAGCCCAGTGCTGAGTGGCGGCGTCGTGGATTGTAGAAGCCATTGATGTATCCGAAGATGGCGATCTCGGCCTGCCTTCTCGTTTCCCACGACCGTCGCCAGATCAGTTCAGCCTTGATGGTTTTGAAGAACGTTTCGACCGCCGCATTATCATAGCAATTGCCTTTGCCAGACATCGACACCTTGAACCCATGTTGGCGCAGGATTTTCTGATAATCGTGAGAGCAATATTGCGACCCGCGATCCGAGTGATGAATGCAGCCTTTCGGCGGTGACCGGAATGCGATGGCCATCTGCAAAGCTCTGATCGCCAGATCGCGCTTCATGCGGTTACTGACGGCCCAACCAATGACGCGCCGCGAATGCAGGTCGAGGATGACAGCCAGATACAACCATCCTTCACGTGTCCACACATAGCTGATGTCGCCAGCTCATTTCTGGTTGGACGCATCGGCTTGGAAGTCTCGGATCACAGGTTTGGCGCGATATTGAAGCTGTGACTGCTGTCCGTGGTCGCCTTAAACTTCTTGTTTCGCTTCACCTCAATGCCATTCTCGCGCATCAGCCTGCCGACACGGCGGTGCCCGACATCCAAGCCGATCTCCTTCAGCTCTTCCGTCATCCGTGGCCTGCCATAGCTGCCCAGGCTGAGACGCGACTGTTCTTTGATGTGCGCCAGTGTGACCAAATCAGACCGCTGTCTGCGACTGGCTGGCCGGCTTCGAAATGCGCGTAGACCGCGTGTGCTGACGCCGACAACATCACACAGCCGATTGGCTGGGAAGCTGCATCTGTGTTCTTCAACAAACCTAAACCTCATTGCCTTAGGCCCGCGAAGAACTGGGTGGCCTTCCTAAGAAACAGCCATGTCCGCTCCTGCGGGTAATGCGTGCAAATCATAG
>JAHDEX010000069.1 GCA_020628545.1 Paracoccaceae bacterium | reverse complement strand
TACTGATTACAAATCAGTTGCTCTACCAGCTGAGCTATAGGGGCACTGCGCGCCTCTTAGACCGACAAATCCTGCGGCGCAAGTCCTCAATGCATCGCAGTGTAAGTTGGTGACGTAACGCGGTCACGCTCGCTAAGAAATGCGGGCCAAGACCGCGTGTCAGACGCTCTTATCCGGTTTAACTACCCCGAAATTTGCCTATGGTATCCGCAACTTTTCGGAGGTCCGGGCCATGCAGATTGCCTTTCATATCGGTGCAAATTGCACGGACGAGGACCGTCTGTTGCGGTCGTTGCTGCGCAATGTGCAAACGTTGGGCGAAGATGGGGTACGGGTGCCGGGGCCCGGCAAGTATCGCAGGCTGATCCGAGAGACGATTCAGGGCCTCGACGGCGCCAAACCACCCGAAGACAGCCGTGATGTTTTGATCGATGCAATTGTTGATGATGACAAAACTGAACGACTGGTGTTGTCCAACTCCAACTTCATCTGCATCCCGAACCGCATCTTTGAAAAGGGCACATTTTATCTTCTCACGGAATTCAAATTGAAAGGATTGCTCGCACTTTTCCCCCAGGACGAGATTGAACTTTTCATGGCAGTCCGCAATCCCGCAACGTTCATTCCCGAAACCTTTGCCAAATCAAAATTCGATGATCTGCCGACATTCATGCGCGGCATGCATCCAACAGAGGTCCGCTGGTCTGACGTCGTCAGCCGCATTCGACAAATCGCGCCGCAATGCAAACTGACCATGTGGTGTAACGAAGATACCCCGTTGATCTGGGGAAAGATCATGCGCGCGATGACGGGCGTGAAACCATCGGTACCGCTGGTGGGGACATACGACCTTCTCAGCACGATCATGGCACCAGAGGGCATGCAGCGGATGCAGGCTTACATGAAGAACAGCCCGCCGCCGACACAGCAGCATGAGCTGAAAATCATCATGGCTTTCCTCGACAAATACGCGATCGAAGATCTGTTGGAGGAAGAGCTGGATCTGCCTGACTTTACGCAAGACCTCGTCGAGGAACTGACCGAAGCCTACGATCAGGATATTGACCTTATCGCGTCACATCCGGGTGTCACATTTATTGAGCCGTAACCGCATCACATGCCAAGCGCGGCCTTGTACATATCCAAAACCGCTTCCTCTTCTGCGAGATCATTCGCATCGCGTTTCCGAATTGCAATGACCTTGCGCATGACTTTGGTGTCGTAACCCCGCCCCTTGGCCTCTGCCATGACCTCTTTCTGGGCGTCTGCGATATCTTTCTTTTCGGCCTCTAACCGTTCAAACCGTTCGATAAACTGGCGCAGTTCTGCGGCAGCGACGGTTGTTGTGGCGTCAGAGACAACATCAGACATGACAGTTCCTTCGGGAATGGTTTTGAGATGCCGCATTCCCTAGCGGCGGCCTTCTTTGCCCGCAACCCTTGCTTTGCGTCAGAGCCGAAGTTAGGCAGCGCAAAACCAAAAGGATACTCAGATGGTTTGGCTTGTCTGGATCGGAACCGCGCTTGCCGTACTCGGGTTAGTTGGGATTCTTTACAGCTGTTATCTGGTGCAATCCGCGCGGCGCGAAAATCTTGCGGATGAGGCGCTGCGGGCACGGATGACCAAAATTCTCCCCATCAACATCGGATCGCTCTTCGTTGCTATTTTGGGTCTGATGACCGTTGTGGTCGGTGTCATGCTGGCTTAGCGCTGCGACAATCTGGACGTCTTATTTGAAAGGTCATACAAGGCCCCTCATGGATATTCGCCCTCTCACGCCCGCCTACGCCGTCAGCCCGCAGATCGCACCTGAGGATTGTGCGGCAATTGCAGCCGCCGGCTTCAAAACCATTATCTGCAATCGGCCCGACTCTGAAATCCCTGCGGACCTCAATGCAGCAGCGGTTGAAATAGCGGCGCGCGCGGCAGGGCTGGCTTTTGTCGTCTTGCCGATCACCCACCAGACGATGACGCTTGAGAATGTGAAAGCCCACCGCGCTGCGATTGACGCCTCGGACGGACCGACGCTGGCCTATTGTGCCTCCGGGACACGGTCATCGATCATTTGGTCCTTGGGCCAGGCCACCGATCTGGAAAGCGACGCGATAATCGCCGCAACGACGCAAGCGGGCTACGATCTACGCGGTCTCAAACCGCAGCTTGATGCAATCGCGGAGCAAGCCAAAGGCTAGACTGTCTGGGCTTTACTGTCCTTAGGCTGAGGGCGTGTCGTCTTCGCCCAATTCGGATGACCAATCAAGCGGGGCGGCTTCAGCCGCCTTAGCATCCCACCCCGACGGAGATGCGCTTTCTTCATCACCTTCTTCGAGAGCCGCTGACCAATCGAGAGATTGATCAACTCCACTCGCATTATCTTCTACGCTGTTCATCGGTGCAGAGATCGCCAAGTCCGGGTCCTCGGTTGCGACCTCCTCTGACCATGCGTCAATACCGTCGGTGCCGCCACGGTCCGCGGCATCCTCCAGAACACCCGCGTTTTCGCCCATCGCACTGATCGCCATGAGACCTGCATCTTCGGCCTCTGCCGCGCTGGTGCCAAGCGAACTCAAGGAAGACAGGTCTTGCGCGACCGCTGCCTCCACGCGTATGGCGCGTTTGCCACCTGCTTGCCCGAGCCGCGCTGTGGCAATCTTGCGACCGTCGCGAGCACGCAGCTTTACCGATGTCACATCACAACCGACAAGCGGAATAACGTCTCCAACCGAAAAGCCCTGCACAGCTTCCAAAGGAGATTGAAAGCGATGCAATTCCGCGTCGAGACTGACCGGTGCCGCATTGACGGCTTTCTGAAAAAGCGTGTCCCAATCCCCCTGCTCTTCTTTATCCGTGAGTGGCACGGCACGCTTAGCCTGATCCGGTAGCGCCATGATCAGCACGCCGGTGCGGCCCTCAACCCGAAGATCAAGTTCCAAACGCAAAACCCGGTAGTCGCCTTCCGGCAGGACCAAACCCGCAGAGCGCGTGTCGGTGACCCTTCCCATTGGCGCGAGCCCCTGCCCCCATCCATCGAGCGGCGTTCTTTCCGCCGTTTCATTCAGGTGATGCAGAATGGCGGCTAACACCGGCTCTGCCATTTTGGCATCCGTCGCTGTCGGGGGACGATCATCAACGCCGCCCGTCAGGACTTTGCCAATCGTCTGGATCTCAATCAACGCACTTCGCAGTCCCGCATCGATGGCTGCAAGACCCAGCAGCGTCCGCGCGTCATCAACCATGCCGACAAGCATGAAGTCGTCGGCAATGCCCGCAAGCATAGTGTCGAGGTCCAACACCTCTTCCCGCAATTGGGTGACAGACAAAGCGAGCCGATGTGTGGTGTCAGCCGCCCTCGTCACCGCAAGGCGCATCGCCCGAGACGATGTGATCGGCACATCTTCGGGTGCGCGGGGCGGTGGCGACACCATCCGTCGCAAGACGTCATGAGACACTTGACGGTTCATGCTTTCCAATTCGAATTCAAACCACAACACCCAAAGGGCACCCGACGCAGACAAGCCCGCGCGAGGATTCACCTTGTTTTATGTCTCAGACCTTACTGGGTTGCTAACAGTTCGCTTGTTTGGGGTTTCGCGGCTGCAGGCGGCAGCGTCAGACGGAAAGCCGCACCGCTTTTGCCTGGCAGATATGTAATATCGCCTCCCAAACGATCCATGATCTGTTTGCAGATCGCCAAGCCAAGACCCGCACCACCGGCTTTGCCGTCGTCTTCGAGCCGCGCAAACTTCTCAAAGATCATGCCTTGCGAGGAAGCTGCGATCCCTTCGCCGTTATCAATAAAATCAACGACATCATGGCCGTTGAAGCGATGGGCCTGAATACGGAGTTGGGGCGGATCCGCTTTGCAGTACTTCTGCGCATTTACGATCACATTCACAAAGACCTGAACCAATCGGTCCAGATCAGTATGCAGCGCCACTTTCTCGCGGCCCTTGTCGCGCACGATTTTCAACGGGCTACCCTGCACACCAGATACACCGATGGCGCGGTCGATCAGGTCGCTCAGTTGACCCGATTGTTCGTGTAGCGTGACCTGGCCGTTCTCAAGCACCGAAAGATCAAGCAGATCATCCAGAAGCCGCGTCAGGCGCAGCGATTCATCATGGATGATCCCGGCATAGTGTCGATGGTCATCCGCGTTCATATCCATGTCCCGCAGAATCTCGGAAAACGACCGGATCGAGGTCATCGGCGTGCGCAACTCATGGCTGATTTGGCTAAGAAAGGCATCTTTTTGGATGGAGAGCGCCGTAAGCTTCTCATTTGCCGCGCGCAGCGCACGGGCCGTGATGTCCTGCTCTGCTGACTTTGCTTCAAGCTTGCTGGAGTATTCCAGAATCTGAGCGGCTTCGTCGGCCACTGCAATCAAATCTTCGACAGAAATTGCGGCCCCTTCGGTCAACTGACCAATCATCGCGTGCGCGGTCGCAGCACCAACGGAACCTGCCAATTCCCGTTCTAGCCTGACAATGAAGTCCGGCGTTACATCGGGCAAATAACCGGTCTTTCCCTGCTCTTGCGCAGCGCGTTGAAACAAGGTTTGCGCCTCGCGGCCACCCAGGATTCGCTGCGCCATAATCAACAGGTCTTCGGCAGGCGCCGCACTGCCGGACCACGCCTTAGCGTCCGTTGACATGGCGAAGACGTTGACGAACTGCGCGCCCTGGAAACGCTCAAGTGGGCGCGGAAAGCTCATGGCCGAGCCGATGAAGAAGAACGCCGTATTCAGCAGCATCGACCAAAGCAATCCGTGAACAAGGGGGTCCATCCCCACCAACCCGAACAAGGCCTGGGGACGCAGCCACTCGATGCCAAAGGGACCGTTGTCCAGCATCGCTTGAGACATGACCGCCTCCGCACCAAAACTTGGTAAGAAGAGTGTGTAGAGCCAGACAACGAAACCAGCAAAAAGTCCAAGACGGGCACCCACGCGTGTCGCGCCCCGCCAGAAGATGCCACCTAGCATCGCTGGCAGAATTTGCACCGCGCCACTGAAGGAAATCAGACCAATTGCAGCCAACGCCGCGCCGCCGCCGGAAAAGCGAAAGTAGAGATACCCCAGCGCAAGAATGCCCGCGATGGAAACCCGGCGTGCGCGCACAATAACGCGCCGAACATCGCCTGACATCGACGCACCTTGGGTGCCAGTGTTCAACCAAATTGGCGCAACGATGTGGTTTGAGACCATGGTAGCCACAGCAATTGTGGACACAATCACCATCGATGTGGCGCTCGAGAATCCGCCCAAGAAGGCCAGCACGGCCAACTCGCCTTGATCCTCCGCCAAAGGCAGGGTCAGCACGAAAAGGTCTGGGTTGGAGCCCACCGGCATGCGTTCCAAACCCACCACCGCAATTGGCAAGACAAAAAGCGAAACCGCGATGAGGTAGAGTGGAAAGGCCCAGCTTGCTGTCTGCAGGTTCCGCTCATCCGAATTTTCGACCACCAGCACCTGAAACATGCGGGGCAGACACAGGAATGCTGCCGCCGATAGGAAGATCAGGGCAGCCCATCGCCCGCCCGGTGTCTCAAACGACGAAATGGGAGAGCTTTCGATCTGCGCAAGAACCTCCCCCGGGCCACCAGCAAGCCCCCAAACCACAAAGGCCCCGACTGCCAGCAGTGCAACGAGTTTCACGACGGCTTCGACCGCGATCGCAATCACGATCCCACTGTGGCGTTCGTTCGCATCAAGGGAACGGGTCCCGAAAATCACCGTAAATATTGCAAGTCCCACCGCGATCCACGCAGCGGCACGCAGAAAATCTGGCCGTTCCCACACCTGCCCACCACTTGTCGCAAAAACGGCGAAAGACTGCGTGACTGACTGAAGCTGCAAGGCAATGTAAGGTGTCGCAGCCACAACCGACAAGATCGTCACGATCACCCCAAGTGACGTTGATTTGCCAAATCGGCTTGAGATCAGATCAGCAATAGACGTAATCCGCTGCGCCCGCCCGATTCTGACCAGTCGTCTGAGAATCCACCACCAGCCGACCATCACAAGCGTCGGGCCAAGGTAGATCGTCACAAACTCAATACCGGATCGTGCGGCGTATCCGACCGCACCGTAGAACGTCCACGCCGTGCAGTAGATTGAGAGCGACAGCGTATAGACGAAAGGGCCGCGCAACCAACGCGCACCGTTTGCATAAGCGCGTCGCTCAGCCCAGAAGGCCACAAGAAACAGGAATGCGACGTAGCATAATGATACAAAAATCAGCAGGTTGAAGGACATTTCTATACCTGCCTCATCTCGCCTCAGACCCCGTCGTCGGTGTCGACTGATCCTTTTTCGGCGTCGTTAGTGTGGTCAAGTTTGCCCGCGATCACCGCCGCAATCAGCGTGAGGACAAACCAGACCCCAAAGACATAGAGACCGACAACACCCGTAGAAGGCGCAATGTAGAGGACCGGCAAAAGCCACAACACTGCGCCAGCAAGCGGCAGCATGCGCGCGACGTCCCTTAGCCGTCTTTGCCTGTATGACGCTCTTGCCAGATAAACAGGTCCGGACGGTGGCGGTGTCGGCATTCCTAGCCCTCACCCATCATCAGGCGGACTTGATCCCTGACATCTTGATTCGAAAAAGGCTTTGTCATGAAATGGTTAGCACCTAATCTTTCAGCGAGATCCCGGTCCTTCGACTGGCCCCGTGCCGTCAGCATCATGACGGGCAAATCGGCCGTTTCGGCGCTTTCGCGAAGATCGCGCAAGATATCGAAACCACTTCGCCCCGGCAGCATCACATCCAGAATGACCATATCTGGTGGTGCGGCACGCACCTTGTCGATGGCAGTGCTGCCATCCTCATGTGTGTGAACAGTCCATCCATCGCGCGACAGTATGAAACTGATCGCCTCGATGATGTTCGGCTCATCCTCAATTAGCAGAACACGTCGACCCATTGACTTCCCATGTCACCGCCGTCGCAGCGGCCTCTCCCCGCGACAAGTATTGCCGTCTTTCGCGGGCCTGTCAAAGATTGAGACTTCAAGCCTATCAGATTGAAAGCGCAGAACGAATCCGCGGGTCCTACAGGAACTCGTGCATCAACGCAGGCTCACGTCGCGAAGGACAGTCCTGGCGTGGACAAATTCGGCAGCTTGTGCCTGCAAGCACCTCCGGCGCGAGGCCCGGGCGTGGATCAGCAATCACCAACATCGTGCTTTCCACTTGCAGTGGCGTATCAAAATGCTTGGCATTCATGGCCTCTGCCTGCGCAAAACAAAGCAACCTTGGAGCCGTCGCACTGGGCAGAACCACTTCTTGACGCACCGGTTGTCCAATCTGCCGCAGCGCGCTGAAAAGCGGCCAAAGTGGGCAGCTGTCGCTCCGACGATTTAGTCGAAAGCCAAGTGTCGGCTTCAGAACCGTCATCACGCCCGCCATATCGCAAACCGCCAGCCCTCTTGGCGGCAGGCGATTGTCATTCGGCAGATAGGCAAGTCGCCGGAAAACCTGCGGCAGTTCCGCATGAAACTGATCCGCAAGAATGGCCGGGTCCGCGTCACAGGCGACAGCGGCCTCTAGGAAGTCTTCAAAAGGCAGTTTTGCGGCGTCGGCAGCCTGTTGCATCAGGCGTCGCCTCAGGATTTTTTGCACATCATCAGACAGCGCGGACACGTCCTGCGACGTCATGATGCTCTCGACCTGCGCATTCGGGTCTTCGTCGAATGCCAGAAAAATGTCTGCCCGTTTAGCAATAAATTGCTCCGCGGCCTCTAAGACGCTGTAGGTCGCACGCGGATCTTTTGATTGCCCCGGCTGATCAAGGTAGGCCACCAAAGACTTCGACTGTTCAGTCAGCCGCTGGCTGTCTGCGTGCAAATTGGCATGAAACCGCTGCTGCCAATCTTCATCAACGCGGTCACCACTCACCAGAATACCGGCTGTTGCGCGAATGGCCGTGACAGAGCTGATCACATCGTGCAGCGCATCGGCAAGCGCCGGATCATGCCCCATCCGATCCGACAATGCTTGCACCTCACGCTCTAGAGTTGAAATCTGCGCTTCCTGATCAGCAATGAGCGCCGACCAGCCGGGAAATCGCGCCGCAATATCTTCCGCGCGATCCATCTCCACGGGCCGCCCATAACGCGATGCGGCCGTGCGCATGCCGTCAAGGACTCCTGCATCACCACCAAGCGTCAAAGCATCTGGCGAAGCGCCTAGAATGTCGGCCAAGCGTGCGAGAAGCTTTCCACCGATTCTGCGCTTATTGTGTTCGATCAGATTAAGGTAGCTGGCGGAAATCTCAGCGTTTGCAGCGACATCCGCTTGTCTTAGCCCCAAATCGATACGGCGCTGACGGATGCGCGACCCTACAAAAACCTGACCATCCATCGCATTTCCCTTAAGTTAATCAGATGCTTTCTGCGCTGCATCGACAATCAATTTACACAGTTTACATTTCGATTGTCCATAAATTTACAGAAATCGGAAGCGGCGGAAATGGACAGTTGGCACAATCCGTTCTTCGCCCCCAAGATAGCGCAGCACAGAAGTGCCTGCTGTGTGGAGGGAAGGAGACTCCGCACGGTCATACAACTTAGGGAGGATATTAATGTCCAAATCCACAATCTCTCGTCGGGGTGTGTTGAAGACGGGTGCCATTGCCGGTGCCGGTTTGGCATTGCCAACATACCTTCGCGCGGATGGCCACACGGGCTATACGAACGCGCCAGGCGACAGTCCAACAGTCACAATCGGCTTCAACGTGCCGCAGACCGGTCCATACGCTGAAGAAGGCCTGGACGAACTGCGCGCGCAGGAACTTGCTGTTGAGCACCTCAACGGTGAGGGCGACGGCGGCATGCTCAACACCTTCTCCGAGAAGAACCTGGACGGTACAGGTATCCTCGGTAAGAAAGTAGAATTCGTCACAGGCGATACACAGACAAAGTCTGACGTGGCACGTGCTTCTGCACAGTCCATGATCCAGAAAGACGGTTGTATCATGATCACGGGTGGTTCGTCCTCCGGTGTGGCTGTGGCTGTGCAAGACCTTTGCCAATCTTCCGGCGTGATCTTCATGGCGGGCCTGACACACTCCAACGACACCACCGGTAAAGACCGTAAAGCAAATGGCTTCCGCCACTTCTTCAACGGCTTCATGTCCGGTGCGGCGCTTGGCCCAGTGCTTGAAGCTGAATACGGAAATGAGCGTTCTGCTTATCACCTGACGGCTGACTACAACTGGGGTTGGACCACACAGGAATCGATCCAGGCGACGACAGAAGGCCTTGGCTGGCAGACACAAGAAGCGGTTCTGACACCTGTTGGTGCCGGTGACTTCTCGTCCTATATTGCACCTGTCCTGAACTCTGGCGCAGATACACTGATCCTGAACCACTACGGTGGGGACATGGTGAACTCTCTGACACAGGCGGTTCAGTTCGGTCTGAAAGATCGTCAGGTCAACGGGAACGACTTCAAGATCATCGTGCCTCTCTACTCTGAACTGATGGCTGCCGGTGCTGGCGCCAACATCCAGGGTGTGATCGGCTCCATGAACTGGAACTGGCAGCTGGAAGACGAAGGCACCAAAGCATTCGTGAAGTCCTTCGGCGAAAAGTACGGCTTCCCACCATCCGGTGCGGCCCACACATGCTACGTGCAGACACTTCTGTACGCCGATGCTGTGACCCGCGCAGGTACCTTCAACCCATGCGGCGTTGTCGAAGCTCTCGAAGACTTCGAATTCGACGGTATGGGCAACGGCCCAACCACATACCGTGGCGCCGACCACCAGTGCTTCAAGGACGTGCTGGTTGTGAAGGGGACTGAGAACCCAACGAACCAGTACGACACACTGGAAATCGTCGACCAGACACCGCGGTCACAGGTGGAATATGCACCTGATCACCCAATGTTTGGCGGCGCAGAAGCGTCCCTGGGCACGTGTAACCCAGGCGCGTAAGCGACCTAACATAAGACAGGGATCGGCAAAATTGCCGGTCCCACCCGCCCCCGAAGGCAAGGGGGGCAAACGGCGCCGGTAACGGCGCCGACCCATACCGTTTTAGCTTGGAGAGGGGCCGGGCAATGGATGCCATCATTCTTCAGATTCTCAATGGTCTAGACAAAGGATCCGCTTACGCGTTGATCGCTTTGGGTCTGACATTGATCTTCGGCACACTAGGTGTCGTGAACTTCGCGCACGGCGCACTCTTCATGATCGGGGCGTTCTGCTCTGTCACTTTGCAACGCATGCTCTCGACCAGCTTCGAAATGGTGGACGAGACGCAGACAGACTTTCTCGGCAACCCGCTGAAGGTCGAGACGCCCTACGTGGAGGCCTGGTTTGGGCCCGAGGTTGGGGCCGCGATCATCGATTGGTCGGTCCCGCTTGCGATCTTTCTGGCCATCCCGGTGATGATTGCAGTTGGCTTCGCAATGGAGCGCGGCTTGATCAAGCACTTCTACAAGCGTCCGCACGCGGACCAAATCCTTGTGACCTTTGGCCTCGCCATTGTGATCGGCGAGATCATCAAGGCCAACTTCGGCGCTAACCCAATCTCCACCCCTGCCCCGGAAGCTTTCCGCGGTGCGATGGACTTTGGTGTTCTGCTCGGGTTTGAGCCCAACACGATCATCTACCCTTATTGGCGTCTGGTGTATTTCCTCTTTGCAATTGTCATCATTGCGAGTGTGTTTGCTTTCCTACAGTTCACAACCTTCGGCATGGTCGTCCGAGCAGGCATGGCAGATCGTGAAACCGTCGGCCTGCTGGGCATCGACATCGACAAGCGGTTTACGTTCATGTTCGGGCTCGCAGCAGCCGTCGCGGGGCTTGCGGGTGTGATGTACACGCCGATCCTTTCGCCCCACTACAATATTGGGATGGATTTCCTTGTGCTCTCCTTCGTGGTCGTGGTCGTGGGGGGCATGGGGTCCCTGCCCGGCGCGGTGCTCGCAGGCTTCGTCCTGGGGATCCTGCAAAGTTTCGCATCGATGAATGAAGTCAAAGCGATCCTGCCCGGCATCGACCAGATCATCATCTACCTTGTTGCAATCATCATCTTGCTGACCCGGCCACGTGGCCTGATGGGCCGCAAGGGCGTGATGGAGGAATAATCATGCTTGGTTTGAACGCAAAAGATACTTCTCTCTTCATCGTCGTGATCATCATGGTGCTCGCCGCACCGATCCTTCTGAACCCCTTCCCTGCTGATAGCGCGCTTGCACAATTCAACGCGGGCTACCCCGCGCTGATGCAACGCTTCCTGATCTTCGGCATCCTTGTGGTTGGGTTTAACATTCTCTTCGGCCTGACCGGCTATCTCAGCTTTGGGCATGCCGCGTTCTTAGGTGTGGGGTCCTTTGCAGCGGTGTGGATGTTCAAGCTGCTATCCTTCAATGTGATCCCAGCCATCATTCTGTCGATCGTCGTTGCTGGCCTGTTTTCGGTCGTCATCGGATACGTCGCGCTGCGGCGCTCCGGCATCTACTTCTCGATCCTGACGCTGGCCTTCGCACAGATGATGTACGCGATTGCGTACTCGGACCTTGTCGGGAAGTTTCTGGGTACGATCATCACAAACGGTGAAACCGGCCTGCAGGTTTACCTCGATGATCCGCAGATTCTTGCTGGTGCGGGTGACCCACGCGTGCCGCACTTGTTTGGGTTGGAGATGAATTCTCAAACCGTCTGGAGCGTCGGGGGGTGGGAGTTCGTCTTCCAGAACGGCTACTACCTGTGCGCGGTCTTCATGATCATCGCTTTCTACATGTCGATCCGCATCTTCCGGTCCCCGTTTGGCCTTGTGCTGCGCTCGATCAAGTCAAACCAGCAGCGCCTGAACTACACCGGCGTCAGCACGCGCCCGTATATGCTCACTGCTTTCGTGATCTCAGGCATGTATGCCGGTCTGGCAGGTGGCCTCTGGTCAGCAATGGACCCACTCACAGGTGCGGAACGGATGTTCTGGACCGCCTCAGGTGAGATCGTGATCATGGCCATTCTCGGCGGCGTCGGTACATTGATTGGCCCGATCTTGGGCGCCGGTGCGATCAAGTACATGGAAAACATCGTTTCAAAGATCAACGACAACATCCTGCATCAATGGTTCGCCTTCATGCCCGAAGGCATTGAGAACTTCATGGTCGCGATCATTCACCCCTTTATCGGTAAGGGTTGGCACCTGACACTGGGCGTCGTGTTCATGGCAGTTGTGATCTACCTACCGGGCGGTCTGGTTGAGCTGGGCGAGCGTTTCATTGGTCTGTTCCGCCGGAAGAAGACCGACAACGCGCCAACCGGTGCTTCCACGAAGCCTGCGGAATAGGAGCGGACAATGGGAATCCTTGAAGTCAAAGGCATCAACAAGCGTTTCGGCGGACTGCAGGCGCTTGGTGATGTGAACCTCAGCGTGGCCGAAAACACTGTCCACGCAATCATCGGCCCAAACGGTGCAGGCAAGTCTACCCTGCTGAACGTTCTCGTGGGTAAGCTGATCCCAGACTCCGGCTCAGTCATGTTTGATGGCCAGTCAGTTCTTGGGCGCCAGCCGTATGAGATCAATCAGATGGGCATCAGTCGGGTTTTTCAGACGCCTGAGATTTTTGGTGATCTGACGGTGATCGAAAACGTGATGATCCCGTGCTTTGCCAAGCGTGATGGGGCGTACCGCCTGCACGCGTGGGAAAACACACGCAATGAAAAGGCCATCCAGGAACAGGCCGAGGCAATCCTTGCTGACGTCAGCATGCTCGATAAACGCAACATGCACGCAGCCTCACTCTCACGCGGCGACAAACGCCGCCTCGAAATGGCAATGTGTCTTGTGCAGGAGCCACGTCTGTTGCTGCTGGACGAGCCCACCGCCGGCATGGCGCGCGCTGACACCAACAACACCATCGATCTTCTGAAGGAGATCAAGGAAAAGCGCGACATCACCATGGCGATCATTGAACACGATATGCACGTCGTGTTCTCCCTCGCAGAACGGATCACCGTGCTGGCGCAGGGCACCCCACTTGTGGAAGAGACGCCAGAAAACATCAAAGGCCATCCGAAGGTGCGTGAAGCGTATCTCGGTGAAGCGCAGGTCTAAGGAGCGGTCAACATGACAAACGTAGAACATCTTGAAGGACCAAAGCCCTTCAGCCGCGACCGCAACATGGCCGCAACTGCGCCGAAGTACCTGAGTGTTTGGGAAATCGAAGCTTACTACGGCGAAAGCTACATCGTACAAAACGTCAGCTTCGACATCCATGAGGGCGAGATCCTGGCCCTGCTCGGCCGCAACGGTGCAGGAAAAACTTCAACTTTGCGTACGATTGCCCGGCTTGATGATCCGGCATTGAAGCATGGCGAAATCTGGCTCGATCATCAGCCGTTGCACGAGATGAAAAGCCACCAGGCCGCCGCCGCTGGTATCGCGCTGGTTCCGGAAGACCGCCGGATCATTGCCGGTCTGACGGTAGAAGAGAACCTGCAGCTTGCGCAGATCGCCCCGCCCATTGGCTGGTCACTAGAGCGCATTTACGAGCTTTTCCCGCGTCTCGGTGAGCGTCGTAAACAGGAAGGGGTGACCTTGTCAGGTGGTGAGCAGCAAATGTTGTCCATCGCCCGTGCGTTGGCCCGTGACATCAAAGTGTTGCTGCTGGATGAGCCATACGAAGGCCTCGCCCCTGTGATCGTGCAAGAGATCGCAAAGACACTTGAGATCATCCGCGACCAAGGCATCACGACCGTCATTGTGGAACAGAACGCAGTTGCGGCACTCAAGCTCGCTGACCGCGCAGTGATCCTCGATACCGGAACGGTGGTTTACGATGGCTCCGCGCAGGAGGTTCTGGACGACGAACAACTGCGGGCGCAATACCTCGCAATCTAGGACTGTTCATGGTTCCCGGCGGAAAAATCCGCTGGGATTCGTAATTTGGTAAGCTTGATCCATAAAAATGCGGGCGAAATTCAAATAGCCGCCTGCTGATCATGCTGACACGCACCCACGCTACTTCAAATGCTTCCCACCAAACGCCGCGTCCGGCAAAGCGTAAGTCTCGCGGTGACGACGCGACCACATCCAGACTAGGGCAATCGCTTTGCGCCTCCAAAGGACTGGATTTGCGGATCGTCGGGATCATCAATGAAGCACGCATCGGCGCGGAACCGGTTTGGGGCTCCGACGGCGCGGAACATCCTTCGCGCGGATACAGGCGGCAGGCCGGCAGTCGCTACCAAAATGCGCTCTTCATTACCGCCCCTTCTCCGCCCTAACCCTCAAAAGACGCTACGTCATTCCGCGGCTTCCCACTGCCGGGCGCTTGGCATATAAGCGTTGCAATTGGCCGGTGCCGCCCGCATATGGCCATGTAATGGGCTATGGGTTGAGGACAAAATGAGCAAAAAAACCTCTCACGACAGCGATGTGAGCTTTATCCAGGCTCTCGCGGAACTCTTGCGCGAAAATGACCTGTCAGAGTTGCGGGTGAAACGAGACTACGGCGAAAACGACAGCCTCGACGTGCGTGTCGGACGCTACACTCAAGTTGCACCAGCACCCGTAGCCGCCCCTGCTGCCGCACCCGCAGCGCCAGCAGCACCCGCGGCCCCGGCACCCGCCCCCGCCGCAGCAGCCACGGATGATCCAGCGAGCCATCCGGGCGCTGTGACCTCGCCAATGGTAGGCACCGTCTATCTCGCGCCAGAGCCTGGCGCCGCGGCCTTCTCGTCAGTTGGCAAGGTCGTCAGCGAGGGTGAAACCCTGCTGATCATCGAAGCCATGAAAACGATGAACCACATTCCCGCGCCCCGTGCCGGGACAATCAAGCGCATCCTTGTCGAAGATGGTGGCCCGGTCGAGTTTGGGGCGCCACTGGTGATCATCGAATAGGGGCGAGTCATGTTCGACAAAATCCTGATTGCGAACCGCGGCGAAATCGCCTTGCGGGTCGTGCGCGCATGCCGCGAAATGGGCATCAAATCTGTCGCCGTACATTCCACCGCCGACAGCGATGCAATGCACGTCCGCATGGCAGACGAGGCAATCTGCATCGGGCCTCCGTCTTCGGCACAATCCTACCTGAGCTTTCCCGCCATCATCTCCGCTTGTGAGATCACTGGCGCGCAGGCAATCCACCCTGGCTATGGATTTCTGTCCGAGAACGCGGCGTTTGTGCAGGCAGTCGAAGACCACGGCCTGACATTCATTGGCCCTACAGCGGAACACATCCGCGTTATGGGTGACAAGATCACCGCCAAGGACACGATGAAAGAACTTGGCGTGCCATGTGTGCCCGGGTCCGATGGTGGCGTCGCGTCCCTCGCCGACGCCAAGCGCGTTGGCGAAGAGATCGGCTATCCAGTGATCATCAAAGCGACTGCGGGTGGCGGTGGCCGTGGTATGAAAGTCGCGCAGACAGCTGCGGATATGGAGAAGGCATTTCATTCCGCCCGCGCAGAAGGCAAGGCTGCTTTCGGCAACGATGAAGTCTACATCGAGAAATACCTGACTACCCCGCGCCATATCGAGATTCAGGTGTTCGGCGACGGCAAAGGCAACGCCGTGCACTTGGGCGAGCGTGACTGCTCCCTGCAACGCCGCCATCAAAAGGTTTTTGAAGAGGCACCGGGCCCCTGCATCACCCCGGAACTGCGCGCGAAAATTGGCAAGGTCTGTGCGGATGCCGTCGCTAAGATCAACTACATCGGCGCGGGCACGATCGAGTTCCTGTTCGAAAATGATGAGTTCTACTTCATCGAAATGAACACCCGCCTGCAGGTGGAACACCCCGTCACCGAAGGCATTTTTGGCGTCGATCTCGTGCGTGAGCAGTTGCGTGTCGCCGCAGGCATGCCGATGTCCTTCACGCAGGACGACCTCAAAATCAATGGCCACGCGATTGAAGTGCGGATCAACGCAGAAAAACTGCCAAACTTCGCACCCTGCCCTGGCACAATCACCCAGTACCACGCCCCTGGCGGTCTTGGCGTCCGCATGGATAGCGCGCTGTATGACGGCTACCGCATCCCACCTTACTACGACAGTTTGATCGGCAAATTGATTGTCCATGGGCGCGACCGCCCGGAAGCACTGGCGCGGCTCGCCCGCGCGCTTGGAGAATTGATCGTGGATGGCGTCGACACCACGATCCCGCTCTTTCATGCGCTCTTGGCCGAGCCTGATGTGCAAACCGGCGACTATACCATCCACTGGCTGGAGCACTGGCTCGACCAGAACCTCAGTACGGGCTGATGCGGGACGAAGCGCTGACCCCGGACCTGGTATTGCAGGCTTACCGGGCCGGCGTCTTCCCCATGTCGGAAACACGCGATAGCGACGACATTTTCTGGGTGGATCCGATCCTGCGAGGCGTGTTGCCGCTCGACGGCTTTCACATCTCTCGCTCCTTGGCGCGACGGCTCCGCCACGCCGACTACGACATCACCTTCAATGTCGCCTTTGCATCTGTCGTTGACGGATGCGCAGCGCGTGACGAGACGTGGATCAATGCCACGATCTATGACCTTTATCTCGACCTGCACCATCGCGGCGACGCTCACTCCTGCGAGGTTTGGTCAGGCGACGATCTGGTGGGCGGTGTTTACGGTGTCGCGATTGCAGGTGCGTTCTTTGGCGAAAGCATGTTCAGTACGGCAACGGATGCGTCAAAGGTGGGCTTGGCCTATCTCACCCACAGACTTTCAATCTGCGGCTTCACCCTGTTTGACACGCAATTTATCACGGACCATTTGGCAACACTTGGCGCGATTGAGATTGAGCGACGGGACTACCACGCGCGCCTGCTTGACGCGCTTGAGGTCACGGCCAGTTTTGACGCGACCCTACCGCTGCCAACCCCTCAGGATCTGATACAGCGCAACACCCAAACGTCGTAACGCGGATGTTCCATCGCGTTGAGCGCAGGAGCTGACGCGATCAGCCAACCATCAAAGGCCGGTTCCTCCGCATCGCGGTACATTACCAGTAGATCCGCGTATGCATCGCCGCTTGGGTTGTCGTTGGGAAACCGGCATTCTTGTAGATTGATCCGCAGATGTCCAAGTGTCGCGGTCTCACCCGTGCGCAAAGGGATATCGGTTACTATACCATTCAACTTATCCAGAACACGCAGTTCCGCGCCCAGCCCGGTCGAAGCCTCCTGCCCTAAAGTCTGCAATGGCAAGAAAGCCAAAAGAAGTGCCAAGCCATGTGCCTTCATTCGCTCTCTCCTTCTCCGGTGACAAACTTCAAGAGCAGTGAAATCAGGCTCACCGCGCCTTGCGTATCCTCAATCTCTTCGCCCGGCGCAAAGTTGTCGAGTGATCCACCCGGAACAATCTCAACGAAGTTGTCACCAAGGATCCCTTCCGAGGCAATCGCCACGGCACTATCATTCGGGATCGCGATCCCATCCGCAAACGTGAGCGTCACATCTGCGCGGTATGTCGCCGGGTTCAGCGCCATATCGGTGATCTGACCAATCTTTACCCCGGCAAGCCGCACATCCGTGCCTGTTGAGATGCCCTCGGCGGAGCGAAAGCTGGCGGTCAGATCATACCCCTGCGCGCCGGTCCGCAAACCGGCAAACTGCAGCGCGTATGCGCCAAATCCGATCGCCACAGCCAGCACCGCGGCACCCACCAAAACCTCTGCGCGGTTTTCCTGCATCGCCCGCCCTATTCGGGACTCCACGCCTCATAGTCAGCACGCGCCTTCGGCTCTGCCGACCTGATCGATCCGCTTGGCGCATAGGCCATTGCCGTGCCCGTCAGGTTTTCCTGATGCGGCTTTTCCCAGGACTTGCGCACCAAAGGCTTATCCGTCGGCGGCTCATCCCAAGTATAGTGCAACCACCCGTGCCATTCCGGGTCGACGCGCGACGCCTCAATGTCACCATTGTAGATCACCCAGCGGCGTGAGCCATCGGCATTGCGGTAAAAGATGTTGCCCTGGCTGTCCTCACCCACTTTCTCACCTTTGCGCCAGGTGAAAAATTGCATGGAATAGGTTTGCCCATCCCACCAGGTGAAAGCACGTTTGATTGCGGAACCAAGGCCCATAAGATCTCTCCAACTCGTCACTGCGGTGATGGCGCAAAAAGGACAAAACGTCCAGACGTCACGTGGCTTGCCAACCGTTTCAGCAGTGCGCGCGCGCCTTGCCTCTTCTTGCTTCAAATACCTCCCCGCAGGAGGCGTCCCGCAGTATCCGCAAACGCACCACCCGCGTGACCAAACCAAAAATGTCGCGCGCCCGGTACGGGCGCTCAATTGGATCAACGCCGTTCAGCCTTCAGGCGCGAGCGCTGTGACCTCGATCTCGATTTTGTATTTGGGGTCAATGAGGTTGCAGGAAATCATCGTTGCTGCCGGTGGGTTATCCCCAAAAGTCGCACGCAGAACTGGCCAGCATGGCTCGAAATCGTCGGGGTTCGGCAGGATATAACGCACCCGCACGACATCGGCGAATGTCGCACCGGCCTCTTGCAAAGTCTCAGCTATCAAACCGATGGCGCCTTTGCATTGTGCCACAACATCTTCCGGCACATCCGTCCCGGGACTCACGCAGCCAGAGATATGGACAAAACCGCCCGCAATCACCGCGCGGGAGTAGCCCACCTTGTCTTCGTAGACCCCACCCGAGCTCATGCGACGCATCCGTTAGCTTGCCGTTGCAGGCGCTTTCTTGGACTTCTTGTCATCATGAATCATCAGCGGCGCTGTATCTGACGTCACAGCCTCTTCATTGACGACAACTTCAGTCACGGTTTCCATGCCCGGCAGATCAAACATCGTGTCGAGCAGGATGTCTTCCATGATTGACCGCAGGCCCCGCGCACCGGTTTTGCGTTCAATCGCACGTCGCGCAATCGCCTGAAGCGCATCTTCGGTGAATGTGAGCTTCGTATCTTCCAACTCGAACAAGCGTTGATACTGCTTCACCAGCGCATTCTTCGGCTTCGTCAGGATCGTGATCAGCGCGTCTTCGTCCAAGTCGGTCAGCGTTGCGATTACGGGCAAGCGTCCGACGAATTCCGGGATCAGACCAAACTTCAGCAGGTCTTCCGGCTCAAGATCCGTAAAGATCTCACCCACGCCGCGTTCATCATTGTCTTTCACATCCGCGCCAAAGCCCATCGAAGAGCCTTTACCGCGTTGCGCAATGATCTTGTCGAGACCTGCAAAAGCCCCGCCGCAGATGAACAGGATGTTCGTCGTATCCACTTGCAGGAATTCCTGCTGCGGATGTTTGCGGCCTCCCTGCGGCGGAACCGATGCAGTGGTGCCTTCCATCAGCTTGAGCAGTGCCT
>JAHDEX010000068.1 GCA_020628545.1 Paracoccaceae bacterium | reverse complement strand
TTGTTGAGTTAGATATAGGTTATCCGGCTGGGTTTGTCAAATATACAATCGCCTACAATTGACTTTGAACACTGCTCATACACCAAGGTCAAAGACTACCTACGTGCCGATCCGCCCCTCATTGAAATCACCTATTCTACAAAGCCCAAGCTGGGAGAAGTTTTTGCTTTGCCGAGTGCCATAGGTGACGGCCCAGACATTTGGCGTGACCCTCACCTCAACGGTGGTGACTTCTTTATGAGCGATCGCCTCGTCAAAGCACTCAAGAAAGCGAAACGCGCCAGTCGCTTCGACCTCTCCAAGATCCCCTTCTACCCCGCCTGACGCGTCTGCGCTCGCCAGATAATCAACCCGGCAGCAAAAATCAGCACCGCGCCGACCCATGTGTACCACTCCGGGATGTGGTCAAACACCAGCCACCCGGCAATCGCCAGATAGACCACAAAGGCATAGCCGAAGGGCGCCAGCAGGCTCGCGCCCGCATGAGCATGCGCACGGATCAGAAACTCATGCCCGGCCCAGGCGAAGACGCCAATCCCGAAGGTCAAAACCCAGGCGAGCAGTGACGGCGGCGTCTCCCACGTCATCACGCCAAAGGGCAAGAGCACCACGGTCCCCATCAACCCCGTGTAGAATTGCGAGGTCGTCGGCGACACCTCATGCGCGATCTTGCGGGTCAGCACTGTGTAAAGCGCCATGCAGGTCGCCGGATAGAGCATCAGGACCGCATACCAATTCGCCCCCTCACCAAACGGCTGCACGATGATCAGCACGCCGGAAAGGCCCAACAGCACCGCGATCCAGTGGGTGCGCCGGACCTCCTCCCCCAGGATCGGCCAGGCGAGCAGGCAGACCAGCACCGGGGCCACGTGCAGGATCGCGGCGGTCACCGCGAGCGGCAGGTGCAGCAGCGCAAAGAAGTTCGCACAGGTGGCTGAGACCAGACAGAACGACCGCAAGAGCGCAATCGCGCGGTTCCGCCCCGACACGGGTTTCAACGTTTTCCCGCGCCTGCGCATGTCGACGATAGTGATCAGGAAATGCACGAGGTAGCGCATGAAGGCGAGCTGCAGGGCCGCGAGCCCGACGCCCAGCATCCACTTGGTCGACGTGTCGACAAAGGAAAACAGGAAATAGGCGAACAACACCATCGCGATGGCCCGACCGACCTGTGATGTGGCCGGGGCCTCAGCGATACTCACTACATCACCGCGCCGATTTGCCAAGGCACGAACTCATAATCGCCCAGTCCCTGCGCCTCTGACTTGCTAGCCTCGCCCGACGCGACGGCCAAAATCGTCCGGTAGATCTCTTCCCCCATCTCCGCCACAGACCGCCCCTGGGACAGGACCCGCCCAGCGTCGATATCCATATCCTCAGACATCCGCTTTGCCATCTCGGAGTTCGTGGCGATCTTGATCGTCGGCGCGGGTTTTGACCCAAACGCCGATCCGCGCCCGGTCGTGAAACAGACCACCTGACAGCCGCCCGCGATCTGGCCGGTGACGGACGCGGGGTCATACCCGGGGCTGTCCATAAAGGTGAAACCGGGGGCCGTGACCGGCTCCGCATATTTGTAGACCCCGTTCAAAGGCGACGTCCCGCCCTTCGCCGCCGCGCCCAGCGACTTCTCCAGGATCGTTGTCAGCCCGCCCGCTTTGTTGCCGGGGCTCGGGTTGTTATCCATCGAGCCTTTGTTGCGGGCGGTGTAGTCCTCCCACCACTTGATCAGGCCCACCAGCTTGTCGCCAACAGCACGATCCGCCGCACGGGCGGTCAGCAAATGCTCCGCCCCGTAAATTTCCGGCGTCTCGGCCAGCACACCTGTACCGCCCTGCGCCGCCAGCAAGTCACAGGCGTAGCCCAACGCCGGGTTCGCCGTAACACCTGACCACGCATCAGACCCGCCACACTGCAAGGCCACTTTCAAGCTGCTCACCGGGCACGGCACCCGCACGGCCTTGTTTGCTTCCGGCAGCATCTCGGCCACCTTGGCGATCCCCATCTCCACCGTGCGCCGCAACCCCGCGACGTTCTGGATGTTCATCGTGTGAAACAGCGGGCCGTGTTTCAGCCCGTAAGCCTCCAGGAGCCAGTCGATCTGGTTCATCTCGCAGCCGAGGCCCACCATCAGCACACCGGCAAGGTTCGGATGCCGGGCATAGCCCCACATCACCCGCTGCAGCGCCTCAAACCCTTCGCCGTCTCCACCCATGCCGCAACCCGTGCCGTGCACGAAGGCGGCAACACCATCGACGTTGGGATACTCCGCCAGCCGTTCCGGCGTGAAATGCTCCGCAATCATCCGCGCGGCGGTCGCCGAACAATTCACCGAAGTGACAATACCGATATAGTTCCGAGTCCCGACACTGCCGTTCGCGCGCCGGAACCCCTGAAATGTATCACCTGTCGCCGCTGCGACAGGCCGCAGGTTCGTGCCAAACTCATACGTCCCCGCCACCGGCTGAAACGCAAGGTTGTGCGTATGTACATGATCCCCCGGGGAGATATCCTCAGACGCGATCCCAATCGTCTGCGCGAACTTACGCACCACCGCACCTTTCGCAATCGCCTCTGCGGCCACCTTATGGCCTGCAGGCACCGGTCCAGTGACCGTCACACCCTCGGTCTCGACCCCAGCCAGCAGCGCAGTGCGCGCCACAATCACATTGTCGGACGGGTCAAGACGAAGGGTATGAGACATGAAACCTTAGGCGCAGTAAGGGCCGGACGTGGGCCAGCGGTGTTGCGGAATATGCGGGTGCGTCGCCGCGTAGTGCCGCGCATCTTCCCAGAGGCCTTTCCAGACACGCCAGTCTTTCAACGCGGTCTCTGGCTTGGCTTTCGACCGGGCCACAAAGCTTGGGAAATGGTCGCGCCCCGTTGGCTGACCCGTCACATTGTAGCGCAGATCAAACGACCAACGGTACCCGTCTGAGGTATTTGCCAAGCTCGCATGCGGGGTCAACGGATGGAAAATCACCGCTCCACCGGCCTTCACCGGGCACGGCACCGCCCTCTCTTTCGGCAAGTACTGATCTCGAATACCTGTCTGCTTGAGCGAACAATGCGGCAGCATCTCATCGCGCATCCCCGGCTTCACCTGCAGACAGCCGTTTTCAATCGTCGCGTCCGTGATCGCAAGCCAGACCGTCACCATGTCAGTCTGATCCGCCGTCGCCAGCGTCACACCCTTGTCCTGATGCCAATCGGTTGAGATGATATGCGCCCGGTCCTCTGCCGCATCCACTTGCCGCTCGGGCGGTTTGATCCGCACATGCTGGATCGGGTTCGACGTGATCTCAGGCCCAATGAGCTGCTCCACAATGTCAAGAATGCCCGCATGGGTCGCCATCTGGAACACCGCGGGGCCAAAGTGCATCGGCGTTTCATCCGTGATGTCCGCGTGCGGCAATGAGATATCGAGCGGCTGATACCAATCAAACCCAGCCCGGAACGCCACATCCAGCTTGTCCCAAAACCCCATGGCCGGCGTCGGCGCGGGCACCTTCCCCTCTGCATACCAGCGGTCGTAAAGGTCATCGAACAAGGTCGCGTATTCATCGACGACGGCCTTGCGGGTCACCTCATCAATCACATCCTCAACCACAAGGTATCCGTCCCGGTTGAATTGCGCGATTTGTGCATCATCAAGCATAACGTTTCCTCTTTTCAAAACAGCGGCGCGTGAACCCACCGCCTACAGCAACAGCGTGACAATATTTGGCCAGATCAACAGAACCGACAAAGCGCAAAGCTGCACGCCAATAAACGGCAAGAAGCCCCGGAAAATGTCGGTCAGAGAGATATGTGGCGGCGCCACGGACTTCAGATAGAACGCCGCAGGGCCAAAGGGTGGCGACAGGAAGCTGACTTGCATGTTCATACAGAACAGCACGCCGAACCAGATCGACACATGCTGCGGTTCCAACTGACCGATGAAGCCGATCTCCTCAATCGGCAACCGCTTCACGATAGGCAGGAAGACCGGGATGATCAGCAGCACGATGCCCACCCAATCCATGAACGCCCCCATAAAAAGCAGGATCAGCATCATCACCAGCAACACGACCATCGTCGGCATGTCAGAGCCGACAATCGTATTGGCGATAAACGTCGGGCCACCGGCAACCGTGTAGGCCCCTGCCAGCACAGCCGCACCAATCGTCACCCAGATGATGGTGCCGGTCGACCGCAAGGTCCGCATCATCGCGTCCCACAGCAGCTCAACACTCGCCTCACCCCGCAAGGCCGCGATGACAAAGACCGCAAAGGCCCCCATACCAGCCGCTTCCGTGATCCCGGTGATGCCACCGTAAATCGACCCAAGCACAACGCCGATCACCACCAGCGGTGGCACTAGGCCCTTGCCGTGTGTCCATCCGGTCATCGTCCGCTCACGCCCAAAGACAACAAAGGCCAGTAGCAACCCAATTGCCCCCGCAATCGCAATCGGCACCAGATGCTCCGGCATGCCGAGCGCAATCGGCTCTTCGCCGTCTTCAAGGATGTTCTGGCCAGTTACGGTGAAAAACGCCGCGCGGATAAATAGCACCACAGACGCCCCTGCCAGCAGAAGCGACAGGAACCCGCCAAACATCCCCCACTTCTGCGCACCTGTCGGATCACCCGGTTGCGGGTCCGGCAGTGGCGCATCTTCGGGGTGCAATTGCGTGCGGATGATGATGTAGATGATGATCATCGACGCCAGCATGAAGCCCGGCACAAAGGCCCCCGTAAAGAGCGCCTTGATCGACGTCTCGGTGATCAGCCCGTAGATGATCAAGACAATCGACGGCGGGATCATCGTGCCAAGGGATCCTGACGCACAGATCGTCCCAATCGCCAGGTTCTGATTGTACCCCAGCCGCAGCATCTGCGGCAGCGCGATCAGCCCAAGCAGTACAACCTCGCCACCGATGATCCCTGACATCGCCGCCATGATCACCGCCATGATGGAGGTCACAATCGCGATCCCCCCGCGCACCCGGCTCAGCCAGAAGGACAGCGCATTATACATCTCTTTCGCAATGCCGGACCGTTCCAGCAAGGCCGCCATGAAGATGAACAGCGGAACAGAAATCAGGACATATTCGGTCATCAGATCGAATATCTTCTGCGTCTCGATATAAAGCGCCCCGGTCCCCGGCCGCCCCGTCAATGTGCCGGGGATGCGCAAGCCTTGACACTCCGCCCCCGGAAAGTAGCAAAACGGGTTAGTCAGCAGTGTCGGCTCAAACTTCAGCACGAGCACCACAGTACCCATAATGGCCGAGGCAAAGCCAAGCGGCATCCCGATGGCCAAAAGCGCGATCAGGCCAAAGACCAGGATCAGAGAAATTGTTCCGATATCCATCAGTCGGCTCCCACGCTTTTCTTGATCGCTGCCAGCTCTTCTTCGTCGATGTCATCGGCTGCGGTGTGCACTGTCGGCTCCATGTTCCAGTCGGCAATCAGGTTCAGCACCGCCTGGATCGCCACCAATGTCATGATAATCAGGATCATCGGCTGGATGGTCGCGGGGATCGGCGGGTCAAAGGCCGTCCCGAACATCTCCCACCGGTAGAACTTGTTGATGAATACCTGCTTGTAGCTGCCAAAGATCAGGCCCACTGCAAACATGCAGATCAGGAACGTGGCAATGCAATCGAACACCCTCTGCAACCACCGCGGCACGGCGTCATAAAGGATGAAAATCCGGATGTGCGACCGCTGCTGCATCCCGTAAAATCCTGAACAAAGAAACACGAAACCCGCGATCCACAGCGTCAGCTCGTTCGCCCATTTGGTCGGCGCTTCAATGACGTAGCGCAGGAAGACCTCGTAGAGCATCACACAGGTCATCGCGATGATCATGATCATTGTGCAGCGCCCGATGAAAAGTGCGATCCGGTCCCAGGACCGGTACTCCTGAAACTCCATCGGCGCGACAACCACACTGCGCGCCCCAAAGAAAAAGATCACCGGCATCGCCAGCAGGCAGAACCAGTCAATCGCATCCGCAAAGCCGCCAAAAAGCCCCGGCATGTTCGGGTTCACCTGCTTGCGCATATGCAGTTCAGAGATCTGCGCGAACAGGCTTTCGGGCATATCGGAAGAGAAATCGAGGATGAACGCCGGGATGTGCCAAATCGTCCAGCCGGCACATAAAAGGAAGGCCGCGGGCCAAAGCCATTCGGCTAATCCCCCTGTTTGTTTCTCGGTCATGACCCCTCCCTCATGCGATCTGCGCTTACGCGACCTGATAATGTTTGATGAAATCCATATTCGGCGTCACGCCGATCCCCGCTCCCTCGGGGATGGCCACCCGGCCACCATTGGACTTCACCTGATCCTGAATGTTCAACGGATTTTCCAGTAAGTCATCCCTGAACCGGTTTTCCGTCGTGTCAAACTCCAACATCGGCTCCCACGGGTGCAGCCCACCCGGCAACGGCGGCATCGCCGCGAGCAGTTGCAGGTTGGTTGAGACAGCGATTGCGCTTCCCCAGACGTGGTTGATCACCGGCGTGAAATGCGCATGGCACAGCGCCAGCACCCGCAGATATTCACTCACCCCGCCCAGCGCACAAACTTCTGGCTGAGCGATATCAAGGCCACGACTTTCCAAAAGCTTGCGCCAGCCCCAGCGGCTGAACTCCGCCTCGCCACCCGCGATGTTCACGCTCAGGCCCGCGCGCAGTTCCGCGTAGCCGTCCAGATCCTCCGGCGCGATAGGCTCTTCAAACCAATAGGCATCCAACTCTTCCAACGCCCGGCCTACATAGAAAGCATCCGACGTGGTGTAGGCGTGGTTGGCATCCACCATAAAAACAAAGTCATCGCCCGCGCCATCACGCACCGCCTGGGCCAGGACGACATCCTCTTTCGGCCCGAGACCAACCTTCATTTTGGTCGCACCAAAACCCGCATCGCGGATCGCCGCAGCTTCATCACTGAACCGCGCGGCAAGCTCTGTCACATGCTCGCGGCGCAACATCATCCCGTAGCCATAACAGGCCACATCCTGGCGAAACTTGCCTCCGATGAGCTGACAAAGCGGCAAGCCCGCCACCTTCCCCGCAATATCCCACAGCGCAATGTCAACGCCGGACAGGGCCTGCAGCGGCATGCCCTTTTGCCCATGATCTCGCAAAAGGTTATACACCTTATGCCAAATCACGTCCCGATCCAGCGGGTCCATCCCCAACACCATCGGCCGGATAACCTGTTCCACAATCGCCTTGTTGGCGATAGCCACATTACCGGGACCAAAGCACTCACCCCAACCAGTAACGCCTTCATCGGTCTCAACGCACACCAGATGCGCGGACCGCCGGGTGTAATACTGCTGCGAATAGCCCAGCTCTTCGGGCATGTCGCATCCCAGCACGTATGACGTGATCTGCGTGATCTTCATCCGCCCGCGCAATCGCCTCCCCGCTGTGACCGAATTCTTTGAAAGAAATCGCCGCCCCTGACAAAAACGGCGGGGACGTGCCCCGCCGTAATCACATCAACCAAAGCGGTCGATTATTCCATCGCACCGATACCGCGCAGGAAGTCGAGGTGGCTGTTCAGCAGCGACTCGGCCTCTGGCGTGGTCGCGAACTCAACCCAAGCCGCCTGTACCGCAGAACGGTACTTGCCCAGCTCTTCTGGGGACCATTCGTACATGTTCAGACCCTGCTCGGCGAGGATCACAGAGTTCTCTGCGTTCTTCACTTCGTTGATCGTGGTGTTGCGCAGTGCGAGCGCCTGCATGCCAATCTTCATGATCGCCTTGTGGTGATCCGGCATCGCATCCCAAATGTCCTTGCGGCACGCTAGGTGGTCAGCAGGCATCGAGTGGAAACCAGGATAGTTGGTGTGCTTGGCGATGTCATAGAGACCCAGACCAATGTTGTTGGTCAGGTTCGCCGCGTCCGCACCATCGATGATGCCGGTTTCGAGTGCCGTGAAGATCTCGTTGAAGTCCATCACAATCGGTGATGCACCGAGGTTTTCGAAGATCATCGTGATGATGCCCGGAGGCGAACGGAACTTCCAGTTCTTGAAGTCTTCGACGCCACGGATCGGGCTTGTGGACGACAGCGATTCAGGGCCGGGGATCCACCAACCAACGAATTCCATGTCGTACTGGTTATATAGCTCGTTCAGCGCAGTATAGCCGTCGCCATGCAGCAACCAGGACATTTGCTGGTATGGGTTCGCATAGCCACCGTTCAGGTCACCCGTGAACTGGAACGCAGGGTTCTTACCAGTCTGGTACGCACCACCCGTCATGTCGCAGTCCAGAATACCCGTCGCTGCCGCGTCAAAGGTTTCCGCCGCCTTCACAACAGAGCCTGCGTAGAACATCTCTACCTGGATCTCACCGTTCGACATCGCAGTGATGTCTTCGATGAACTCACCCGCCATCTGGCCGGACAGTGTCTCTTGGCTGAAGTGCGTCTGAATCCGCAGGTTTGTCGTCTGTGCAAACGATGGCGCAGCCGCCAGTGCAAACGCTGACGCAGCCAGCGTCAGGCCTTTCAGGTTCAACATCATTTTCCTCCCATTTGATGTTTATATTGCGGGCCTCCTCCTGACCCGGCATTTTTGGTATGACCAAACTAAGGGGACTCGGTTCCGTTTTGCAATGACTAATTCATCGCAAGGGGCACACTGGCACCGCAGAAGCATTTGCGCTGGCACGGTGCATCTACTAGAGCGATGATCGATGAACACGACGCTGGCGACCGCCCGGATCGCCACACAACTTCGGGGACTGCGACATGTCAAAAAAGCCAGAACTGCGCTCGCGACAATGGTTCAACAACTCGGCCGACCCAGAGATTACGGCGCTCTACCTCGAACGCTACCTCAACTATGGCCTCACGCGCGAAGAACTGCAGGGCGACAAACCAATCATCGCGATTGCGCAAACCGGCTCTGACCTCTCCCCCTGCAACCGCCACCACCTTGAACTGGCGAAGCGCGTGCGCGACGGCATCATCTCCATGGGCGGCGTGCCTATCGAAGTGCCCGTGCATCCGATCCAGGAAACCGGCAAGCGCCCGACAGCGAGCCTCGACCGCAACCTGCAATACCTCTCGCTGGTCGAATCCCTCTACGGCTACCCCATCGACGGCGTGGTGCTGACCATCGGCTGTGACAAAACCACCCCGGCCCTCCTGATGGCCGCCGCCACCGTCAACATCCCCGCCATCGCCCTCTCCGTCGGCCCGATGCTCAACGGCTGGTGGCAGGGCGAGCGCGCAGGCTCCGGCACCGTGATCTGGAAAGCGCGGGAGATGAAGGCCCGCGGCGAAATCGACGGTGACGAGTTCATGGAGATCGCCGCCTCCTCCGCCCCCTCTGTCGGCTACTGCAACACCATGGGTACGGCGACCACGATGAACTCCCTCGCCGAAGCACTTGGCATGCAACTCCCCGGCAGTGCGGCCATCCCCGCGCCATATCGGGAGCGTGGCCAGATGGCCTACGCCACTGGCAAGCGCATCGTCGAACTGGTGAACGAGGACATCCGCCCGTCCGACATCATGACTCGCAAGGCGTTTGAAAACGCCATCGTCATCAACTCCGCCATCGGCGGGTCCACCAACGCGCCGATCCACCTGAACGGCATCGCCGCCCACATGGGCGTCCCCCTGAACAACGACGACTGGCAAAACATCGGCTACGAAATTCCGCTTCTGGTGAACCTGCAACCCGCAGGCGAATACCTCGGCGAAGACTACTTCCGCGCCGGTGGAGTCCCCGCCGTTGTTGCAGCGCTGATGGAGAAAGACCTTCTCCCCCACCCCGACGCGCTCACCGCGAACGGCCAGACGATGGGTGAGAACTGCAAAGGCAAGACCGCCTCCAACCTTGACGTCATCAAACCCATCGACGCGCCGATGCTGCAGAACGCAGGCTTCCTGAACCTCAAAGGCAACCTCTTTGACAGCGCGATCATGAAGACGAGCGTCATCAGCGCCGAATTCCGCGACCGTTACCTGTCAAACCCCGAAGACCCGATGGCGTTTGAGGGACGCGCCGTGGTGTTCGACGGCCCCGAAGACTTCCACCACCGCATCGACGACCCTTCTGAAAACATTGATGAGCATTGCATCATGTTCATGCGCGGCGCTGGCCCCAAGGGCTATCCGGGCGCGGCGGAGGTCGTGAACATGCGCCCGCCGGACTACCTCTTGAAGAAAGGCATCAAGGCCCTGCCCTGCATCGGCGACGGCCGCCAATCCGGCACATCCGGCTCACCCTCGATCCTGAACGCCTCCCCCGAAGCGGCAGACGACGGCGCGGGCCTGGCGCTTTTGCAGAACGGAGACCGCGTGCGCATCGACCTCAACAAATGCACCGCCGACATGCTGGTTCCGCTTGATGAACTCGCCGACCGCGCCGCCAAACTGGTGTCCGAGGGCGGCTACCACTACCCCGCCAGCCAAACCCCGTGGCAACACTACTTCCGTTCACTGGTCGGCCGCCTGGACGAAGGCATGACCCTTGAAGGCGCCCCCGCCTATCAAGACATCGCCCGGAAGGGGATGCCGAGGGATAGTCACTAGCGCGGCGGCGGGCAGAGCCGTCGCCTGCGCGCATCCCGTAGGGTGGGTGAAACCCACGCGCCGCCACGCTCGTTAGATCCACCGAAAGGCCCGGAACAAGGCGGAGCCGCCGGGCCATCGTTCGCCAATGTCTCTCGGACCATTGGCGAGAAAATGGCTCACACCGTCCCGCGGGCCGACGATCACGTCAAGTGCGCGCAGGCTAGTGAATGGCCCACATGTGTGGATGGATAAAGTGCCACGCTGATGGGCTGCTCTCGTCACCCCACGGTCCGCCGCTGGCCGTTGTGGGAGGATGGGCCGTCGGGGCATTGCCAACTTGTTTTGCCGAGTTTGCATTGATGTTCTTTCTCGCACTTCAGGCGGTCATCTCGAGAGCATAGCCTTTCCAAAGATGGAAAGCATCGGTGCGAGCGTGGCGGTAGGATTTGGTGGAGAGACGATATCGACGAGGGCGGAAGATGACATTGATTTGGTCATGATCTGCCAGAAACCTTTGCGCCTGGCGTGGCGATTTGAACCGCCCCATCAGCTTCTCGCGTTTTCTGGTTGGACGATGTGACCCTTCGATCCGATTATTCAGCCCCTTGTGCGCCCGGTGGTCAGCGCGCGGCGCAAGCGATTTGATCGGTTTGATATAACTGCGCAATTTGTCTGTTATCACAACACGCGGATCACCAAAACGGTCGACAAGCCGCTGAACGAAGCGCCGAGCGACCTTCGCATTTCGCTGCGATTGAACAAGGATGTCCAGGACGTCCCCGTTGGCATCGATAGCCCGCCAAAGCCAGAATTTTCGTCCATTGATCGGGATCACGACCTCATCGAGATGCCACTTGTCATTGGCGGCGGGCCGCTCCCGTTTCACGCACTTCGCGAAGTGTGACCCGAACCGGTTCACCCATTTGCGAACCGTCTCGCGACTGACTGTCACACCCCGCTCCGACAATAGATCCTCGACATCGGCGGTGCTGAGGGCAAACCGGTGGTAGACCCAAACAGCGTAGGAAATGACTTCACGTGGAAAACGGAAGCCCTTCAGGCGCGGCATGTTGGTCAGGATCTTCATGCAGCGCCTCTAGGCGAAGCGAAGCATACAGACAAGTTGGCAATGCCCCGAGACCCATTCGAAATAGTTCACGCACTTTCTCGCAGATTCGTCCAACTAGAGTTGTCAGCTGACGATCTGACACATGCTGAGACAAATTCAACTCCCACTAATCCGTCCACGACGTCCGGATAAAGTACGTCGTCGGGTGCAACCTTGCCCCCGCGCGCTGCAAGGATTGCTAATGCAGCTTCTGAATATAAATTTGCAAAACCTTCCAGGTAGCCTTCGGGATGTCCGGGTGGGATGCGGCTGACACGCGCGGCGGCGTCCCCTGCCCCGGCTCCATTGCGGGTGAACAAACGCTTTGGTTCGCCGAGGGGCGTGTACCATAGGTAGTTCGGGTCTTCTTGCGCCCATTCCAGCCCGCCTATCTCACCGTAGACTCGCAGCTTCAGCGCGTTTTCATTGCCGGGTGCGACCTGGCTCGACCACAGCATACCACGTGCGCCGCCAGCAAAGCGCAGCATGACGTGCGCGTTGTCATCAACCTGACGGCCAGGAACGAAAGCTTGCAAGTCTGCAGCAAGGCTTTCAACCTCAAGCCCCGTCACAAAACAGGCGAGGTTGAATGCATGTGTCCCGATATCGCCAGTCGACCCACCCGCGCCAGAGCGCTTGGGGTCAGTGCGCCATTCGGCCTGTTTGAAGTCCTGCTCAATCGTCAGCCAGTCTTGCGCGTATTCGACCTGCACGACGCGGATCTTCCCCAACGCACCGTCTTGCACCATCTGTCGTGCGTGGCGCACCATGGGGTAGCCGGTGTAGTTGTGGGTGAGAATAAAAAGCGCGTCTGACTCTTCCGCGACGGCAACCAGTTTCCGCGCATCCTCAAGCGTTGAGGTCAGTGGTTTATCGCAGATGACATGAATACCGACATCTAGAAACGCCTTCGACGCCGCATAGTGAACGTGGTTCGGTGTGACGATCGAAACAGCCTCGATCCCGTCGTCGCGGGCGGCTTCGGCCTGCGCCATTTCGTGAAAGTCGCTGTAGATGCGTTCCAGCCCAAGCGCCTCTCCACTTTCCTGCGCCTTCTCAGGGGTGGAGCTCAGCGCGCCTGCAACCAATTCAAACTTATCGTCGATCCGGGAAGCGATCCGGTGAACATCGCCGATAAAAGCGTCCTTGCCACCACCGACCATGCCAAACTTGATGCGGCGAGCAGCGTCAACTTTGCGTCCCTGTACCATCAGCTGATCCCCAACATCTTACGGTTCGCCGCGTCGTCTGTGCCGCCGTCGGCGAAATCGTCAAACGCGCGTTCGGTGACGCGGATGATGTGGTCTTTGACGAACTGCGCGCCTTCGCGGGCGCCGTCCTCTGGATGTTTCAGGCAACATTCCCATTCCACGACAGCCCAACCGTCGTAGTCCATGGCGGCGAGTTTCGAGAAGATCGCGCCAAAGTCGACCTGGCCGTCCCCGAGCGAGCGGAAACGTCCGGCTCGGTCGACCCAAGACTGATACCCGGAATAGACACCTTGCCGGCCAGTTGGATTGAACTCCGCATCTTTGACGTGGAACATCTTGATGCGATCTGTGTAGATGTCGAGATTGTCGATGTAGTCGAGACACTGAAGCACGTAGTGGCTTGGGTCATAAAGCATGTTGCACCGTGCGTGTCCGTTCAATCGTTCAAGAAACATCTCAAACGTGACACCATCGTGCAGGTCCTCGCCGGGGTGGATTTCATAGCAGACGTCCACACCCATCTCTTCGGCGTAATCCAATATCGGACGCCAGCGGGCGGCGAGTTCGTCGAAAGCCGTTTCGATCAATCCGGCAGGGCGTTGCGGCCACGGGTAGACATAGGGCCAGGCAAGCGCGCCAGAGAAGGTCGCATGCGCGCTGATGTCCATGTTGCGGCTTGCCGCCAGCGCCAGTTTCAACTGGTCGACGGCCCATGCCTGCCGCGCTTTCGGGTTACCGCGCACGGATTCCGCCGCGAAGCCGTCAAAGGCATCATCATATGCAGGATGGACCGCGACAAGCTGGCCCTGCAAATGGGTCGACAACTCCGTCACCTCGACTCCGTTTTCGCGGGCCACGCCGCGGAAGTCATCGCAGTAGGTTTTTGATGCTGCGGCCTGCCCCAGATCAATCAGCCGGTTATCCCAGCTTGGCACTTGGACACCTTTGTAGCCGCAGTCTGCCGCCCATTTTGTGATGGCATCCCAGCTGTTGAACGGCGCCTCGTCACCTGCAAATTGTGCAAGGAATAGCGCGGGACCTTTCATGGTCTTCATCTTCATTCTCCAGGCGGTTTGATGATGGTGGCGAGCGTCACTCGCCACCACTGTTTTACTTGCGAGATCGTTTAGAACGGCGAGTCGGGGAAGTAGAATGACTCCGCATTGCTCTTGTCGATCAGCGTCGCACCAAGGATGTAGCGGCCAGCCACTGGACCATTTGAGGTAAATGCATTCACAGTTACGTCCATCGCCGTCGCAATCATTGATGGCGGATAAAGCACGTCGACCGGCACTAGCTCGTCACCATCCATGATGCCTTTGATCGTCTCTTTCATGCCTGCACCACCAACAACAAACATACCGTCACCTGTGCGACCTGCCTCTTCCAATGCGGCCACAACACCAATCGCAATGTCATCGTCTTGCGCCCACACCGCGTCGATATCGTCAAAGCGCGATAGGAAATCCTGCATCACCTCGTAACCATCGTCGCGGTTCCAGTTGGCGTGCTTGTGGTCAAGAACATTGATGCCAGATCCTTCGATGGTTTCCATGAATGCATCAAAGCGCTCATTATCGATCAGCGTTGGAATGCCGCGCAAAATGACGATGTTGTCGCCACTTTCGAGGCGTGTCATCATATACTCTGCACTCACGCGACCCAGCTCTGGGTTGTTGCCTGCAACATAGATATCCTCAATCCCAGGCTGGCTCAGGCCGCGATCCACCACAGTAATCAAAGCACCGGTTTGCTTCACCTGCAAAACAGGATCTGTCAGTGGCTCTGACTCAAATGGAAGCACAACCAACGCGTCAATATTGTGGACCGACACGAGGTCTTCCAACGCGCTGGCCTGTGAAGCCGGATCAGGTGAGTTGATTAGAATCAGGTCTACGTTCGGGTGCAGTTCTTCGAGCCGCTTTTCGGCCTGTTCTGCATGCCAGTTCATACCCGATGCCCAAGCATGTGTCGGCGTTGGATAGCTCACGCCAATCTTGATCCTGTCTTGCGCATGTGCTGCACCGGTCATGCCGAGCAGCAATGCTGCGCTGAGTTTCGCGAGTGTTTTCATGTCGTTTCCTCCGTTGACATTTGGGCGCACCTTCTCTGTTCGGACGCGTCCGTTCTTTCGCGCGGACCCCTCCGACCCGCGGGAATTCCACTTCAGTTCTTAGGTTTGGCCACTGGCCTGTTTTTGCCATGGGCCACGTTGAAGCCACACAGCGATGATGATGATAAGACCTTGCATCGTGCCGTTCAGATAGTTCGACACGAGGTCGGTCAGGTTCAGAATATTCCCAATTGTCGTTAGGATCAGCGCGCCAATCACAGTCCCACCAATCCGGCCATAGCCGCCTTTGAGGACCGTGCCGCCGATGATAACGGCTGCGATTGCTTCCAGTTCCCAGAGCACACCCGTGGAGGCAGAAGCGGAGCCGAGGCGGGGGACATAGATGATCGTCGCGAGGGATACACAAAGCCCCTGGATCACGTAGGTCATTGTTTTGATGCGGTCGACGTTGACGGCAGAGTACTTAGCCACGCCCTCATTAGAGCCGATAGCCGTGCAGTAGCGGCCAAAGGTTGTCCGGTTGAGCAGGAACCACCCAATTAACGCGACACAAGCAAACACCCAAATTGGGATCGGTAGACCAAGAAAGTCGCCATAATAAACCGGCCGGTAGACACCACGAATGTCGAAATCGAGAGCGAGCGTGCCGCCATCGGCAAAGTAGGTGACCAAGGACCGGAAGATCCCCATGGTCCCAAGCGTCACAATGAAGGCTTCGATCTTCCCTTTTGTTGTTAGAAGCCCATTGATGAAACCGGCACCGAGCCCCAGGATGACCGAACACCCGCACCCCAAGATCACCGTCGTCAGACCCGAGCCAAACGTCTCAATCGCGCTATTCATCGTGATGATCATCACACCCGATATGACCGCCGCCATTGATCCGACCGATAAATCAATCCCGCCCGCCGTGATCACGAAAGTGGCCCCGACTGCGATAATGCCAATGAACGCGGACCGCGTCAGGATATTCGTGAGGTTTCCTTCGCTCGCAAAGGCCGGGTTCAAAACGTAGCCAAGGATGCACAGCAGGATCAAAGCGACCAGCGGACCAACAGCCTTAATATCCAGCCGGAAGGGCGGTTTTGGGGCCGCCTGCTGCGTATTCACATTGCTCATGCCATGCTCCTGCTTTTCAAACCTGCCGCGTAGCGCATGATTTCTTGTTCGTTGATGTCGTTGCCGCTGAGTTCGCCTGCGATCTCGCCCTCCCGCATTACGATCACGCGGTGCGACATGCCGATAATTTCTGGCATCTCGGATGAGATCACGATGATCGACACGCCTTCGAGGGCGAGCGCGGCAAGGAAGTGGTAGATTTGCTGTTTGGTGCCGACGTCGATGCCGCGGGTGGGTTCATCGACAATCAGAACTTTCGGCTCTGCTTCCATGACCTTCGCCAAAAGAAGTTTTTGTTGGTTGCCACCGGACAGGTTCCCCACAAGAGAATCTTCGGTTTTGGCACGGATATCGAACCGTCGGGTCGCGCGGGCCAGAGCCTCCGCCTCAGCTTTCCAGTCGACGCCCAGGGCACCTGCGAATTTGGCCAGCGAGAGGAGCGTGAGGTTGGGCTGCATTTGTTGATTGAGCAGCAGGCCTTTATCTTTGCGATCTTTCGTCAGATAGACGATGCCGCTATCGCGTGCCTTAGCGACGGACGTTGGCTTAAATGCCCGCCCTTCGTAAATGATCTGGCCTGAGAGAATGGGATCGAGACCGACGATAGCTTCAAACAGGGCGCTACGGCCCGACCCAACCAAGCCAGAGAACCCGAGGATTTCGCCGCGTTTGAGATCGAAACTGATGTCCTTGCAAGACGCCGTGTTGAGGTTTTCGACACCGAGCATGATACGCGCATCCACGTCGACCTCGTTCATGGGTGGGAAAAGGTCCGAAAGTTCGCGCCCGACCATCAGCTGCGCCATGGTTTCGGTGTTTAAGTCAGTCGTTGCCGCTGTCGTGATCCAATGACCGTCCCGCAAGACTGTGACGCGGTCTGAAATCGCTTCGACCTCCGCCAGCTTGTGAGACACGAACATGATGCTGACGCCGCTGTCTTTCAGGCGGCGAACCTGTTCAAAGAACATTTCGGTTTCAGCTTCGGTCAGCACCGCGGTCGGTTCGTCCATAACTAGGACTCGTGCGTTACGGCTGATGGCCTTTACGATTTCGACCATCTGCTTTTCAGCGATCGACAGGTCCGACACGCGGTCTGTCGGGCTGATCGTGAGACCGACCTGGTCCAAATAGCCCTGAACCGTTTCGCGCATCTTGGCGCGGTCCAGTACCCCGAAGCGTGAGAGTTCGCGCCCGAGAAAAACATTTTCTTCCACCGTCATTTGTTCGGCGAGGTTGAGTTCTTGGTGGATTAGAACCACCCCAAGCGCCTCAGCCTCGCCGTTGGGAGGAAGTGCGATTTCCTGGCCATCCAGTTTGATGCGTCCCTTTGTGGGTTGATGAAACCCTGCCAGAACCTTCATGAATGTTGATTTGCCTGCGCCGTTTTCACCGATGAGCGCGTGAACTTCACCCGGACGAAGATCCATCGACAAGCTGAACAGAACGGGGACCGTGCCAAAAGATTTGCTGATGTTCGTGGCTTCTAAGACAGGCGCCCGGAACCCTTCAGTATTTAGCATATTCCCCTCCCCGGAACCGGCTAAATCTAGCTTGTAGCAAGATGATGTAAACGTTTTCATAATTCGTGTAAACCTTTACATTCGGCCTTGAAAACCTTTTCATCACACAATCGGGGCTTTATAGTCTGCTAAGTTGATCAAACTGCGGGTCTTTTTCGAAAACCCGGATACATGGGTGAAATGAAGAACCAGCCCCCAAGACAGGCCACAATTGAGGATGTCGCCAAGTTGGCTGGCGTTTCAATTGCGACCGTCAGCCGGACGATTCGAAACCCTGAAAAGGTCGCTGAAAGCACCCGCAAAAAGGTGACCGCAGCGATTGCGCGAACCGGTTATACCGCCAATGCGATGGCGCAGAACCTACGTATGCGACGGTCGCAGATGGTCCTCGTGCTGACCAATTCTATCGCAGAGCCGAATTTTGCTGGCATGCTGATCGGCATGGAAAAGGCCGCGAATGAACGCGGCTATGGTGTGTTGATCGGAAGCACAGAGGGCGACATCCCCATCGAAGAAAAATACATGGGCTTCCTTTCGACGGGCATGGTCGATGGCTTGCTTTTGATGACAGGGCATTTGCCGGTTGCTGGATGGCCGAAGATGCCACTTGCATCGCTCCCACCCGTTGTCGCAGTTGGCCGCCCTGTAGAGAAAGAGGATGTCTGCTACATCGGCGTGGATGACGTGACAGCCGCGAAAGTTGCAACTGAATACTTGGTTTCATTGGGCCACAAGGATGTCGCCTATGTCTCTGGCGGAACACATGACATCCTAAGCGACCTTCGCCATGAAGGGTATCAACGCGGGCTGAAAGAGGCTTCGGTGCCCCTCAAGGACTGGCGCATTGAAACGGATGGCACCAGTGAAGGCGGGCGGTCCGCGGTTGAGCGCTTGTTTATCAAAGATACGCTTCCGACGGCTTTCTTTTGTTTCAACGACAACACGGCCATTGGCGTCATCTCTGCCCTGCAGCTTCGCGGGTACAACGTGCCGCGGGATTTCTCGGTCGTAGGTTTTGACGATATTGCGTTTTCAAAAAACATCAATCCGGCGTTGACCACAATTCGGCAACCTCGGGCAAGGATCGGCGAAGAAGCCATGAAACAGCTTCTAGCGCTCGTTGCTGATGGTTTAAGTCCACATAAAAACCTACTATTGCATGGTGATCTTATGGTCCGGGAAAGCTGTGCTCCCAACTCAAGTCGCTGACTTGAGCGGTGCGCTTGAGAGCTGGCCCAGCGGAGTTAAATACTGACAATTTTCACTTAATGGCTTCAGTTCGATTAAGTGTTAAATGATCTGAGGTTGAGTAAGAAACAGGCTAAGAGAATAAATGGCATACGTTTTAGACGTTACGCTGGCCGTCTACTCTCGAGTTTTAGGTTAATTCGGCGACCGTCTGTTTTCCAGTTTCAATTCGCCTAGACAGGTCACGCGTCATTCACGCCACGCTTCGTTTCCCAATCACCCGTCCTGTTTCAACTTGCCCGCGCGCACATTTTATATGTATAGCCAAATGCTGCTCAAAATATGTCATATCTTGGCTTTCAAGAGTCTGGCGTTCATCATCAAGCAAGGCGACGAAGGAATGCATGTTGCTAAGATTTGTCGGAAGGCTGGGATTAGTCCGGCGATGTACTTCATCTGGAAGAAGACATACGCTGGAGTGTTGCCGACGGACATGAAGAAGGTGCATGTGCCGGAAGATAAGAACAGACAGCTGAAGAAGATCGTCGCGGACCTCGCATTGGATAGAGAGATGCTTCGGGACGTGATCAAACGAAAGCTTTAGGGCCTGCTCGCGAGAGAACGCTGGTCGATGAAATCAGGGCTGAATGGCGGGGATCGATCCGGAAGGCCCATAGTCTTATCGGGTTGATCTGCGGAAATATCGGTACAAGTTTCGTCGGCGCGAGCAGGCCGTGCTACACCAGCCGTGCAAGGAGATTTGTGAGAT
>JAHDEX010000012.1:17392-84361 GCA_020628545.1 Paracoccaceae bacterium | reverse complement strand
GTTGACTGTTAATCAATTGGTCGTAGGTTCGATCCCTACCGCCGGAGCCAAAATCCCCTCACAGACGAAATCGGCAGCGTATCGCCCGCTAGGGCACCGCGATTGCCCTTTACTTCGCTAGTCTATGCGGGAACTTATGCGCGCAATAGGGTCATGCAGCAGGCGACCCCGATTGCGCGGACGAGAATTTTGGTTAAGTCACTCGACAGCTTCTTTCGCACGGCACCACCTGCCACGCTCGACAACTGCGATTCAGAAAAAATTCACCTGAGCGGGCAAATCCAGAACTGTGGCGCACTTCTGATCCTTGATGCGGAAAGCACCACTTTGGTTGGTGCTTCCGAAAACGCAGGTCCGTTCTTCGGTACTGAGACGCAGGCGCTGTTGGGGCAGAGCCTCGTGGCGATAAAACCTGACCTTGCTAAAGAACTAGCTGAGATCTCTGACAGCACTGGCGGTTTTCACGAAGGGTTTGAAACGCAGGTCGTTTATGACGGGACCAGCTACGATGTCGTCACCCATCTGCTGAGGCGGCACCGGTTTCTGGAACTTGTCCCCGACACCGCAACGCAACACCGTACGCAACGCAGCCGGATGCGGTTGACGTCCAAGACCTGCGCGCAAGTCCTCGCGGCAACGGATTCTCAATCGGCGCAGCAGATCGCGGTCGACAACATTCGTGCGCTGACTGGCTTTGCGCGGATCAAGATCTACCAGTTTCTGCCCGACTGGTCCGGTGAGGTCGTCGCGGAAAGCAGAGACAACAGCATGAGCAGTTATCTGGGCCTCTGCTTTCCGGCCCCCGACATTCCGAAACAGGCGCGGGCTTTGATGGAAATCGTGCCATTCCGCCCGATTGGTGATGTCACCGATGACGTGGTTCCGATCCGGGTGATGCCTGAAATGGCTGACGAGATTGATCTGTCCTGGTCGATGTTGCGCTCTGTCTCGCCAATGCACACCGCATATCTGCGCAATATGGGCGTCGCGGCGTCGTTTCATGTCTCCTTGAAGCACAATGACCAGCTATGGGGTTTGATCGCTTGCCATCATAATGAGCCCGGAATGCTACCGTTTGATACCTGGACGCAGGTGCAGGAGATCGGGAACGCCTTGATGCTCCGACAAGAACAAGACGCGCGGGAAAACACTGCCGGGATGCTCGCCCGGTTGCGCCGCATCGAAGCACGGTTCGCATCCGAGGTGCGCCGGACAGGCGATGTTGAACAGGTGATCCAGACGCTTGTCCCGGTTCTGCAAAGCTTTCTACGTGCCGATGGTTTTGCCTTCCTCTTTGGCGACAACCTCATGGTGTCCGGGCGCACCCCGCCGGATGATGTCATTCGCAAGATCATGGCATGGGGCCAGACACGGTCATCGGAATTCGACCAATACCAGACCACAAAACTTCCCAGCGAATTTCCAGAGGTAGCCGACCACATCGAAACAGCCTGCGGGATCCTGATCCAACCCATCGTGATACACCGCGTGTGTCAGCTGATGTGGTTCCGTGGGCCAATCACCCGCAAAGTGAAATGGGCTGGTGATCCGTCGGCATCAAAAGGGGATCCGAACGATCCCACCGTCCGTCTTAGCCCGCGCAATTCCTTTGACACCTGGGTCGCCGAACATCGCGACCAGAGCCTGCCGTGGTTGCCAGCAGAGCTTGAAAGCGCACGCGAGATTTTCAGGGAGTTTCTGGACATCGTCGCGGCTCAATACCTGCTAAAGGAAGAAAATTCCTCGCTCCGCCAGTTCGCACATATGGCGGCCCACGACTTGCAGACACCGCTGCGGGGGATCAGCCTGGCATTGGAACTGATGGCCGAAGAAGAATTCGACCAGGACGTCGTGAAAGAAACCCACGCGATCGCCAATCAGTCGGCGCATCGTTTGCAGAACCTGACAGAAAGTCTGTTGCAACTGACAATGCTGGAAAAACCCGACTTTTCCATCACCGCGTTGGATCTGACCAAACCCGTGCAAGAAGCCGCAGATGTCCTGAGGACCACGATTGAGGAAGACGGCGGATCAATAAGCGTTGCGTCGCTTCCTATCATTGAAGGCGAACACGATCTGCTGCTGCGGCTTTTCCTGAACCTGATCACAAACGCCGCGAAATACCGGTCACCAGACCGGCCGCTGCGGATTGAGATCGCGTGCGACAGGGTCACGGATGACGAGGTTTTCATCACGGTCAGCGATAATGGCATCGGGGTGAAGCCCGAGAACGCTGAATTGATCTTCCAGCCGATGCAGCGTTTGCACCGATACGAAGACGTGGAGGGCACTGGGCTTGGGCTGACGATCTGTCAACGCGTGCTCGACCGCCATGGTGGTGGTATCCATCTGAACACCGACTATACCGATGGTGCGCAATTTGTGCTGAACCTTCCGCTGCGCTACACCTCTCCCGAGGAATGACGGGATCAAGATGAAAGCAATTGAGAAGGTCGACATACAGCAGTCCGCCCGCTCGTGGTTGGCCGCACAGACCAATGTGATCCACGACGCGCTGCATCATCACCCCTTGCTTGGGCGCTTGATTGCGCCGGACGTCACAAATACCAGCTACCTTGCGGCACTTGCCGTGTTTCATCGCGCCTATAGCGATGTCGAAGCGGCCCGGGTGACACTGGGTGCAGACGCTGCCTTTTCACTCTCTCCCGCCATTGCTGCGCTTGAGGCGGATCTGGTCGGAGCGCCCGTGCCAGCCCGCGCAACGCCCGATTGCTGGACCACACCGGCAGCCATTTTGGGTGCCTTATATACCTGTCACGGGGCGATGTTTGGGGGGCTTGTGATCGGGCGAAATATCGCAATGGCACTGCCCAACGCGCCGCGTTCTTATTTTGGGCGGAAGACCAATCCGGACCTGTGGCGTGCGCTTGTGACCCGGCTGAACACGGTTACGGAACCTGCAGAACAGATCGAAATGCGGCAGGGCGCACAAAGCGCTTTTGAACGTGTTCGAGACCTTGCAGATGCGGCCATGTCCGCCGAACCCGATTCATGAGTTCACAGCTGTGAACCACGGGGTGGTATAAGACGCGGCCTCAGGACCACATCATCTGGTATGGGGGTAAAATGGCACCTCCCAAAAGGTTAATTTTCACCCAGTTCCGCACACATCTCATCACGCATGATGAACTTCTGCGGTTTGCCGGTGACGGTCATTGGGAAAGCCTCTTTCATTCTGATATGCAGCGGCACCTTGTAATGCGCGATGTTGGCCCTGCAGAAGTCGCGAATGTCGTCGGATCTGAGGCTTGGGTCCGAGGGAACAATCCACGCGCAAACAACTTCGCCTAAAGTGTCGTCTGGAATGCCGAATACCTGCGCAAGCGCGACCTTCGGATGGGTGAACAGGAAGTCTTCGATCTCACGCGGATAGACGTTCTCGCCCCCGCGGATGATCATGTCCTTCACCCGACCTGTGATGTCGCAATACCCCTCCGCATCAATCACGGCGAGGTCGCCGGTTTTCATCCATCCATCAGCGGTGATGCTGTCGGCGGTTTTGGCCGGGTCGTTCCAGTAGCCTTGCATCACGGAATACCCCTTGGTCCATAGTTCCCCCTGTTGCCCGACGGGCAGGGTGGCGCCGGTGTCATCCACGATCTTGCAGGTGACGTGCGGATGAATACGACCGACGGTGCTGACGCGTTTATCAAGCGGATCGTCGACGTCGGATTGGAACGACACAGGCGCTGTCTCGGTCATACCGTAGGCAATGGTAACACCCGTCATGTTCATCTGTGACTGGACCTTTTTCATCACCTCAATCGGGCAGATGGCACCCGCCATGATGCCAGTGCGCAGGTGGCTGAGGTCGTAGTCCGCAAAGTCGGGCAGGGCGAGTTCAGCGACAAACATGGTTGGGACGCCATAAAGGGCTGTGCATTTTTCGTCTGAGACTGCCTTCAGGGTCGTGGCGGGGTCAAACCCTTCGCCGGGAACAACCATGGTCGCCCCCTTGGTGACGCAGCCCAAAGTCCCCATGACCATGCCAAAGCAGTGATAAAACGGGACCGGTATGCAAAGCCGATCCTGATCGGTGAAGACCATCGTGTCGGTGGTATGCTTGGCGTTGTTGACGATGTTGTGGTGGGTGAGGCAGGCGCCCTTGGGGCTGCCGGTTGTGCCCGAGGTGAACTGGATGTTGATCGGATCTTGCGGTGTCAGGGCCGCGCTGATCGCATCGAGGTCTGATTTCGGAACCGTTTCGCCCGCGGCTTGGACGGCGGCGAAGCCGATCATGCCAGCGCGTGTTGTGTCGCCCAAGGTGATGACCCGGCGTAGATGTGGCAGGCGCGCTGCTTTGAGCTTGCCCGGTGTCGCCGTCGCCAGTTCCGGCGCGAGGTCGGTCAGCATCGCGATATAGTCCGACGACTTGAACCTTTGCGCCGTGATCAACGTGGCGCAGCCCACGTTGTTGAGCGCATATTCCAGTTCAAACGGGCGATAGGCGGGGTTCACGCAAACAAGAATCGCGCCGATCCGCGCTATTGCAAATTGTGTAAGCAGCCATTCCGACCGGTTGGGCGACCAGATGCCAACACGTTCGCCTTTCTGCACACCCAGCGACAGAAGCCCGCCAGCCAGGCGGTCCACTTCAGCGGCGAAATTGGCATAGGACCAGCGCAGGCCCTCTTCGGGAAAAACAGCGGCGTCGTTTTCGGGAAATTGCGCGACAGTCTGGGTCAGCACCTCTGGGATGGTGAGGTTCCACAAAGGAGTTCCCGTGCTGCCCTGCACGTGGGAGAGGCCGTCAATTGGGCGTCTGTCGCTCATGGAGTGGCCCTTTGCTAAGGCCGGATGTTCAGCCGTTTCATCTGGTTATAGAGCGTCGCACGCCCCAGACCAAGCTGGCGTGCGGCGGCGGAGACATTGCCCGAAGCTGCGTGCAGCGCATGCAGGATCGCGGTGCGCCGGATGTCGTGCATATCGCGGGCGGGTTCGTCCTTTCCCAGAAGGTCAGCCGCCGGGCGTGGAGCGAAAGTGTCGCCCAGACCGCAACGCAGGGCCTGACGCGCGGCACGGGTGGCCCCGATCACAAAGTCGCTGCGATCCACGGCCAGAAGTGCCACGTCTTCGGCATCACTTTCAGGGGCAACCATGATGCGGTGGTCTGCGTGGACATGCCGGAAGAGCGCGCTTTCGATCCGTTTGCTGGCCTGACGCAGTGTTTCCACGATCAGCGGGTGCGATCCGGGGTGCATGACTGGTTCTGACGTTGCATAGGCGAGGACCCCGATCAGCACACCTTCGGTCCCGAAAATTGGCGTTGCGATGCTGGTGATGGCGCGATTGCGGGCGAAGAAGTGTTGATCGCGGTCGATCACGACCACCATGTCCTCGGCAATGCAGGTGCCGATGCTGTTGGTGCCTTCGCGCTTTTCGGCACAATCCGCGCCGACGCCAAGACCAATCTTTGCAAAGATGTTCCGGGCGGGCATGTTGGTGCGTTGATCGAGAATGATGCCATCCGCATTCGCCAGGAACAGGGCACTGCCGCTGCGGCCAAGCAGCTTAAAAAGACGGTCCATCTCAGGTGTCGCATGGGACATAAGCGGGCGCGCGGCAATGAGGATCGGTTTGAGATGCAGGTCGGACAGCCTGTGGACTGTCTGGTCATTGGCCGGGTCCAGCAGGTGCAGGTTCTTTGAGCGTGTCCAGGATGCGGCGATCCGGCAGCGCGCGGCAGCAGAGCGGCTGGCGACGGTGGCTTCGACGTGTTGGGCGTGTTGGGCGAAATCGAGCATGGCTTATCCGGCCTCCTTCAACAGGTCCCGCGCGATCACGAGGCGCTGGATTTCACTGGTGCCTTCGTAGATCTGGCAAATGCGGGCATCGCGGTAGATGCGTTCCACAGGGTGATCGGCGAGATAGCCGTAACCGCCCAGGATCTGGATGGCTTGGCTGCAGACTTTCTCGGCGGTTTCCGACGCGAAGAGTTTCGCCATCGACGCCTCGCGCAGGCAGGGTTCGTGCGCGTCTTTTTTGCGGGCCGCCATCAGGTACATCTGGCGGGCAGCTTCAAGTTGGGTTGCCATATCCGCCAGCTTGAACGACACGCCTTGCTGGTCGGTGATCGGTCCCCCAAAGGCGGTGCGGCTGACGGCATAATCGCGCGCGTATTCAAAGGCGCTGCGGGCCATACCAACCGCTTGAGCGGCAATGCCGATGCGGCCACCTTCAAGGTTCGCGAGCGCGATCTTGTAGCCTTCGCCCTCCGCGCCGAGAAGGTTTTCTGCCGGGATGCGCATGTCATTGAACGATAGCTGGCAGGTGTCGGATGAGTGAATGCCCAGCTTCTTCTCGACCCGCACGACTTCGTAGCCGGGTGTGTCGGTTTCCACGATAAAGGCGCTGATCCCTTTGCGCCCGGCGGCCTTGTTCGTCACCGCAAAGACAATGATCACGCTACCGTTCTTGCCGGAGGTGATGAATTGCTTGGCGCCGTTCAGGACATAGTGGTCTCCGTCCCGCACGGCGGTGGTGCGCAGGTTGGAGGCATCAGAACCCGCCTGTGGTTCGGTCAGGGCAAAGCCACCGATCCAGTCCCCACAGGCGAGCTTGGGGAGGTACTTTTGCTTTTGCTCTTCCGTCCCATAGTCCCGGATCGGCACGCAGCCGACGGAACTATGGACCGACAGAATGGTCGAGCAGGCGCCGTCACCGGCAGCAATTTCTTCGACGACGCTGGCGTAGCTGACGTAGTCCGCTTCGAAACCGCCGTAGGTTTCGGGCACTTGCATGCCCAGAAAGCCAAGTTCACCCATTTTGCGCAGTTCATCGCGGGGGAAGCGTGCTTCCCGGTCGCGGTTTTCGGCACCGGGCCACAGCTCTTGCTTGGCGAACTGGCGGGCCATGTCCTGGATGGCTTGTTGCGTGTCATCAAGGCTCATGCGGCGGTCTCCATCAGTTCGAGGCCAATGGCCGTTGCTTCGCCGCCGCCGATGCAAATGGCGGCCATGCCACGTTTTTCGCCGCGCGCTTTCATCGCGTGGAGCAGTGTCACCATGATCCGTGCGCCGGATGCACCGATGGGATGGCCAAGCGCACAGGCCCCGCCGTTCACATTCATTTTCTCATGCGGTAATCCAAGGCTCGCCATCGCCGCCATCGCAACAACCGCGAAGGCTTCGTTCACTTCAAAGAGGCCGTAATCTGAAAGTTGCGTGCCGGTCTTGGCGAGCAGCTTTTCAACGGCGCCGATGGGGGCGACCGGGAACTTGTCAGGCGTCATGCCATGGCTGGCGTGACCAGTGATCCTCGCAATCGGTGTCAGCCCCTTCGCGTCCGCGACAGAGGCGCGGGTGAGGATCAAAGCCGCTGCGCCGTCCGAAATCGATGAGGCATTTGCCGCCGTGACGGTGCCGTCCTTAGCAAAGGCTGGTTTCAAAGTGGGGATCTTGTCCGGGCGCGCGTTGCGGGGTTGTTCGTCGCTTGTGATGGTGGCGGTGGCCTTGCGTGTGGCCACGTCAATTGGCGCAATCTCGGAGGCGAAGGCCCCTGACTTCTCCGCAGCCAGTGTGCGTTCGAGCGACGCCAGCGCATAGTCATCCTGCGCCGAGCGGGTGAACTGGTAATCGCTCGCGCAGCGTTCGGCGAAAACCCCCATGAGCGTCCCTTTCTCGTAGGCATCTTCGAGGCCATCAAGGAACATATGGTCGAGCGTTGCAGCATGCCCCATCCGTAGACCCTGCCGGACCTTGGGCAGAAGGTAAGGCGCATTTGACATGTTTTCGGTGCCACCGGCGAGGACCATATCGGCAGAGCCAACAGCCAGCAGGTCATGCGCCATCATCGCGGCTTTCATGCCGGAGCCGCACATCTTGTTCACGGTAGTCGATGCGGCATCAACGGACAGACCGGCACCCAAGGCGACCTGACGGGCAGGGGCCTGACCCTGACCGGCGCTGAGGACATTGCCGAAAATCACCTCATCCACATCGCCCGGATCAATGCCCGCATCAGCGACGGCAGCTTGCGCCGCAACGGACCCGATCTGGGCCGCAGTCAGTGGGCTGAGTTCTCCGCCCAAGCCGCCCATCGGCGTGCGCTTGGCCGCAAGAATAACGATTGGATCGTTCATGCAAGTTCCTCCCTGACCGAAACGCTAGCACTTGCAAAACTGGCACACAGTGCCATGGTGTTCCGAAAATTTGACACGGAATACCAGTATGGCTCATCCTATCGCGCGCATTTTCGTAGACGAAGCATTGGGTTGCGGGCGTGGCGCAGGAATTGATGTCTCGCGGATGCTTGCTGACCTTGGCATCGCGGAGGACCGGCTGGACCATCTGGACAGTCATGACTTTGGCCGAATCTGGCTGGAGTTGTCGTTTCGCATGGAAGATGAACTCTTCGGACTGGCCAAACGCCCGATGCGACCGGGGAGCACCACACTGATGGGCCATGCGGTGCGCGGCGCACCGACATTGGAAGTGGGCGTCCGGCGTGTGGCGCGGTTTTTGCGCGTGGTGCTTGAAGAACCTTACGGTGTTGTGACGCGCGAGGGGGATCAATGTGTGATCAGGCTGGTCGAGAACGGTCCCGCGCGCAGTGCCTTTACCTATCGGACTTTCTTTTTGATCATGCACGGTTTCACCTGCTGGCTGGCCCGAGACCGGATACCGCTGCACACGGTCTCCTTTCCCTGCAAAGAGCCGGCACAGCGCAACGACTATGGCGACTTCTTTGGGGTCCCGGTGCGTTTTGAAGCGGAGCAGGCGCAGTTGACGTTTGCCTGGCGCTACATGGCGCGCCCCGTGAACCGGTCAGAACCAGCGCTGAAACGGTTCCTGCGCGCGTCGCCTGAGACATTTTTGCGCGGCTATCGCGACACAGAGACGTTGCAGCATCGGATCATTAAACGGTGCCTTGTGGGGCCTGCGCAGGACTGGCCGGATATGACCGCAGCCGCCAAGATGATGGGGATGTCACGCTCGACACTACACCGGCGTTTGCTGGCGACGGGGCAGAACTACGGGATGATCAAGGAAGAGCTGCGCCGCGGGCGGGCGGCGTCTTTGTTGAGCCGGACTGAGCGACCTATTGCGGTGATCGCTTCAGAGCTTGGTTATGCCGAAGAAAGCGCGTTCTATCGCGCCTTTCAGCGGTGGTACGGGATCACCCCAAATGCCTTTCGGCAAAGCGGGGCCCGCGTCGAGTAGCGCGCCGCAGAAAGGCTCCTGCGGCGCGGCACGTTCATTCGCCGAGTGCGATGCCTTCGCGGCGCGGATCAGCGCCGCCCGACAGGGTTTCGCCGACCTGGATGGCGTGGAGGCCCGAGTTCAGGTCGCGCACATTCACTTCAAAGCCCATCTCGGTCAAGGCAGCTTCGAAGGACGTCGCATCCGTGCCTTCCTCCAGGTCGTAGGTGCCAAAGCGGTTCACCAGATGTGGCATGGACACTGCCTGTTGAACGTCCATGCCCCAGTCTACATGGGCCACGATGGCTTGGGCGACGTAACCGATAATCCGGCTGCCACCCGGAGAGCCGATCACGAGGCTTGGTGCGCCGTCGTCCATCACAATGGTTGGCGACATGGAAGACCGGGGGCGTTTGCCGGGTTCGATGCGATTGGCAATCGGGAAGCCCTCGTCATGTGTGCGGAAGGAGAAATCTGTCAGCTCGTTGTTCAACAGGAACCCGCGCACCATCAGGCGCGACCCGAAGCCGTTTTCGATCGTCGTCGTCATCGACAGCGCATTGCCGTATTGATCAACGATTGAGATATGCGACGTCGATGGCAGTTCGAGCGATTGATCGTCGCCCCAGAGCATCGCGTGATCCCACTCTGGCGATCCCGGTGTGACCTCTGCCAAGGCGGCGTCTGTCTCCAAAAGTGCGGCCCGCTCGTCGAGATAGGGGGCGGCCGTCAGGCCAGCTGTAGGCATTGGGACGTAGTCACTATCGGCCATGTATCGGCCACGGTCGGCGAAGGCCAAACGCGAGGCGTCGCCGATCAACCGCCATGCGTTCACGTCGTCTGGCCCCATGGCGGCAAGATCATAGCGATCCAACATGCCGAGGATCTGCCCGACGGTGAGCGCACCCGAGGACGGTGGCCCCATGCCGCAAACCTCGTAGCTGCGATAAGGGACGCAGACCGGGTCACGTTCAACGACCTCATAAACTGCAAGGTCAGTGGAACTCAGCACACCGGGGTTGCCAGCGGCGGTGCGGACGGTGGCGACGATGTCATCTGCGATAGCGCCCTCGTAGAAAATATCCGTGCCATGCGCCGCGATGAGGCGGAGTGTGTTGGCATACTCGGCGTTTACCAGCGTGTCGCCTGCCTGCAGCGCGGTGCCACCCGGGAAGAAGTAGTCAGCGGTGCGGCTGAAGGTCTGAAGCCGTTCGGCCCCGCCCTCGATCGACCCGGCGAGACGTTCGGAAACTGCAAAGCCGTCGTCCGCGAGACCAATCGCCGCCTCAAACAGGCCCGCCCATTCAGCGTTGCCCCAGCGGGCGTGGGCCTCTTCCATCAACTTTGGGGTGCCCGGCGTGCCCACAGAGCGACCGCCAATCACGGCATCCCAGAAGCCCATCGGCTCTCCGTCGTCGGTCTGGAACAGGGTCGGGGTGACAGCAAGTGGTGCGGTTTCGCGGCCGTCGAGCGTTGTGACCTCGCCCGAGTTGGCGTCGTACCAGACAAGGAATGCGCCGCCGCCAAGGCCGGATGATTGGGGTTCCACCAAGCCAAGCACCGCCTGGACCGCGACCATGGCATCGGCTGCGGTGCCACCGTCGCGCAGGACCGCAGCACCGGCCTCAACAGCCAATGGATTGGCTGCGGCAACCATCCAGTTGTCAGCGGTTGTTGGGGCTCCGGCGTCTTTCTGGGACTGCGCGGCCTGTGCGGCTTCGGAGAGTTCCGCGAAGGTCGAAAGGCCACTTGCGGCTTCCGGATCAACGGCGTCAGCGGCCTGCTGGGCGAGAAGTGGTGCCGGTAATGAAAGTGTAAGCGCCAAGAAGCTGATGGAAAGCCGCATGGTCGATCCCCCTTGATTGAAAAGTGTTTGGGACAAAAGCGTGTCCGATAGGAGGACTATACACCTAATAGGTGTGTTGAATAGGCGGCAGTCTCGGCCCGTAGATGCTCAGGTAAACTTTCGAAACAGCTTGGTCTGATCGAACATGTCTTCGAGACTTTCGATGCGTGTTTTTGTCTGGGACCACTTTAGGGTCTGGATCGCGGAGATCATCGTCTCGGTCAGCAGCATCATGGTTGTGGCGGAATCCCAGGCAGAGGGCACGACGATCCGGTTGCTGAGGCAGACCGTCGCCAATTGGTGCACGGGGGAGCGCCATTGGTCGGTCATCAGGATAATTTTCGCACCACGCGAATGGGCCATCTCCGCCATCCGCAGCGTGTTGTTTTCGTACCGGCGCACGTCGAAGATGACAAAGACGTCGCCTTCGGCGGCATTCAACAGGTAATGCGGCCAGGTGCTTGAGGTTGATTGAACGTGGGTCAGGTTGGGCCGGATGACCTGCATGTGCAAAAACAGGTATTCGGCCAGTGTATGCGTGATCCGGCCACCGGCAATGTAGAGGTGACGCGCTTCATCAGCCATCAAATCACAGGCGTGATCAAACGCGGCGGGTTCGATGTGGCTGAGGGTCAGACGGATGTTGTCGATGACCGCTTCGGTAAAACGATTGAGCAGATGTTCGGACGGCGCAGCCTCAGCCCAGGTTTCGTGCTTGGCGATGGGCGTTTTGACCTTTGCCTTCAACTCCTCGCGCAAACCGGCCTGAAACTCGGGATAACCCTTGTATCCAAGTTTCTGCACCATGCGTGCCACCGTGGGCACCGAAACATCAGCGTTTTTGGCCAGAGTTGCCAGCGGGCCGAGCCCGGACACCGGGTAGTTTTCGAGAACTGACAGGGCCAGCTGACGCTCTGCCCGCGTCAGATCATCCAGAAGATCGTGGATGCGATCAGAGATCGTTTGTGCGGGCTCTGCCATTTACAGCTCCGTTTTGTTCAAAAATTTATCAGCAGCTAGGGAGAGGTGATAAATCTTCCACAATTCTGTTGACAAGAAACCGAGATGGCAAGCAATTTATCAGCAGGGGTGGCTATGAAAACAGATTCTCATCAAGCGGAGGTTGTGCAAGTCATGCGTCCAGAGGCGCGATCTGCGATTGTCCTTGTTTGCGAACATGCCAGCCATCAGATCCCACCCGAATTGGCCGATCTTGGTCTTGATGCAGAGGCGCAGCGCAGCCACATCGCTTGGGATCCGGGGGCATTCTCGGTCGCACAGGTCATGTCCGAAAAGCTCGATGCGGTGCTGGTCGCCTCCAATGTCTCGCGCCTTGTCTATGACTGCAATCGACCGCCTGACGCGTCAGATGCAATGCCAGTACAAAGCGAAACCTATCACGTGCCGGGCAATGTCGGTTTGACCGAGGACGCGAAGGCGGCGCGGGTCAGACGTTACTACGCGCCGTTTCGCGATGCTTTGTCGGCGGAGGTGAAACGGCGCAAGGATCCGGTCCTCGTAACGATCCACAGTTTTACCCCGGTTTATCGCGCTGAAAAGCGGGACGTTGAGGTGGGTATCCTGCATGATCAGGATGCCCGATTGGCCGATGCGATGCTCGACTGTGCGGATCAGTATGATGTGCGGCGCAACACCCCTTACGGCCCCGAGGATGGTGTTACGCACACGCTGAAAGAGCATGGCCAGAAACATGGCTATCTCAATGTGATGATCGAGGTGCGCAACGATCTAATCGCTGACAGAGCCTCGCAGGTCTCCATGGCGAAGACATTGGTAAACTGGCTGACCAAGGCCCTCGAAAGCTTGGGGGCAGACACGTGCAGGGCTTGATGCATGGCTTCATTCGCGGTGTTGACGCGGTCAACTACCGGCTGGGGCGTCTGGTGATGTACGGGATCTTTGTGCTGATGGGGATCCTGCTGTGGTCTTCGATCAGCAAGACCTTCTTCCTGCCAACGCTCTGGACGCTTGAGATGGCGCAGTTTGTGATGGTGGGATACTACATTCTGGGTGGACCCTATTCGCTTCAGTTGGGGTCGAACGTTCGGATGGACCTGCTTTACGGCGGTTGGTCTGTGCGGCGCAAAGCCTGGTTTGACCTGATCACGGTGCTGTTCCTGATCTTTTATCTGTGTGTGCTGCTTTACGGCGCGATTGGTTCAACCGCATATTCGCTTGGCTACTGGCAGACCGAGCCGCTGGCCTTCTTTGCGGGTCTGATCACTGGAACGGAAGAAATCGGGCGGCTGGAGCAATCTTCCTCCGCGTGGCGCCCCTACATGTGGCCGGTCAAGACAGTGATGATCATCGGTTTTTTTCTGATGATCCTGCAGTGCCTGTCAGAGCTTTTTAAAGACATCCTGCGTCTCAAAGGTGCTGAGATCTGATGCCTTATGAGATGATCGCCACACTGATGTTTTCGACCATGATGCTGATGCTGCTGACCGGGCAGCGGGTGTTTGGCGCGATTGGATTTGTTGCGGTTGTCGCAGCGCTTTTACTGTGGGGAGACAAAGGCGGGTATGACATCGGATTCGCGGCGGCGATGAAACTGATGAAGTGGTATCCGCTGCTGACGCTGCCGATGTTCATTTTCATGGGCTATGTGCTGAGCGAGTCGAAGATTGCAGATGATCTTTACCGGATGTTCCACGTCTGGATGGGCGGGCTGCGCGGTGGATTGGCGATTGGGACGATTGGCCTGATGGTGCTGATCTCTGCCATGAATGGGTTGAGCGTTGCGGGCATGGCGATTGGCGCGACGATTGCGCTGCCGGAGCTGCTGAAACGCGGATACGACAAGCGGATGGTCACCGGCGTGATCCAGGCCGGATCGTCGCTTGGCATTCTGGTGCCGCCGTCAGTGGTGCTGGTGCTTTACGCGATGATTGCCCGGCAACCGGTTGGTCAGCTTTGGCTTGCCGGGATTGTGCCGGGGCTGATGATGGCGGCGATGTTCGTGGCCTACATCGCAATCCGGTGCCGGATGAACCCGTCTTTGGGGCCGGTGCTGAGCGACGCGGACCGCGACATGCCACAGGCCGAAAAGCTTCGCCTTTTGCGCGCAGGGCTGCTGCCGCTCATCATTTTTGCGGTTATGATGGTGCCGTTTGTGAACGGCTGGACATCGCTGGTCGAAAGCTCTGCCATTGGGGCACTGGCAGCCTTTGTCGCCGCAGTTCTCAAAGGGCGCATGACGAAAGAGGTTTTCGAAAACTCTGTCCGCAACACGCTTGGCATCACCTGCATGTTCATGTGGATTATCCTTGCGGCACTTGCGTTTGGGGCGGTGTTCGATGGGCTGGGGGCCGTGAAGGCGATCGAAAGCCTGTTCACCGAAAGACTGAACCTGTCGCCCTGGATGATCCTTATTCTGATGCAGCTGAGCTTCATCCTGATGGGCACGTTTCTGGATGACACGGCGATGCTGGTGATTGTCGCACCACTTTACGTGCCCCTTGTCGGCGCGCTGGGGTTCGACCTGATCTGGTACGGCATTCTTTATACGATCACGACGCAGATCGCCTATATGACGCCGCCGTTCGGCTACAACCTGTTCCTGATGCGCGCGATGGCCCCGCCCGAGATCGGCCTTCGCGACATCTACAGTTCCATCACACCGTTTGTGCTGGTGATGGTCCTCGCGCTGACGCTGGTCATGGTTTTCCCCGGGCTAGCCACGTGGCTCCCGACACTCGTTTACGGACAATGAACCCATAAGCCGGGCCAACCGGCAATTTGACACAAGGAGAAAGACAATGACGACAAGACGTAAGTTTATCAAAGGCGCTGCGATGACAGCGCCAGCAGCGCTTGCGGCCCCCGCCTTGGCGCAAAGCACGATCACCTGGCGGATGCAGACCTATGCAGGCGCGGCCCTTGCGGCCGAGGTCATCGACCCAGCGATCAAGATGTTCAACGACATCGCGGGCGACCGGATGCAGATCGAATTGTTCTATGCTGACCAGCTTGTGCCGACCGGGGAACTGTTCCAGGCCATGCAGCGCGGCACGATTGATGCGGTGCAGTCCGATGATGACTCGATGGCGTCACCGACTGAGGTCACTGTGTTCGGTGGCTATTTCCCGTTTGGATCGCGCTACTCTCTCGACGTGCCGGTGCTGTTCAACCGCTATGGACTGAATGAGATCTGGGCTGAGGAATATGCAGCCGTCGGCGTCAAACACGTGAGTGCGGGTGCATGGGACCCATGCCATTTTGCCACGAAAGACCCGATCCGCAGCCTGGCTGACCTGCAAGGCAAGCGGGTGTTTACATTCCCAACCGCAGGCCGCTTCCTGTCGCAGTTCGGTGTTGTGCCTGTGAACCTGCCTTGGGAAGACATCGAAGTTGCGGTGCAGACAGGCGAACTTGACGGGATCGCGTGGTCGGGCATCACGGAAGACTACACCGTGGGCTGGGCCGATGTGACGAACTACTTCCTGACCAACAACATCTCTGGCGCGTGGATTGGCCACTTCTTTGCCAATATGGACCGGTGGAATGAACTGCCCGAAGATCTGCAGAAGCTGTTCCAGGTCTGCTGTGAGCAGTCACATTACTATCGCCAGCATTGGTACTGGGGTGGCGAGGCCGACCTGCGGGTGAACGGCACGAAGATGGAATTGACGACGATTCCTGATGAGGAATGGGCGCAGGTCGAAGAAGCCGCACAAGTCTTCTGGGAAGAGATTGCCGCCGAAAGCGACACCAAGCGCAAGGTCGTTGACATCTTCAAGAAATACAACGCCGATATGGTGAAAGCTGGTCGCCCATACCGGTACGGCTAACACACTTTGGGGGCGGTATAACGCCGCCCCTTTTTGCACAAAAGAGAATGACAATGCCCGGACTTCTGAGTTTCGACGATCTGAAAGCGCGCGTCAGTAACGGCACCATCGACACTGTTCTGACCTGCTTTCCCGACATGCAGGGCCGCCTGATGGGCAAGCGCTTTCATGCGGTGAACTTTGTTGAGACCTCCTTCAAAGAGACACATTGCTGTAACTACCTGCTTGCCACAGATCTCGAGATGGCCACGCCGGATGGCTATGCCGCCAGCAGCTGGGAAAAGGGATACGGGGACTACATCATGGCGCCGGATCTGACGACGATCCGCGAACTGCCCTGGCTCGCAGGGACTGCGATGGTGATGTGCGATATTCTTGATCACCACACCCACGCGCCTGTGCCGCACAGTCCGCGTCAGGTGTTGAAAAAGCAGATCGCACGGTTGGAAGCGCTTGGGTTTGACGCGATGATGGCGACCGAGCTTGAGTTCTTCCTGTTCGAAAAGTCCTTTGACGACATTCGTAAGGATGGTTTCCGCAATCTTGCGCCCATCAGTGGCTACAACGAAGATTACCACATCCTGCAAACAACCAAGGAAGAGCATGTGATGCGGCCGATCCGCAATCACCTCTTTGCAGCTGGTCTGCCGGTGGAGAATTCAAAGGGTGAGGCGGAAACCGGTCAAGAAGAGCTGAACATTCGCTACGCCGCCGCGCTCGATTGCGCGGACCATCACACTATCGCCAAGAATGCGATCAAGGAGATCGCCTGGCAGCAAGGCCACGCCGCGACCTTCCTGCCCAAGTGGGATCATACGAAGGTTGGCTCATCATCCCATGTCCATCAGTCACTTTGGAAAGACGGAAAACCCGCTTTTTATGATGAGGACGCCGAGTTGGGCATGTCCGATTTGATGAAGCACTACATGGCGGGCCTGATCGCCTATGCGCCGGACTATACCTTTTTCCTCGCCCCCTACATCAACAGCTACAAACGCTTCGCCAAAGGCACGTTTGCGCCAACCAAAACCGTGTGGTCTGTTGATAATCGGACCGCTGGGTTTCGACTGTGTGGCGACGGCACCAAGGGGATCCGTGCGGAATGTCGGATTGGCGGGTCGGACCTGAATCCGTATCTGGCGCAAGCCGCAATGCTGGCCGCCGGGATCAAAGGGATCGAGGATCAAATGGAGCTTGCGCCGCCGACGCAGGGCGACGTTTACGAGGACGCGAAGGCGCAGGATATCCCGCAGACACTACGTGCTGCGACAGAAACTCTGCGCAATTCCAGTTTCTTGCGAGAAGCGATGGGTGACGACGTCATTGACCATTACACCCGCTGCGCCGAATGGGAGCAGGAAGAATTCGACCGTGTCGTGACCGATTGGGAAATCGCCCGTGGCTTTGAAAGGGCATGAGCATGATCCGCTGCATTTCACCCATCGATGGCACGGTCTATGCCGAGCGCCCGGCGCTGTCGGCCGCAGCTGCTTCTGATGCCGTGGCGCTTGCCAAGCAAGCTCAAATAGGTTGGACAGCACGACCACAGTCAGAGCGGATCGCGTTGGTGCAAGCCGGTGTTGCCGCGGTTGGCGCGATGAACGACCAGATCGTGCCAGAACTTGCCCGCCAGATGGGGCGACCGGTGCGCTATGGTGGTGAGTTTGGCGGCTTTAACGAACGCGCCAGCTATATGGCTGAGATCGCGCAGGATGCGCTTGCGGATATTGTCATTGAAGACAGCCCCGCGTTTCGCCGGGTAATCAAACGCGTCCCGCATGGCGTCGTGCTGGTCGTGGCCCCGTGGAATTACCCTTACATGACCGCGATCAACACGGTCGCACCCGCTTTGATTGCAGGCAATGCGGTGATACTGAAACACGCGAGCCAGACCCCCTTGGTTGGTGAACGCATGGCAGAGGCGTTCCATGACGCTGGCATTCCGGAGGACGTCTTTCAAAACGTCTTTCTTGATCACCAGACAACGTCTGACTTGATTGCCGCAAAATCATTCGGTTTCGTCAATTTCACCGGTTCTGTCGGTGGCGGGCAGGCCATCGAGCGTGCTGCAGCGGGGACCTTTACGGGGGTGGGGCTAGAGCTTGGCGGCAAAGACCCGGGCTATGTCTGCGATGACGCGGATGTGGATGCGGCGGCGGACACGCTGATCGACGGGGCGATGTTCAACTCTGGCCAATGCTGTTGCGGGATTGAACGTATTTACGTCGCCGAACAGCATTTCGACGCCTTTGTCGAAAAGGCTGTATCCATCGTGAAGGGTTATAAATTAGGCAATCCGTTGGACCCAGAGACGACGATTGGTCCGATGGCCCATAGGCGTTTTGCTGATGAGGTGCGGGCGCAGACGGCAGAAGCCATTGCCGATGGGGCCATACCACATATTGATAAGTTCGCGGAAGATGATGGCGGTGCGTATCTGACGCCCCAGATCCTGACAAACGTCACCCACGATATGCGGGTCATGCGCGACGAAAGCTTTGGCCCTGTGGTTGGCATCATGCCCGTGAAGGACGACGCCGAAGCGATCCGCTTGATGAATGACAGCCACTTTGGATTGACGGCGTCGGTTTGGACACGTGACGTCGCGCGCGCCGAAGCCATCGCGGATCAAATCGAAACCGGGACGGTGTTCATGAACCGCGCGGACTACCTTGATCCGGGCCTGTGCTGGACCGGTTGCAAAGATACCGGGCGCGGTGGTGGCTTGTCGCTCATCGGTTACCACAATCTGACCCGGCCCAAATCCTACCACCTGAAGAAGGCATGAATTGATGTCACTGACTGCAAATTGGTCATACCCCACCGCCGTGCGCTTTGGCGCGGGCCGCATTTCTGAGATCGCCGATGCCTGCGCGGCGGCTGCAATCAAGAAACCGCTGCTGATCACGGATCGTGGGCTGGCGGAGATGGAAATCACAAAGCGTACGCTTGATCTTCTCGACGACGCGGGATTGGGGCGTGCGCTTTTTGCGGAGGTTGACCCGAACCCGAATGAGAAGAATGCGGCTGCAGGTGTACAGGCCTTCAAGGATGGCGGACACGACGGGGTGGTGGCCTTCGGTGGCGGGTCCGGCCTCGATCTGGGAAAACTGGTGGCTTTCCTGGCCGGGCAAACGCGCCCGCTTTGGGACTTTGAAGATATTGGTGATTGGTGGACCCGCGCTGATGCGGATGCGATTGCGCCGATTGTTGCGGTGCCTACGACAGCCGGGACCGGATCAGAGGTTGGGCGCGCCTCTGTCATCACGAACTCGGTAACGCAGGAAAAGAAGATCATCTTCCACCCGAAATTCCTGCCATCGGTGGTTATCTGCGACCCGGAACTGACGGTCGGCATGCCGCCGTTCATTACGGCGGGCACCGGGCTTGATGCGTTCGCGCATTGCGTTGAGGCGTATTGCTCGCCGCATTATCACCCTATGTCGCAGGGGATGGCGCTGGAGGGGATGCGTCTGGTCAAAGAGTATTTGCCGCGAGCCTATGCTGATGGCGCCGACCTTGAGGCGCGGGCGCACATGATGTCGGCGGCGGCCATGGGGGCGACGGCGTTTCAGAAGGGTCTTGGTGCGATCCATGCATTGTCGCATCCGATTGGTGCGATGCATCACACGCACCATGGGACCACAAATGCCGTGTGCATGCCTGCGGTCTTGCAATTCAACAAGCCGGCGATCATTGGCGTGATCACGCAAGCGGCAAACTACCTTGGGATCGACGGAGGGTTTGATGGGTTTTGCGCCTATGTGGACGCGTTGAACGCCTCACTTGGTATCCCCAAGACTCTCGGAGAAATTGGGGTGACAGACCCGGATATTGACCGCATCGTCGCGGGCGCGCTGAGCGATCCGAGCACGGGCGGCAATCCGGTAGAGATGACCGAAACAAACACACGGCAATTGTTACTTGCCTGTCTCTAGGTGTTTCCGATAGGAAACGCTTACACTTGACGTTGGGAGAACCAGACCACTGGTGCCGAAGGAGCAACCGCCTCGGAATCTCTCAGGCCACAGGACCAACGTCAGGATACGACAACTCTGGAGAGTGGTGCCACATGCACCCGCCGAAGGGATAATGATCTCAGGCACCCGGACAGAGGAGGCACCACCGCGCAGGCACCGCCTGCGCTGAACCGGTGCCGCTTGATTTGCAGAAATCTTGCTGGCTTGAAGAAAGTGAAGGCGAGATGGCAGACCTGCAGAAAACACCTCTCCACGCGCTGCATCTGTCGCTGGGTGCAAAGATGGTTCCCTTCGCGGGATACGAGATGCCGGTGCAGTATCCGCTTGGCGTCATGAAAGAGCATCTGCACACCCGCGCCAAGGCCGGGCTGTTTGACGTGAGCCATATGGGGCAGGTGATCGTCAAAGGGGACAGCTATGCCGCAGCGGCGCTTGGCCTCGAGACCCTGATCCCGGTGGATGTGGCGGATTTGGCCGAGGACCGCCAACGGTATGGTTTCTTCACAAATGATGCGGGTGGGATCGAAGACGATCTGATGCTCGCCAACCGTGGCGACCATGTCTTCGTGGTGGTGAACGCGGCATGCAAGGCTGCCGATATTGAGCGGATGAAGGCTGCGCTTGAACCTGACCTTACCGTGACAGAAATCACCGACCGCGCGCTGCTGGCCCTGCAGGGTCCCGCGTCGGAGGCCGTTTTGTCCGCCATCGACCCGCGCGCAGCGGAGATGACATTCATGGATGTCGCAACGCTCGACTTGAACGGCGTGTCAGCATGGGTTTCGCGCTCCGGTTACACCGGTGAGGACGGCTTTGAGATTTCGATCCCGGCCGCCGATGCGGAAAGCATCGCCACGGCCCTTTTGGCGCACGCCGATGTTGAGCCGATTGGTTTGGGCGCGCGCGATTCACTGCGGCTGGAAGCGGGGCTTTGCCTCTATGGTCATGACATCGATGAAACAACCTCGCCCGTTGCGGGGGCGCTGACCTGGGCGATCCAGAAAGTACGCCGTCCGGGTGGCGCGCGCGCGGGTGGCTTCCCGGGGGCGGAGGCGATCTTTCAGGAGATGGAGAACGGCACCGCGCGCAAACGTGTCGGTCTGTTGCCAGAGGGCAGGGCGCCGATGCGAGAGGGTGTCATGCTTTACGCCGATGAAACAGCGACTGAGGCCATCGGGTCGATCACATCCGGCGGCTTCGGCCCCACGGTCGGCGGACCCGTCGCAATGGGGTATGTCACATCCGATTATGCGGCGATCGGAACACAAGTCTACGGAGAGCTGCGCGGCAAACGCCAGCCATTGAAAGTGGCTAAGCTGCCCTTCACCCCCGCGAATTTCAAAAGATAACAGGGAGATATCACCATGAAATACACCGAAGAGCACGAATGGCTGCGCGCCGAGGGCGACGTCTATGTCGTTGGCATCACGGAGCATGCGACCACTCAGCTCGGCGATCTGGTCTTTGTCGAATTGCCGGAGGTAGGCGATACCGTCACCAAAGACGATGAAATCGTGGTCATCGAAAGCGTCAAGGCAGCGTCAGACATATTGGCACCGGTTGATGGCGAAATCACTGAGGTCAACACGGCGCTTGCAGAAGACCCAAGCCTTGCCAACAGTGACGCGCTTGGAGACGGCTGGTTTTTCAAAATTAAACCATCCGATCCGTCGCAGCTCGACGACATGATGGATGAAGCGGCTTACAAAGAGATGATCTCTTAGCCTGCGACGCAGCACCGTCACCTGCATAGACCAACGCATTCTGAAAGCGACGCCATGAGTTTCACGCCCACAGATTACCTGCCTTACGATTTTGCAAACCGGCGCCATATCGGCCCGTCACCTGCGGAAATGGACGAGATGCTGCGCGTGGTGGGCGCAGCAGATCTCGATGCATTGATTGCCGACACGTTGCCCGCGAAGATCAGGCAAAAGGAGCCGCTCAAGTTTGGGAAGGCGAAGTCCGAGCGCGAGCTTTTGCACCACATGCGGGTGACGGCCTCCAAAAACAAGGTGCTGACGTCACTGATCGGGCAGGGCTACCACGGTACGGTGACGCCACCGGCCATTCAGCGCAATATTCTTGAAAATCCAGCATGGTACACGGCTTATACGCCCTATCAGCCAGAGATCAGTCAGGGACGGCTGGAGGCGCTGTTAAACTTCCAGACCATGGTGTCTGATTTGACCGGGCTGGAGATTGCAAACGCGTCGTTGTTGGACGAGGCGACGGCCTGCGCTGAAGCCATGACCATGGCGCAGCGGATCAGCAAGTCCAAGGTGACGGGCTTTTTTGTCGACGAAAACTGCCATCCGCAAAACATTGCGGTCATGAAAACGCGGGCGCAGCCACTTGGGATCGAAATTATCGTGGGTGACCCCGATACGCTGGATCCGTCACAAGTTTTCGGCGCGATTTTTCAGTATCCGGGAACCTACGGTCATATTCGCGATTTCACACCAGCCATCGAGAAACTGCATGAGACGAAGGCAATTGGCATTGTCTCTGCAGATCCACTGTCACTGACCTTGCTGAAAGAACCCGGTGCGATGGGGGCGGATATTGCCGTTGGGACGACGCAACGGTTTGGGGTGCCCGTGGGCTACGGCGGTCCGCACGCGGCCTATATGGCGACCAAAGCGGCTTATGCGCGCAACATGCCGGGTCGGATCGTCGGCGTCTCTGTCGATAGCCACGGCAACCGCGCGTACCGTCTGTCCCTGCAAACGCGCGAGCAGCACATCCGGCGCGAAAAAGCGACATCAAACGTCTGTACGGCGCAGGCGCTATTGGCGGTGATGGCCGGGTTTTACGCGGTTTTTCACGGGCCAGAGGGGCTTAAGGCCATTGCGCAACGGATCCATCGCAAGACGGCACGTCTTGCCGAAGGGTTGAAGCAAGCCGGTTTCGATGTGCGCCCCGCCACCTTCTTTGACACGATCACCGTTGACGTGGGGCCTTTGCAGTCTGCCGTCATCAAGTCGGCTGTTGATGAAGGCATCAATCTGCGGGCTGTTGGCACGACGCGGGTGGGTATCACGCTAGATGAGCGGACACGTCCCGCAACAATTGAGAAAGTCTGGCGGGCGTTTGGGATCGCTCGCGAAGACAAGGACTACACGCCGCACTACCACGTGCCGGAAAAGCTGGTGCGGACATCGTCCTACCTGACGCATCCGATCTTCCACATGAACCGTGCCGAGACGGAGATGATGCGCTATATGCGGCGTCTTGCAGACCGGGATCTTGCATTGGATCGCGCCATGATCCCGCTCGGGTCTTGCACGATGAAGCTGAATTCTGCCGCAGAGATGATGCCGGTCAGCTGGCGGGAGTTTTCCTTGCTGCACCCCTTCTGCCCAAAAGATCAGGCGGCCGGGTATACGGAGATGATCGATGATCTGTCCACAAAGCTGTGCGATGTGACCGGCTACGACGCGATCTCGATGCAGCCCAACTCGGGCGCGCAGGGGGAATACGCAGGCCTTCTGACGATTGCCAGCTATCACCGGGCGAACGGCGAGGGGCATCGCAACATCTGCCTCATCCCGATGAGCGCGCATGGCACCAATCCCGCCTCTGCCCAGATGGTGGGCTGGAAGGTGGTGCCAGTAAAGTCTGCGGGCAACGGTGACATCGACCTCGAGGACTTTAAGGCGAAGGTGGAGCAACATAAGGACAACCTTGCAGGATGTATGATCACCTATCCATCGACGCACGGCGTGTTTGAGGAAACGGTGATTGACGTTTGCCAGATCACCCATGAGGCGGGCGGGCAAGTCTACATCGACGGCGCAAACATGAACGCGATGGTGGGTCTGAGCAGGCCGGGAGACCTGGGCGGCGATGTCAGCCACCTGAACTTGCACAAGACCTTCTGCATTCCGCACGGCGGCGGCGGACCGGGGATGGGGCCGATCGGGGTAAAAGACCACCTGATCAGCCATCTGCCCGGCGACCCGAATGGTGGGGAAGGCGCTGTGAGTGCTGCACCCTATGGGTCGCCATCGCTTCTGCCGATCTCGTGGGCTTATTGCCTGATGATGGGCGGAGAGGGTCTGACACAGGCCACACGGGTGGCGATCCTGAATGCGAACTACATTGCCAAGCGCCTCGAAGGGGCGTTCGATGTGCTGTACAAAGGCCCATCGGGCCGGGTTGCGCATGAATGCATCATTGATACCCGTCCGTTTGCGGAAAGCGCCAATGTGACGGTAGATGATATCGCCAAGCGATTGTCGGACTGCGGCTTTCATGCGCCCACGATGTCATGGCCGGTTGCAGGAACCTTGATGGTCGAACCAACGGAGTCTGAAACCAAGGCCGAGCTTGACCGTTTCTGCGATGCGATGCTGGGAATCCGAGACGAGATTCGGGCGATTGAAGAAGGCGCGATGGACGCCGAAAACAACCCGCTGAAGAACGCGCCGCATACGATGGAAGACCTCGTCAAAGACTGGGATCGCCCCTACAGCCGCGAGACAGGTTGCTTCCCAGCGGGTGCCTTCCGCGTGGACAAGTATTGGCCACCGGTCAACCGCGTCGACAACGTTTGGGGGGACCGGAACCTGACCTGCACCTGCCCACCGATGGAGGATTACGCAGAAGCGGCGGAATGATCCAATCCACCGCGCAGTTTCGTGCATTTACGTGGACAGCTGTGCGGTGGTCTGACTTAATACTGTTACAAAAATCTAATCTTTATCATCACGTTGACTATCCTAAAGGGGGAACACTCATGCGTATTTCATTGGTTTCATCATTGGCCGTCGTCGCGGCGCTGACAGCACAAAGCGCACAGGCCGAAACGCTGCGTCTGTTGACTTGGGGCGGCTATGCACCTGAAGAGGTCATCGCGATGTTTGAAGCCGAAACCGGCCACACGGTTGAGGTCACAACATCCAACAATGAGGAAATGATCGCGAAGTTGCGTGCCACAAGCGGCGGTGGCTTCGATTTGGCCCAACCCAGCCAGGACCGCATCGCAAGCGCGCAGGAAGAGTTCGGGATTTACAAACCGATCGACATGTCGCGGGTGAATGCAGATCTGTTCATTCCGTCTATGCTGAGCGCGACAGCGAGCAACACGACCTACGATGGTGAGGTTTACGGTGTGCCGCATGTGTGGGGCACAAGTGGTCTGGTGGTGAATACGGCAATGGCAGGTGATGTCACCGACTATGCCGATCTGTGTGATGCATCCGTGTCGGGCAAAGTGTCTTATCGTTTGAAACGCCCAACCCTGATCGGATTTGCCTATTCCATGGGGCTCGATCCCTTTGCCGCCTACAGCGACACGGCAGCCTATCAGGACATTCTGGATCAGGTCGAAGCCAAGCTGACCGAATGTAAGCCGAACGTGAAAACCTATTGGGATGGCGGTGACGAGATTAAGAACCTGCTCCGCTCGGGCGAGGTCGTGGCCTCGATGGCTTGGGATACCGGAGGGTGGCAGCTGAATGCGGACAATCCGGATATCACGTTCGTGGCACCAGAGGCCGGTGCGCTTGGGTGGATCGATACATTCGTCTTGCCAGCACGCGGTCGCGCGGATGATGCGGCATACGACTGGATCAACTTCGTCATGCAGCCCGAAATCGCCGCGATGATCACCAATACGGCCGGGAATTTTACCGCCGCAGTCGATGGTGACGCTGGCGTCAGCGCCGATCTCAAAGCACGCTATCAGGGCAGCTTCGACCAAGCAGCGATTGACAACATCAAGTGGTATCCGCCGGTACCCGCCGGGTTGGAAGCCCTTGAGGGCGCAACGCTGGACCGGATCAACGCCGCGAACTAACGGTCGACCCATCCAAGGAAAGGGCATCGCAAGGTGCCCTTTTTATGCTGCGAGGTGACCTTTTGACCGTCCCCCAACCCGACCTTGTCTGTCAGGATCTGACCAAGGACTTCGACAGTTTCCGCGCTGTTGATCACGTCAGCTTTGACGTTCCCCAAGGCTCGTTCTTCTCGATCCTCGGCCCATCGGGCTGTGGGAAGACCACCTTGCTGCGGATGATCGCGGGATTTCAGTCGCCCACTGGCGGCGATCTGCGGATCAAGGGAAAGTCGATGATTGGTGTGCCGCCCAACAAGCGGCCGGTCTCAATGGTTTTTCAGCATCTCGCGCTGTTCCCGACCATGAACATTGGCGACAACGTAGGGTTTGGACTGCGGCAGCGTGGTGTTGCGAAGGCCGAGATCAAGACGCGGGTCGGCGAAGTGCTTGAGCGTGTTGGCTTGCCCGGAGTGTCAGCGCGACGGGTGGATCAACTTTCGGGTGGGCAGAAGCAACGGGTGGCGATTGCACGATGCATGGTGCTGGAACCCGATGTCCTGCTGTTGGATGAGCCTTTGGGCGCGCTGGACCTGAAGCTGCGTGAACACATGAAGGTTGAAATGAAATCGCTGCAAGCCGCGTTCAACACCACTTTCGTCTACATCACACACGATCAGTCCGAAGCGCTTGTGATGAGCGACAATATTGCGGTGATGAACAACGGACGCTTTGAGCAGATCGGGACGCCTCATGAGGTCTATCACGCGCCAAGCACCGCGTTTGTTGCGGGATTTGTAGGTGAGGCCAACAAAGTCACGGCAAAGGTCAGCGCGATGCGGGGCCAACATGTAAAGCTGATTTCGGACGCAGGTACTGAGATGATCGTCGACACGCCACAGACCGGTCTGGATGTGGGAACTTGGGCTGAGGTTTTTCTGCGCCCAGAAATTATCGCCCTTGGCCCGGCCAATGATGATGAGGGCATGAATGTGCAGCTGGGGACGGTCGAGTCAGTACTATTCAACGGCGCAAACAGCACTGTCACCGTAAAGGACAAGACAGGTAGTCTGATGAATGTTGCGCTGCCGCAGACAGGGGCGTTTGCCAACCTTCGGAAAGGCGACGCTGTTGTCACACATTGGGACCCGCGGCACGCCCGCTGCTACCCGGTCGGGTCATAAGATGGTGTCAGACACATCCCGCCTTGGCTTCTACCTTCTGTTGGCGCCTATCCTGTTGTGGCTGGTGCTCTTGATCATCCTGCCGCATGTCGGCCTTTTCGTCGTATCCATCAGCGAAAAGATTGGGCCACGAGAGTATGAGACCGGCTTTGACAATTACGCTGCCTTCTTCACCGAACCGCTGTACTGGCGCACATTTGCGCGCACGGCGATCATGTCGATCCTCGCGACTGCGCTGACGCTGATCTTGGGTTTCCCAATTGCCTATTACATCGCAAAGCTCACACGAGGCCGCACCAAAACGACGCTCTTTCTGATGTGCATGATCCCGTTTTGGGTGTCGGAACTGGTGCGCACGTTTGGCTGGATGATTCTACTGCGCGAGACCGGCGTGTTTTCAAACGTTCTGCAATACCTTGGCGTTGTGAGCGGCCCTGTTGAGATGCTCTACAACGATGCCGCGATCATGGTCGGGCTTGTCTACACATCGATCCTTTTCATGGTTGTGCCACTCGTAACAACGCTTGATAGCCTTGACGACAGCTTGATTGAGGCTGGCTATGATCTGGGCGGGACAAGCACCTCGATCTTGCGCGAGATCGTCATTCCGCATGCAATGCCGGGCATCGTCTCGGGTTGTATTGTGGTGTTTATGCTCTCGCTCGGCAATTACCTGACCCCGATTTTGCTGGGTGGCAAAGACAGTCTTTGGTTCACGGGCATGATCTATACGCAGTTCATCACGCGCTTTAACTGGGAACTGGGATCAGCGTTTGGCTTCCTGCTTTTGGCGCTATCGTCGTTTGTGGTCTTCCTTGGCCTGAAACTATCCGGTCAGTCGCTGTCTGAAACGATGGGGCGGTCATGATCCCAACGGTCCCGCAGCCCGCTTTCGCCAAGTGGTGCTATCGCGCCTACGTCACGGCGTTTTTTGTCTATCTTGCGTTGCCACTGACGGTGGTCTGCGTCTTTGCGTTCAACAACAGCGTCTTTCCCGCTTTGCCTTGGGAAGGGTTCACGCTCGCTTGGTTCTTCGGCACGGAGGCACCCTATATCGGTGTCTTCAACGAACGCGCGATTCTGCGGTCCATCGGGACGTCGGCTTTTGTCGCGATGTGGGTATCCGGGCTTGCCGTTGCGGTTGGCACCTGCAATGCCTTCCTGTTCGTGCGGCATGACTTTCGCGGAAAGGCGCTGCTTTACATGCTGATGCTGCTGCCGCTGATCATTCCAGGGGTGATCCTTGGCATCTCAATTCTCGTGTTTTCCAGTTCGCTGGCCAACACGCTTGAGGACGCGACCGGGCTTTGGTTCGATGGCCTGCGTCCGGGGCTGATCCTTGTGATCCTAGGGCAGTTTTCGTTCATCACGACCTTTGCGACCCTCGTGATCTCGGCCCGCCTGCAAAAGTTTGATCCTAGTCTTGAAGAGGCTGCACTGAACTTGGGTGCCAGCAAATGGGGGGCGATCCGTCAGATCACCTTGCCGTTCCTGCTGCCAGCCATCGTTGCATCGGCCGTTGTGTCAGTGCTGATGAGCTTTGAGAACTTCAACACGACACTGATGCTGGTGGGATCAGACTCTCCATTGACGATCACTATGTTTGACAAGCTCAAGCAAGGCGCGACACCGGTTTTGAACGCTGTGTCGTTGTTGTTGATCATCGTGTCTGCAGTACTTGGGCTGATGTCGCTGTTGTTTCAAAGCCGCAAACAAGATCAGGTCTAAGCGGGTCAAGGGCCAGAACGACAACGGTCAGGGGAAGAGTGGCGGAGAGACAGGGATTCGAACCCTGGGTACCCGTAAAGGCACAACGGTTTTCGAGACCGCCCCGTTCGACCACTCCGGCACCTCTCCGTCCTTAAGTGGTGGCGGTCGTTTAATCGCCGCCCCGGCGGCACGCAAGCGAATTTCCGGGCAAGTGGTCACATGCGCCTGATCACTCTTGGAAAGATGCTCTGTCGCGCCTATTTCGAAACAAACAGATCCGGAGATTCCGATGACCCTGCGCCACACGCTGACAGCCGTTTCACTTGCTTTGCTGGTACCCATGCCCGCTCTAGCCGATAGCCACGAAGGCGCTGTTGATGAGCTGATTGATGTGATGGCTTTTGATGAGCTGATCGCCGTGATGCGCGAAGAGGGGCTGGGCTACGGAGATCAGATCGCTGAGGACATGTTCGGTGGGCGGACCACTGGGGAGTGGGACGCGGCGATTGATCAGATTTATAGCGAAACGGCGATGTCGGATGCGATCCGGTCTGGTCTTGTGACGGCGCTCGACGGTGCTGACGTTGCAACGATTATTGATTTCTTCTCGACCGAGTTGGGGCAAGAGATTGTCGAGCTCGAAATCGCGGCCCGACGCGCTTTACTTGACGAGGCGGTAGAAGAAGCCAGTAAAGAAGCGGCTGCGATTGCGCTCATTGATGAGACGCCGCGTGCGCAATTGCTGACAGAATTCGTTGAGACCAATGATCTGGTGGAAACTAATGTGGTGGGCGCGATGAATGCGAACTATGCCTTCTACGTAGGATTGATCGAAGGTGGCGGCTTTGCAGGAGGCCTGAGCCAGGACGAACTGCTTGCCGATGTCTGGAGCCAGGAAGATGAGATCCGGCAAAACACCACGGAATGGGTTTATTCCTACGGGTTGTTGGCATACCAGCCGCTGAGCGATGAGGATTTGCAGACCTACATTGACTTTTCGAACACGGAGGCAGGCGAAGACTTGAATGCCGCGCTTTTTGCCGCGTTTGACGGCATGTTTGAAGATATCAGTGGGGCGTTGGGGCGGGCGGCATCACAAGCCATGATCGGTCAGGATTTGTGATCCGAGTCCTCGCACTGGCCGGTGGTATCGCAACGGTGTCATCGCAGGCGATTGCCTGTAATCTAAGCCTCATGGCCTGCAGCTTTGACAATGGCGCGAAAACCGTTGAAGTCTGCCTTTCGTTTGATCAGGTTACCTATGCCTTTGGGCCCGCCGCGGGTGAGCCAGACTTGTTGCTAAGCGAGCCTGTCACCACGGTCGATTACCTGCCATGGCCTGGCGTCGGCTCTGCGATCTGGGAAACGGTGACGTTTTACAACGGTGACTACAGCTACGCGGTTACGGCAGGCTTCGAACGGAACCCGGAGAACCCGAAGTCCTTTGGCGGCATCTCCGTTCGCCGTGGCACGGAGGAGGTTGCAAATCTGACCTGCGATCCTGAAAGTGTTGATTTTGGGTGGGAAGTGGCCCTGTTTGACGCGAAACGTGCCGCCGGTATGTGCTGGAATGATGCGCCCAACCGGGGATGGTCCAGCTGTTAGCTGGACCCATAGAGCATGATCGCGGTCACCAAAGCGCCGGGGTTGCCTGCGTAGAGACCCAGATCCTTGTTGAGCTGGAACGCTCGTGTCGCGCGTTCCTCCGCCGGGATGCCAGCTGCATCAAAGGCACGGGTCAGGGTCGGGCCGCCACCGGTCTGGATGTCAGAGATCACAGCGTCAAATTCCGATTTGACGATGATTTCGACCTCAGCCTGCCGGGCTTGGTAGATGGCGTTTTCTTCTGCGGACGTCAGGGCATTCACGGGCAATTGGAACCCGTTGGTGCATCCGGCCAGAAGAAGGATGAAAAGAAGACTGCTGCGCATGTTTTTGGCCTCTTGGGGGGCTTGACTTGAATCCTATCTGCGCACATAAGCCCGCATCTCAGCAAGGCGCTTTGTCTTGCGCATGCAAATACACGCCGATGAAGGCGCGCAGTTGGCAGGTATCAAACGCCCAGACGGGGACCTGATCGACGCGGTGAAAAAAGGAAGACGATATGTTTGCGGTTCTCAAAACCGGCGGCAAGCAGTACAAAGTGGCCTCTGGCGACGTTCTGCGTGTTGAAAAGCTCGACGCGGCGGCTGGTGATAAAATCCAATTCAATGAAATTCTGATGGTCGGCAACACTGTTGGCGCACCACTGGTGGAAGACGCTGGTGTGCAAGCTGAAGTGATTGACCAGATCAAAGGCCCAAAGACGATCAATTTCGTCAAGCGCCGCCGGAAGCACTCTTCCCAGCGCAAGAAAGGTCACCGTCAGCAACTGACACTGGTCCGCATCGGTGACATCCTTGAAAAAGGCGCCGGCAAGTCCGGAGTGAAAGCAGCTGTGTCCGGTGCTGGTCTTGTTGTAGCTGGCGCATTGGCTGCACCTGCAGCGGCTGAAAAGCCAAAGGCAGAAAAGAAAGCCGCCAAGCCAAAAGCTGAAAAGAAAGCTGCAGCACCAAAGGCTGAAGCGAAAGCTGAAGAAAAGCCAAAGGCTGCACCAAAGAAAGCAGCAGCGAAAGCCGAGTCTGCTGGCGCTGACGACCTGAAGACGCTGTCCGGCGTTGGTCCTGCGCTTGAGAAGAAACTGCACGCAGCTGGCGTGACCACGTTCGCTCAGATTGCTGCGTGGACAGAAGAAGACGTCGCTGCTATGGACGAGAAACTGTCCTTCAAAGGCCGGATCGAGCGTGAAGGCTGGATCGAACAGGCCAAGAAGCTGGCGAAGTAAGGAGAGACCCAATGGCACACAAAAAAGCAGGCGGTTCATCCCGTAACGGGCGCGACTCAGCTGGTCGTCGCCTTGGTGTGAAAAAGTTCGGCGGCGAAGCTGTCGTTCCCGGCAACATCATCAAGCGTCAGCGCGGCACAAAGCATTGGCCAGGCGCCGGTGTTGGTATGGGCAAAGACCACACGATCTTTGCGACCATCGAAGGCGAAGTGAAATTCCACAAAGGCCTCAAAGGCCGCACCTTTATTTCGGTTCTCCCGGTGGCGGAGGCCGCTGAATAAGCCGAAAATCTCAGGTAACACATTTGGGGGGATCGGTGATTAGCCGGTCCCCTTTGTTTTTTCATACTATGGTCACGAAGGGGATTTAGTGACCGCAGTTCATTACCCGCTTTGCGGTTTTTCGGAGGAGGGAAAACCATGATGCACAATACGATTGCGATGCCTGATAAGGCGGCCAAAAACGACCAGATCACCATTGAGGCCGAGCGTTTTGTGCTGCGCCCACTCCGGAGGTCTGATGCGGGCCTCGTGGCGATGTATGCGGGGGATGAGCGGATCGCACGCGGTACGCGTGCCATGCCGCATCCGTTGCCGCCCGGCGCGGTTGAGGCGATGATCGACCGCGCGAGCGAACCTGAACGGTCTGAGGATATGTGGATCTTGGACGGCACGGCAGACGGGCATTCCGAGGCACTTGGTTTGATTTCTCTGAACCGCATGGATCGTCAGCAGGATGAGATCTTTTATTGGATCGCACCTGCCTTCTGGAACACAGGTCTCGCGACGGAGGCGGTACGGACCCTGATCGCGGTTAACCCGCATGAGGCCAAGCAGATCTTCGCAGAGGCGTTTCAGGACAACCCGATCTCGGCCCGCGTTCTGACAAACAACGGATTTGACTATTTGGGCGACGCCGAAGCCTACTCGGTGGCCCGCAAGGCCACGGTGCCAACATGGACTTACATGCTCAAACTGGGATAAAACCTGTCCCCACTTTGCAGACCGAACGGTTGATGTTGCGGACGTTTCGACATGACGACGCACCTGTTGTTCTGAACGCTCTTAACAATTGGGATGTGACCCAATGGCTGACGCGGGTGCCATTTCCTTACGATGAAACTGACTTCGCGTGGTTTCTGGCCGAGATGTGCAATGACCCGGACGATTGCATCTGGGCGATTGACAGCGCGGATGGGATGATTGGATGCGTCAGCCTTGGTGACGAACTGGGCTACTGGCTTCATCCTGCGCGACACGGCCACGGCCTGATGACCGAGGCTACGCGCTGTGTGTGCGACTGGCACTTCGCGCAAAGCGATGCGGCGCTGGTCTCAGGCTATCACGTTGGCAATGGACCATCGTCGGCTGTTCTGACCAAGCTTGGTTTTGTGGCGACACATGTCGACCGGGCCGTGCGAACATCGCGTGGTAACACAGTGGATATTCAGCGCGTCAGGCTGTCGAAAGCGAAGTGGCGCGGGAATGATGGTTGAGCTGAGCTATCGCCCACTCCGCCCGGATGATTTTGATCCCTTGCACGCGATGGTCTGCCAATGGTCCGTGACCCGTCAACTCGGCGGATGGCCGTGGCCTGCGGACCCCGCGTTCACGCGGTCGCGGTGTACCGCGTACAACGGAAGTCACGGCCCAGGTTTCATCTGGGCGATTTGCGTCAATGATCGTTTGATTGGCACACTTGGCGTTACCGGTGGTTCTGTCGGGTATATGTTGGATCCGGATTGGCACGGGCAAGGCCTTGGGACCAAGGCGTTGCGCCACGGGATCAGTCATGCCTTTGCGACGCAAGATCTGGACGTGTTGACGGCGACCACCTGGCACGACAACGCGGTGTCACGCAGGTTGCTGTTAAACCATGGTTTTCAGCACTGGCGCACCGGGTATGAGCCGGCGAAGGCGCGCAAACTGCCGGTGCTTAGCTACGCCTATCGGCTGACCCGCCGCGACTGGGATCGCTTGAACGCTTCTGCCACATAGATTAACTGCCGAACACATCTTTCAGAAAGCACCAAATCGATGAAATTTCTTGATCTTGCCAAGGTCTACATCCGCTCTGGCGGCGGGGGTGCGGGGTGCGTATCTTTCCGGCGCGAAAAGTTCATCGAATACGGCGGGCCGGACGGTGGTGACGGCGGCAACGGCGGCTCAGTCATCGCCGAGGCTGTGGAAGGCCTGAACACGTTAATCGACTTTCGCTATCAACAGCACTTCTTTGCCAAGAGCGGCCAACATGGCATGGGCAATCAGCGGACCGGCAAAACGGGTGATGATATCATTCTGCGCGTCCCTGTGGGGACTGAGATCCTTGATGAGGATCAGGAAACCGTCCTTGTCGATTTGACCGAGGTGGGCCAGCGCTTTGTCATCGCCAAGGGCGGCAATGGCGGCTGGGGGAACCTGCGGTTCAAGACCTCAACCAACCAAGCGCCGCGCCGTGCAAACCCTGGGCAAGAAGGCATCGAACGGACGATCTGGTTGCGGCTGAAGCTGATTGCGGACGTCGGGCTCTTGGGGATGCCGAACGCGGGCAAGTCTACCTTCCTTGCCGCGACATCCAATGCACGCCCGAAGGTGGCGGATTATCCATTCACAACACTCGTGCCGAACCTTGGCGTTGTGGGTGTCGATAACGTGGAATTTGTGGTGGCAGATATCCCCGGCCTGATCGCAGGTGCGTCCGAGGGACGGGGCCTTGGCGACACGTTTTTGGGGCATGTCGAACGGTGCGCGGTGCTGCTGCATCTGATCGACGGCACCTCTGGCGATCCGATGGGGGATTATACCACCATCATTCAAGAGCTGGAGGCCTATGGTGGTGATCTGGCTGACAAGCCGCGCGTGACAGTGATCAACAAAATCGACGCGATGGATGAAGAGGAACGCGCCTTCATCCGCGAAGAGGTTGAGGCCGTTGTCGGTGGTCCCGTGATGATGATGTCGGGGGCCACGTCCGAGGGTGTGACGGACGTCTTGCGGGCGTTACGGGCGCAGATTGATGACAAACGGCTGCGCGAGAAGAAGGCCGAAACGGAAGACGAACCATGGCGACCCTGACCGAAGCAAAGCGTCTGGTTGTCAAAGTCGGCTCTGCCTTGCTGGTGGACCGAGACACAGGCAGCTTGCGCGGCGATTGGCTGCAATCGCTGGCAGATGACGTCGCAGCGCTCAAGGCGCGCGGCATTGATGTGGTGCTGGTATCCTCCGGGTCGATCGCCTTGGGGCGCGGTGTGCTTGGGCTGGCAGATGGTCCGATCCCGTTGGAACAGTCTCAGGCTGCAGCGGCCGTCGGACAAATCCGGCTCGCCCGCTCTTACGAAGAGGCGCTGGCGGTCCACCAGATCTCTGCGGCGCAAGTGCTTGTGACCCTTGAGGATTCAACGGATCGGCGGCGCTATCTGAACGCGCGCGCGACGTTGGAAACCTTGTTGTCCCTCGGCGTCGTGCCCATCGTGAATGAGAATGACACGATTGCGACCGACGAAATTCGCTATGGCGACAATGATCGCCTTGCGGCACAGGTTGCCGTCACCATCGGTGCGGATCAGCTTGTGTTGCTGTCGGATGTCGACGGCTTCTACACAGCGAACCCACAACTCAAAGCATCGGCAAAGCGGTTGGATGTGATTACCGAGATTACGCCTGAGATTGAGGCGATGGCCGGTGATGCGGGCTCTGGTCTGTCGAAGGGTGGTATGAAGACCAAAGTCCTCGCCGCGCGGATCGCGACGGAGGCAGGTTGTGCTATGGCGATCACATTAGGGTCACCTCTGAACCCGTTGAAACAAATGGAAGATGACGCGCCGTGTACGTGGTTCACAGCGCAGACCGACCCACAGGCCGCGCGCAAGCGCTGGATCGCGACGATGAAACCGAATGCACAGATTGTGCTGGATGCCGGGGCGCTTGACGCGTTGCGGCGCGGCAAAAGCCTCCTGCCTGCCGGCATCACGGCGGTACGCGGCAGTTTTGGGCGCGGTGATCCGGTATTGATTCTGGATCAAGACGATCATTCGGTGGGGCAAGGCTTGTCCCGCTACACAAGCGCCGAGGCCCGCCAGATTATGGGTCGTCGCAGCGCAGACATTGAGGCCGTCTTGGGGTACAAGGGGCGCGCGGCGCTAATCCACCGGGATGACATGGTTTTGACGGGGTAAGACGATGAACGAAATGACAGATATCACCGACATGATGTCCACCATTGGCCGACAGGCGCGCGACGCCGCGACTGTGTTGGCGTCTTGCCCGGGCGACGCAAAGCGCGCAGCCCTTGAAGCCGCCGCTGATGCGGTTTGGGCGCAGCGCGCGCATATCATCGCCGAGAACAAGAAGGACATGGCCTTCGGCGCCGAAAAAGGCCTCAGCCCCGCCATGATGGACCGCCTGATGCTTGATGAGGCACGGATCCAAGGCATGGTTGATGGCTTGCGGGCGGTTGCCGCACAGGATGATCCCGTTGGTGCTGTGACTGAGGAGTGGACACAGCCAAGTGGGTTACACATCCAGCGGGTGCGCACGCCGATTGGTGTGATCGGCGTGATTTATGAAAGCCGCCCGAATGTGACTGCAGATGCAGGTGCGTTGTGCTTGAAATCGGGTAATGCCGTGATCCTGCGCGGCGGCTCCGAAAGTCTGCATTCGGCAACTGCAATCCATGCCTGTCTCGCAGAGGGGCTGCGGAGTGCGGGTCTGCCTGAAGCGGCTATTCAGATCGTGCCGACGCGCGACAGAGACGCTGTGAAAGCGATGCTGCAGGCGACGGACTTCATCGATGTGATTGTACCGCGCGGGGGCAAGGGGCTCGTCGGGCTTGTCCAGCGCGAAGGACGGGTGCCGGTCTTTGCCCATCTCGAAGGCATCTGCCACGTTTATGTCGATGGTTCTGCGGATGTTCAAAAGGCGCGCGACGTGCTTCTGAATGCCAAGACACGCCGCACTGGTATCTGCGGCTCTGCCGAGACTGTCTTGATCGACCGTGCCTTCTTTGAGCGAGAAGGGTCTGTGCTGATTGATGATCTGCTCAAAGCCGGTGTGGAAGTGCGCGCAGCGGAGGTCTTGTCGGGAATTGTCGGGACAACACCGGCGCAAGCGGATGATTTTGGGAAAGAATTCCTTGATATGATCATTGCGGCAAAGGTCGTGGACGGGGTGGACGAAGCCATCGCGCACATCCGCGCGCACGGATCGCAGCATACTGATGCTGTGATTTGCGAGGATGATGCCGTCGCTGAGAGCTTCTTCAAGCAGCTCGACAGTGCAATTCTGATGCGCAATGCCTCGACCCAGTTCGCCGATGGGGGTGAGTTTGGGATGGGGGCAGAGATTGGCATTGCCACCGGCAAGTTGCACGCGCGCGGCCCCGTTGGCGCCACACAGCTGACCAGCTTCAAGTATCTGGTGACAGGTGACGGGACAGTGCGGCCCTAGGCCATTTCGGCACTCAGTTCCGTTGGGCTGTGCGTTGTGTTGAGTGTCAGACCTGCATCCGTGAGCGCCTTGGGCAGGAGTGCGAACTGCACGTGAGACGCTGTGTGTTCGACGTTTGCGAACTGGTTTGTCAGGCTGTCCCAAAGTGGTTCTTCGACCCGCACTTCCGGGGCCTGGCCGAGACAATGCCACGTGCCGTTATGCTTAGAGATGGTAATGTCACCGCCCCTTGGCATCGCACTTTCGACGCATTGGATCAGCAGGAACGCGGCACGCACCTCCAGCCGAGGCTGCCGTTCATCGATCTTCCAATGGTAGCAAATGCGCCCGGCATTCGACATCGCGGACAGGATTTGCTGCACCTCGTTCTGGCTGACAAGTTGATCAGGCGTCGCCGCCCCAAAGGCGAGGCGGAAAAACATGATGCGGGCGTTGGCATTATGAACGCTGTCATTGATCAGCGCCATTTCAGCCCCATTTGTCCCTTGCGTCATGCCGATTAGTTCGACCCCATTGCTAATGGCGCCAATTGGGCTGATCAGGTCGTGGCAGATGCGGGCCCCCACGAGGCTGGCAAGGTCAGGGGTCATTGAATACCTCGTATTGAAATAGGTGGAACGATGTCAGATTTGAATGCATTTTTGGAGCCGGGGATGCTGGTAAAGAATCCTAGCGCGCCTGATTGGGGTGTCGGACAAGTGCAATCAAACATTGACGGAAAACTGACCGTGAACTTTCGCGAAGAGGGCAAGGTTGTGCTTGACGGTGCCCGTGTCAGTCTTGAGATTGTTCATTCGCAGTAAGCCTTCATTACTTCGTTCACACTAGTTCACGCAACCCAGACGCGCAAATGCAGCCGGCTCCACCGTCATGAGAGAAGGTTGATAAAGGGTTAACGCCGCGCTAGGCCGAGACCGAAAACAAAATACCGGTGCAGATGTTTCACAGTTTCTCATCCCACCCATTTGAGGTTCGCCTTGCAGCAGGGCCCGCCGACATCGCAGCGGCGCAGGCTTTGCGGTATGCGGTGTTTGTGGAAGAGGGTGGCGCGTCGGGTCCGATGGTGGACAACACCAACAAGCGCGACGCGGACTGGTACGACGCTTTTGCTGATCATCTGCTGCTGTGCGACGTGACGCGCCCCGCTGGCGATCAGGTCGTTGGCACATATCGGATGATGACGGAAGCACATGCGCGGGCAGCCGGGGGTTTCTATTCATCAGGAGAATTTGACCTTGATCCGGTGCTCAACACGCAAAAATCCGTTTTGGAGTTGGGGCGATCCTGCGTGCATCCAGACTATCGTGGTGGCCGTGCGCTGTTCCACCTATGGCAAGGGCTCGGGCGCTATGTCGCGGATCAAGAGATTGCGCTACTTTTTGGCGTTGCATCTTTCACCGGCACAGATCCCGCCGCCCACGCTGCAGCGTTGACGCTGCTCCATCAAGAATATCGCGCAGCGCCAGACCTTGCGCCCGTGGCGCGTGGTGGCGGAGCTATTGCGTTGGCGCAGTGCGATACGGCCTTCCTGGATCGACGTCAGGCCATGTTGGACATGCCTGCTTTGATCAAATCCTACCTGAGACTGGGTGCGCGAGTCGGCGAGGGGGCCTTTATCGATAACGATTTTAACACCATCGATGTTTGCATCGTGCTGGAAGCGGCCAATGTGACAGCGCGCCAGCGTGCTATGCTTGAGGTCGCTGTGTGACACCCGACACCTGGTTCAGTGACGATTCGCCACCGCCTGAGGTGAAGCTCACTTGGCGCGACTGGCTGCGTGTTGTCAGGCGGGGGGCGCCGTTGGTTTTACTCGTCTTTGGTGGGCTTCTTATATTGTTGATAGGTCGATTGATTGAACGGCCCCTGCACGGGCTACGGCGCCCGTGGACGCCTGCGATAACGGTCTGGGTTTGCAAGCGATCGCTGCAGATCTTGGGGATCAGGCATCAATTGGTTGGCGACGTCATGGAGGGCCCCGGCGCTATCGTGGCCAATCACGCGTCGTGGCTCGACATCTTCGCGCTGAACGCGACACAGCGGCTTTATTTCGTATCGAAGTCAGAGGTTGCTGGCTGGCCAGGGATTGGCTGGCTCGCACGGGCCACCGGAACCGTGTTCATCAAACGCGACCGGTCGGAGGCGCGCGCGCAAGTTCAGGTTTTTCAGGATCGCCTTGGTGCCGGGCATCGGTTGTTGTTCTTCCCGGAAGGCACCTCAAGCGATGGGCGTCAGGTTCTGCCGTTCAAACCCACGCTCTTTGCGGCTTTCTTCGATGATAAGCTTAAAGATCACATGGCGATCCAACCAGTCACCGTCCGCTATGTGGCCCCAGACGGAGAAGACGCGCGCTTTTATGGCTGGTGGGGTGATATGGAATTCGGACCACACCTGCTCAGCACTTTGGCCGCAAAACGACAGGGCCGCATTGAGGTGATCGCACATGCCCCAGTCAGGGTTGCGTCTTATGCGCATCGCAAAGCACTTGCCGCGTCGCTTGAGGCGTCCGTCCGTGCCGGGCTTACGCAGTAATCGCAGCCCGCAATTTCGCGAATGCGGCAAGATGGTCATCTGTGTCCCAAATTTCGTCCCCGATCCCAAAGAAGTCGGTGTGGGGAGAGATAGCTGTGATCAGTTCCGGAGTCAGTGCGCCTTCGGCGACGACGGGAACTTCGATCATCATTGACCACCAGGCAAAAAGATCAACGTCGGCGGTGCGCCCGTCGCCGAGCGCGGTGTTGCCGCACGGCCCGAAGCTGACGTAGTCGACACCAAGTTCACCGGCCGTCATCCCGTCATGCTTTGAATTGCCGCAAAAGCTGCCAACGATGGCGTCGGGGCCCAGCTCTTTACGGACCTTTTTGACTGACCGGCCGCCATCCGTGAGGTGAATACCATCAAGACCGAGCCGTTCGACCAGTTGAATGTGGCTGTCGATGACAAGCGCCACGTCCCGCGTGTGGGTAACATCACGCAAGGCATCGGCGGTGCGCGCGATCCGGCTTTCGTCCTTGGTGCTCAGCGCCAGACGGACGCAGCCAACCTCTGCCGCATCCAGACATCCAGCGAGTTGGTCCGGGAAGGTCATCAGGTCCACTTCCGCAGGCGTGATCAGATATAATTGGGGAAGCTCTGGGTCCGCGTCAACCATTGGGGGCGCCTTGAAATTACGTGTCGTCTGACCCCTTTAGCGGGCTTTCTTCGGCTTGGCTACTTTTGGCGGCAATGTGCGAGCATAGGCGAGCGCCATCTCGACGATCTGTGTCCGCAACCCCTCATCTTCAAAGACGCCGGCATCCACATCCACCATGCCACCCATCTTGCGACCGGTGAATGAGAGGGGCGAGATCCCTTCGATTTCAAGGGCAGATGCCTCAGCCTCCTTACCGACGCGGGCCATGCCGCCATCCTTGTGGACGCCGCAGACCATGTTGCCGTTTTTAAGAAAACAAAGCCCGCCGAACATCTTCTTTTCTGTGATGCCCGGCTCGTCATGCAATGCAGCGCGCAAAAGCTCTGCGTGATCTTCATCATAGGCCATGCGTCCCTCCCTTGTCTTGGCACCGGCGGCACCGTATCAGGCGCCGACTGTGAACAGGAGCCTGCAATGCCTCGCCCAACCCCGCAACCCAGCTTTGTCCTGATCCGCCCTCAGATGGGTGAAAACATCGGGGCTGCAGCGCGGGCGATGTGGAACTTCGGGCTGGACCGGATGCGGATCACCAGCCCACGGGACGGTTGGCCGAACCAGAAGGCAATTGCGATGGCCAGCGGGGCCGGGCGGCTGCTGGATGAGGCGCAGATGTGCGACAGCACGACGGAGGCGCTGGCCGATTGTTCCTACGTGTACGCTACGACCGCCCGACCACGAGAGCTGACAAAGCCAGTGTTTACACCCGCCCACGCGATGCAGGATGCCGCAAAACGGATTGCGGCGGGCGAGAAAGTCGCGGTGATCTTTGGGCCGGAACGCGCGGGGCTTGAGAATGACGACATCGCGCGCGCAAATGCGATCATATCCGTCCCTGTGAACCCGGAATTTCCGTCCCTGAACCTCGCTCAATGCGTGCTGCTTTGCGGCTATGAATGGCGCAATGCCACCGTGGAAAGCGTCCCCGCCACTGTCAGCATGGAAGGTCAATGGGCCAGCCATGCGGAGATCGAGAAATTGGCCGAACACTATGAAGACCGGATGGAAACAGCTGGCTTCTTCTATCCGGAAACCAAAGCGGCCAACATGAAGATCAACCTGCGCAACCTGTGGTCGCGGATGCCGTTGACCCGCGCGGATGTGCAGATGTTGCATGGTGTGATGCGACAGATGGTCCGCTGGAAAGAACGCGGCGAGTAACGCGGCAACCCGCCGCTTGTCGCTCCCCGCGCGGCGACATAGGGTCTCGCGCAAGACAAAGGGATAAAGACTATGGCCCAGAAACAGCGCAGCATTTTCGAAGAGGTCGGCACGACCGAGCGGCAGGCCGTCACAACCGGCACCATCGACGCGGGCAAGCGCGGCGCGCGCAAAGGGATCCGGCTTTGGCTGATGGCACTTTTTGCGCTAGTTGCGGTGATGATCGCCGTGGGCGGTCTGACCCGGCTGACCGATAGCGGGCTGTCGATCACCGAATGGCAACCGATTGAAGGCGCGTTGCCGCCAATGTCAGCTGAGGCGTGGGATACGGAGTTTGAGAAGTACAAACAGATCCCCGAGTATCAGGAACAAAACAAGGGCATGTCCCTGGCTGAGTTCAAGTTCATTTACTGGTGGGAATGGGGGCACAGACAGCTCGGCCGGTTCATCGGGCTGGTTTGGGCCGTGGGCCTTATTGGCTTTGCCGTCACACGCAACATTCCGACGGGCTGGACGCCGAAGCTGATCTGGATTGGCGCGCTTGGTGGGCTGCAAGGTTTCATCGGCTGGTGGATGGTCTCAAGCGGTCTGGAAGAGGGCATGCTTGATGTGGCGTCCTACAGGCTTGCCACGCATCTTGGGCTCGCCTTTGTGATCTTTGGGTTTATCACGTGGTATATCTTGCAGCTGTCCCGGCGGGAGGCGGATTTGCTGCAGGCCCGCAGATTGGGGCAGGCGGGCCTCGCGCGTTGGGGCACTGTGCTGATTGTTGGCACCTTCCTGCAAATCGTTCTGGGTGCGCTCGTGGCAGGCATCGACGCGGGCCGCGCCTTTCCGCAATGGCCGCTGATGGCTGGCAGCTTCTTTCCACCTGACCCGTTCACCTTAACGCCGATTTGGCGGAACTTCTTTGAAGACGCAGGCCTCGTGCAGTTTTTCCATCGCATGACTGGCTACGTCTTACTGGCACTCGCCGTCTTTGTGTGGACACGCGCTCGGACCTCAGCCAATGCGCAGACACGCTTAGCCTTCAACGCGGTACTGGCCATGATGGTCATCCAGATGCTCTTGGGGATCGTCACCGTGCTCTATTCCGCACCTTGGCAGATCGCAATTGTGCATCAATTTGGGGCGGTTGTGCTGTGGGTGCTTGTCCTGCGCGCACGGTTCCTTGCTGCATATCCATTGCCGCAATCCGTTCGGGGGACAGCCGCATGAGCGCATACGATGATCTGATGGTTTTCCAGCGAGAAACGGAAGCCTTGGGGCAAGTGGCTGGGCGCCTTGGCTGGGATCAGGAAACGATGATGCCAGAGGGCGCAACCGAACAGCGTGCCGAAGAACACGGCGCGATGGCCAAGGTTCTGCATGCGCGGCGGGTTGATCCGCGGATTGGTGACTGGCTTGCGGCGGCGGAGGCGGCTGACGAAGTGGCGCAGGCAAACCTGCGGCACATTCAGCGCAGCTACGATCGCACCCGTAAAGTTCCTGCTGATCTGGCTGCGGCACTGGCACGCACCACGTCACGCGCGCACCGCGTCTGGGCACAAGCACGGGCGGACGAAGACCCGGCAGCCTTCCTGCCGATCCTTGACGAGGTGCTGAACCTGCGTCGGCAGGAGGCGGCGGCAGTCGCAGGCGATGCAGATCCTTACGATGCATTACTTGACGACTATGAGCCGGGTGCAACCGGCACTGCACTGGCCGCCATGTTTGACGCGCTGCGCCCACGGCTCGTCGCCCTGCGCGCCGCGATCCTCCAAAAACCTGCGCCCAATGCACTTGACCGGGAGTTCGATGAAGCAGGTCAACTTGCGCTGTCGACACGGCTGGCCGAGGCCTTTGGCTACGACACGAAGAACGGGCGGATTGATAAGGCGGTGCACCCGTTTTCCAGCGGGTCGGGCCTTGATGTGCGCATCACGACCCGCACCGCGTTGCGCGATCCGTTTAACTGTTTTTATTCAACGATCCATGAGGTCGGTCACGCCTGTTACGAGCAAAACATTGATCGCAACTATCTGCTGACACCACTCGGTGCGGGCGTTTCAATGGGGGTGCATGAAAGCCAGAGCCGGATTTATGAAAACCAGCTCGGGCGGTCCGCGGCCTTCACCGGCTGGCTCTATGGGCAGATGAAAGACACCTTTGGCGATTTCGGTGTACCAGACGAAAGCGCGTTTTATGCCTGTGTGAACCGCGTGTCTGACGGCTTCATCCGCACTGAAGCTGATGAGGTGCAGTATAACCTGCACGTGCTCCTCCGCTTCGATCTGGAAAGGGCGCTGGTCGCAGGTGATTTGGGAGTAGGCGATCTGGAAGCGGCCTGGAATGACCGGTTTGCGGCTGACTTTGGCTTTGCCGTCGATAAACCGTCCAACGGGTTCTTGCAGGATGTGCATTGGTCGGAAGGGCTGTTTGGGTATTTCCCAACCTATACGCTGGGCAACGTCTATGCCGGTTGCTTGCATCAGGCTTTGCGTGCGGCCGTGCCGGACCTGGATGGCGATCTGGCACGCGGTGACACCAGTGCGGCGACGGCTTGGTTGCGTGAAAACCTCCAACGCCACGGTGGGCTTTACGAACCCGAACCGGTGATCACGCAGGCTTGTGGACTTCCGCCGTCCGAGGCACCGCTGCTGGATTATCTTGAAGCGAAGTTCAGTGGGATCTACGGGCTTTAGAATGGCCTGACGGCCATCGGAGGTTTTGCACCTCCGGACCTCCGCAAGGTATTTTTAGCAAGAAGAAGCAGCGTCACTCCCAATCTGGGCTACGCTTTTCGAGGAAGGCCTGGATGCCTTCGTCAGTGTCCGCGTCGAGCATGTTTTGCACGATCACGTCGCCGGTGAACGCGTATGCGTCTCTCGTCATCATTTCTGCCTGTGCGTAGAAGGCTGCTTTACCGTAGCGCACGGCGGCGGGAAGTTTGCTTGCGACAGTCGCGGCAAGCTCACGGGTTGCGTCGCTCAGCGTCTCTGCTGGCACGATCTTGTTCACGAGGCCAAGCGATTGCGCCTCTTGCGCATCGATGAAACGACCTGTGGTCAGAATCTCAAACGCGGCCTTGCGAGGGATCGCGCGGGTGAGGGCCACCATGGGGGTCGAACAGAAAAGGCCAATATTGACCCCGTTGACCCCAAATCGCGCATCATCGGCTGCCATCACCATGTCGCAGGTCGCCGCCAGTTGGCATCCCGCCGCGGTGGCCAACCCATGGACTTGTGCAATGACCGGCTGAGGCAGGGTCTGGATGCGGTGCATGACAGCGGCGCAACGGTCAAAGAGATCCTTGAAGGCAGCAGCCCCGCCATCTGGCGCCTGGCGCTTGCCTTGCATCTCCTTCAAATCATGTCCCGCGCAAAACGCTTTGCCCGCCCCAGACAGGATCACTGCACGCACGGATTGGTCCGTTGCGATCTGATCAAGTGTTTCATGGAGCGCGGCCAGCATACCGTCGCTTAGAGCGTTCAAACGCGCAGGTGCGGTCATGGTCAGATGCGCAACGGCGCCATCATCGTCTCTGGTCAGCAGCGTCATGGCTTGTCTTTCTTTGAGGTCTCGGCCAACGGTAGCGGGCGACGGACAGAGAGGAAAGCCATGGGCACCGAATTGAAAATGACTGCTGCGGATTTGGCGGCCTTTCTGACGCGCGAGTTTCCGCAGGTTGACGGGGCGTTTTCGATTGAAAGTCTGACCGACGCCGAGCTGCGCGTGCGCATGCACATCACTGAGGCACATTTGCGTCCCGGCGGCACCGTCTCTGGCCCGTCGATGTTCGCTTTGGCGGATGTGGCTGTCTACGTGGCGGTCCTCGCGCGGCTGGGACCGGTGGCCCTTGCCGTAACCACAAACTGCAGCATCGATTTCATGCGCAAGCCGGTGTCAGGCGCCGATCTGATTGCGACGACGCGTATCCTGAAAATGGGGCAATCGCTCGCCGTGGGAGATGTCCTGATCTACAGTGACGGGCAAGACGCACCCGTGGCGCGGGCGTCACTGACCTATGCGATCCCGCCACGCCGCACGTGAAATCACGTAAAACTGCATCTCACACGGGCCCATGCTGGTCTGCATATTCTCGGTATGACTGTACGTTGCACCCAGTTTCTGCGTGGCCCGTTGTGACCGCAGGTTGCTTGGCGCGATGTGCAGCCACACTTCATCGAAGCTTTCAAACGCATGGGCGAGCATCATGCTTTTCATAGTCAAGTTGGTCTTTCCGCCCCAATAGGGTCGGGTCAGAAACGTATAACCGATCGCGATTGTGCCTGGCTGGGTCGAGCCGGTGTAGTAGGTCGATGTGCCGATCACCGTGTCACCGTCCCGCATAACAAGCGCGCCTTTGAACGCCAACAGTTGGTCGAAAAGGTCGTAGAAGACGCTTGCTTCGTAGCGATCGGTTTCGGGGTGTCCCGCCCAGATTGCCGGATCCGCTGCCGCGATCCGCAAGGCATCGCGGTCATCTTCGCGTAGCCGGCGCAGGCTGAAGGCGCCGCTGGTCAGCGTCGGCTGGCGATCAAACATCGGTCTCTCCGGAAAAAGGGGCCGGGGTGGACCGGCCCAGTTGGGGATAGCTAGCGCTGATAAAAACGTTTGTTGGCTTCGCGGCGGGCCGCGGCCGGGCTGAGGCCCACATCATCAAGCTCATGCGCTTCGAGACGTTTCAAAGCGTTGCGACTGCGCCAATTGTGATCCCATTTGGTCACCACGACCGCAAATGCAACGGCGAGACGGGCGAGGGCGGGAAGCTCTGCCTGCGTGGCCAAATGGGCGAGTTGTGCGGGGTGGCTCAAAGCGGGTGACATTGTACTGCCTTTCCTGATTGTATTGACACATTCGGCAAGCTTGCCTAGTCATATTGGTACAATTGAGATGTAAGCGCGGTCGAGAAAATGATTGTATCAGATACAAAATGGACACCTACGCTCGGGGCGGCAAAGCAGTCAAAGTATAAGGCATTGGCGCAAGCGATTCGGGAAGGGATTGTATCGAAACAATTGTTGCCGGGAGAAAAGTTGCCACCGGTGCGCGATCTTGCTTACCGGATTGGTGTAACACCGGGCACCGTTGCACGGGCCTACGCACTGCTGACAGACGAAGGGCGCTTGGTTGCCGGTGTCGGGCGTGGCACCTTCGTGGCCGATGCAGATACAACGCGGCCGCCGGTGCTGACCGAAATACCATTGATGTATGACACCGATGATCTGCCCGATAGCAAAACCCAGCTGATCAGTCCGGTCGTGCCGGAGTTTGGTCAGGCCGCCCTGATCCGTGATCACTTGCGCGGCATTGCGGCGGGCATCACACCGGAAGCGTTGATGAACTACCCGAACCGGTTGTCGGACGCGGCAGCGCGCGAAGCGGAGTGGGCGAGGCTGTCAACGACTCCAACCGGCGCCATGACAGTCGAGGACATCATCGCAACGAACGGAGGGCAAAATGCGATCTCTCTTATCCTGCAAACAGTTTTGCATGGACATCATCCGGTAGTGGCGATGGATGAGCTTGGCTATGGCGGTATCCGAACGATGGGGGCTGCCCTGCGTGCCGAGGTACTCGCCATTCCTTGGGATGACGAAGGTCCGGATCCCAATGTCTTTGAACACTACATCAAGACGCGGAGCGTGCAGGTGTTTGGCACCGGGAGTGAGGTCAACAATCCAACAGTGCGCGGAACGTCGATAAAGCGGCGCACCGAAATTGCCGACCTTGCAAGGCGCTATGGGGTTCACATTATCGATGATGAGTGCTTTTGGCGGACGCCCGAAAATCGTACCGGCCCCAGCTATCGCGCGCTTTTGCCCGATCTGGGGTGGTATGTCTCTTCCCCCTCAAAGGCGATCACGCCTGCAATGCGGATCGGCTTTGCTATTGCGCCGCAGGGGTGGGCGAATAACCTGGCGCGCACAGCCACTTACAACCATTTTGGAGTCTCGCGGATCATCTCGGATCTGTACGCGGCCGTCGCCGGCGACCCGCGTATGCCATCCATTCAAGAGAAAGTGCGGACGCGCTATGCGCAAGACGTGACTGCTGCGGCGACGATACTGGAAAATTTCGACGTCACCTGGTCGAAGGATGTGCCATTCCTGTGGCTGGCCTTACCGGACGGTTGGCGCGCTGGTGCGTTTAAGCAAGCCGCAGAGGCTGATGGAGTCGTGCTGAAAGCGGCTGAGGACTTTACGCTGCGCAATGGTCCCGCCGTTCAAGCCATCCGTATTGCGATCAACGGGTACTACAGCCACGAGCGCTTCGTTCAGGCGATAAGACAACTGCGACGGCTTCTTGGCAATCCTTCTGTGCAGATGATCGCCTAATCGCAAAAACCTATGGGGTAAAATAGTACCATATTTTTAACTCATTGTTTTTAAGTGATTTTATCGCGAAACTTCCCGTTGACCTGTGCGTTGCGATCTTTATAAGCCTCTCATCCGAATGACAGGGCGAACCGCCCCCGAACCGTTTTGGTGAGATATGAAAACTTTTTCTGCAACTCCAGCAGATGTCGACAAGAAATGGATCCTGATTGACGCTGAAGGCGTTGTTCTGGGCCGTCTTGCTTCGATCATCGCGATGCGCTTGCGCGGCAAGCACAAGCCATCCTTCACACCGTCCATGGACATGGGCGACAACGTGATCGTCATCAACGCCGAGAAGATCCAAATGACCGGCAACAAGCGTGACGAAAAATACTACTGGCACACCGGCCACCCTGGCGGGATCAAGAGCCGCACAAAGGGTCAGATCCTTGAAGGTGCACACCCAGAGCGCGTGATCATGAAAGCCGTGCAGCGCATGCTGCCAGGCGGTCCGCTGTCCAAAAAACAAATGACACACCTGCGTGTCTTTGCAGGCACTGAGCACGGCATGGACGCTCAGAAGCCTGAAGTTCTCGACGTGAAAGCGATGAACAAGAAGAACACACGCACGCAACATCAAGCCGAAACAACCGGCACACCTGGGAGCGCATAATGGCTGATCAAGTGAACTCTTTGGAAGAGCTTGGCCAAGTGGCTGATGGCGTTACAGCTGAAGCACCTGCCGCGGCAGCAGCGGTCGAAATCAACCGTGAGCCAGTTCGTGACGAACTCGGCCGCTCCTACGCCACCGGCAAGCGGAAAGACGCGGTGGCCCGCGTTTGGATCAAACCGGGCTCCGGCAAGGTCACCGTGAACGGTAAGGAAATGAGCGTCTACTTCGCACGTCCCGTGCTGCAGATGATCCTCGCTCAGCCATTCTCGGTCGCGGGCGTCTCTGGACAGTTCGACGTGGTTGCGACTGTCAAAGGCGGTGGGCTGTCCGGTCAGGCTGGTGCGGTGAAGCACGGTGTTTCGAAAGCTTTGCAGCTTTATGATCCGTCCTTGCGTCCGGCACTGAAGGCCGCTGGCTTCCTGACACGCGACAGCCGTGTGGTTGAGCGGAAGAAATACGGTAAAGCGAAAGCCCGTAAGAGCTTCCAGTTCTCCAAGCGTTAAGCTGTTTGGACATGTTTTGGAAAGGGCGTCCTGCGGGGCGCCCTTTTTGCTTAGGGCGTTATTGCCAGTCTTTGAACGGGCGGAAGCGACCGCGACTTGCATCCCAAGCCACGGCGTAGCGGATCGAAAGCGTTTCCAGCCCAGGGTTCAGCGATTGTGTGTCAGCATTGGACCGATGATCGTAGCTGACGGTCAGCGTGTTGCCGTTGTCGAACTCGTACCCGACACCAAGGGCAGAGCGAAACTGCAGCACGCCGCCAAGATCAGGACCGTCGCCCGCCCGATAAAAGCCTGGCATCAAAGATGTTTCGATAAAGAATGGGCTGTCGATGACGTTTTGCGATGTCCACTTCCACCCAATACCAAACCACGCAGACCCATCCGTCGTCAGAGACAACCCATAGGTCGGGTTGAACGGTCCGGGTTGCCGGTGGCTGTCGTAGCCAAGATAGAATTCCTGCGCGATGCTCTCTTCGTTAAACTGCACATCAGCGACTTGATAAGACACACGCGGCTGCACGCGTTCGACATTCAAGCATTCATCTGGGCAGTCATTCACGTACATATCGCCGAGACTGGTAAGCAACCAGATGAGTGCAAGTGTGCCGTCCATGTCATGCTCCTGTGGGTGTGGCGCGGTTGGATGCCTCCGGCGGAGGTATTTTTATCCAAAAGAAGATCAAGGTATCGCGCTAGTGGTCCGGCGGGATCAGGCCGAGGCCGCGGAGGTAAATCCCGATTCCGGTTTCGAGTAGATCATCAGGTGGGAAGGGGCTTTTGGTGCCCGGGGAGCCGCGCGCAAAGAGCTCAACCACGCCATGGCTCATCGCCCAGACGTGCGCTGAGAACATTTGAGCGGGGGGGCGTTTGTCGGATGGGATGTGCTCGCTCAGGTCGGCCGCGGCTTTTTCCAAAGTGCCGAGCGCGCGCGTTGCCGCCGCGTTGAGCGCCGGGTTCCGCTGGATGGAGATGCCCGATTCAAACATGGCGACGTAGTGGCCGGGAAATTTGTTGGCGAAGGCGAGGTAGGCGCGGCCTGTGGCGAGAAATGCGGATAGAGCCGATGGTTTTCCGCCGTCATAAGCGTGTTCCATCAGGTCGCCAAAAATCTCATAGCCCTGCAGCGCCGCTTCTGCGATCAGGTCTTCACGGCCTTCAAAGTGACGGTAAACGGCGGCAGGCGTCACGCCAGCCTCGCGCGCCGCTTCGGACAGCGAAAAGCCGGTGGGGCCTTTCTGTTCAATCAGTTTCAGGCAAGATTCAACCAATGCCTCTCGCAGATTGCCATGATGATAACCGCGCTTAGGCATTCCAGATGTCGGGACCTCCCGCGATTTTGGTGTCAATCTCACCGATGTCCTTGCCGGGGTAGTCGAGATGCTGCAGCACGGAGCGGATCGCGTTCACCCGCGCGCGTTTCTTGTCGTCCGAGCGCACCACGGTCCATGGGGCAAAGTCCGCGTGGGTGCGGGTCAGAGTTTCATTGATGGCATGCGTATAGGCATCCCATTTCGAAAGACCCTTTACGTCGATCCATGACAGCTTCCACTGTTTCAGCGGGTCATTCTCGCGATCGAGAAAGCGTTTGAGCTGCGTGGCTTGTCCGACATTGAGCCAAATCTTGAACAGCCGGATCCCGTCATTTGTAATCATACGCTCAAAATCAGGCACCTGCGCGAACCACTTTTCGCGTTGGTCCTCCGTACAGAAGTCAAACACATGTTCCACCACGCCGCGATTGTACCATGAGCGGTCGAAGAACACGATTTCACCCGCGGTTGGCAGGTGGTCGACATAGCGCTGGAAATACCACTCCCCGGCTTCTTTCTCGGTCGGTTTCGACAAGGCGACGGTGCGGGCAACCCGTGGGTTCAGATTTTCGCGGAAGCGCTTGATCGTCCCCCCTTTGCCAGCGGCATCGCGTCCTTCGAAGACGATCGCCACACGCTGGCCAGTTTCCTTCACCCAGGACTGCATGCGCACCAATTGGATCTGCAAATCCTCTAGTGCAGCCTCATACGCATCCTTGTCCCAGCGTTTGTCGTAGGGGTAGCTCGGCTCAAGAATCTTACCCTTTTTGGCGTCCTTGATCGCTTTGACAACATCTTCAGGTGCGTCCTCTGCATAGAATTTGCTGATGCCGCCATCGAGTGGTTTTGTGTCCGCGTTTGCCATTGCAGCCCTTTCACTGTGTTCAGTGTATATGGCGTTCACATGGGGTTAAGGCAATGGAGCGCGCGCGGCAGCGCGATCTATCGCAGCAATTGCGGCATCTGGGTCAGCATGATGTGGCATGTGGCCGACACCTGCGAGCGGGGTCAGATTGACCGTATCGACGATCTTCATCAGTTCTTGCGGATGAACGACCATAGGAACGGTGTCATCTTCCGTGCCGTGGATGACCTCAATCGGCAGGGTCAGTTCCGGATACCGCTGGGACATCTCCACCACATGTGGGCGTAAGGTGTTCACCTGCCGGACATTCGCGCGGAAATTAGGGGTCCGCACCGTCAGCGGTGCGCCTATTTTTGCGATATAGTCATCAGGCACGGGGTTCGGTGCGAAGATGCCTGGGATGCTTTCATTGATACGCTCTTCCGTCGCGTAGGCTGACAGCGTTGGAATGACAAAGGCACCCCCAATTCGGCTTCCGAGCGCGGTGTAATACGTCCCCAATTCACCCGGCCAAGGCATCAGGACGCCGGCGTAAGACACGACAGCCCGGGCATTCTCTGGGACATCTGTGTCAAGGCCGAGGTTCGCCCAGGCCATGGCGACGATACCGCCAAAACTGTGGCCCACGACGATTGGAGCCTGGATACCAAGCTGAGCCGCCGCAGCGCGCAACACGCGGGCTTGCGCAATGGGAGGATCGCCCTCAACAGCGAAGGCGCCAGTTGGAATATCAGGAACACGATCAGAGTACCCCAGCCCGGGACGATCAAAAACGGTTACGGTATAGCGCTCTGCAAGGCGGTCCATGATCGGTCCGACTGTGAACTCGCGCAAGTTGCCACCTGCACCATGAAGCAGCACAACATGCGGCCCGCTGCCTTGTTGGATGTAGTGGACCTGCCGCCCTGCGACGTCAACGAAGGCACCAATGGGTGGAAAGCGCGCTTCGGCTTCGATGATCTGTTGACGCGCCAGATAGGCCGTCACCGCCGCAAAGATCGCGGCGATCACGAGGAGAACAAGAAGTGCGTTAAGTGCCAATCTGCGCCAAGTCATAAGGGGTTGTTTGATAGATCTCATTGATCCAGTTGCCGTAGAGCAGATGCGCATGACTGCGCCAACGGTTCTGCGGGTCTCTGGTCGGATCATCCTCCGGATAATAGTTGACCGGCACGTTGATCGGCGTGCCTTCTGCGATGTCGCGGTCGTATTCCTGTTTCAGCGTCCCACTGTCGTATTCAAAGTGGTTGAAGATATAGAGAGCGCGATGTTCCCTATCTTCCACGAGGCAGGGGCCAGAAAAGTTGCTGGTGATCAGCGTTTTCAGGCCAGCCGCATCAATTTCGTCCTGACGCATCTCAGTCCAGCGGCTCACCGGGATCACGCAATCGTCTGAAAAACCACGCAAATACGGGCTCGCTGGATCTGTGACCTGATGACGGAAGCAGCCGAAAGATTTTTCGTCCAGAATGTGCTTTGGCACATTGTGGAAGTGGTTGATCATCGCCATGCCCCCCCAACAGACGCCAAATGTGGAATGCACATTGGTTTGGGTCCAGTTCATGACTTCGGTCAGCTCATCCCAATAGGTGACCTCTTCAAACGGGAGATGCTCAATCGGCGCGCCGGTGATAATCAGTCCGTCAAACTTCTCATCTTTGACCTCCTGGAACGGTTTGTAGAACTCAGCCATGTGAGCCGCGGCCGTGTTCTTGGTCTGGTGTTCGGACATCCGGATCAGGGTCAGTTCGATCTGCAACGGCGTGGCCCCGATGAGGCGGGCGAACTGGTTTTCCGTCTGGATCTTCTTGGGCATCAGGTTGAGGAGGCCGATCCGCAGGGGGCGGATATCTTGCCGCGCTGCTGTGTCCTCGTCCAGCACCATGACACCTTCGTCCCGGAGAACGTCGAAGGCGGGCAGGGCGGCGGGGAGTTTGATGGGCATCGATCTGTCTCTGGTCAGGTTGGACGGCAGAGGTAGGGTGAATGATCTGAGGGTGCAAGGGGTGTGCGGGTCACGAGGGTGTGGGATCGCGGGTCGGCAACCGGGATTGCCGGGGTAAGCCCCCGGCCTACGGCAATGCGCCCGCAATCAACTCCTCAAAGCCTTGCGCATCTTTCACAGTCGCAACATCGTCCATTCCCACCGTGATCCCCCACTTTTCGGCCATAGCACGGTAACGGGGCTGGCGGTGGGCCAAGGCCTTGGCGAACGCCCAACGGATGAAATCGTCGGGGTCGACATTGTCGGGGGCCACGTCAAATTCCTCCAGATAGGCGTGCCAGGTCGCCTTTAGAAAGACCGGGTCATAGGACATTGGTTTGGGTTCTTTGTCGAACCGGCGAATAAGCTCTTGCCTGTGTGCGTCAGAGCCTTCAATCCAGACCATCAGGGTCTTTGACGACAGATCGGTCATGATCGGGTCGTTCGGGTTGGTCACATCCACCCATTCGCAGATCGACCCACCTGTATCGCAGACGAAGTGGGGATATTGGTAGAGGTCTGTCGCGCGTTGGATGAAATGACCGGTGTCGTGCAAGGCCGCAACTTCGGACGCTTGAAACTGGTCCTGACGGCGCGTGTATTCATCCCACTGCAGGCCACCCTTGTTTGGATCCCCCGGTTTGCCCAGATAGGAGGACATCGGTTTGAGGTCATCAAACGAGATGTTCGACCCGATATAGATCGAGTTCGACCGCAGAAGATCCCGCAGGAACGGCACTTTCATCGCCTCGCGTTTGGCGTTGTCCGCAATCGCCTCGCCCATGTACCGCGTCCCGATCCGGTAATCGATCGAGTAGTGGAACCACTCTCCGGTCTGGCGCAGCATGTGGGACAGGTAAGTCTTGCCGAGGCCGGACATGGCGAACAGCAAGACACGTTTGTTGGGCGCATTGCGCCATTCATCAGCAGAGGCGTAAATCATGCGACTTGCGTAAGGGTAGGTGGGCCGCAGGTCCAGTATGGTGATGTGCAAACCTGCCCAGGCTTGCCAATTTGCGACGAAGATGTGCAACTGACTGCAACGCGTTTCGTCGTGAGGAGGGGAGTTTGTTATATCGACAAGGTCAATTGGTACTTGGTTTCGGAGTACTGATCCCCACGTCCACGATGTATGCTGCTCCCGGCGCTAGCATCTTTCTTCAAAATGATTTCGTGCGCCCAAATTTCGTGCCGGAAGGCGTGCGCATTCGGTTTCCGGCAGGCCGCATCACTCGATTTCAGGCCGCGGCTTTCATTGACCCGCCTGCGTCATCCGGTTCGCTCAACCTCCGCATTCACAAGACCGCGAAGCCGCTTGGTATGGACGCCGCGGAGTCGAGTGATACGCCCTTGGCTGTGACATTTAAGGAAATTGGTGAGGGTTCGTTTAAGGACCCGCTGATCGTTGACGAAAATGACCGGATCAGCCTCAAGGCACAGAATGACCTAATCGGGCCCTACAGGATTGCCCTCAATTACAGCTTCCTTTTTGAAGCCAGGGTTTCTGCAAAGTGACCATTCCAATGCATATGTCGGGTGTTCATCTAATCGGACACGGTGGACCGGAGATGTTGCAGTGGCGGGAGGATATTCCCGTGCCCAAACCAGGACCGGGTGACGTCCTGATCCGGGTGGCGGCCGCAGCGGTGAATAATACCGATATCAACACGCGCGTCGGATGGTATTCGAAGGGAAACAACGATGCAGAAGATGCCGGGTGGACGGGCACTGCACTCCAACTCCCACTCATCCAAGGGATTGACGTTTGCGGGCATATTGCTGCCGTCGGTGCAGGTGTCCCGAACAGCCGCATAGGCGAGCGTGTATTGGTCGAACCCTGTTTGCAGGAAGCCAACGGTGCCCCACTTTCATCGCCTTGGTTCCTCGGGTCAGAATGCGATGGCGGCTTCGCGCAATACGTGAAAGTCGCGGCACGACACGCCTATGCTGTTCAAAGCAACATGTCCGATGTCGCGCTTGCGACCTTCCCGTGTTCCTACTCGACAGCTGAGAACATGTTGACCCGCACCAATGTCGGAGATTGCGACTCGGTTCTGGTGACCGGGGCCTCCGGTGGCGTCGGCTCCGCCGCGATCCAGCTCGCGCGAGCGCGTGGGGCGGAGGTCATTGCCGTCACATCTGCCGAGAAGGGCGATATGCTCATGGCGCTCGGGGCCGCGCGGACCGTGGATAGGTCCGACGATTTGGCCGTTGTGCTTGGCATGAACAGCGTCGATGTCGTGATTGACCTCGTTGCAGGGCCGACGTGGCCGACACTTCTTGATGTCTTGCGCCCCCAAGGTCGCTACGCTGTCTCGGGTGCAGTCGCGGGACCGCTTGTGTCTTTGGACGTGCGCACGCTTTATCTCAAGGACCTGAACTTTTTTGGGTGTACCGTGTTGGACCCAAATGTCTTTGGCGCGTTGGTTGCACGCATCACCAGTGACCAAATCAAACCGCTGGTGGCCGCAACTTTTCCTCTGCAAGACATCGTGGCCGCGCAGGCCGCATTTGCCCAAAATCGACACGTTGGGAAAATTGTGCTGGAGGTGCCCTAAGGGTGGCCCGTTTACGGCCCTAGGATCAATTTGGCATTTTTTTTGATCCGAAAATAAAACAAAAGCGCAATTTCGCACAGCAATCATTACTCATCCTTGGCCCAGACGGCCATCGCTGTTCCGCCCGGCTCCAGAAACTCAAAACGTTTACCGCCCGGAAACGAAAATACCTCTTTTGTGATCGTCCCGCCCGCTGCATTGACCCTGGCATAGGCGTCTGCAAGGTCGTCAGAATATAAAACGATCAAGGGCGCACGATGAGGATTGCGTTCGATCCCGCCTCCGGTGCCCGCATTCTGAATGTCGCGGTAGTCAGGACCGTATTCGATGAACGACCAGCCAAAAGCCGCAGCAAAGAAAGATTCCGTCTCTTCGAGGCTCTCTGATGTGAACTCAACATAGTCGATGGGGATCGTGGGTTTCTCTGACATACGGGCCTCATGTTCATGCTTTGTTCAGATAAACACATCAACGTGCGCAGTGTCAAAGCCCTATGCGCGATGGTTAGGATGTCCCAGAGTGCGCGCATTTCGCTGCCCCGTGATCCAGCCACCTCCCAGAACACGCGTACTGTCACGATCATAGAACACGCAGGCCTGACCCGGAGAAACGCCTTCTTCTGCTTCCGACAGAATTACTTCGGCTTCCGTCTCCGAAATCGGGTGCAACACGGCTTCGGTCGGCGGACGAGTTGAACGCACCTTTACGGCGATGCGACGCTCGCCTCCAGCAAGAAAGTCACTATCGCCGAGCCAGTTCACCTCTTTAATGGGCACCTCACGGGTTGCCAGAAGGGCTTTAGGGCCGACGATCACTTCTTTGCGGTCAACATCAAGTTTGACCACATAAAGAGGCGTCGAAAGCCCACCGATCCCGAGACCCCGTCGCTGGCCAATCGTGTAGTGGATCACACCTTTATGCTCCCCCAGAACCTGTCCGTTGACATCAACGATGGAACCGGGTTCTGCGGCGCCGGGGCGCAACTTTTCAATGACAGCGGCGTAATCGCCGTTTGGTACGAAACAGATGTCCTGACTGTCCGGCTTGTCCGCAACGCTGAGACCGAATTTGGCGGCAAGTTCGCGCGTTTCAGCTTTGCTTTTCAGATGCCCAAGGGGAAAGCGCAGATAATCAAGCTGTTCTGCCGTTGTTGAGAACAGGAAATAGGATTGGTCGCGGGTGGGATCGCCGGCCGTATGAAGTTCAGCCCCTGATTCGCCCATCTTGCGCTGAATGTAGTGGCCCGTTGCCATACAATCCGCGTCGAGGTCGCGCGCTGTCTCCAGCAGGTCTTTGAACTTCACCCGCTCATTACACCGGATACAAGGGACCGGCGTGGCACCTGCCAAGTAGCTTTCCGCGAACTCATCAATCACGGCTTCCCGAAACGTGTTTTCATAGTCGAGCACGTAATGCGGAAAACCCATTTCCTCAGCAACCCGCCGCGCGTCGTGAATATCACGCCCGGCACAGCAGGCGCCCTTCTTCGCAAGGGCCGCGCCGTGATCGTAAAGCTGAAGGGTCACGCCAACGACATCGTATCCTTCCGATGCCAATTGCGCCGCCACAACCGAGCTGTCGACACCACCAGACATCGCCACAACCACCCGCGTTTCAGACGGGGGTTTGGCAAAACCAAGTGAGTTGATGACTCCATCACGCGCCATTTAAGGACCTGTTTACTCTTGTATTCATTGGGCGATTGCGGCGTTTGCGTCGTGCATTTCGCGCTGTGACTTACCGAAACTTAAGCGGTTTGGTTCATATGGATGTCCTGCGAACTGAAGTCAAAGGATGGCTGTATGTATTTGCGAAAAATTGACGGCCCGAGATCGGTCACCTTGCCGGACGGCACAATCATGACGCGGGCGGATTTGCCGCCTCCTGAAACGCGGCGCTGGGTGGCGTCGCGCAAGGCTGCTGTGGTCAAGGCCGTCGGGTCTGGGTTGCTTCAACGCAAGGAAGCACTGGAAAGGTATGCCTTGTCCGATGATGAATTTTCGGAATGGGAAACGGCGATTGCAGAACACGGAGAAGCTGCGCTCAAGGCCACGGCTTTACAGAGGTATAGACAACCCTAGCGCATCAAGTGTGCTAGCCGGGATGTATCCCCGCTGATTTTCCAACGGGGAGGTAACGTGGTGTTAAGACATTTGTACTTAACTTGTTGCGAGTTGTCCTTATTGGAGAGAATGGATGCGCGTACTACTAGTTGAAGACGATCCCACGACATCCAAAAGCATCGAGTTGATGTTGACCCACGCGAACCTGAACGTCTACGCGACGGACTTGGGGGAAGAGGGGATCGATCTTGCCAAATTGTATGATTATGACCTGATCCTTCTCGATCTGTCGTTGCCGGACATGAACGGTCACGATGTATTGCGGCAACTGCGGCTGAGCCGGATTGAAACGCCTATCCTGATCCTGACGGGCGACGATAGCACCGAGGCGAAAATCAAAGGCTTTGGCTTTGGTGCGGACGACTACCTGACAAAACCGTTTCACCGGGAAGAGCTAATTGCTCGCATTCACGCGATCATCCGACGCTCAAAAGGACACGCGCAATCGATTATCAAGACGGGCCGCATTTCGGTGAACCTTGACGCCAAGACCGTCGATGTCGGCGGACACACCGTCCATCTGACCGGCAAAGAATATCAGATGTTGGAACTGTTGAGCCTGCGAAAAGGGACAACGCTGACGAAAGAGATGTTCCTGAACCATCTTTACGGCGGCATGGACGAACCAGAACTCAAGATCATCGACGTCTTTATCTGCAAACTACGCAAGAAGCTCAGCCAGGCCACGGACGGCGAAAACCATATCGAGACAGTATGGGGGCGCGGCTACGTCCTGCGCGACCCGGAACCTGGCACAAACGCGGAACGCATGGCGATTGGGGCATAAACGCGCCGCCGTGTGTACTCGGTAAACGCGCATTGCGCGTTTCCTGAATCGTCACGTGCTGATGGCTGACTTAAAGGTGGGCCGGTTGCACAAACTGCGGCGCATGTTGCCGCGACAGCGGTAAGATTGGCAAAGAGGCGGTGAAGCCGTTGTAAGCTGCGCAAGACTCGCATTTCAGTGCAGCACCCCTGATGCCGGTGGACGCCGCTGATATCGCGCCCTAAAACCAGTGAGACGATCACGACGGGCTTTGGGGGCGGCGCGACAATGAGCATCGATGACGCGAGAGTTGCAGAATTGCGCAACCTTGATCCAAACGATGTGACGGCTGACGCAGCTGATGCGATCCTCGCAGACCTTTCTGAGCTGCTGGGTCAGGCCAATTCCGCCTACCACACCGACGACGCGCCACTTATTGACGACGCAAGCTATGACGCGCTGAAACGACTGAATATGGCCGTTGAGGCAGCCTTTCCCAATAAGAAGCGCGAAGACAGCCCAACCGATCAGGTTGGCGCACCTGTGTCTGAGACGTTCTCAAAGGTCACCCACGCGGTGCGGATGCTGTCGCTTAGCAACGCATTCGCGGATGAGGAGGTGGTCGAATTCGTAGATGGTGTCCGGCGCTTTCTCAACATTGCCGCGGACGCGCCGCTGTCGTTCACGGCAGAACCTAAGATCGATGGGTTGTCACTGTCATTGCGGTACGAAAACGGCCAGCTCATCCAAGCTGCCACCCGCGGGGACGGGGCCGTCGGTGAGAATGTCACGGCAAATGCAAAAACCATCGCCGATATCCCCCACACCCTGAATGCCGCACCGGATGTGCTGGAAGTGCGCGGCGAAGTTTACATGAGCGAAGCGGACTTTCTGGCACTGAATAAGCGGCAGGAAGAGGCTGGCGCCAAGACTTTCGCCAATCCGCGAAACGCGGCTGCAGGTTCGTTGCGACAACTCGACCCGAAAATCACCGCCTCACGGCCGCTCCGTTTCTTCGCCTATGCCTGGGGTGAGTTGAGCGCACCACTCGCAACACATCAGTCCAAAGCCATCGCGCGCCTGCAAGAGCTTGGGTTTCAGACAAACGATCTGACCAAAGTTTGCGAAACACCGGAAGAGATGATCGCCCATTACACCGACATCATGCTCAAGCGTGCGGACCTTGGATATGACATCGACGGCGTGGTCTACAAGGTCGACGATCTCGCCCTCCAGCGTCGCCTCGGCTTCCGCTCCACAACACCCCGCTGGGCCATTGCGCATAAGTTTCCAGCCGAATTGGCGTGGACGCGGCTTGTGGCCATCGACATCCAGGTCGGCCGCACCGGCGCGCTGTCTCCGGTCGCGCGGCTCGCCCCGATCACAGTTGGCGGGGTGGTCGTGTCAAACGCCACCCTTCACAACGAAGACTACATCGCCGGTGTCGGCGGAGACGGACATCCGATCCGGGAAGGGCGCGACTTGCGTGTGGGCGACCTTGTGCAGGTTTACCGGGCCGGCGATGTGATTCCAAAGATCAAGGACGTGGATCTGAGCAAACGTCCGGATGACGCGGCGCCTTATGTCTTCCCCGATGTCTGCCCCGAATGCGGGTCGCATGCGATCCGCGAGGCAGGCGATGCGGTGCGGCGTTGTACCGGCGGGCTGATTTGCCCGGCGCAGGCGGTGGAACGTCTGAAGCATTTTGTCAGCCGCGGCGCGTTTGACATCGACGGCTTGGGTGCCAAACAGATTGAGATGTTCTATCAGGATGAGGTGCTGCCGATTAAAGAACCGGCAGATATTTTCACGCTTCAGGCTCGCAACGCAGCATCACTCGCCAAGCTGCAAAACCGTGATGGCTTTGGCGAGACCAGCGTCAAGAACCTGATGCAAGCCATTGAAGACAAACGCACGATCCCACTTGGAAAACTTCTTTTCGGCTTGGGCATCCGACATGTCGGCGAGTCCGCGTCGAACCTGCTCGCTAACCATTACGGCAGTTGGCAGGCGCTGACGGCCGCGATGGATAAATCCGAAGTTGGCACCGGCGAGGCGTGGGATGATCTGTTGAACGTCGACGGCGTGGGTGCGGTGATGGCGACTTCACTGATTGAAGCGTTTCAGAACGATGCGGAACGGGCCTCGATCGATAGGCTTGCGGCAGAACTGACGGTCCTGGACGCCGAAGTGCGCGACACCAGCGACAGTCCGGTGGCGGGCAAGACGGTCGTATTCACAGGCACGCTTGAGAAAATGACCCGCGCGGAGGCGAAAAGCAGGGCGGAAGCGCTGGGGGCGAAGGTCTCTGGCTCTGTCAGCGCCAAGACGGATTTCCTGGTGGCCGGGCCCGGTGCTGGCTCCAAAGCAAAGAAAGCGGCGGACCTTGGGGTTGAAACCATCGACGAAGACGCCTGGCTCGCGCTGATCGGCGAGGCATGAGCGGCAGGCCCGACGTCCTCTTCCCGCTGTTTGCAGGTTTGCAAACGTTGGATGGGATTGGCCCAAAAACCGCGGCGATCCTCGACGGTGTCGGTATCTCAAAGCCGCGCGACATCCTCATGACGTTGCCTCACAACGGGATTGACCGACAGGTGCGCAGCAGCATCCGCGATGTGACGCCACCCGCGACCGTCACGACGAAAGTCACGGTCGGTCCGCATTATCCGCCAAAAGTGAAAGGCCGTCCTTACCGCGTGCACGTAACTGATGCGCAGATCGAGTTTCAATTGGTGTTCTTTCACGCAAAGGCACCCTATCTTCAAAAGATCCTGCCAACGGGGCAGGAACGGTTGGTTTCGGGGAAGGTGGAAACCTTCGACGGGGTCGCGCAAATGGTCCATCCGGACCATGTCGTCCCCCTTTCAGAAGCCGATAGTTTCCCTGCATTCGAGCCTGTTTATCCATTGCACGCGGGCATTACGCAGAAGCTGATGTGGAAAGCGACCCGGGCGGCCTTAGACAAAACGCCAGAGGTCGCGGAATGGATCGACCCTGCCTTGATAGCGCGGGAGGGTTGGCCATCGTGGAACGATGCGATCACGGGCGGCCATACGCCTACCGCGATTGCGGATGTATCGGCCGATCATCCCACGCGCCTTAGATTGGCCTACGACGAGTTGTTCGCACATCAGATCACGCTTGCCCTGGCCCGATCCGCAGCGAGACGTACGAAGGGGCGGGTGACACAAGCGACCGGGGTCTTGCAAAAGAAGGTGCTCGCGGCGCTACCGTATGACCCAACCGGCGCGCAAAGCCGGGCGATAACAGAGATCGCGGATGATCTGGCGCAGCCACTGCGCATGAACCGTCTGCTGCAGGGCGACGTTGGGTCAGGCAAGACGCTGGTTGCCCTCATGGCCCTTCTGACTGCGGTCGAGGCCGGAGGGCAGGGCGTCCTCATGGCACCGACTGAGATTTTGGCGCGTCAGCACCGCGACGGACTGCAACCGTTGGCCGAAAGCGCTGGTGTCGTACTCGAACTGCTGACCGGGCGCGATAAAGGGGGCGAGCGGCAACGCAAGCTCGACGCGCTTAAGCGTGGGGATATTCAGATCCTTGTCGGGACACATGCGGTTTTCCAAAAAGACGTGTTCTTTGATGACCTGCGATTGGCGGTGATTGACGAACAGCATCGCTTTGGTGTCGCGCAGCGGATGGAGTTGGGCGCCAAAGGGGAGGCCGTGGATGTCCTCGTGATGACGGCAACGCCGATACCGCGATCCCTGGCGCTGGCGCAGTATGGTGACATGGATGTGTCGGTGCTGGATGAAAAGCCACCCGGACGGACGCCGGTGCAGACGGCGCTGGTGTCAACTGAACGGATGGATGAGGTCGTTGGCAAACTCCGCGCGGCCGTGGCCGAGGGGCGGCAAGCCTATTGGGTCTGTCCGCTTGTCGAGGAAAGCGAAGTCAGCGACATGACCGCAGCGGAAGAGCGGTTCAAGCGGTTGCGCGCGGCCTTGGGGGAAGGTGTTGTGGGCTTGGTCCACGGGCAGATGCCTCCAGCCGAGAAAGATGCCGCAATGGCGCGGTTTGTGTCGGGCGAGACGAAGGTGCTGGTGGCGACAACTGTGATCGAGGTGGGTGTTAACGTTCCGAACGCGTCGATCATGATGATTGAACGCGCGGAAAGCTTTGGGCTGGCACAGTTACATCAGTTGCGGGGGCGCGTCGGGCGCGGGGCTGCGGTCTCGACCTGTTTGTTGCTGTTTCAGGCGCCCTTATCCGAAACGGGTCGGCGACGACTAGAGATCTTGCGCGAGACCGAGGACGGCTTTCGGATCTCGGAAGAGGACCTCGCGATGCGTGGCGCGGGGGACGTGATCGGGACAGCGCAATCGGGTCTGCCGCGGTTCTTTATCGCCGATCTTGAACGTCAGGCAGGTCTTATGGCAACGGCCCAGACAGATGCACGCAAACTGCTGGCCGATGACCCCAAGCTGGAAACAGAACGCGGGCAAGCGGCGCGGGTTCTGCTTTGGCTGATGGAACAAGACAAAGCGATTCGTTTGATTTCAGTGGGTTAGGGCGGACGTTCCAAAAAGTTCACAAATGTTCTTAAAAAGTTCTTTACAGAACACCCATGGATATGAGAACAAAGTGGCAACAGAACAAAACGACAACACACCGCATTGAGGAGCGTTCAAATGGCCAAAGATCTGAAGATTGCCTGGGTCCGCAGCAGTGACACGATCCTGATGGATGCGCTGGGTGTTGTCGCTTTGGGTGTTATTCTTTTTGTTGGTCTGTCGTTGCCTGCGATGGTCTAACCTGCCTGGATCGTACCCCGGTGCCGTCTGAACCTGCCCACGGTATCCAGATGTCCCTCTGTCCCAAGTCCTGAATGGTTGGCCGCTCGCCTGACCAATTGGAAATTGCACTGTGGTACGATCTACCTTTGCGCCGCCATCCTGCCCGGGATGTGCGGCGCTTTTTTCTTTTGGGGTAGGGGGTTACGCTGCAGTCTTCGCCTCGGCGATCGCCGCAAGTGTAGCATCAAACGCAAGCAGGATCGACGCATGGCGGTTCTTATAGTCCTTCGCAGGTTCCAGAACCTCTAGCCCTTCAAAGGGCGCCGCAGGGACCGGACCGCCCGCTGTCAGCATCGCATGCAACTGGTCGCGCCCTTCTTGCACTTGCGCCTCAGACAGGCCGACAAGCGCAGAGCCGACGACAGATGCTGCCGCCTGACCAAGCGCGCAGGCTTTCACGTCCTGACCAAAGGCACTGATCACACCGTCGCTAAGTCGCACATCCACGGTGACAGTCGACCCACACAGCGGCGAGCGTTTCTTGACCGTCGCATCGGGCGCATCCAACCGTGTCGTATGGGGCATGTCCGCTGCAAGCGCCAGAATACGCCCGGAGTAGAGCTTGATCATATCGGTTTCAGCAGTCACGCGGTTTGCCCTTTCTGATGTCCTTCCATAGATAGGCGGGACGGCAACAGAAGCAAAGGCGTCCGTGATGACATTTGATCCATCGACACTGGTCTACAACGACGCAGGGCTGATCCCCGCGATTGCCCAGGATGCCGATAGCCATGAAGTTCTGATGATGGCGTGGATGAACGCTGAAGCCGTTGAACAGACACTCACAAGCGGTAAAGTCACCTACTGGTCGCGGTCGCGTCAGGCCTTTTGGGTGAAAGGCGAAAGCAGCGGGCACACACAAACACTTGTAAGCATGCGTGTCGATTGCGACCGGGATTGTTTGCTGGTGATCGTGCGGCAGGAGGGACCTGCGTGTCATACGAACCGGCGGACGTGCTTTTACACGGCAGTGGAAAGTGGTGATGAGGTCGAATTGATGTCGCCAATGGCCTAGAGGCCAACCATTTGGCGGATGTCAGACGGCGTCAGACCCTCCGCGCGATAGGTGGTCAGTGCACGTGATTTGTTGATCTTCGCGAGCCGTTTGCCGTCGTCGTCGGTTATCAAGTCATGATGATGGTAGATCGGGATGGGCCAACCCATCAACGTTTGCAGCATCACGTGGATCGGCGTGAGCGCGGCCACGTCTTTGCCTCGGATCACATGGGTGACCTCTTGCAAGGCATCGTCGTGGGTACAAGCAAGGTGGTAGGCCGGGTCGCCCGTTTGAATACGCCGCAGGATCGGGGAGCCAACGGTGTGAACTAGCGTCGTCGGGTCAACCGTGACCTTTGAACCAGTGTCTATATAGGTGATTTCCCTTGGAAGGAGACGAAGCGCTTTTGCAATATTCAGCCGGATCGCGTCCGTCGGTCTGGCCTCACCCATGGAACGATTTTCGCACGCCCCGTGATAGATAGGCCCATCCGGCCCGTAGCCGCGCCCCGCAGCTTCGATCATCCTGCGACTACATGAACAGGGAAAGATAAGCCCCTGATGTTGCAGGTGGTCGAGCACTTTCCAGTAATCATCATAATGATCTGACTGACGGCGGGGCGTAGGCCACGTCAGGCCTAGCCAAGCAAGATCGTCATAGATCAGGGCCTCATATTCCGGGCGCACCCGCGTGCTGTCCGTATCCTCGATCCGCAACAGAAAAGTGCCGTTAGCCGCCTGCGCGGCCTCCCAGACCTTCAACGCCGAAAACGCATGCCCTAGGTGAAGCGGCCCCGTTGGCGACGGTGCAAAGCGGGTGATCACGCGGCGTCTTGGCTTTGGTGCCCCAACCACGCCAGCCAATCTGCCTTCGCACGGTCTGTATAAGCTTTGTAGCGTTCCTTGCGGCCGCGTCGGCCGCCCCGCACGCCATCGAGCGGCGGGAACAGCCCGAAGTTCACGTTCATCGGTTGGAATGTCTTCGCATCTGCGCCACCAGTGATATGCGTGACAAGCGCACCCATCGCCGTTGTATCCGGCACTACAGGGAGCGTTTGACCCGTCATCTCAGCCACAGTCATCCGCCCGGCAAGCAGGCCCATCGCAGCACTTTCGACGTAGCCTTCAACACCTGTGATCTGGCCAGCAAAGCGCACGTTTGGACGAGAACGCAGGCGCATTTCGGAATCCAAGAGTGTTGGTGAGTTCAAGAACGTGTTGCGATGGATGCCGCCAAGGCGCGCAAACTCTGCATTCTCAAGGCCAGGAATTGTTTTGAAAACAGCCTTCTGCGCACCGTATTTCATCTTCGTCTGAAAGCCGACGATATTGAACAGCGTCCCAAGCGCATTGTCGCGGCGCAACTGAACAACCGCGTAGGGTTTGTTCTGAGGGTCATGCGCGTTTGTCAGGCCAATTGGCTTCATTGGCCCAAAGCGTAGCGTTTCGCGTCCACGCTCCGCCATCACCTCAATCGGCAGACAACCGTCGAAGTAGCCCGCAGTCTCTCCTTCCTTGAACTCGGTCTTCTCTGCGGAAAGCAGCGCGTCGATGAAGGCCTCATACTGCGCCTTCGTCATCGGGCAGTTGAGGTAAGCCGTCCGCTCATCCTCCGTGTCGCCTTTGTCGTAGCGAGACTGCATCCAACAGACATCCATGTTGATGCTGTCGAAATAGACGATCGGCGCAATGGCGTCGAAAAACGCCAGGGCCTCCGCACCCGTCTCTTCCTGGATCGCTTCAGCCATAGCGCCGGAGGTCAATGGACCGGTGGCAATGATCCAATGGCCGTCATCCGGCAGTTCGGTGATTTCTTCATAAGAAACAGAGACGTTGTGGTGTGCTTTTAAGGCAGCTGTCACACTTTCAGCAAACGGATCACGGTCAACGGCAAGGGCGCCACCGGCGGGCAAACGATGCTTCGCCGCCATCTCCATGATCAGTCCACCAGCCTGACGCATCTCCCAGTGCAAAAGCCCCACGGCGTTCTGCTCATGATCATCGGACCGGAAGGAATTTGAGCAAACCATCTCGCCCAGATTGCCCGTGCGGTGGGCAAAGGTTTCGACCTTCGGCCGCATCTCATGAATGACGACCGGCACGCCAGCGTTCGCCGCCTGCCAGGCAGCCTCAGACCCGGCCATCCCGCCGCCGATGATATGGAGAGTTTGTGTCATGGCCCGGGATGTATCCCGAACCATGTGTTTTGCAAAGAGGCGTTAGCGGGCCTCGAAGGTTGTGCCGCGCTCTGCACCAAAACGAATGCGCGCCCCCACACCGAAGTAGTCTGTTGAACCACTGCCGCCATCGGCAAAGGCAGAAGCCTGACCATAGAGCGCGTAAATGTCGGCACCCTGCGGGATGTTATACTCCACCCCAATCTCATTAGTGGTGATGGCCACTTCGTCATCCGACACCAGATCAAAATCTGAGAACAATGAGAAATTGCTGTCTGCAATCGGATTGCTGGAGTCAAAACCGATGATAAACGCGCTTTCGTCGTCGACGCTGATCCGTCCGACGTAGCCGCTGACATCACCGCCCCAAATCTCGATACCACCTTCGATGCCGTAGGTCGCTGCATCTTCGTCCTTGTAGGAATAAAATGCGCCAACGGATGCTGCATCGCTTAAGTGATAGATCCCGTGAAAGGTGGCCTGTGTGCTGACGTCAGCCCCGTCGATGTCCGCAAGGTCAACGCCGAAGGAAAACTCGCGATTGATGGCCATTTCGGCGCCAGCGAAATAGCTCGTACCATCCACATCACTGTCATCGAAGGACTGATTATATTCAAATCCCAGTTCGCCGCCGGTGAACTCTTGCGCGGCAAGTGGGGAAACACTGCACAAAAGCGCAGCAACTGCTGTGGGAAGTCTCATTTTGTCCGCCTCAACTTATACACGAGACGTCAACGCGCCTCTTACACCTGTGGATAAGTCATTTGGTGAGTCGGGACAACAGTGAATGCTACTCTTCGCTGTCCTC
>JAHDEX010000012.1:0-17292 GCA_020628545.1 Paracoccaceae bacterium | reverse complement strand
TCTTGTTCGGCAATCCACGCGACACTGACCACTTCTTCACCTTTTGCAGTGTCAAAGACTTTTACGCCTCCTGCGGAGCGCGACCGGAACGAGATGCCTTCGACCGGAACGCGAATTGATTGGCCTGCAGAGGTTACCAACATGATCTGGTCTGCCATATCGACAGGGAAGCTTGAGACAACATCACCGCCGCGCATGGCTTTATCCATCGCCGCAACGCCCATACCACCACGTCCGCGGATCGGATAATCGTGTGATGACGACAACTTACCGGATCCTTTTGATGTAATCGTCAGGATCAAGTTTTCAGCCGCTGACATCTCAGCATACCGTTCCTGGCTGATCTGGCCCGGTGCTGCTTCTTCGTCTTCGACCTCTGCATCATCAGCAAGACCCGCCATCGCGCGCCGCATCTTAAGGTAGGCCGCACGCTCTTCTGGTGCGGCGTCAAAGTGACGGATCACAGCCATCGACACGACGCGGTCGTCGCCCTTAAGGTTGATCCCACGGACGCCCACAGACGCGCGCGAATTGAACACACGGACATCTGTTGCCGGGAAGCGGATGGCGCGGCCAGAGTTTGTGACAAGCATCACGTCATCATCGTTTGACGCGATCCGGGCGTTAATCAGGCTCATGCCCTCATTCTCGCCTTCGAACTTCATCGCGATCTTGCCATTTGACTTCACATTCGTGAAGTCTGACAATTTGTTACGGCGCACAGTTCCAGCGGATGTCGCAAAGACAACCTGAAGATCGTCCCACTCATCATCGGGCCGGTCGACCGGCATAATCGCTGCAATCGACACGCCTTGCGGGATCGGCAGGATGTTGACGATCGCTTTGCCTTTGGCCGTGCGAGACCCAAGCGGCAAGCGCCAGGTCTTGAGCTTGTAGACCATGCCATCGGTCGTGAAGAACAGCAGCTGGGTGTGCGTGTTCGCGACGAAGAGTGTTGTGACGACGTCCTCTTCCTTCGTCTGCATCGACGACAGACCTTTGCCGCCACGGCGCTGCGCGCGGAAGTCAGCAAGGGCGGTGCGTTTGATGTAGCCGCCGGAAGTGACGGTCACGACCATCTCTTCCCGCTCGATCAGATCCTCGTCTTCCATGTCGCCAGACCAGTCGACAATCTCTGTCCGGCGGGGCACGGCGTAGGCATCGCGGATCTCGGTCAGTTCGTCGCGAATGATCTGCATGATGCGTTCGCGAGACCCAAGAATTTCTAAGTACTCTCTGATCTTTGCGGCCAGTTCTTGAAGTTCGTCCGTGACTTCCTTCACACCAATCTGCGTCAGGCGCTGCAGGCGCAAATCAAGGATCGCGCGCGCTTGTGTCTCAGACAGATTATAGGTGCCGTCATCGTTCGCCTTATGGGTCGGATCGTCGATGAGCGCGATGTATTCAAGAATGCTTTCCGCTGGCCAACGGCGGGTCATCAGCTTTTCGCGCGCTTCTGCACCATCGGCCGACGACCTAATCGTCGCAACAACCTCATCAATGTTGGTGACAGCAACAGCTAGACCGCAGAGGATATGGCTCCGGTCACGGGCCTTGCGCAGCAAGAAAGCCGTGCGGCGGGCGACCACTTCTTCCCGGAATGACACGAAATTGGTCAGAAACGAGCGCAGCGTCAGTTGCTCGGGCTTGCCGCCGTTCAGTGCGAGCATGTTGCAACCGAAGTAGGTTTGCATCGGCGTAAAACGGTAGAGCTGGTTCAACACCACCTCTGCCGTTGCATCGCGCTTAAGCTCTACAACGACGCGAACGCCGTTACGGTCAGATTCGTCCTGAACATGCGCGATGCCTTCGATCTTCTTGTCGCGCGCCGCTTCGGCGATCTTGTCGATCATCGCGGATTTGTTCACCTGATAGGGGATTTCGTCGACGATGATGGCGTAGCGGTCCTTACGGATCTCTTCGACACGCGTCTTTGCGCGAATGATCACGGAGCCGCGCCCCTCAAGGTAGGCTTTGCGCGCGCCGGAGCGGCCGAGCATGATGCCGCCGGTCGGAAAATCTGGACCGGGAACGTATTCAATCAGCTCTTCGGATGACAGATCGGGGTTGTCGATCAGGCCGAGTGTTGCATCGACAACTTCGCCCAAGTTGTGGGGCGGGATGTTTGTGGCCATCCCAACCGCGATACCGCCAGCGCCGTTGACGAGCATATTTGGGTAGCGGGCGGGCAGGACGGTGGGCTCTTGCTGCTTACCGTCGTAGTTGTCCTGAAAATCGACTGTGTCCATGTCGATATCGGCCAAAAGTGCGCCTGCGGGCTTATCCATCCGTACTTCGGTGTAGCGCATCGCGGCAGGGTTATCCCCGTCCATGGAGCCGAAGTTGCCCTGGCCGTCGAGCAACGGCAGCGACATGGAAAAATCTTGCGCCATCCGCACAAGCGCGTCGTAGATCGCACCGTCACCGTGGGGGTGATATTGCCCCATAACGTCGCCGACAGGACGTGCCGATTTGCGGTAGGGCTTGTCGTGCGTGTTGTTCGTCTCATGCATCGCATAGAGGATGCGGCGGTGAACGGGTTTGAGGCCATCGCGCAGGTCGGGAATTGCGCGACTGACGATCACCGACATGGCGTAATCGAGGTAAGAGCTCTTTAACTCATGCTCAATTGTGACGGACGGGCCGTCGTATGCGGGCCGCTCAATCGGCGTTTCATCTTCGTTTTCAGGTGTTTCTGGATCGTCACTCACGTGAATGTTCCCGCCCGCTACTGCCGTCTATATTTGGTTTGCGACAGTCTATCAGACACGTGATCTTGTGTGCAATGGTAGAACGCCGATACAATTAGCACTCACCGCGCAGCACCGCTAACACACTATTTTTGTTGACTTATTTTCAACGTCTTTGCTGAATGGTTGCAGGAGGGGCGCAGAGCAGTAGGAATACAAATGACTGAAACGGAATTGATGCTGAAAGGCTATGGGCTGACAACCGCAGAAATGTACTACCACATGCCGGACCACCCGCATGTTTTAAACTCATTCATTTGGCAGGATTACGACCTTGCCCCGGACCACAGCAGGCTTCTGACATTCATTGATTTTTGGCGTGACGAGATTGAAGGCAAGCTTCACTCAGTTGTCTATACGCACCGCAAGATGATCTCACCCGGTGAGTGGCGCAATGTGGTTGGTGAATTCACGTACCACTAGCGCGCATCACCATACCAAAGAGGTCGCGTGGATCATCCGGATCGGCGATCATGTCGAGATTTGTAAAGAACGTGGTGTCTGCGACGGCATTGCGCACGTAGCGCAGCGCAGAAAAGTCCTCAATCGCAAATCCGACACCGTCAAAGAGCGTGATCTCTGACTCGGATCGCCGCCCTGTCGCTTGACCAGTGATGACCTGCCAGAGTTCCGTGAATGGATGGTCCAGCGGCATTTGCTGAAGCTCGCCTTCGATGCGGGTCTGTTCCGGGTACTCAACGAACATACTGGAACGGGCAACGATATCTTTGTGGAGCTCCGTCTTGCCGGGGCAGTCGCCGCCGATCGCGTTAATGTGCACGCCGTTGCCGATCATGTTGTCGGTCAGAATGGTTTGCATCCGTTTATCGGCAGTCGCCGTTGTGATGACGTCTGCGCCTTCGATCGCTTCCTCCGGCGTCGCGCAGCGCCGGATGGTAAGGCCGCTATTCGCGAGGTTTTGGGCACATTTCTCGGTCGCTGCAGGGTCGATGTCGTAGAGATGCACAGTCTCAATGTCGCAGACGGCCTTAAGCGCGAGGCATTGGAATTCTGACTGCGCGCCATTGCCGATCATCGCCAACGTCTTGCTGTCCGGGCGGGCCAAGTGGCGAGTGGCAACAGCGGAGGTTGCCGCGGTGCGCAGGGCCGTAAGAACAGTCATTTCGCTGAAGAGGACGGGATAGCCCGTGTCGACTTCTGCAAGGACGCCAAAGCCCGTGACGGTCTGCAATCCGTCCTTCATATTATTGGGATGGCCGTTGACGTATTTGAAGCCGTACATCTCACCATCTGACGTCGGCATGAGTTCTATGACGCCAACGTCGGAATGGGAGGGGACGCGAGGCGCTTTGTCGAAAGCAGGCCAGCGTTTGAAATCGGCTTCGATTTCGTCAGCTAGTTCAATCAGAAAACGTTCCAGTCCAATATGATGGACGAGTTTCATCATGTTCGCGACGGAGACGAAGGGCACAAGGGCGAGGTGCGATGGCTCCAGGGTCATTTGCGGCTCATCGTCAGGCGGTCAAAGACGCGGCGGCCCATGAGGGAGGCGGTGAGATCCACCATCAGGTTGGCTGTCATTCCGCGGTCATCGAGGAAGGGGTTCAGTTCGACGAGATCGAGTGACAAAACCAAGCCGCTATCGCAGAGCATTTCCATGACAAGATGCGCTTCGCGGACAGTAGCACCGCCGGGCACTGTTGTGCCGACGCCGGGGGCGACGCTGGGGTCAAGGAAGTCAACGTCGAGGGAGACGTGCAGCGCGCCGTTCACTGCAGCGACTCGGTCGAGGAAAGCCGAAAGTGGACCGCTGATGCCCTGTTCATCGATCGTGCGCATGTCGACGAGCGTGGCGTCGCTGTCGGCGAGATAGGCGCGCTCTTCGGGATCCACGGATCGCAGGCCGACCATGCAGATGTTTTCAAGCGGGACGGGGGCTGCGACGGGTGGGAAGGCATCAAATCCCGGGCGTCCGGTAAAGTAGCCGACGGGTGTGCCGTGCAGGTTGCCAGAGCCAGTCGTTTCAGGAGTGTGGATGTCCGTATGGGCGTCGAGCCAGAGAACGAAGAACGGACGATCTTGGGCGGCATAGTGTGCGGCCATGCCGGAGACGGTGCCAGCGGCGAGCGCGTGGTCGCCACCGAGAAAGATGGGCAAGCCGTCTTTGGCAGCACGGGTTGCGGCGGCGGCGAGCGTTTGGGTCCAGCCGACGGTACGGGCAAGATCATGGACGAGCGGGTTCCTAGGCGCTGCGACTGTGACGTCGGCGGGGCTGAGGTTGCCCCAATCGGTGCAGCTATGGCCAAGGCTTTCAAGCGCGCTTGCGAGGCCTGCGGTGCGGTAGGCATCAGGGCCCATCAGGCAGCCTTGGCGGCGCTTGCCGCAGTCCACGGGGGCGCCGATGAGAATGCAGTTTTTCGAATCTTGTTGTGTCATATCCAGATGTTCGCAATCAAAACGGTGTTTGTGACAGGGGCTAATTTGCGTTATTCGGTGCGCCATTGATCATTTCGAGTACGGAATATGACCGATACGGACAAACAACTGATTGCTTACCTGCGCCAGAACGGCCGGGCGACCATTGCGCAGATCGCTGCTGATCTTGGATTGGCGCGGAATACCGTGCGCAAGCGCATGGCGGGTTTAGAAGAAAGCGGTGAGATTGCAGGCTATACCGTCCTCACAAGTGCCGACATCGCGCCGCACCCCGTACGTGGTTTGATGATGCTGCAGATTGCTGGGCGGGCAACCGAAAAGATCGCAAGGTCGCTCCGGCAGATTGCGCAGGTGCAGGCGGTGCACTCAACGAATGGTGCTTGGGACCTGATCGCAGAGATTGGGACCGAAACATTGGAAGAATTTGACCGTATCCTCACGGAAATCCGGCGCGAACCCTCGATCACGAAATCTGAGACGTCACTCTTGCTACGAACTCAACGGTAGCTGCGCGCCGCCACAAGCCAAAGCCAGACGGCGATCAAAGAGAAGACAGCGTTCCAGCTAGCCATCGACAGTGAAAACAACTCCCACGATACCTGATCGCACATGATCAGGCGTGGGCCGTCGAGCGAGAGAAGATCGCCGCCACTCAGCCCGCCCAAGTCACCGCCACCGGTACAGCTTGACGGGCCTTCCCACCAATCACGCTCAACCCCAGTGTGAAAAATCCCGATACCCGCCGTCGTCAACGCCGCCAGCGCGCCGAGGTATCCGAACACACGCATCGGCAGCAGCAGTGCGATCACGCCTATCGCAATCGCGGCCATGTGCGGCCAGCGCTGCCAGTAGCACATCGTGCATGGGGCGTAACCAAAGTATTCAAAAACATATGCGCCGCCCAGCAACAGAACGGAAACGCCCATCGCGAGGACGATGCGCAAGCGGTCCATCAGAGTGCACCAGCCGCGAAGAAGCCGCCGATGAGCAGCACACAGAACACGATGAAGACGAGCCCAAGACGCTTTTCGATGAAGTCGCGGATCGGCTCACCAAACTTCCATAGGAGCGCAGCAACGATAAAGAAGCGTAGGGCGCGGGCGATGATCGACGTCACAATAAAGGTCGCAAGTGGCATTGCCGTCCAGCCCGACATGATCGTAATGACCTTGTAAGGGAAGGGCGTGACACCCGCGACGAGGACGGCCCAGAACCCGACGCCATTGAAACGCTCATTGAAGGCTTCCATGCTGTCGGCTTTGCCCAACGACTCAAGAATTGGCTGCCCGACCGTTTCAAATGCAAAAGCCCCGATGGCGTAACCGAGCATCCCGCCCAGGACCGACGCCAATGTCGCCACACCCGCAATGAGGAACGCTTTGTTCGGGCGCGCGATGATCATCGGAATCATCAGCACATCAGGCGGAATCGGGAAGACAGAGGATTCAACAAAGGCAACAACAGCCAGCACCCATAACGCGTAAGGCGACTGCGCCTGTGCGATGGTCCAGTCGTAAAGGCGGCGTAACATCAACAAGAGCTCCGAAAATATGGTGCCCTTAGGCCAAAACTTCCCCGGCGGGTCAAGCTTGCGGAACCAGATGATTTGGCTCAGGGTTGATAAAGAGAATAGTGGGGGATTGTTTCATGAAATGGCGCGGACGTCGGGGCAGTACCAACATTGAAGATCGGCGACGGCGCCCTGGCCGCAGTAGCAGCGCGCGCGGCGGCCAGATTGGTGGGTTGGGACTGATCATCGTTTTGGTTCTGGGCTATTTTCTTGGCATCGATGTCACGCCACTGCTGAATGGTGGCGCGACCGGTGGGATCAGCAGCACGCAGTCGGTCGAAATCACGGAAGCGGATGAGCGGATGGCCGAATTCGTCTCGGTGACCTTGGCCGATACGGAAGACGTGTGGACCGATATCTTTGCGCGTCAGGTCGGTGAGCCCTATGACGCGCCAACCTTGGTCTTGTTCAAAGGCACCACACAATCCGCTTGTGGTGGCGCCAGCGCCGCGACCGGTCCATTTTATTGCCCGCCTGAGGAGAAGGCTTTTCTTGATACCAGCTTTTTCGTCACGATGGAGCGTCAGCTAGGGGCAGGGGGTGACTTTGCTGCGGCCTATGTCGTCGCGCATGAAGTCGCGCACCATGTCCAAAATGAGCTTGGTATCCTGCCGCAGGTCAACCAAATGCGCCGGACAGCGGATCAGGCGACATCAAACGCTCTCTCTGTCCGGGTTGAGCTTCAAGCCGACTGCTTTTCCGGCATCTGGGCGCGACAGGTGCAGGAGCGGTTTGGGACGCTCGAACGTGGCGATATTCAGGAAGCGATGAATGCTGCGCGCCAGATCGGTGACGACACTTTGGCGCGAAATGCGGGGCGCGCCGTGCAGCCACATACCTTTACCCACGGCAGCAGTGAACAGCGTCAGCGCTGGTTCCTGCGCGGGTATGAGAGTGGTGATCTGACGGTGTGTGATACGTTTTCGACCGAACAGCTGTAAGGGCGATTGACGCCGCTGACGGAAGACCATAACAGAAGCGCACTTGGTACGCCGGTGTGGCGGAATGGTAGACGCAGGGGATTCAAAATCCCCCGCCAGCAATGGCGTGCCGGTTCGAGTCCGGCCACCGGTACCAAGCAATCCTGACAGTTAAGCGAGGACCTCTTCCAGACTGGTTGAGAGGATGCTGACGAGTGCGTCAATCTCTGCCTCAGAACTGATAAAGGGTGGTGCGAGAAGCACGTGATCCCCGTTTTGTCCGTCGATTGTACCGCTCATTGGGTAACAGATCAGGCCGTTCTGAAAGGTCGCGGCCTTGAGGCGCTTTGCGACCTGTTTGTCGGGGGAGAAGGGGGTTTTGCTGTGGCGATCTGCGACGAATTCCAGCCCGCGGAACATGCCGCGGCCGCGAATATCACCGACATGCGGGTGTTGGCCAAAGGCATTGTGCAACGCATCGTTCAGGTAGTTGCCCATTTCAGCAGCGCGCGCCGTCAGGCCGCCTTCAGTAAGCTTCGAGACAACCGTATCGGCCGCCGCACAGGCCACCGGGTGACCAAGGTAGGTATGACCGTGTTGGAAGAAACCACTTCCGGCTTCGATCGCATCGTAAATCGTTGCGGTACAGAGCATAGCGCCGATGGGTTGGTATCCGGCACCGAGGCCCTTTGCGATGGTGACGATGTCGGGGCTGATGCCGTCGGTTTCGCAAGCAAAGAGTTTGCCGGTGCGGCCCATACCGCACATGACCTCGTCGAGGATTAAGAGAATCCCGTATTTATCGCAGATCTCGCGGATGCGTTTGAGATATCCTTCGACGGAAGGGACTGCGCCAGCAGTGGCACCCACGACGGGTTCGGCGAGGAAGCCGATGACCGTGTCTGGGCCCAAGCGAAGGAGTTCGGTTTCCAGCTCATTTGCGACCCGTTGGCCGTAGTCATGCAAGCTCTCACCCTCTTGTTGGCCACGATAGGCGTAACAGGGGGCGATATGGCTGGCGGAGACCATCACAGGATCGAACGGTTCGCGTCGCCACATGTTTCCGCCGGTACCCAAAGCGCCAAGCGTGTTGCCGTGGTAGCTTTGGCGACGGGCGATGAACTTGGTGCGTTGCGGCTGACCGATTTCGAGGAAGTATTGGCGCGCCAATTTTAGCGCGGCTTCAACGGCTTCTGACCCGCCTGAGACGAGGTAAACCCGATCAATACCTGCTGGCGCATGCGCAATCAGCCTATCTGCAAGGCGTTCTGCCGGTTCGGAGGTCAGAAAACCGGTATGGGCGAATTCCAGCGAATCGAGTTGAGATTTAATCGATGCAATGACGTCAGGGTCGCCGTGACCCAAGCAGGACACGGCAGCGCCGCCGGACCCGTCGAGGTAAGAATTGCCATCTTTATCATAGAGGTAGACGCCACTACCGCGGACAGCTGTTGGCAGATTGGCTTTGGTATGACGTGGAAATACGTGTGACATCTTTCGCCCCAAGGTCGTGTCAATACGTAATCAAGCAGACAGATGATTTATTGACAACGCTGGTTTTGAGACTGAGTGTTTTGGTTAACCGGGGGAAACCGTTGTGAAATTCCACGACGGATCGGGCTTTTTGTGTTGGGAACGGGCGTACCGGTTCAACCGAAGGGCGCGTGATCAGGACGGAACTCTCGGGCATGTGCGCAGGAATGGCCCTGCCAATAATCACGACCGTCGTCGCTTTTGACGGCGAACAAGTGACAGGGACGACTGCGCCACAGCAACTGATGTCGTAACATAGGGAGAAAAAGATGTTCGCGAAAATGAAACTGACGGCTGCTGCAGCTGTATCTGTCGCGATGATGGCGCCTGCCGCCTTTGCGGAAGAGTTCATCACAATCGGGACCGGTGGTGTCACCGGGGTGTATTACCCAACAGGTGGCGCGATCTGCCGTCTGGTGAACCAGGGCCGCCGCGACCATGGCGTGCGCTGCTCGGTCGAGTCTACCGGTGGATCCGTCTACAACATCAATACCATCCGCGAAGGCGAGCTGGAGTTTGGTGTTGCCCAGTCCGACTGGCAGTACCACGCCTACAACGGCACGTCCCGTTTCGAAGAGAACGGTGCGTTCGAAGGCCTGCGGGCTGTCTTCTCTGTCCACCCAGAGCCATTCACTGTTGTGGCGCGGGCTGATGCAGGGATCACCTCTATCGAGGACCTTAAGGGTAAGCGCGTGAACATCGGGAACCCAGGGTCCGGTCAGCGCGGCACCATGGAAGTCCTGATGGAGGCCCTGGGCTGGACAACGGACGACTTCGCACTGGCGACCGAGCTGAAAGCGGCAGAGCAGTCTGCAGCGCTTTGCGACAACCAGATCGATGCGATGGTCTACACCGTGGGTCACCCATCCGGGTCCATCTCTGAAGCCACAACAGCATGTGACTCTGTGCTGGTGGAAGTGTCTGGCGAAGCCGTGGACGGCTTGATTGCTGACAACTCCTTCTACCGCTCTGCAACTATCCCGGGTGGTATGTACCGGGGCAACGATAACGACGTGACCACCTTTGGTGTGGGCGCGACTTTCGTGTCCTCCGCTGATGTGTCAGAAGAAGTTGTCTACACGCTTGTGAAGTCTGTCTTCGACAACATCGACGACTTCAAAGGTCTGCACCCAGCATTTGCGAACCTGGAGCCTGCTGACATGGCCTCCGCCGGTCTGTCTGCACCGCTGCACGCTGGTGCGGAGAAGTACTTCAAAGAAGCTGGCCTGATCGAATAAGGCGTTGGCTTTCTGAAAGATTTTCGGGGGCGGGCGCACTTGCCCCCGAACACCATTGATGATCAGCCGGACAACCGGCGACAGGGGGACAGATGACTAACGCAGAGAACCGCCAACTCAGCGAAGCCGAACTGCAGGAGCTGGTTGCGGCAAGTGACAGCGGTGCACGCAATCCCACTGGCGCTGTCGGCAAGATGATCGCGATCACAGCCTTGTTGTGGTCGGTTTTTCAGGTCCTCCTGGCATCGCCCATTGGCCCTTATGTGCTGCCGGGTGATTTGATCAACAACTCTCGCCAGATTCATTTGGCCTTTGCGATCTTCCTTTCGGCGATGGCCTATCCGCTGTTCAAAGGCAGCCCCCGCGAATACATCCCCTGGTACGATTGGGTGCTTGGTGTCGGAGGGGCGTTCCTGGCGCTTTATGGCTACTTCTTCTACGATAAAATCGTCGGTAATGGCGGCCTCGCGGACGGCACGGACGCCTGGTTCTCGCTTGCAGGCCTGATTTTCCTCTTTATTGCAGCTTACCGCACGCTGGGTCCTGTGATGGTGATCCTTGCGGTGGTTTTCCTCGGTTATGTGTTCTTCGGATCATCCGAAGTTGTCCCGGACCAGATCCGCTGGGCTGGCGCGTCGCTGCGCAAGGCGATGAGCCACATGTGGATCACGTCGGAAGGCGTCTTTGGGATCGCGCTTGGCGTGTCGACTCGGTTTGTGTTCCTGTTTGTGCTGTTTGGTGCGTTGCTCGATAAGGCGGGCGCGGGCAATTACTTTATCAAGATGGCGTTCGGTGCCTTGGGGCACCTCAAAGGCGGACCTGCGAAGGCGGCCGTCGTCGGCTCTGCTGCAACGGGTCTGATCTCAGGCTCTTCGATCGCCAACGTTGTGACGACGGGGACATTCACGATCCCGCTGATGAAGCGGGTTGGGTTCACTGCCGAGAAGGCGGGATCCGTCGAAGTTGCGTCTTCCGTCAACGGTCAAATCATGCCGCCGGTGATGGGTGCTGCGGCCTTCCTGATGGTGGAGTATGTCGGCATCTCCTATGTCGAGGTGATCACGCACGCCTTCCTGCCAGCCGTCATCTCTTACATCGCGCTGGTCTACATCGTTCACCTCGAAGCGGTGAAGAACAACATGCCAACCATTGGCAATAAGGTTGTTAGCATGGGCCGCACCATCGGAGGCATGTTCGCCTTTTTCGCGGGCTTTGCGATCCTGTGCTACGTCACGCAGTATCCGGTCCGATTTGCGACCTCGATGTTCCCCGAAGGCTCCGGCGTGATCCTCGCTGCACTTCTCGGCCTCGTGTACATCGGGCTGGTCTATCTGGCGGCACAGGTCGATGACTTGGAGCCTGACGATCCAAACGCGGAAGTGGTCGAACTGCCGGATTTGGGCAAGATCTACAAATCCGGTCTCTACTACCTGCTGCCAATCATCGTGTTGGTTTACTTCCTAATGATTGAGCGGAAGTCTCCGGGTTTGTCAGCGTTCTGGGCCACATTCCTGCTGTTTGGCATCCTCATCACCCAAAAGACGCTGAAGGCATTGTTCCGCGGAGAGGCGAACGCCATCAGCCGGTTGAAAGACGGTGTGATCGACCTGATTGAAGGGATGATCGACGGGGCGCGCAATATGATCGGCATCGGCCTTGCAACAGCGACCGCTGGGATCATCGTCGGCACCGTGTCTCTGACCGGGATCGGTCAAGTGATGGCGGACTTTGTTGAGTTCCTGTCGGGCGGCAACCTGATCCTGATGCTGATATTCGTAGCGATCCTGTCTCTGATCCTGGGGATGGGGCTGCCGACGACCGCGAACTATATCGTTGTATCGTCATTGATGGTGGCCGTGGTGGTCGAACTAGGAGCCCAATCCGGGTTGGTCGTGCCGCTGATCGCAGTGCACCTATTCGTCTTCTACTTCGGGATCATGGCGGATGTGACACCGCCGGTGGGGCTTGCAAGTTTTGCAGCTGCGGCTGTTTCAGGTGGTGATGCCATTCGAACCGGTTTCACGGCGTTCTTCTATAGTTTGCGGACTGTCGCGCTGCCGTTTGTGTTTATCTTCAACACGGACTTGTTGCTGATCGACGTGACTTGGGCACAGGGGATTATCGTGTTTATCACGGCGACCATCGGGATCCTTGTGTTTACGGCGGCGACGATGGGCTGGTTCCTGACGAAGAACCGCATCTGGGAAACTGTCGCCATGCTTGCGATTGCCTTTGCGCTGTTCCGCCCGGGGTTCTTTATGAACATGATACAGCCACCCTTTGAAGAAATCGCTCCAGCCGCATTCAGCGAAGCCGTTGGAGCGGCAGAACCGGGCAGTGAATTGCGGGTGATCGTTTCGGGGCCTGACTTCGACACCTTTGAAATCAAGGATGTCACGGTGCCGCTGACGATCCCAGAAGGGGCGGACGCGCAAGCGCGACTGGATGCGATGGGGTTTATCATCGTGCCTGAGGGCGATGTGCAACGGCTGGATGAACCTGGGTTTGGGTCTGAATTGGGCGATGCGTTGTCCAGTTTCGATTTCTACGGTGATGATCCGGTTCAGATCGCAAGCGTTCAGGCAACGTCTGACCAGCTTCCAAAAGAGCTGATCTTTATCCCGGCGCTCTTGCTTCTTGGGCTGATTGGCTGGCTGCAGAGACGTCGTGCTGACCCAGTCATGGAAGGAGAACCAGCATGACCAATTCTGTTGTGCTTTGTGCCATCGACATCAGTCGCCCGGATCAGGAGGCCGCTGTGCTTAGAACTGCGCAGCGCATGGCCGAAATGGATGGCGCCCAGTTGGACGTGATCACCGTCGTTCCCGATTTCGGGGCGACCGTGGTTGGCGCGTATTTTCAGGACCACCATGTCGAGTCGGCTAAGGATGGCGCCTTGGAACAACTGAATGCGGTGGTCACGAAGATCTTGGGCGAAGACGTGAACAAGTCCGTCCGCCATGTCGTCGCAGTTGGCACGGCTTATGAAGAGGTGCTCAAAACAGCGCGCGTCTCAAAAGCTGGTTTGATCGTGATTGGCGCTCATAAACCAGACTTCAAAGACTACTTGCTCGGCCCGAATGCCGCGCGCGTGGTGCGTCACGCGACCTGCGATGTCTACGTGGTGCGGTAGGCCGCGAACACCATAGAATGTCCAGTAACGGCCAGTCCAAAACCGGGCTGGCCGTTTACCATTTTGGACCGGAATTACTGATTACTCTCGAGGTAAGGAATCGGGCGGGTTTGTGGCAATCGCTCATTTTGCCCGTTTCCAGTATTCGCGGAATCTGCACCTTCACCACCGTACTGCGCCGCGTGCAGCAACAATAGGTGACCCGTGCCACAGAGCGGTCACATTTCTTCCTCAAGGTAAATCGGCCTTCGAATTGTCTCCGATTTGGGGACAATAATTGAACTCCATTTTCTGAAATGCGACGGGGGGCTGGATCCGGCCTTCAATACAACGGATCTTGTCAACGCTTGATTTTTTGCCTGTCCTGAATAGCGAAACAATCAGACACCCTTACTCGCGCTCCGCGTGCAAGGCGGGATACCCGAACGCGGCAGACCATGGCACGACTAAGGCAACACCCCGACAAATATGTTTTGTGAGCGGCACAACCCGCAGTAACTGAGTGTGCCTTCTCTCAGCCGTATGTTCGGCTCATCCGCCCTGATCTTCAGGGTCCGTTAGGGTGAATATGGGAGAAGGCACGACAGATGCCATTCAAATTTGGCTGAAGTTGTAACGACTGGTCCGCGCAACGGACTGTGTGACGCTGTTGTTCAGCGGTGTTGTGTGAGCCCTCCGGGGCGTAGGAGAGCAAGATGACGACCACGATTGATTTTAACGATCTGTCGAACGGAACTATTGTTGATAACGAGTACAGCTCTCATGGTGTGACAATCTCCGGTTGGACCGCGCAAGGCGCGGGCCACCGGGCGATGACTTTTGATTCCGGCAATCCAACAGGCGGTGACTGGGATCTCGAAACCAACAATCTCGGTAATGTGCTGATCATCTCTGAAGATGGCGACAGCCACGACCCGGACGACAACGCTCACGGCGGCCTGCTGCGCTTTGACTTTGAAGACGGCGCTGATGTGAAGTCGTTGACATTCCTGGATATCGAAGAAGGCGCGACAATCCGCTTTTATGATGAACACGGCAATCTGATTAAAACATGCTCCGCTTACACACCTGACAATGGTCAGGTCGTGGCGAACTTTGACGTCGATGGTGTCTATCGCATGGACGTCACGCTGCATGGGTCCGGTGCCATCGATAATCTTGTGTTTGATGCCATCGACATGCGTGATGGCACTGTCGAAGGCACGTCTGGCGACGACGTCATTGATGTGAACTACACCGGCGACCCGGATGGCGACCGGGTTGATGCAAACGATGCAATCCTTGCCGGGGATATCGGCGATGATGATCTGATATATGGATTTGATGGTGACGACACGATCCGCGCCGGAAACGGCAACGACGAAGTCTACGGCGGTGCGGGATCCGACAGCGTTGATGGCGGCCGCGGCGATGATCTGATCTTTGGTGGGGCTGGCGACGACGACCTCAAAGGCGGCGGTGGCCGTGATGTTGTCTACGGCGGCGCGGGTAACGACACCGTCGCGGGATCCAATGAGGACGACAAGCTTTACGGTGACGGCGGAAACGACGCGCTGATTGGCGGTCTGGGGGACGACCTGCTGAAAGGCGGCGCAGGCCACGATCAACTGCGCGCAAATGACGGCGATGACACGCTCTTCGGCGGCGCCGGCGACGATGTTTTGACGACGGGTCAGGGCAACGATGTTGCTTACGGCGGAGCAGATGCGGACACGATCAAAGCCACGGGCGGTGATTGGGTATTCGGTGGTGCCACCGGCAACGATCACGATGTCCTCGATATCACAGGGCAGGGCGCATACATCCTGACAAGCCCGGATGGCACTGGCAGCCCCATTGCTGACAGCAACGGCAATGGCTTTGATGGTTGCGTCGTCTTTGTCGACGCCGACGGCAAACCTGATGGCCGCGTGATCGAATTCCGCGAGATTGAAGAGATCGTGGGTGATGCGCCTCTGAACCGGTCGCCGTTTGCGGAAGACGACGCTTTTGGCGCTGACGAAGACACTGTCACGGCTCTTGGATCAGTCATTGCGAATGACGGTGATCCGGACGGCAACCCACTGACGGTGACCTTTGTGAATGACGATGGTGCAAACGTAGGTGAGCCGGTGATGGGGTCCAATGGAGGCCTCATCACAATCAACGCTGACGGGACCGCGTCATTCGATCCAAACGGAGCGTTTGAAGATCTGGCGCAAGGCGCGACGCGCGATACGACAGTCGACTATACGATTTCTGACGGCAATGGTGGCAAAGCGACAGCAACCGTGACGGTCACAGTAACAGGGGTGAATGACGCCCCGGTCGCCGTCGATAGCAGCTACGTCGTCGAGTCGGATGAAGCTGCCGGAGACATCGATGCAAATGCAATTACAGATGATACCGGCGAAGGTGCGGATAAAGACGTCGACGGAGACGCGCTGACGGTGCTGGCCGTAAACGGCGCAACCGAAAATGTCGGCGCAGCCGTAGCAGGCTCCAACGGTGGACTTTTCATCATTAATGCAGACGGCACCGTCGATTTTGACGCAAACGGTGACTTTGAAATGCTGGGCTTCGGCGACAGTGTTGACACAACCGTCAGCTACACAATCGTTGACGAAAATGGCGCGACCGATACAGCTGACATCACCTTTACGGTCAGTGGCAAAAGCGACGGAACCGTTCAGGGAACAGAAGGTGATGATATCATCAGTCCCGACGGGCCATTCGTTGATGCTGACGGTGACGCAATCGACAGCGGCGACGGCGTCCTGCCTGGCGACGAAGGCACCGACAATGACCTGATCGACGCGCTCGGCGGCGAAGACAGCATCGACGCTGGCCTTGGGGATGACCGGATTTTCGGCGGCACCGGGCTTGACACAATCGAAGGCGGCGCAGGTAACGATCAGATCTTCGGGGGCAACGACGATGACCGCATTACCGACAGTTCTGGTCGGGAAGAGGTCTTTGGCGGCTCCGGCAATGACTTTATCGATGTCTCAGGCCCCTCGGATGAGGCTCTGCCGGACGTGGGCTACCCGTTCCAATCGCCTGACCCTGCTTCAGGCAACACAATTCCCTTCCCGGGTTACGATGCGGACGCAGATCCCGAAGACGATAAAGACATCGTCTTCGGCGGTGCAGGCGACGACCGGATCATTACGGGCGACGATAATGATCTGATCGATGGTGGATCCGGCAGTGACTGGATCTCCGCAGGCTTTGACGATGACTCGGTCCGCGGGCAATCCGGCGATGACCTGATCGAAGGCGGCGAAGGTAACGATGTCATCGAAGGCGGCACAGGCAACGATATCATTTACGGCGGCCTGCAAGATGCGTTCGCTGATCTGGTCAGCTTCCCCGACGATGAGCCTGACGCAAACGGCTTTCAGGACCTCGTTCCCGAAAACAACGGCGACACGATCTTTGGCGGCGACGGCAACGACACGATCTTTGGTCAGGACGACGATGACACGCTGTATGGCGACGCCGGCAGCGATTATGTCGACGGGGGTGTCGATGACGATGTCATCGTGCTTGGCGACGGAAACGACACCGGCATCGGTGGCCAAGGCGACGATGTCATCGAAGGGGGCGCAGGTCAGGACCAGCTTATCGGTGGCACAGGGGCGGATGCCTTGTTTGGGGGCACCGGGTCTGATCTGTTCATCGGCGGAAACGCAGGCGACGTGGTTGTCGGGGGCGAAGATGAAGATGGCACTGATGTTGTCGACTCTAACGTCATACGCGTCGAATTCGT
>JAHDEX010000067.1 GCA_020628545.1 Paracoccaceae bacterium | reverse complement strand
CCGGTCCTTGCCGCCACCACTTTTCGCACACCTGCTGAGGCAGTGGAAATTGCCAACAACACCCGCTACGGGCTTGCTGCCTCAGTCTGGTCCGAGAACATCAACCTCGCACTTGATATCGCGCCCAAACTGGCCGCTGGCATCGTCTGGGTAAATGGCACGAATATGATGGACGCCGCCGCAGGATTCGGTGGTGTCCGCGAAAGCGGCTTTGGCCGGGAAGGCGGCTGGGAAGGCCTGCGCGGCTATACCAAAGCCAAAGGCAAGCCTGCAAAGCTCAAACAAATCAAAGCCTGCACCGGATCGGGTGGTGCGCCAGATGGCCTCGATCGCACCACAAAACTCTACATCGGTGGCAAGCAAGCGCGCCCCGACGGCGGCTATTCCCGCGACGTCTACGGGCCAAAAGGCGCCTTCCTCGGCCAGGTGAGCGAAGCAAACCGCAAGGACTTGCGCAATGCGGTCGAGGCGATGAACGCCGCAAAAGGCTGGGCCAAAACAACCGGGCATTTGCGCGCGCAGATCCTCTACTACATCGCCGAAAACCTCGCGACGCGTGCAGACGAACTGGCCAACCGCATCAAGGCGCTGACTGGTAAAGACGGCAAAGCAGAGGTCGATCACTGTATCCAGACCCTTTTCACATTCGCCGCCTGGGCCGACAAATACGACGGCAAGGTCCACGGCGTCCCGATCCGGGGTGTGGCTCTTGCGATGCACGAACCTGTCGGCAAAATCGCTGCCTTCGCTGATGATGCCTGGCCGCTCTTGGGGCTGATCTCACCAATGGCCGCGGCGCTGGCGATGGGTAACCGCATCACCCTCGTCGCCTCCGAACCCTTTCCTCTGATGACAGCGGACCTGATCCAGATCCTCGAAACCTCGGACGTACCGGGCGGCGTAGTAAACATTCTTACCGGCTCCCACGCGGAACTCGCGCCGCATGCGGCCGGTCATGCGGACATCGATGCGGTCTGGTCATTCTCTGGTGCGGACATCAGCGCCACGATTGAACGCCTTGCAGCGGGTAACCTCAAGCGGACGTGGGTGAACCATGACCGCGCGATAGAGCCCAGCGCCAAGGACATGCTCGCCGCCGCGACCGAGGTCAAAAACGTCTGGGTCCCTTACGGAGAATAGCTCTTCTTCTTGCTGAAAATACCTCGGGGGTTTGGGGGCAGCGCCCCCAACCAACAAAAAGGTGTCGGCGCAGCCGTCCTTTGGATCAGACCGACGCCAGCAAAGACGCGTTGCCGCCCGCGGCAGTGGTATCGATGCAGACATGACGTTCCAGCACGCATCGCGCGACGATATCATTTTCCGCAACCAGCGGAATCAACGCACCAGACCGGGCCGCGAGGGCTGCGCGATACTTGCGCAACGTGTGGTCATCGGCGTGACAGACAACAACGTCAAAACCGTTCAGCACGGCAAGGTCGTCAGCGGCCACCTGACCACTCAACCCTTCCGTCGCACGCAAGCCTCGGGCGACACATAGCGCTTGGCAACCGGCTGCCTGCGCCACGCGTGCCTGCGCAAGTGCCGCTTCGCGATCAGGCCCCAGGCAAAGGACCGTACCCCGCCCATAAGTAGAAAGAACATTCGACTCGCCCGTTGGCCCCGGCAGCGTCTCGCGCGACAAAAGTGTCGTTTTGGCGTCGATGCCTTTCAACGCAATTCGTAATGTCTCGGTTTCCACGATCTGTGTGTCTGCCATCGGCGCGGCATCTCGCGGCGCACCTGTAAAGCGTGGCAAATACGCTGGCCCGCCAGCCTTTGGCCCCGTGCCGGACAGCCCTTCACCGCCAAACGGTTGCGATCCAACGACTGCGCCAATCTGATTGCGATTGACGTAGATATTGCCGGCTCGCACCTTGTCTGTCACCGCCGCGACCCGGTCATCAATGCGAGTGTGCAAACCAAAGGTCAGCCCAAATCCGGTGGCATTGATATCTTCAATAACCTGATCAAGCTCCGCTGACTTGAAGCGGGCAACATGCAAGACCGGTCCGAAGATCTCGTCCTTGACGTCGGCGATCCCATTCACCGCAATGACTGTTGGCGGGACAAACGTCCCGTCTGCCGGATAGGCCACATCCTTGAGAACCGCGCCTTTGGCCCGTGCGGCGTTGATGTGATGCATGATTTTGGCCTTCGCGGCCGCATCGATCACCGGCCCGACATCCGTTGACAACGCCCATGGGTCGCCCACCTTCAATGCATCCATCGCCCCGAAAAGCATCTCCAACATGCCATCCGCAACATCTTCCTGCAGGTACAACACCCGCAGTGCCGAGCACCGCTGGCCCGCCGACTGGAAAGCGGAGGCCACAATGTCGCGCACTGCTTGTTCTGGCAAAGCGGTGCTGTCCACAATCATCGCGTTCAACCCGCCCGTTTCGGCAATGAGCGGGGCTGCGGGATCCATCTGTGCGGCCATCGCCCTGTTGATGGCCTGCGCGGTTATAGTGGATCCCGTGAAGCAGACACCGTTGATTTTGCTCGCCTCGGTCAGCATGCGACCGACCGTACCGCCCTCTCCCGGCAGCAATTGCAAAACAGCGCGGGGCACGCCAGCCTGATGCAATAGCCTGACAGCCACACCAGCCGTCAAAGACGTGGACTCCGCAGGTTTCGCAAGAACGCCATTGCCCGCAGCCAAGGCTGCCGCGATCTGCCCCGTGAAAATCGCGAGCGGGAAGTTCCACGGCGATATACAGGTGAAGACACCGCGCGCGGGCTCTGACAGCGACTGGGCTTGCGCCGCGTAGTAGCGCAGGAAATCCACAGCCTCACGCAGCTCTGCTACGGCATCCATCAACGTTTTTCCGGCTTCGCGGGCGAGCAAAGCGAACAACTCGCCGAAATGCGCTTCGTAAAGATCTGCGGCGCGGTTCAGGATCTTTGCGCGCTCTGATACCAAAGCCTCCCACGGTGCCGTAGCCGCGATTGCGGCGTTGACCGCCTCATCTGATGAAAACGACAGTTGCCCCACAACATCGTCATGGCGCGCGGGATTGCGGACCGTCTTCTCCTCACCCGGCACGGCGTCGGTGGCGAGAAGCGGCCCGCCCTCCCATTGTTGGGTCTCGAACCGGTCGCGCTCATCCGAAATCGCCGCAAGGTCGGTTTCATTCCGCAGATCCCAGCCTTGGGAATTCACCCGTTCTGGCTGGTACAAATCTGCAGGTACCGCAACCGGCGTTTTGCCGGTGACCACCTCATCAAAGGGATCAGTCGCAATTTCGGATGCGGGCACTGAAGCATCTACAATCTGGTTTACGAAAGAGCTGTTCGCGCCATTTTCGAGAAGCCGACGCACGAGGTACGCCAGCAGGTCCTCATGCGCACCGACGGGTGCGTAAATGCGAGACCGACATCCAGACTTTTCCAAAATGAGGTCGTGCAACGCCTCTCCCATCCCGTGTAGGCGCTGGAATTCAAATGCCTGCCGATCGGTCGCCATCTCCAGAACTGCGGCCACCGAATGCGCATTGTGCGTCGCGAACTGTGGATAGATGCGATCCGTCAGGCCAAGAAGCTGTTTGGCACAGCAAATGTAGGACACATCTGTCGCCGCCTTTTGAGCGAATACGGGGAATCCTGGTAGGCCCTCAACTTGCGCTCGCTTGATCTCTGTGTCCCAGTATGCGCCCTTGACGAGGCGGATCATGATTTTGCGATCATGTGTTTTGGCCAGAGCATAAAGCCAGTCGATCACGTAGGACGCGCGCTTGCCATAGGCCTGCACCACCACGCCAAACCCATCCCAGCCAGCGAGGCTTTTATCCGCCAATACGGCCGCGATGATATCAAGCGAGAGATCCAGCCGATCAGCCTCCTCCGCATCAATGTTCAGGCCCATGCCCGCAGCTTTTGCCTGTCGCGCCAGTTTCAAAGTGCTGTCCACCAGATCACGCATCACCCATTCGCGCTGCGCGACCTCATAACGCGGATGCAGCGCTGAGAGTTTGATCGAGATGCCCGGATTCTTCCGAATATCATCCGACGTACTCTCCTTCGCCAGCCGCGCGATGGCATCGGCATAGGCGTCGAAATAGGTCTGCGCATCAGCGGCGGTCAACGCCGCTTCGCCGAGCATGTCATAGGAAAAGGTATAACCCTCTGCCTTCCGGGGTTTGCCGCGTTTGACGGCACTTTCAATCGTTTCTCCCAGAACGAACTGCGCGCCGAGCTCCTTCATCGCGCGTGAAACGGCGACGCGGATGACGGGTTCTCCCAGTCGTTTTACCGCGTCCTTCAGCACACCAGCCATGCCGGTGCCGTCCTGCAAGACCTTGCCGGTCAGCATTAGCGCCCAAGTGGAGGCGTTCACCAAAGATGAGCTCGACTTACCCAGGTGTTCACCCCATGCCGAAGGCGCAATCTTGTCTTCGATCAAAGCGTCCATGGTATCGCCGTCAGGCACGCGCAGCAGCGCTTCAGCCAGACACATCAAGGCGATGCCTTCATCAGTCGACAGACCGTATTCCGCTAGGAACACTTCCATCAAACCCGGCCGCGCATCTTCGCGAATGGCTCGGATCAGATCCGTCGCACGAGCCACGGCAGCCGCGCGGATATCAGGTGAAGGCGCATGGCGTTCCATCAACGCAGCCAGGACGTCATCGTCACGCTGCCGATGGGCACCGCGCATGTTTGCGCGAATGTCTGAAAGCGGAATCATGGTCATGGTCCTCCCTGGTCGATGAAGTCACGTTAGCAGAGTTGACGAGTCAAGGTTGCCCAAAGTATCACGCCAAAATCAACAAAGAGACCAAATACTCCTCGAAAAGCGGGTCAGCCATCAATGAAGAAGACAGTAGAAAGCCAAATCGACCAATTTGATATGGCGATCCTCAAAGCCCTGCGAGACGACGGGCGCATGTCAGTGACCGCCTTGGCTGACAAAGTGGGCTTGACCAAAACACCTTGCCAGATCCGTCTGAAGCGCCTGCAAGAGACTGGTTACATCACAGGCTTTCGCGCGGTCCTGAACCCAGCGAAATTGGGGCGGACAAATGTGGCCTTCGTCGAGGTGAAATTGAACGACACACGCGAGGAAGCATTGCAAGCCTTTGACAATGCGGTGCGCAAATTGCCCGAAGTGGAAATGTGCCACTTGATTGCAGGGGCATTTGATTACTTGCTCAAAGTCCGGACCAAAGACATTTCAGAGTACCGAAAGGTTCTTGGAGAGCAGGTCTCTGCGCTGCCGCACGTCGCTAGCACATCGACCCATGTCTCAATGCAAGCCATCAAGGACGAAGCCTACTAAGTCGGCCCGATTGCTGTCGCTTTGAAGATCGCATGAACGGCCTGTCCCGGCTGCAGTCCGAGTTTCGCTACCGACGTTGGCGTGAGTTCTGCCCATAGTGCCGCGTCTTTCGCCTTGAGCGACACCGCAAGGTTGTCATTCGGAAGCGGCGAGATCGCGGTGATGGTCGTTGCCAGCATGTTCAGCGCGGACTGGCCCTCGATCTCTTGTGTCGTCAACATCACGTCTTGCGCGGGAATACTCAGACGCAGCGACGTGCCAATGGTCCCCACTGTGCCAGGCAACAGAATGTCTCCCGCATCAGACGATAGCACCGTCAAACCACCCTCATGCCGGGCAACCCGGCAGGACAACACGGCGCCGCCGTCCCGTTTCGCAAAATGGCGCGCGCTTGCTGGATCAGCCATGACATCTTCTAGGGCGCCTTTGCGCACCACTTTGCCCGCCTCAATGATCACGATCTGGTCCGCGAGTTCGACCACTTCCGCCATCGCATGCGTAACATAGACAATCGGTACACCCGCCGATCTTGCGGTGTCGCGCAAATAGGGTAGCACCTCTGCCTTGCGCGGTCCGTCCAGTGCTGCAAGCGGTTCGTCCAGCAAGAGTACCTGAGGCTTGCTCAATAATGCGCGACCCAGCGCCACACGTTGCTTTTCGCCGCCCGAAAGCCCGGCAGGACGACGCGACAAAAGCGGACGCAGCCCCAAAAGTTCCACCATATCATTCAGACCATCAGCCCCGCCGTACGTCAGGTTTTGTTGCACGGTCATATGCGGAAAAAGGCGCGCGTCTTGAAAGACATAGCCCACATTGCGTCGATGCGGGCGCAGGTACGTGCTTCCATCAAACAAAACACGCTCCCCCAACGCAATCCGCCCCGCATCAGGGCGCAGCAGCCCGGCAATCGCATTCACAACAGAGCTTTTGCCAGCACCTGATGCGCCAAACAAAACGGTCACACCAACAGGAGCCTCAAATGCCGCCGTAAGGTCGAGGTCTCCCAAACGTGCTTTGATATCAACGGAAAGCATCATGCGAGGCGACGTTGCGTGATCCGGTGGTTCAGCCACTCTGACAAAAGCAACGCCCCCATCGCCAGCACGATAGAGACAACCACCAGCGCCACTACGTCGCCCTCATGCCCCGGCGCTTGCAAAAGCGCGTAAATGGCCGAGGGGATCGTCTGCGTCTGCCCTGGGATTGCCGCCACAAAAGTGATTGTCGCACCAAACTCGCCCAAGGCCTTCGCAAAGCCAAGAACTGCCGCCGCCAAGACGCTCGGCGCGATCAGGGGCAGCGTCACAGTTAGAAAAACCCGCGTTGGCGATGCACCGAGTGTTGCTGCCGCCGCTTCAAGTCCCGCATCAACCGCGTCAAACCCCAACCGGACCGCGCGGACCATTAAGGGAAAGGCCATGACCCCCGCCGCGAGCGCGGCGCCGGTCCACCGGAACGCAAGCGTGATCCCAAACCAGTCAAATAAGAGCGCCCCTACTGCGCCCAGCCGTCCAAACACCACCAGCAGGAGATATCCCGTGACAACAGGCGGCAGGACCAATGGAAGATGGACAATGCCATTCAGCATCCCGTGCCCCCAAAAACTGCGCCGCGCCAGCAGCCATGCCGCCCCAATCGCGATGGGCAGAGCACACAGGGTCGCCACTAACGCAACTTGCAATGAGAGGCTCACCACTTCCCAAAACGCGGGTCCAAACGTCACGGTGCGCACCCGGTATCAACTGCGCAGAAGCCAGCATCCTGTAGGATCTGCTGGGCCTCAGGCCCCATCAGTGCTGCAAGGAACGCTGTCGCCTCCGGGTGCTGCGCGCCAGCCACCACGCCGCCCCAATAGGCCACCGTTGGATGAGAACCATCCGGAAACGTGGCAACGACAGTGACGCCTTCGACCAATAGCGCATCACTTTGATACCCAATGGCGAGCGGCACTTCGCCCCGGGCGACCAAAGCAACAGCGGCGCGCACGTTGTCCACTTCAGCGATCTTGTCTTCCACCGTGTCCCACAGGCCCAGATGCGTGAGGGCCGCTTTGCCATATATGCCAGCAGGCACTGCCGCGACAAAGCCCGTCGCAAGCCGCCCGTCTTCCAGTGCTGCCGACAAGGTATCAGCCGTCAAAACAAGCGGCTCCGCCCCTGCAGGACCAATGACAACCAGCCGATTTCGCGCAAAGACACCGGGGGCCACCACGGCTTCATTCGCAATCAGCACATCCATCCATGCCGCATTCGCCAAAAGGATCACATCCGCCGGTGCACCTTGCTGGACCTGCCGCGCGAGTGTCCCGCTTCCGCCGTAGGCTACGCGAACATCACCAAAGTCAGCCGCAATTGCGTCCAGCGGACCTTTCAGGCTTGCGGCTGCAAACACCACGAGATCTTCGGCAACCACCGAGGTCGCCCAAAGCATTGAGGCTGCAAATCCCAGATGTTTCAACACCTTCATGTCCCGGTTATCCGCGTAACCTGGCGGGCTGGCAAGGCGCTAAACCCACGCGATCTGCCGGGCGCGCAATTTTGCGATACGGGTGTGCAGCTCATCCGAAACTTGCAGAGGACGCGGGATATCGGCCAGCGTCGTCAGCCACTCTTCCGGTGGCACTTTGACCCGCCGCTGACCCTCCCAGCGCAAAGCGCGCAACACAGCTTGCGCCTTGTTCGGCAAAACCTCTGGTACCTCATATCCGTTCATTGTCGCCCAAACTCCCGTCCAACACCGCCCAACGGACCAGGGGTTATAGCCACCGCCGCCCAAAACCAGATACCGCGGGGCCATTGGCTGCAACGCCTTCACAATCTTCCAATGTGCCTGATTGGACCACCTCAGCCGCGATTGCGGATCTTCTGTCACAGCATCCGCACCGCATTGCAAGACAATCGCCTCAGGCGCAAAATCCTTAACAACAGGCAGCACAACTGCATCAAGAAACATTTGTGCAGCTTCGTCCCCACACCCTGAGGGGAGCGGCAGGTTCCAAACCTGTCCGACACCGGCATCCTCTAGGGCGCCCGTGCGTGGCCATCGGTTCTCTTCATGACATGACATCAAAAGAACATCCGGATCGGACGCAAAGGCGTGCTCAACCCCGTCGGGATGGTGAGCATCGATGTCGATATAGGCAATTCGCCCAATCCCGTGATGCCGCAGGGACTGAATCGCAATGACCGGATCATTAAGATAGCAAAACCCGTTCGCCTGATCCGGCATCCCATGGTGCGTCCCGCCTGCGGGCGAGTAAACAGTGCCGCCATCAGCCAGCAATTCACCCGCCAGCCAGGATGCACCAGCAGAAGTGGCGGGCCTGCGATACATTTCGGCAAAGACCGGATTGGAAGGGGTCCCAAGCCCGTGCCGCAGGCGAACCGCATCGGACACCTGCTGCGTCACCTCAGCTTGTTGCAGCGCTTTCAGGTAGGTTTCCGTGTGAAACCCGGTCAGAGCAGACACTTTTGCACGTGGCGAATTGATGAAAGTGTCAGACCCCAACCAGCCAAGTGCCCGCGACAGGTCCATCACCGTCGACACCCGCGGAACACGCAAGGGATGGTGGGCGCCATAAGAGGACGTGCGGTAAATCTCATGCCCAATCATCACGGGAACATGGGTTGCGCGCTTTTCGATTGCGTGGGAAGGAACACTCATACGTCGTAAAGCTAGTTCAGGACTCGTCTGCGTCATGGCCCTCTCCACGCCCCCGAAGCGCCGCCGCAATCAGATCCCCCTCAAGCTGCGGAAGGTCGCAAAAACACAGGCGCGGACACAATTTGCTGCTTTGTGCTACCGAACCCGGAACGACAAAGTCCAGATCTGCCTGATCACAAGTCGCCGCACCAAACGTTGGATTTTGCCCAAAGGCTGGCCGATGCACAACCAGACGCCTGCCGAAGCGGCCGCAACCGAAGCCTGGGAAGAAGCGGGTCTGACAGGCAAACCCTTTGACGTTTGCCTCGGCGTCTACAGCTATGTGAAGGTACGCGGCTCTGGCTCTCTCCCTGTTCTGGCACTCGTCTATCCGGTACGGGTCACAAATGTGCACTCCACATGGCCCGAAGCGCAGCAGCGCAAACGCCGCTGGATGAGCCCCACAAAGGCCGCCAAAAAACTGAGAGAGCCCGCACTGAAACAGATCGTCGCAAACTTCACACCCGCGCTTGTGAAGTGACCGCGCTTGCGGCACACCAAAACGCGCCTAACTGTAAGGCACAACGCAACCCTGAGCGCATATGATCCGTTTCGACTTAACCTGTTCCAATGACCATAGCTTTGACAGTTGGTTCCGCTCCGGGGCTGACTGTGAAACCCTTTTGGACAAGCGGCTTGTCAGTTGCACGGCCTGTGGTTCAACAGAGGTCCGCAAGGCACTCATGGCACCGAAGGTATCGACGAGCGAAAGCACTGCGGTCACAGCGCCGCGCCAGACGGAACATCCACTGGAACGGCTGAAAAAAGAAATCGAAGCGAAAGCTGACGATGTCGGGACAAACTTCGCAAACGAAGCCCGTGACATGCACGCCGGGACAATCCCGGAGCGCCCGATTTATGGTCAGGCATCGGGGGCGGAAACCAAGGCGCTCTTGTCGGAAGGGGTGCCGATCATGCCCCTGCCGTTCATTCCCACCAAGAAAACCAACTAGGAGACTTTCGCGACGCGCCCTTCTTTTGGACCAAAATACCTCCGCCGGAGGCATCTAACGGCGCATCCCCCACGGAGCTCTGTTGCGGACCGCCTACGTCACGGCGCGAACACCCAAATCATGACGTGCGCCCGCAAGGGCGCTCTGCGGGGTCCGACCCCCATTGCTCCCCTCGCATGGGCAGTCTAAGAGACGCGCCAATGTTTGATTGCGGTGCTTTGCGCCCAAAGGAAAGCTCATGCCAACGCTTGTGATGAAATTTGGCGGCACCTCAGTGGCCAACCTCGACCGGATCGCCCGCGCGGCCAAACGCGTCGCGGTGGAAGTGGCAAAGGGCTATGATGTCATTGTCATTGTCTCTGCGATGTCCGGCAAAACCAATGAGCTGGTGGGTTGGGTGAATGAAACTTCGCCGCTCTATGACGCGCGCGAATATGATGCCGTCGTGTCGTCTGGTGAAAATGTCACCGCAGGTCTGATGGCGTTGCGCCTGCAAGAGATGGATATCCCTGCCCGCAGCTGGCAGGGCTGGCAGGTGCCGCTGAAGACGAATTCGGCCCACAGCTCCGCCCGCATCGAAGAGATTCCGACAGACAATATCAACGCCAAGTTTGGCGAAGGCATGAAGGTGGCCGTCGTCGCCGGTTTCCAAGGCATCAGCCCGGAGGGCCGGATAACAACGCTCGGTCGCGGCGGATCGGACACGACAGCCGTAGCTTTCGCGGCGGCCTTCGAAGCAGAACGATGCGACATCTATACCGACGTGGATGGCGTCTACACCACCGATCCGCGCATCACCGACAAGGCGCGCAAGCTCGACAAAATCGCGTTTGAAGAAATGCTGGAACTCGCCTCGCTCGGCGCGAAAGTCTTGCAGACACGGTCGGTGGAACTTGCGATGCGCTACAAGGTGCGGCTGCGCGTCCTGTCATCATTTGAAGAACCATCGGACGATGCTGGTACGCTCGTCTGCGATGAGGAGGAAATCATGGAACAAAATGCAGTAGCCGGTGTCGCCTACTCCCGCGATGAAGCAAAGATGACCCTGATCTCGGTCGCGGACCGTCCCGGCATTGCCGCCGCCATTTTTGGCCCCCTCGCCGACGCTGGGGTGAACGTGGATATGATCGTCCAGAACATCTCAGAGGACGGGCGCACGGACATGACGTTCTCCTGCCCCACTGACCAGGTGGCGCGGGCCGAAAAGGCAATGGCAGATGCGATGGCCGCGGGCGAAATCAACTACCATGACCTTGTCACTGACAACGGTGTCGCGAAAGTCTCGGTCGTCGGGATTGGCATGCGCAGCCATGCGGGCGTCGCAGCGAAGATGTTTGCCGCGCTGCGTGAGGAAGGCATCAACATCAAGGTTATTACGACCTCCGAGATTAAGATTTCAGTCCTGATCGATCGCAAATACATGGAATTGGCCGTTCAGGCGCTGCATGATGCATTTGAGCTGGAGAAAGCTGCCTAAGCGGATAATCCCCTGGAACGGCGGGATTTTGCTCAAATTTAGTGAACAATCGCGCTGCCACTTTTCTGCCCTGATTGATTCCTAGCGTCCAACTTGCGTGGGGGCGCAATTGGAACGAGACAATGTTTGATCTGGCAGCTTTCGACGTTGAAATCGAACGGCGCAACCACGCAGAACGCCCCGGCGATGATGTGCTTCTCGCCTCGGCCGTTCGGACCCCCGAAGCGGATAGTGGCATTACAGCTTTCAGCGCGACATCTGGAACTGTCTTGGGCGCGCTCGCCCTTGTCAGCATGATCGTTCCAATGTTTGTCGGCGGTTCCCCCGCCGAAGCCATGACATTCGCAGGAATGACAATGGAACAATTCGCCGTGCACATGAATATGTCCATGAACGACCCTCTCCTCGTCGCCATGTTCGAAGAGATGTGCATGGTCTAAGTCGGCCTCTCTCCTTTTGTCCCTCAATGGCAGGTCGGCAGCACGCCGGCCTGCCTTTTTTACGTTTTCTTAATGATTTATTTCAAACTTATCGCAGATGTCCGGAAATCTGATCATCCTGCAAGAAGCCGCCCGTTTGGCACGCCTTCATCGTAACGTCCCCATTTCATCGCAGGCCGAATGCACCTATAGCGGAATGGAACACTTGGGGGGTCAGATGCCAGAACGGTTCGAGACCGAAAGCCGCAAACTACTCGGCAAGCTGCGCGAGGCCATGGCAGAGGACTCTGCTGGTCAGGCGCGGCTTGACCGGATCGTCACGCTCATCGCGGGATCGATGAAGGCTGAGGTCTGTTCGATCTATCTGTTCCGCGATGCCGAAACGCTTGAGCTTTGTGCAACAGAAGGGCTTGATCAGGCCGCCGTTCACCAGACCCGCATGCGCCTTGGCGAAGGGCTCGTGGGTCGTGTTGCCCGCACCCGTAAGGTTGTCAATTCGGCGGACGCCCCGTCAGAACAGGGCTTCCGCTATATGCCCGAAACCCGTGAAGAGCGTTACTCCTCGTTCTGCGGCGTGCCGATCCAACGCATCGGCGACACGCTTGGGGTCTTGGTTGTGCAGTCCCGCGATGCACGGCAGTTCACGGCGGATGAAGTTTATGCCCTCGAAGTCGTGGCGATGGTGCTGGCCGAAATGACCGAATTGGGGGCTTTCGTCGGCGAAGGCGCCGCCTTGGCTGCACCGCACCAACGGTCCGCGATGATCCGCGGCACGATTGCACAAGAAGGTGCAGCCGAAGGCAAAGTGTTCCTGCACGAACCCCGTGTTCTTGTGACCAACCCAATTTCGGATGATCCAGACAAGGAACTGACCCGTCTGCAGGAAGCCATCGACACTTTGCGCAGCTCTGTTGACGACATGCTATCGGGCAACAAGGCACTGTCGGGTGAGCAAAAACAGGTGCTTGAGGCATACCGCATGTTTGCCAACTCCCGCAGTTGGAAGCGCCGCATGGAAGAGGACGTCAAGAACGGCCTCTCTGCAGAAGCCGCGGTCGAAAAAGAACAATCCCTCGCCCGATCCCGTCTGACGAGATCCGGGGATGCCTATATGCGTGAACGGCTCAGCGACCTTGATGACCTGTCGAACCGTCTGCTGCGTATCCTGACCGGCCAGGGTAAGGACACTGGTGCGGAAATGCCCGACAATCCGATCCTTGTTGCCAAAAACATCGGGCCCGGAGAGTTGCTGGATTACGGCAAGAAATTGCGTGGAATCGTCCTCGAGGAGGGATCCGTCGGGAGCCACGCGACAATCGTGGCGCGCGCATGGGCCATTCCGCTTGTCATCAGCGTCAAGGGCGTCACCTCCGATGCGCTGAACGGCGACACGATTTTGGTCGACGGTGATCAGGGCCTGATCCACCTCCGCCCTGACGAGACGGTCAAAAGTGCGTTCCGCGAAAAAATCGCGATGCAGGCGCGGGCGCAGGAGCGCTACGCCTCGATCCGCGACCTGCCTGCTACGACAAAATGCGGCACGACCCTGCGACTGGAGATGAACGCAGGCCTGATCGCGGACCTGCCGTCGCTCGTAGGGTCCGGTGCCGAAGGCGTGGGACTTTTCCGGACAGAACTTCAGTTCCTCGTCCGCAATCAGATGCCAAAGCGGTCAGAGCTATCCGCCCTTTATTCGCGGGTGCTAAAAGCGGCGGCTGGCAAACGCGTGGCGTTCCGGACGCTCGATATCGGGTCAGATAAGGTTCTGACCTACATGAAGCCGAATGACGAACCGAACCCTGCGATGGGCTGGCGTGCGATCCGTGTGGGGCTTGATAAGCCCGGCGTCCTGCGAATGCAGCTGCAAGCGCTTATTCGCGCCGCGAACGGCGGACCTCTGACGGTGATGTTCCCGTTTATCACGCTCTATGAAGAGTTTAAGCAGGCCAAAGCAGAGATGGACAAGGCGCTCGCGCGCGAACAGCGGTTGGGCAACCCGCTTCCATCTTCGCTGGAAGTGGGCGCGATGATGGAAACGCCCTCTCTTGCATTCGCGCCCGACGCCTTTTTCGAGGAGGTCGATTTCATTTCAATTGGCGGCAATGACTTGAAACAGTTCTTCTTTGCGGCCGACCGCGAAAACGAACGTGTCCGCAAGCGCTATGATACACTGTCACCGCCTTTCCTGCATTTCTTGCAAGGTGTCATTGCACGGTGTGAGCGGGCGGGCACAAAGCTGTCGTTTTGCGGTGAGGATGCGGGTCGCCCTGTTGAGGCATTGTGCTTTGCCGCGCTCGGCATTCGAAGCCTGTCGATGCGGCCAGCCTCTGTAGGTCCGGTCAAACATCTGTTGCGCCGTGTGGACCTCACCGAGGTCGAGGCCATCATCAAGGACGCCATCGGGAATGGCGCATCAAGCGTCCGGCGGCCTGTTGCGGACTGGCTGGCCTATCAGGTCTGATCAGGCGCGGTTTACCGGCGTCGCGCTCTCGGCGATGTAAGCGTGAAACGCCTCTGTCACGGCAGCGTCGCCGTACTTGCGGAACAGGGCTCGAAGGCCGAAATGCACATGCGCCATCTGAATATAGTAATCGACGAAAGCATAGTTCGTCCCTGCCCCAGCGACGGCCCCCAGAATGGGCACTGATTGAGAGGCGAGCTTTTGGGTCATCATGGTCGCAAAGCGCGGCGCGACGGTTGCGATCAAGCGATGCAATGCGGTGCCGGTTAGCGTGAGGCGCGCGCCAATGAATGACGTGTCAATTCCATCGTCACCTGTTCCAGGGCCACCCGCACCAAACACCGCCAGGCATTCCATTCGCGTTTCCGCCGATTGCGGGTCTTCGCCATGCTCTTCTGCCACGGCCTGTACGGCGCGAAAGATGATCGTGGTCGCAAATGGCAATTCCGTCAGCGCGGTGCCAAGCCCCGCGACACCGCCGATTGCGCCGGTCACTGTCCCCAGCACTTTGTGAAGACGGTCGCTCCCCACGGTGCGACCTATCGGACCGGTCCGCGTGCGTGCCGCCAACTGGAAACTTTTTTCGAGCGCGAGGCGAGCCACCTTGTCCACCTGCGCACGCGCGCCCTCCGGCAAGGCTTTGAGCCCGCTTTCCACCTGACCGCCCACGTAGTTGACGGCTTTCATCAACACGCCATTCGCGGCGCGTTGGCGGTCCGCCAAAGCCTTGATTTCCGCGCGAGCGGCGTCATCCAACGCCGGCCACGACCCCTCTGGGGTCACATCAATCATGTCAGGGCGTTCGTGCTTCATGCCGCTTAAATGGGCGGCAATGTGTCAAAAATCAATCCACAGCGCGCAAAACATCACCAGTGATGCCGTCCCAAGCCCCTGAAATAAGAGCAAGACCAAGGACCCGCGCGGGGTTCGTTGGCGGCGGCATGACCACATTCTCGAGCCGTGTGAACCCGAACCGACCGTAGTAAGAGAAATCACCGACAAGCAAAACTCGGGCCCAGCCTGCCAGACGCGCAGCATCAATGCAGTTCATCATCAAGAGCGCTGCAATGCCTTCACCTTGCCGCGTCGGGTGCACCGCGATGGGACCCAGAAGAACGGTGGGCGCCGTCCCGATCTTGACCGGCCAACAGCGCACCACACCTGCCAAGATCCCATCTGGATCCTTGGCGGTCAGACAAAGGTCGGGCAATGGATCAACGCCATCCCGCAAGCGATAAGAGGACAAGGCGGTCCGACCCGGTGCGAAGGTGAGGTCATAAAGCGCCTCAACTTCCCAGAAATCCGCGGGCACTTCCCGAGCCAGATGAATTTGAATTTCTTGCATGGCTTTCGTCTGGCCTTCGGTCAGGGGACAGGCTACCCCGACGAGAACCGAAGGTGAAGGAGACAAAGCCCTTGTTTTACGAACCAAAAGACGGCCATGGGTTACCGCACAACCCGTTCAACGCCATCGTCACACCCCGCCCGATCGGATGGATATCGACACGCGGCAGCGACGGGTCAGATAACCTCGCCCCGTATTCGTTTTTTAACGCAGTCGCCTACGTGCCGCCGCAGGTGATGTTTGCGTCGACAAGCGCCAAGCCCGACCGTGACGGAACCAAAGACAGCGTCGCCAACATCCGAGAGACAGGGGTGTTCGTGGTCAATATCGTGAGCCACGCCCTACGTGATGTGATGAACAAAACTTCTGGCCCGTGGGACAAGGAAACGGACGAGTTCGCGCTTGCTGGATTGGAAAAGGCCGAAGCGCGCACTGTGGACTGCCCGCGCGTCGCGGCGTCGCCCGCCGCTCTGGAATGCAAACTGACCGAGATCGTCACCCTGCGCGGTGCGCATAATTTTCTTGTCCTGGGCGAAGTGACAGGGGTGCATATCGACGATGCGCATCTCAAGGATGGGCTGCTCGATGTGACCAGCTATCTTCCCCTGTCCCGATTGGGCTACCGCGATTATGCCACTGTGACAGAGGTATTCAGCCTCAATCGTCCGGGCGAATAGCCCGGTGTGACCCAAAGGAGCGCCCGTACCGGGCGCACACCAGATTTGGTTTCGTCACGCAACTTGGACGACTGCGGCGGCGACAGCATGGGGGCGCTGCCCCCAAACCCCCGAGGAATTTCCAGCAAGAAGAAAGGGAAGTGTGCCTATCCTACGGGGCGTTCCGCCCAGCCGGCGAAGATTTTTTCAAGGGCAACAACGATGTAGTAAAGCACAATCCCCAAGAGCGCGAGAGCGATCAGGACAGCAAACATCAACGGGTAGTCGGAGTTGGTTTTACCGCTGTCAAAAAGCGCGCCAAGGCCGCGACCATGCGGGCTGACGATCTCCATCAGGTTGGTGCCAATGAAGGCCAGGGTGACAGCAACTTTGAGGGCGCCGAAGAATTCCGGCAGCGTTTTGGGTAGGGCGATTTTCCAGAAGATCGTTGTCTGCGATGCGCCGAGCGAGCGCAGGATGTCGCGGTATTCCGGTTCGAGTGTCGAGAGACCAATGGAAACCGAGACAGCGATCGGGAAGAATGAGATCAGGAAGGCGATGAGGACTGTGTTAAAGTCATGCGCGCCGACGAACATGAGGGCTACGATGGGTACGACAGTGGCTTTTGGGATGGCGTTGAAGCCGACGAGCAGCGGATAAAGTGCGTCGCGCATTGTGCGCGAGAAGCCCATCACCATGCCGATGGCGGTGCCAAAGATCACCGCAAGCAGGAGCCCCGCCACCGTGCGCCAGAGCGTTTGCCAGCCCATCGTGAGAAAGAGTTCCCAGTATCGGACGTAAGCCGGCCAAAGGTCGGACGGGGACGCCATCTTGTAGTTGGGCCAGCCGTTTGCCCAGACCAACAGCTCCCACAAAACGAGGAACACCAGCATGGCGATGAGCGGGACCGTAATCTTCCGCATGGTTCCGGTCATGCGGCCGCCCTTCCCTGAGCGATCTCGATCTGGTGGCGCAGGATGTTGAGGCGCTCCGCTGCTTCAGGCGTGTAGAGGTCTTCGATGGTTGGCTTCGTCGTCCGGGTGACCTCCATCACATATTGTGTACGCGCGGGTCGTCCGGAGAGGACAACCACTTGATCGCCAAGAAAAATCGCCTCGCGCAGGTCGTGTGTAATGAGGATCGCCGTGAACGGTTCCTGCGCTTTAACGTCGTGCATCGTTTGCCACAGGTCTTCGCGCGTGAAAGCGTCAAGTGCGCCAAAAGGTTCGTCGAGGATCAGCACCTCGGGCTGGTGCACAAGCGCGCGGCAGAGCGAGGCGCGTTGGCGCATGCCGCCAGACAGCTCTGATGGTCGTTTGTCTTCGAAGCCTTCGAGGCCAACAAGAGACAGGAGATAGCGCGCGCGGTCTTCAGCGGCCTTGCCCTTCAGACCACCGGGTACGATTTCGAGTGGCAGCATTACGTTCTTCAGGATCGTCCGCCATTCAAGCAGTACGGGGTTCTGGAAGGCCATCCCAACCGTAGACCGTGGCGAGCGGACCTGTTCGCCGTGCAGCCACACTTCCCCCTCATCCGGGCGCATGAGTCCCGCGACAAGCCTAGTCAGTGTGGACTTGCCGCAACCCGATGGGCCAACCACTGCACAGAAGCCGCCCTCTTCCACGGTCACTTCTAGTCCGTCCAGTACGGGCAAGGGCCCACTGGCGGTGTCATAGGCGTGGCGCACGCCCTTGATATCAATGAGTGCTGTCATGAGGACCTGTTGATTTGGGGGGCCAGCAAGCCCCCCAATTTGCGTTATGGCAAGGCGAAACCGCCTTCGGGCAGGTAGGCATCGGTGAAATAAAGAGACGCATCAGGTTCCGTCTGGAACTCATAGGTCGTGGCGATCTGGGTGATCGCATTCGCCATACGCTCCGCATCTATGCCACCCATCCCATTTGCCGTGGTGTAGTCTGTCACGACGTTGGCATCGATTGCCAATTGCAAGCGGCGCTGTTCAAGCTCTGCGTCGGCTGCGGGGTTCCGTTCCATCAAAGATGGAATGACACTCGCCGGGTCGCTGATCGCGTCGGTCCAGCCCATCGCAACAGCTTCGAGGAAACCGCTGACAACATCCGGGTTCTCTGCAGCGTATTCGGTATTTACGATGATGGCGTTACCGTAGAGATCGACGCCGTAATCTGCCATTAAGATCGTCGAGATATCCTCTTCTGGCACGCCAAGACGCACGAGGTTCAGATAGGAGGAGAAGGAAAAGCCGGTGATTGAGGCGACGTTGCCTTCGGCCAGCATGGGTTCACGGGTTGGAAAGCCCACAGGCTCCACCGTGATGTCGTCCATGTTGATCCCGTTTTCAGCGGCGAAGATTGGGAACTGGGCCCATGCGCCGTCAGGTGGCGGTGCACCGAGGATTTTGCCGGGCAGGTCAGACGGGCCTTCCACACCCAAGGATTTCCGCCCGATGACCGCAAACGGTGGCTTGTCGTAAACCATCATCGCCGCAATCACGGGCGCGCCCGGGTTTTGGTCAAGGAATTTGATCAGGCTGTTGATGTCAGCAAACCCAATCGGAAACGCGCCAGTTGCCACTTTTGGGATCGCATCAAGCGAGCCGGAACCTGCAGTGATCTCGACGCTCAGCCCCTTGGCCTCGAAGTGGCCGTTATCGATCGCAGCGAAGTAAGGTGCGGCTGGGCCTTCGAATTTCCAGTCCAATGCAAATGGAACTGCCGTCGCGTGGCCATCGGCCATGACGCTGGATGCTGCGAAAGTAAACGCAGCGATTGCGCGGTAAAACATGAATGACTCCCGTATCGTTCTGGCCGATACGATTGCAAACGCAGCAGCCCCCCACCAGCACAGTGACTCATTTTTGGGCAGATGCGCAACTATGCTAACGGATTAGGCGACAGGGTTGGCAGGCTGCTGGATTTCGCGGCGATTGCAACATCGGCTGAAGCGGGTCTAACTGCGGGAAACGCAGGGGGACCCGATGACCGACACGCACACCACACATGACGCAGAGCATGACGCGCGCAACGATGATCTGCTGATCTGGGTAGATGGGGCCTTGGTGCCGAAGGAGGAGGCGAAGGTTTCGGTCTACGATTCTGGCTTCATGCTGGGTGACGGCATGTGGGAGGGCCTGCGGCTTTATGATGGAGTCTGGGCGTTCTTTGAGGAGCATATGGATCGGCTGTTTCAGTCGCTGTATGCGGTATCGCTGGACCCTGGGGTTTCGCGGGCGGATATCCTTGATATTTTAAACAAAACAGCGGCAGCAAACGGGATCACGACAGATGCCCATTGCCGGTTGATGATCACGCGGGGGCGGAAGGCGAAACCATTTCAGCATCCGCAGCTCAGCCGCTTTGGGCCCACGATTGTTGCCATCATCGAGCATTCGAAACCAAGCGAGGCGGTGCAAGGCAAAGGCATCCGTCTGGCAAGTGTGCCACAGGTGCGGGGTTTGCCGCATAGTCAGGATGCGAAATTCAACTCGCATTCGAAGCTGAACTGCGTGATTGCCTGTTTACAGGCGGAGCAAGCAGGCGCGGATGAGGCGTTGATGCTCGACCCGCATGGGTTTGTGAACACGACGAATGCCTGCAATTTCTTCATCGTCCGCAAGGGGGCGGTTTGGACCTCCACCGGGGATTACTGCATGAACGGGGTGACCCGGCAGAAGGTGATTGATGTGTGCCACGCGGATGGCATCCCCGTGTTTGAAAAGAACTTTTCCTTGTATGAGGCTTACGGCGCGGATGAGGCGTT
>JAHDEX010000140.1 GCA_020628545.1 Paracoccaceae bacterium | reverse complement strand
GTTAACGACGTGGTGACTTTAACCAGACATTCAAGCGATAGAAATGAACGGCAGCCATGTCCCGCAAAGCGGACATGAACTGTCCTTCACTAAACCGTTTCATAGCAAACAAGTTGCAGTGGTGAGTAAGAGTTCAAATTCATCGCGCACCGTCCCCCAACAGCACCCCCACCCTCGGATCATCCCCAAAATCCGCAAACCGGAACTGCAGCCTTCCCTCCCCAAACCTCTCGTTTGCAAACAACCCGTCGCGCGTGAACCGGAACCACCAGCCTTGGAAATCGCGGGGTTGGGGTTCGGCGAAGGCGGCACAATCCAACACCGCGAGGTTGGTGCCGCCTTTGTGACGGACGGAGGGGAAGCGGATCAGGGTGCCGGCGCGGTCTCGGACGGCTGCGGCGAGGGCGTGGCAGGGGGCGTAGTCGGTTGGGTCGGCGTAGGCGGCGCGTGTGTCTGCTGGGAATGTGCCAATATCGACGGCCAAATCGCTCTTAATCCACGTCGAAAATGCCGTCATTTCAAAAGGTTTTGCGGGTGGGTTGGTCTCCGGGCTCTCCAGGAAGAACAGCGTGCGATAAAACGCGACCTCGGTTGCGGCTGTCTCGACTGTGTCCGAGGCATAGAAGACCCCGCGCCGCTCCCCCTGCTCACGAAAGCGCGTGGCGTGGCGGGCGGCGTAGCGGAAAGGGGTGAATTGGAGGTAGTGCAGGTGGCGGCAGCCCGCAGGCACGGGGGGTTTGGACGAAGCAAGCAGCTGCTCCAGCACGGCTTGTTCGGCGGCTGAATCCACCAAAGCCATGGTGGAGGATGTGTTCTGATCCTCGACAAACCGCCAGCACAGCCCGGCGTAGGGCGTCAGCTCAAACGAGGGCGCGGCGTTGGTCAAGGTAGCCTGCGGTGTCGATCAATCCGGTGACACTGGCCATATGCGCCATCGGGACGGCGCCAAGTGCTGTGTTCTCGTTGCGCAACCACGCCCGCGCCGTCGCTGCATCCCCGCCCACGATTGCGTCCAAAGACCGGTAGATACGGATCAGGATCACCGCGAGTTCGGCCTGCTTTGACCCCAACGCAAGGGACGCATTCCCCGCTTTCAGCTTCGTGATGTAGGCCGGTGAAACGCCAATGATCTGGGCCAGTTCCTTCTGCGCCATGCCCAGGGCGTCGGCAGCGCGTAACGCCGCCTTTGTGAGGACGACAGCTTCGTCGACCCTTTCCAGCAGAGCAGCTTGCGCGGACATGTGGCACTCCTATTCCTGTGTGTATTTCATATATACATTATTCACGCGTGAATATCAAGAGAGTGCAGCGACATGGGCGTCCAACCCCGTGACCTCCCCTTCCTGCATCACCGCTGGATCATAGGCCTTCCGTCCAAAAACTTCTCTTACCATGGGTTCAAATGTCTCAAGCGGTTCCATGGGATAGTCTGGGTCAAAGCTGGATTGGTCCCACCGTTCGCAAAACGCAGCACAGGTCGCGAACAACGGATGATCGCGGTATTTGTCGCGCGCATTGCGGTCCCAGTTGTAGTGATGGGCGTAGTAGAGCATCTGAAAGATGCCGTGGTGTTCGATCGTCCAGGAGACTTCCCAGCGCACGAACGGACGCACCACTTCGGCTGACATCCGGTCATGGTTCTGCGGCGCAAGGCCGTCGCCGACATCGTGGAGCAAGGCCCCCACAACCCAATCGATATCCACGCCGTCGCGCATCGCCCGCGTGGCCGATTGCAGGCCATGTTCGAGGCGGGAGACTTTGTAGCCTTCCAGCGTGACCTCACCCGCACGCCGCATCTCATCCAGCACGCGGTCGGCGGTCATTGCAAGGAACGGTTTTTCCAGCTTCTCAAGGAGCTCGTAGTCTTCCTTTGAGCCGTCCTTCATCGCGATGAAATCCACGGTTTGGGTCATGATCGCGCCTCCCTCTCTCTGTTGCCCAGAGGTTGCCAGACATAGGCGTGTCAGGGAAATGAAATCTGGTGTCACCTTCCCTATCACGCACCGTCAGGATGGACTCTCCCACCCTGCCCCCGATAAGTTGCCCCGCAGTTCAAGGGGGCTTTCATGCACAACGTCGCCATCACCGGGACCGGGGTTTTCACACCGGACAACATCATCACCAATGACGAGTTGGTGGTGGCCTTCAACGCCTACGCCGACCTGTTCAACGCGGAACATGCCGATGCGATTGCAGCGGGTGAGGTCGAGGCGAAGCCGCAGTCATCCGCAGAGTTCATCGTGCAAGCTTCCGGGATTGAGCAGCGCTATGTGATTGATAAGGAAGGCATCCTTGATCCGACACGCATGTCGCCGAAGCTACCCGCGCGGCCGGATGATGCGCCGAGCCTGATGGCGGAGATTGGCGTGGATGCCTGCAATAAGGCGCTGGCCCAGGCCGGGGTGGATGCCGCTGACGTGGATCTGGTGATCTGTGCCGCCTCTAACCACGAACGCGCCTACCCAGCTGTGGCGGTTGAGATCCAGCAGTTGCTTGGGACTGGCGGCTTTGGGTTTGACATGAATGTTGCCTGTTCGTCGGCGACTTTCGGCATTCAGACGGCCGCAGACATGATCAAGTCCGGCAATGTGCGGCGGGCACTGGTGGTGAACCCTGAGATATGCTCGGCCCATCTGGAATGGCGCGACAGGGATTGTCATTTCATCTTTGGCGATGTGGCTACCGCAACTCTGCTCGAACGGGATGAGGGCCTGACGGGACCGCATTTCAAAGTGAACTCGACCCGTTGCGCCACCCAATTCAGCAACAACATCCGCAACAACAACGGCTTCCTGCGCCGCGCACATGATCAGGTGCATGACCGGCGCGACATGCAGTTCATGCAGAATGGGCGGAAGGTGTTTAAAGAGGTGCTTCCGCTGGTGAGCAAGCATATCGCGGCGCATATGGCGGACGAGGGTGTCGCGGCGGCTGATCTGAAACGGCTGTGGCTGCATCAGGCGAACAAGACGATGAACGATTACATCGGGAAGAAAGTGCTGGGGCGCGACCCGGAGCCGGGCGAGCAGCCGAATATTTTGCAGGATTATGCGAACACGTCGTCCGCGGGCTCGATCATCGCGTTTTCCAAGCACTCGGATGATATGGCGGCTGGTGACACAGGGATCATCTGCTCTTTTGGAGCCGGGTATTCGGTTGGGTCGGTGATTGTGACGCGAGCGTAGGTGAAGATTATTTGCGGGAATGGCTGCTTTGCGGGACATAGCTGCCGTTCATTTCTATCGCTTGAATGTCTGGTTAAAGTCACCACGTCGTTAAC
>JAHDEX010000066.1 GCA_020628545.1 Paracoccaceae bacterium | reverse complement strand
ATCGCGGGACAGGGCCTGAACGCCGGTCTGCGCGATGTCGCGGCGCTGGCACAGTTTTGAGGCGCGCGGTACATTGGCGGCCGGCGCGGTATCAGCAGTGGCGGCGGTTTGACACGGCAACCTTGGCGGTAGCCACGGACACGTTTAACCGCTTGTTCTCCAACGATAACCCGCTGTTGCGCGCGGCACGAGACATCGGCATGGGGCTTATCAATGCAGCCCCGGCGCTGCGGCGCGGCTTTATTCGGGAAGCTGCAGGGCTGACCGGTGATTTGCCAGATCTGATGCGTGGCTGATTAAGCCTTAAAACGGCTCAATCACCTCGCCATCGTCGATTGCAAATAACGCGCCTTGGCGCATCGCGGCGCCGATGTCGTCGATGCAAACGTGGCGCACGACTTCGGTTTCCCAATAGTCGGCGTTGTCGAGCACGTGTTGCGGCAGCAAATCACGCCGGAACCGGCGTTGTTTCAAGATTTTGACCGATGCAATCGCATCTGCGCCACGCGTGGGCAGACGCTTTGTCAAAAATCCCTTGCGCAAAAACGCTTCGCGTTCTTTCAGTCGGCGCAAGTCGGCCCTGATCATGGCAAGTTCATCAGCCGGGTGGATATTGCGCATGGGTCTCTCCTGTCGTGGTGCATCAACAGGGAAGACGAAAATTCAAAATAAAACGTAAACGGATCGCTTAATCGAGGACCCGCGCCTCATCAACGAGCATCACCGGGATGCCGCCCCGAATGGGGAAAGCGAGTCCGGCGTTTTTTGAGACCAGCTCCTGCCGGTCTTTGTCATAGTCCAACCGTCCCCGCGTTTCGGGACAGACCAAAGCCTCTAACATCTTGGGATCAATGGTCGGATCGCTCATTGCATGACCTCTTCCGCAGAGCCGCCGCGCAAGGCAAACTCGATCAATGTCACCAGCGTTTCCCGGCGCGTCGTCAGGGACGGCGCCTCAAGCAGCGCTTGTTTGTCTTCCGGTTCAAACGGACAAAGCATCGAGAGGGAATTGATCAACAACTCATCCTCCGCCTCCGACAACGAATCCCAATCCGTCTTCAAACCCTGATCTTCGAAGAAACGGTTCAGGAGGTTCATGAACCGGTCGCGGTCAAAGCCGTCATCCTTTTCAGCCGGTCCCAGATCACGGCCAAATCCGTCCCAATTGACCTCACACCGGCGATAGGGCGTGAAACCATCCACTTCTTTTACGATGCGAAAGCGCGACATGCCGGACAGGGTTACCATGTAGCGGCCATCTTCTGTTTCGGAGAACGCCGTCAGACGGCCTGCACACCCGATACTGTGCAATTTGCTTTGCTTTTCGGGGCCATCGAAGGGCTGCACCATCCCGATCAGACGATGTTCTGTCTTCAAGGTGTCATCCAGCATTTGCAGATAGCGCGGCTCGAACAAATGAAGGGGCAACCTTGACCGCGGCAAAAGAAGCGCCCCGGGCAATGGAAAGACCGGAATCATGTCTGGCTGGACGTGTTTAGTCATAAATTGAAGTTAGGCCGCGCCGGGACTTAGGCAAATATCAGCGAGGACAGTTTCCGCCGACCGTTGAGCACAATCGGATCGTTTGGTTTCAAAGCGTCAAATATCGTGAAAAGCTGTGCTTTCGCGGCACCGTCATTCCAGTCGCGGTCCATTTTGAAAAGCGCCAGAAGAACGTCAACCGCTTCAGCGGTGTCACCGTTTGCATGCATTGCAATCGCAAGGTCGAGGCGCGCTTGTTTGTCCGCCGGATCAGCCTCAACTTTGTCCATCAATTCCTGGATCGGACCAGCGGCACTGGCCTGTCGCGCCAGGGCAATCTGGGCGTGAACGGCCTCAAGCGCCGGATCGTCCGAAATCTCCGCCGGAGCGCCATTCAGGATCGCCTCAGCCTGATCAACATCCTCAAGCGCAAGATAGGCCTGCACAAGCCCGGCGTAGGCAGCGGCATTCACCGGGTCTTCCTGCAGAATTGCAGCAAAGGTTTCAGCGGCATCTGCAGCAGCACCTTCGGCAAGCATCGCCTCGGCCGCCTCAATCGCGTCGGCCAAGCCGTTGTCAGGCTCCCCTGCAAGATTTGCAACTTTATCGACAAAAGCCTGAATTTCAGACGGTGGCAAAGCACCTTGAAAGCCGTCAACAGGTTGTCCCTGATAGAAGGCATAGACGGTCGGGATAGACTGCACGCGCAACTGACCCGCATACATCTGGTTCGCATCAACGTCGATTTTGACGAGTTTCACGCGACCACCAGCCGCTGTCACCGCAGCCTCAATGGCAGGCCCAAGGGTTTTGCACGGGCCACACCAGGGGGCCCAGAAATCGACAATCACCGGAACCGTTTGGGAGGCCTCAATCACATCCTGCATGAAGGACGCATCCGTGCCGTCCTTGATGACGTCAGCGGCGGGTGTGTCGCCGGGGTTCGCGCCAAGCTCTAACATGTCGATCTCCTGTCGAAGTTGCGCTTCATATATGTGGGGGAACCGGCAGAGTCCAAGGGGGAATGCGGTACGACACGATGCGCCTTTACTCAGGCTGTTCAAGGCTGAGTGTGCGGTTAACGGCGCGTTAGGGGGTCGGCGTTAATGTTCCGCCCACAAACTTGCGCAAGGTCACGAGATGCCCCCACACCCCCAACCGCCCCGCCTCGTCCGCTTTCAGACGCCAGGACGCGGCGCGCCGACGCGTGCATTGATCGTCGACGCCCAACCGAATGGGCATCTGATTAAACCTGTCGCGCAAGGCCAGCGACCACAACTGCGGTTGGTTTCGTCGGATCAGGACGTTGAAAAAAACGGGCGCGGATGCGGCAAAACCCAAAATGCCGATCGCATCATCGACGATAAATCGCGGTGGTTTGACTGGCCACGACGAGAATTTGCTGCTTGAGAACCCTATCGGGAAAGCGCTTTAGACGTCGAACGTCGCAAATACAGGCGCGTGGTCACTCGGCTGTTCCCACCCGCGAACCTCGCGCAGGATGCGGCTGCTGTGTGACTGCGGCGCGATATCGGGTGTCGCCCAGACGTGATCCAGCCTCCGGCCCTTGTCGGCCCCGTCCCAATCCGGAGACCGATAGGACCACCAGCTATAAAGCCGCCCTTCGGGCAAATGCGCGCGGGTCACGTCTACCCAATCACCCGCCTGCCGCACCTCTTCCAGGGCGTCGACCTCAACCGGCGTGTGACTGACCACTTTGAGAAGTTTCTTGTGATCCCACACGTCATCTTCGCGCGGTGCGATATTGAGGTCCCCGACAAGGATCGCCTTCTGCGGTTTGTTTGCGGCAAAATCGTCGCGCATCTCCGCCAGATAGTCGAGCTTTTGGCCAAACTTTTCATTCACCGCACGGTCTGGCTTATCACCACCAGCGGGGACGTAGAAGTTGTGGATCGTCACGCCGTTCTCAAGCTGCCCCGCGACGTGCCGCGCGTGCCCCAGACTGGCGTAGTCGTTCGCCGCCACTTCCTGGATTGGCAGTTTCGACAGGATCGCCACGCCATTGTAGCCCTTTTGACCGCGCGCAACCATGTGGGAGTAGCCAAGTGCCGCAAACCCCGCCATCGGGATCTTATCGACCGGGCTTTTGCATTCCTGCAGGCAAAGCACATCGGGCGCTTCGGCTTTGAGAAGCTGCAACACCAACCCCTCGCGCAAACGGACGGAATTGATGTTCCAGGTGGCAAGCGTGAACGGCATGGTCTTCCTATTGCAGCGCGGCAGTTGGGCGTATTTGGCCAGTGATCAGGCCATCCCAATTGCGGATGGGTGGGGTCATGTAGGTTTTGGCAGTCGGATGGTCCGGGTTCAATACACCAAGCTTGACCAATATCGCGGTGATGGCTGCTTCGGACGCGCGTGTTGTGCCATCGGCGATCTTGAGCGCGACGCCAAGCTGGCGCTCTGGAAGGATCGCGACATAGACGCCCTCTGCCCCTGTTTTCACAACCCCCTGCCCGTCCAGCGCGCGGATCAGCGCGGTGTCCGCGCCGCCTTCGCCCGAGACCATTTCCGGATAGGTTTGCATTGCTGCAACTAATCGCGCGGCCGCCGTCGCGCGCAGATCACTGCGATCTCCGGCGCTTGCAAAGACTGCCATCGCGCGGGCAAGGCCGCTGAGCCTCACCGCGTAGTTTGGCGCACTACAGCCGTCGATGCCAAAGGTGGGACTGGTTTCGCCGCAGGTCTCTTCAATTGCAGCCCGGCAGGCTTTTTGCACAGGGTGATCCGGCGCGGTGTAGTTCGCGCCCGCCTTCAGGTGCTGCGCCAGCGTCAGAAACCCGCAATGCTTACCAGAACAATTGTTGTGAACGCGGCACGGACTTTGCCCGCTGCGGATCAGGTCCCGATGCATACCGAGGTCGTCCGGGTCCTGCGGCCCACAGGCCAAAGCCGTCTGGTCAAGACCAAGACTATGCAACCAGTCGCGAGCCGCTGTCGCATGCAGCTCCGCCCCGCGGTGCGACGCGCAGGCAAAAGCAACCTGCCGATCGGTCAACTCACGTGCTGCGGCGGCACCACTTTCAAGAAGCGGCAAGGCTTGCAGCATCTTCGCCGAGGATCGCGGATAGACCAGTTTGTCGGGGTCACCCCACGCCACAACAACCTCTCCAGCGCGGTCGCATACAACGATATGACCCTGATGAACACTTTCCAAAAGGTCGCCGCGCCATACTTCTACGAGGTCAACAGGTGCAATTTGATGTGCTGTCATTTCACCCCCGGGATGCCGCTGTCTGTGGTCGCCTGTCTTTTAAGGCTTTCACAAGCGGGCGGAATTTTGCTAACCTTGCGCTTATCGAGTTGAAACAGGCCCTGCCAGCGGAAAAAGTGCCCGAAGCGCACTGGCACTGGCCAGATCCAGAGGCACCGACAGCTGGGAGGCTGTAACAATGACGTTGAATTTCGCACGTATCCTCACCATCGCAGGCGCGATGGCTTTGGGGCAAAGTGCACAGGCACAAACCGCAGAATCCTCCAACCGTGTGGCAACCGACACCGATTGGAGCGTTTTTGTCGATGACGATCCCAAGGAATGCTGGGGCGTCTCTGCCCCAAAGGAAACCACCAACACCCGTGACGGGCAGGTTGTGGAAGTCCGCCGCGGCGACATTCTGCTGTTCGTCTTCTACCGCCCCGGCGCGTCCGTATCCGGCCAGGTGGCGTTCACTGGCGGCTATCCGTTTGCGAGCGGTTCCACCGCAACCCTCGACATCGGCGGCACGAATTACGAGCTGTTCACCGAAGGCGAGTGGGCCTGGCCTGCGACGCCGGAGGAAGATGCACGTATCGTAGCTGCAATGAAGCGTGGGGCGAACGCGACGATCACCGCCCGCTCTGGCCGTGGCACACAGACGCAGGACCAGTTCTCGCTTCTGGGCTTTACCGCAGCCGTAGAAGAAGCGGAACGGCGCTGCGCAACATAGATTTCTGCGAAATCTTGGGGGCTCTGCCCCCGCCTTCGGCCCCCCGAGGGTATTTGCATCCGAAAGAAAGACGCGCGGTCCGCATTGGAAACCGCGCGTTTCACGTTATATGGGCGGCAACCTCGGAGATTCTGACATGACCGCCACCGCGCCGATCACCCAAGACATGCTGACCATCCCCCGCAAAGCGCCGGAAGGATTGCCAAATCTTGTCGGCATGACACGCGACGCGATGCGCGAGGCACTGATCGCAGCCGGGACACCCGAAAAGCAGGCGAAGATGCGCGTCGGGCAGATCTGGCAGTGGATCTACCATTGGGGCGTGCGCGACTTTGCGCAGATGACAAACCTCGCCAAGGACTACCGCGCCATGCTGGCGGAGAAGTTTGTCATCAGCGTGCCAGAGGTTGTGACCCGTCAGGTGTCAGAAGATGGGACCCGCAAATACCTCGTCCGCATCGCCGGCGGGCATGAAGTGGAGATCGTCTACATCCCCGAAGAAGACCGCGGCACTCTCTGTGTCTCGTCGCAAGTGGGCTGCACGCTGACCTGTTCGTTCTGCCATACCGGCACGCAAAAGCTGGTGCGCAACCTGACTGCAGGCGAGATCATTGGTCAGGTCATGGTCGCGCGCGATGATCTGGATGAATGGCCCATCCCGGGAGCACCGAAGAACGAGACACGCCTGTTGTCCAACATCGTGCTGATGGGCATGGGAGAGCCGCTCTACAATTTCGAAAACGTGCGGGACGCGATGAAGATCGCAATGGACCCGCATGGCATTCAATTGTCCCGCCGCCGGATCACCTTGTCGACCTCCGGCGTCGTGCCAGAAATTTCCCGCACCGCGGAAGAAATCGGCTGCCAGTTGGCCATCTCATTCCACGCAACCACAGATGAGGTCCGCGATAAGCTCGTGCCGATCAACAAACGCTGGAACATCGCCGAACTGGTGGAAGCGCTGCGCAGCTATCCGAAAGTGTCCAATTCAGAACGGATCACCTTTGAATATGTGATGCTCGACGGTGTGAACGACAGCGACGATGACGCGCGGCGGTTGATCAAACTAATCGACGGCATCCCGGCCAAGATCAACCTGATTCCGTTCAACGAATGGCCCGGCGCACCTTACAAGCGGTCGTCGAACAACCGCATTCGGCGCTTTGCGGATATCATCTATAAGGCGGGCTATGCCTCCCCCATCCGGACGCCGCGCGGGGAAGACATTATGGCCGCTTGCGGTCAGCTGAAGTCAGAAACGGAGCGGGGCCGTAAGACCAAAGCTCAGATCGCAGCGGAAACCGGGTTGTAGGGTGCGCATTTATTGCGCACCTCACTTGGTGGAACGGTTGGATGGTGCGCAATGAATGCGCACCCTACGCCAGAAGCGCGTGTGCCTCATCAGGACCCAACGGTGCTGGGCGCTCACAGGTCGTGGTCAGATCCACCCAACGCTTCTCCTCACCAGCTTTGAGGATGCTGGTCATCACATCCGTCGCGTGCACAGCCAGGTCCACATTGCAGCGATGCTCCCGCCCCTCGCTGATCGCCTGCGCCATGTCAGCAAGACCTGCGCACCGATAGTTCGCGCGTGTCCCCTGGTTGGCGACACCAAACGGGTGATCCCATGGCGTGATGGCGGTGATATCACTGTTGGGCTTGCCGATTTCCAACGGTCCACCAAAGAAGTTCGGGTCTGGCACGAAAAGAGACGCGTCCTCGCCGTAAAGCTCCATGTTGGTGTGCTTGTTGGCCCAGACGTCCCAGCTTGCGCCGAGAGTCACCGTCGCACCATTCGCAAACTCAAGCAGCGCGTGGATGTTTGTCGGCGTGTTGACCGGGATGACCTCTCCGTCGCGCGGACCGTTCCCAATCGTGCGCGTCGGGAAGGTTGTGGTCGCAAGCGCTGCGACAGACTTCACAGGCCCGATCAGGTGCAACAGGTTGGTGACGTAGTAGGGTCCGATGTCCAAGACCGGTCCCGCGCCTGGCTGGAAGAAGAAATCCGGGTTCGGATGCCAGGCTTCCATCCCGTGTCCCATCACGTGGCAAGTGCCACCGATGATCTTGCCGGTCTCGCCGCCATCAATCGCTGCCCGCGCCTGCTGGTGCGCGCCGCCAAGGAACGTGTCGGGTGCGGATCCGATGCGCAGGTTCTTCGAGGCCGCGAGTTCGCGCAGGATTTCGCCTTCTTCCAAGGTCAAAACCAGTGGCTTTTCCGAGTAAGCATGCTTACCCGCATCCAAAATTGATTTTGTGACCTCAAAATGCACGTCAGGGATTGTCAGATTGACAACCACATCCACGTCAGAGGCCTTCAGAAGGTCTTCAACAGTCTCTGCCCGCACGTCGAAATCCGCCGCCTTTGCGCGCGCGTTGTCCATGTTAATGTCCGCAACAGCCACCAGTTTCAGCGCCTTGAACATCGGCGCCAACGTCAGATACGCGGTTGAGATATTGCCGCATCCAATGATGCCAACACCCAGTTGTGTCATGATCCGATCTCCTTAAAGCGCTTGCGCGGTCGCGAGGCTGCGCGTGGCAAACCGTTTGTCATCCGCTGGATTGTCGTGCTCGACGACGTAGTGATCGACGCCAGCCGCTTGCAGCGCCGCATGGATCGCCGCCCAATCCATGATGCCATGGCCCACATCCGCCCAGCCGTCTTCGTCTGTATTCTCGCCTTCCGGCGCGATGTCTTTGATGTGCGCTGCAGCGATGCGGCCTGCGTATTTGTTGATCCAGGCCACCGGGTCCTGCCCCGCGCGTTTGACCCAGCCGAGGTCCAGTTCAAGCGTCAGATCAGGGGCCGCGTCCATCATCAGATCGAGGGGCATCTCACCGGTGGGAACAGCTTCCAGCTCAAAAGCGTGGTTGTGCCAGCCGAATTTCAAACCGGCGTCCAGGTAAGGCTTGCTCTGTTCTTGCAGACGCGCGCCGAAAGCGGACCAGCCCGCCGCGTCGGCAGGGCGTTCATCGGGCTGCAGGAACGGCGCAAAGACGCCCCGCATTTTGAAATAAGCCGCAATTTCAAGGGCCTTCGCGACATCGCCTTCGAGAAGATCGAGACCGATATGGCTGCTTGAAAGATGCAAGCCGCTCTCATCTACAGCGGCTTTCAGCGCGTCAAGATCGGTATAGAGCGCACCATAGCCCTCCACCTCTTGATAGCCCGCAGCCGCCAGCATTTTCAGCGTGTCAACGAGCGGTGGAAAGTTGCGAGAGCAGTAAAGTTGATAAGATAAATGTGGCATTGCTGCTCCTTCAAGTCATGGTCGCGCTGTGCAGATGGCGCAGCGCAAAGTTTGGTTTCGCCGTTGGGTCAGTCGGGTGGAACGTCACCTCCCGCGTCTCCCCCGGCAACATATCGAAAGCGTTGTCGTCGAACCGGCCTGACACATCTGCTTCGAGCGCCGTGAACAAAGCCAAGCCATCTGATGCCAGGGTCAGCGTATTGCCATCCACTTGCACATCAATGCTTGTCGCTGGTAGGTCGAAAGTCTTGTACGGCCCGGGCGTGTAGATCTCCCGCCCTGACCCCGCCGGGCTGGTCCACGAAAGAACCAGCATCTCATCCGCCTTCAAACGCTCCTTTGACAGCGTGATCACGTCGACGCTTGTGTCGCCAACCACCATGAGCTGCGTATCCAAATCGCGGATCGCATTGTCCATGCCGATGGCTTGCATGGTCACCTCAATGGTTACCTCCGCAGGCGTGTCGTTCGTCGCGCGGATCACGATGCTGTCGCCCATCGGCACTGCTGTGGCCATCACATCAGCAAAGAAGCGTTGCGCCATGTGGTGCATGAGCTTCCAGTCGCCACCGTAATCCAGCGAGGCCCAAGAACAGACCGGCCAGGTGTCGTTCAATTGCCAAATAATCGCGCCCATGTTGCGCGGCTTCAGTGACCGCCAATGCGTCACCGCCGTGTGGATCGCGAGGCCTTGTTGGACCTGACTCAGGTAGACAAAATCCTCAAACTTCTCGGGCCAGCGGAAATACCGAAACATCGTCTCTGCAATCCGGGCGTTCCCGCCTGAACCAGCGCTTTGGTTCTTCTGGTGGCTCTCTAGGATCGGGTTCGCAATGTTGCGGTCCTTCTCGCCGGTAAACGTCCGAATGGCATTCATTGACGGATAGGACTGGAACCCAAACTCCGAACAGAAGCGCGGGCCGACATCGCGGTAGTGGTCAAAGTCACGGCCTTCGTGCCAAACCGACCAAAAGTGCATGTCGCCAGAGCCGTCGTCGTGCCACGCGTCCCCGAAATCGAGGAACCCGCGCGTCGGCGACGATGGCCACCAGATGGCGTTAGGATCAGCCTCCAACAGCGTGTCTTCGATTGTGCGGTTCAGTCGGTCGTAGTTCACGAGGTACTTGTCTCGGTCCGCGCGAGAGCAGTCATACCAGCCAAGCGCACCCACCAACTCATTGTCACCGCACCAAACAGCGAGACAGGCATGGTGATGCATCCGCGAGACGTTGTCGTAAATTTCTGCTTTCACCTCCGCAAGATAGGCACGATCCGACGGGTAAAGATTGCAGGCAAACATGAAGTCCTGCCAGACCATCAACCCCAACTCATCACAGGCATCATAAAACGACGTCGGCTCATACCGGCCGCCGCCCCAGACGCGGATCATGTTCATATTGGCGTCTTTGGCGGACACCAACAGATCGCGCGTCTTGTCGTCCGTGATCCGCCCCGGCAGCGCATCTGCTGGGATCCAGTTTGCGCCTTTGCAGAAGATGTCCCGCCCGTTGACGCGGAACTTGAAACCGAGGCCGATCTCATCCTGTTCCGTCACAAGCTCCATCGTGCGCAGCCCAAGGCGCCGCGTCGCCTCAGCATCGCCAGCGGTAATCTTCAGGTCATAAAGCGGTTGATCACCCTGCCCCGTTGGCCACCACAGGTCTGGGTCTGTCACGCGAACGCTTAGCGCGCATTTTCCGTCGGCCACCGCGCCAGACACCACTTGCCCATCAAGCGACATGGTCACATCACCATCGAATTGCGCCATTGCCACATCAACTGTGACCAACACACCGTCGCCGGAATGATCCTGCTGGATGTAAAGGCTTTCGATCCGTGGCGCCGTTGAAGGCTCAAGGTGCAGATCGCCGTAGATTCCGAATGGGGCCAAAGCGATGTTCCAGTCCCAGCCGAAGTCGCAGGCGGGCTTTCGCAGGAAGTTCCCGAACGGGATCGGGCAATTTTCTGAGATCGGGATCGGGAAAGGATGCGCATCTTGCAAGGCGCGCCCGGCCTCAACTGGGGAATGGAACGTCACGCTAATGCTGTTCGCCCCAATCCGCGCCGCATCCCGCAAGGGGACGCGATAGTCCCGGAACGCATTCTTCGCCTCAAGCACAACCGTATCATTCACGCGCACAGTCACAACCGTATCGACGCAAGACATAACGAGGTCCACGTCCGTGTCGGTCAGTTCAAAACTGCGGGTGGCTGTCCAATCGCGCTCACAGATCCAACGCAAGTCGTACTCGTTGCGACCATAGTAAGAATCAGGGATCAAACCGGCGTTAAAAAGCGCACTGATCCCGTCGTTGGGGAATGCGATTGGGCAAACATAATCACCTCCCTCATCGCTGAGGGTCCAATCAGACCACAAATCTTGCTTCATGTCAGAGACGTGCCTCGTCCTTTTTGTCAAAGAGGGAGGCGCGCGATGGGTCGATCCCAATCGCCAGAGTCTCGCCTGCTTTCACTTTCGCCTGTCCATCCATCCGGATGCGGAAGGTTTCACCTTGCAAGGTCGCATAGACCAATGTGTCCGAGCCCATTGGCTCAACCAGATCCACTGCGACTTGCATCTGCACTGGCGCTTTCGCTGCCAATTCGCCGGTCACCACATGCTCTGGCCGGATGCCAATGACTGCGGGGCGGTCGGCGGTTTGTGGGGCCGCAAACTCATACCCGGTCATTGGCAAGGTCATGTCGCCCTTGCGGAACGTGCCTGCTTCCAACTGGCCTTCGATGAAGTTCATTGAGGGCGAGCCAATAAAGTCCGCCACATATAGGTTGCGCGGCTGGTTGTAGATCTCATCCGGTGTGCCCAACTGCATGATGTTGCCGCCCTTCATCACCGCGATCCGGTCGGCAAGTGTCATCGCCTCAACCTGATCGTGGGTCACGTAGATCATAGTGTTCTGCAACTGATTGTGCAGCCGCTTCAGCTCCACCCGCAGGTCCACGCGCAGCTTTGCGTCGAGGTTCGACAATGGTTCGTCAAACAGGAAGACATCCACATCCCGAACCAAGGCACGGCCAATAGCAACGCGCTGACGCTGACCACCGGACAAGGCCCCCGGCTTACGGTCAAGCAGCGGCTCAATCTGCAGAATGTTCGCGGCCCGGGCCACACGCTCTTCGATTTCAGCCTTCGGGAATTTCGCATTCTTCAGGCCAAAGGACAGGTTCCCACGCACCGTCATCTGCGGATAAAGCGCGTAGGACTGGAACACCATACCGATCCCCCGCTCTGACGGTTCGGCCCAGGTCACATTCTGACCTTTGATGAAGACTTGCCCGGCGGAGACTTCCAAAAGCCCCGCAATACAATTCAGCAAGGTCGATTTCCCGCAACCTGAGGACCCAAGCAGGACCACAAACTCCCCCTCTTTGATGTCGAGGTTCAGGTCCTTGAGGACCTTCACCGCACCAAAGCTGAGGTCGAGGTTCTTGATTTCAACGGAGTTTGTCATTGCATTAGCCCTTTACGGCACCCGCGGCGATCCCGCGGACGAAGAGTTTGCCAGAGGCAAAGTAGATGATGAGTGGAACAAGGCCCGTCAGCAGCGTCGCCGCCATATTGACGTTGTATTCCTTGATGCCCTGCACAGAGTTCACGATGTTATTGAGCTGCACGGTCATCGGATAGGTCGCAGGCTTGGTGTAGATGACCCCGAAGAGGAAGTCGTTCCAGATACCAGTGACTTGCAGAATGATCGCCACCACAAAGATCGGCAGTGCCATGGGCAGCATGATCTGAAAGTAGATCTGCCAGAAGCCAGCGCCGTCGACACGTGCCGCTTTGAACAACTCTTCGGGGATCGAGGCAAAGTAGTTGCGGAACAGCAGCGTCAGGATCGGCATGCCGAACACGGAATGTACAAGGACAAGACCCCAGATTGATCCCATCAACCCGATCTCACGCAGCAAGATCACGATGGGATACAGCATCGTCTGATAGGGAATGAAGGCGCCGATGATCAGGATGGTGAAGAACACCTCTGAACCTTTGAACTTCCAGTTCGACAATGCGTAGCCGTTTACCGACGCAATCGCGATGGACAGGATCACGGATGGGATCAGGATCTGGACGGAGTTCCAGAAGCCGCGCGACAGCCCATCACAATTGATGCCTGTACAGGCCTCAGCCCAGGCTTTCACCCACGGCTGAAATGTTACCTCAACGGGCGGCGAGAAGACGTTGCCAAGCCGGATTTCCGGCATCCCCTTCACTGAAGTCACCAGCATCACATAGAGCGGCAAAAGGTAGTAAAGAGAGACGACAATCAATGTGCCATAGAGGAAGATATTGGCACGAGAGAAGCGGCGTTTCGGCTTTGGTCCAGACGGTCCGTCAGCAGCCAAAGCGGCGGTATAGATATCAGCATTAGCCACGTTTCTTGCCTCCGAATTCGAGGTAGGCCCAAGGGATCAGGATGATGATCACCGAGCACAGCATCATGGTTGAGGCTGCAAAGCCCTGGCCCAGGTTCTGGGCCTGGAACATGTAGTTGATCACGTATTTCGCTGGCACCTCAGAGCTGATGCCCGGCCCGCCATTGGTTTGCGCAACGACAAGGTCATAAAGCTTGATGATGCCTGATGCGATCAGCACCAATGAGGTGATAAAGACAGGGCGCATCATCGGGATGATCACCTGCACATAAGTTTTCACGGTGCCGATGCCATCAACGCGGCAGGCCTTCCAGATGTCCTCATCAATGCCACGTAGCCCTGCGAGCATGATGCACATGATTAGACCGGTGCCTTGCCACAGCCCTGCAATCAGCAGGCCGAACATCACGGTGTCGGGGTCATTGAGCGGGTTGAAGGTAAAGGTCTCCCATCCCCACCCACGGACAACAGATTGAATGCCGAACTCGGGGTTCAGAATCCATTGCCAGGCAAGGCCGGTCACAACGAATGACAGGGCGAATGGATAAAGGAAGATCGTACGGAAGGCGCTTTCAAACCGGATTTTGCGATCAAGAAGGGCCGCAAGCGTAAAGCCGATCACCAGCGTGAAGATCATCGAACAGACGCCATAGATGCCAAGGTTCTTGATCGAGATGATCCAGCGGTCCGTGTTCCAAAGCCGCTCATACTGGTCGACGCCGACCCAGTTCAATTTCGGTAGCAGGCGCGAGCCAGTGAAGGAATGCACGACAGTCCACGTTGTGCCACCCACAAAGACGACAAGCGCCGTCAGGATCATGGGGATCGATGCGATCTTCGCCATCATGTTCTTGAACAAGCGGCTGGGGCGTTGGGCGTGAGAACGTGCTGGGGGGTCCGAGGCCACGGTCATCGTGTCGGCTCCGTTTGAAGAAATGTTGGGAACGTTCGTTCAGGTCGTCCGGCCAAGTGAACTTGGCCGGACAGGTGTGGTCAGGATCAGTCGGCGTTGCCGATGATCTCTGCGTATTTTGCCTGCGCATCAGCCGCAGACATGTCGGAGGACCAGAATTGCGCCATCAGGTCTTCGATCTGCGTGGATGTGTCAGCAGACAAAGTCTGTGTACCGGATGGCAGGATGCCGCCGGATGCCAGGATCTCCAGACCTTTCTGCATGCAGTCGTTTGCTGCAGACAGGTCAATGTCACCACGCACCGGCAGGGAGCCCTTGGCGAGGTTGAAAGACACCTGCACTTCAGGAGAGATCAGCAGCGCGGCCAGTTCTTTCTGCGCAGCTGTGATTTCTGGATCGTCGTTCACTGGGAAGTAGAAAGCGTCACCACCCGTATCGAGAACTTCGTTCACACCAAGACCTGGCAGGCAGGAGTAATCCTCACCCGCGACAGATTCTGCGACAGAGAATTCACCCTGCGCCCAGTCACCCATAATCTGACCGCCAGCCTGGCCGGTGATCACAAGGTTCGTCGCCTGGTTCCAGTCCTGCACGTTGCTGTTAGCTGCCATTTCGCGCGCAGACACAGCGGCTTCGAACACTTTGGCATACTCAGGGCCGCCTGCTACCTCAGCGTTCTTGTCTGCGTTCACAGCCAACCAAGCGTCCTGACCAGCGATCGCAACCGCCATCACGCCGAACGCGCCGGACTGCTGCCAGCCCTGCTGACCCATCGCCAAAGGAATTTTGCCCGCAGCTTCAAGCGCGTCAGACGCGGCTGCAAATTCATCCCAGTTTGTTGGGACAGGCACACCAGCGGCTTCGAAAGCGTCATGGGAGAGCCACAGCCACTGCCACGAGTGGATGTTAACGGGAACGCAGTAGATTTTGCCGTCGAGGGTGCAGCTGTCGAGCAGCCCTGATGGGTTTACGATGTCTTTCCAGCCGCCGGCTTCGGCGACGTCGGTGAGGTCAAGCATCAGGCCAGCTTCGATCAGCTCTTCCGCCTGGCGACCATGGTTCAGCTGCGTGGCAGCCATTGGATCACCGCCGAGGATTCGGGAAATAATGATGGGGCGCGCTGTGCCGCCGGAACCGGCGATCGCACCGTCAACCCATGTGTGTTCAGTTGCGTTGAAGGCCTCTGCGAACTTCGCCACAGCCGCCGCTTCACCACCGGATGTCCACCAATGGGTCACTTCCAGCTCAGCAGCGGAAACAGCTGTTGCGCTGACCATTGCTGTCGCTGCCATGAGTTTAGTTGTGAGTTTCACGATTCTCTCCTCCCTGGTTTCTAAATCGTTGTAGCAAATCCTATATCGATTTAGTTTATTCTGGCAAGACAAAATATTTCGCGCTAAGGTCAAGCTACGAAATATTTAGCAACGCCAAAAACCTACAGGATTTCTGCTGCGTTAGGCGCGTTGCAGTGCAACCGAATCGATACCGGATGCACGCCACGGGAGGAAAAAATGGCGCGAACCAAAGAACGCGTAAGTCTCGAAGCTGCTTTGCAACCGGGCCAGAAACCGACGCTGAAAACCATCGCCCAGATGAGCGGCCTCGCCGTGCCAACAGTCTCGCGTGCACTGAATGACGCGCCTGATATCGGGCAAAGCACGAAACAACTCGTGCGTCGAATCGCCGATGAGATTGGCTATGTCCCGAACCGTGCCGGCGTCCGCCTGAGAACCGGGCGCACGAATGTGATCAGCCTTGTCATGTCGACCGAGCATGACAACCACACATCCCGCTTGATCTCCTCTGTTGCGGGCGGGTTGCAGGGGACACGCTACCATTTGAACGTGATGCCCCATTCGCCGCGCGACGATCTGATGAAGCCGGTGAAGTACATCGTGGAAACGCGGTCTGCGGACGGTGTGATCCTGAACCAGATCGAACCCGAAGACCCGCGCGTCGCTTATCTGATGGAACGGAATTTCCCGTTTGCAACGCATGGGCGTTCCAAATGGGCTGATCAGCATCCCTACTACGACTTTGACAACGAAGCCTTTGGCACCCAATCGATGGAAATTCTAGCCGCGCGCGGCCGCAAGAAGGTGCTGTTGATCGCACCACCGACGACCCAAAGCTACAGCCTGCATATGATCAGCGGCCTGTCGACCATGGCTGCGAAGCGCGGTGTCGTGCTCGAAGTGTTGCAAGGTGTGACAAGCGATGATGATGTTCACAGCATCTTTCGTGTCATCCGTGACGCTTTGCGTGCAGATCCGTCATGGGATGCAGTCGCTGCGGCGGGCACGGCTGCCGCAGTTGCCACGACGTCGGCGTGCGAAGAACTGGGGCGCATCATCGGTGAGGATATCGACATCATTTCGAAGGATGCGAACAGATTTTTGGCCATCTTCAGAAGCAGCATCCTGACACTGCCGGAAGCCGTTGGTGCAGCCGGGGATTTTCTGGCCCGCGCAGTCATTCAGGCGATCCAGCATCCCGAACTGCCACCTATGCAGTATTTGGAAGTTCCGCCAAAAGGGTGATAGGCGGTCGCAGGGACAGACTCGAAAGACCACCATGAAACTGATTATTGACACGGATCCGGGAGTGGATGACGCGCTTGCGATCGCAATAGCCGTTGCATTGCCCGAAATCTCTTTGCTGGGGCTGACAACGATTTTTGGAAATACCTTTGTCCCGCAGTCGAGCCGCAATGCACGGTTCCTGCTTGATCTGTTTGCAGCCGACTGCCCTGTCGCAGAGGGGGCCGCGTTGCCGTGGGGGGCGGAAACCTACGATCCGGCTGACAACGTGCATGGTCCTGAGGGCCTTGGGGCGCGGGCCGACATTCCCCAGATCGGTCAGAACACGGACGAGGCTGCTGCGGATTTCCTTGTGCGACTCGCCCAAGAGAATGCCGGTGAACTGACGATCTGCGCCATTGGTCCCCTGACCAACATCGCGGACGCATTGGCGCGCGATCCGGGCTTCGCGCGCAATGTGAAAGAACTCGTGATCATGGGCGGCGCGCTTGATCAGCCCGGCAACATCACACCTTTCGCGGAGGCAAACCTTTTTCACGACGCCGCAGCCGCAGATGCCGTTTTTCAGTCTGAGATGAACATTGTGATGATCGGGTTGAATGCCACCTTGCAGACATTGCTGACGCCAGCAGACCTGACCGACATGGCCCGCACAGCGCCCAAGGTTGGTGGATTTCTGGAAGAGATTCACGACTTCTACTTCGGTTTCTACCGCAGCGTCGGAATCATGGATGGCTGCCCGATGCACGATGCGACTTCGCTTTTGGCCTGTTTGTGGCCAGAACGTTTTAAATTCACGGAAACAGGTGTGCGGGTGATCGTCGATGGTGACGAAATTGGCCAAACGATTCGCGATGAATCGCGCCCCAACGTGCGCATCGCGTTAGGCGTCGAAGCCGATTGGGCGATCCAGACTGCAAAAAATGCGGTGGCCCAGCTTCACTAATTTCCAAAGCGGGAAGCTTGTCGCCATCTCAGCGTCGAGAGGCAACGCACCGAAACGTGCGGCTTTAGACCGACGTTGACGCCGATTGGGCCATGCGGACGGCAAAAGCGGCAGTAGCCCGGCTTCATAAATCCCTCATGCCGGTAAGTCATCGCCATCTCCGCGACAAAACGCACCCTCGGCGTGCGGGCCCCAAAGGCGCCAGCGCGGCTTGGACGATCCGGATGGCAAAGATGGCCGTCGCTCGTCTCCATTAATCCCTTATGCGGGAAGATCGCTGTGATCTTCGCGAGGGAACCCACCCCGGCTTGCGGGCCCCGACATGCGTCAGCGCGGATTGGGCCATCTGGACTGCAAAGACTATATTTGCCAGGCTTCACAATTCCCTAATGCGGAAAGAGTCTCGCCATCTCAAGGATGGACGCCCCCCATTGTGTGGATCCCGACCGGCGTCGGCGCGGGATGGGCGATCCGGGCTACAAAGACGGCAGCCGTCAGGCTTCATCATTCCCTAAAGCGGAAAGATCGTCGCCATTTCGGCGTCAAACCGCGCCCAACTCATGGTGGCGCGATTGCCCGCGATGCCGTGGTAATGGGACCGCCCCGAAGCATTCGGCAGTCCGGCCCAGATCTTGGCAAGGTTGTTCATGAAGGCGACGCGCCCCAACTCTCTTGACTTGAACCGGTGAAAGCCCGCCTCCTCCAGTAGGATTGACGCAAGCTGGTCTTGGTATGCAGGCGTAAAGCGCTGGTCTGGCCCGGCACCCGTGATCCGGACAAGACGGCGCAGCGTCTGCGGAATGAACTGATACCGCCCGATTGCATGGTGCTGGTTTGGGGTCGCCGCAATCCATTGATAAATCTCGCCGATGGTGAGGTCTGTCGGCCGCCCCGGAGGCGGAATTTTTGCAGCCCATACAACCGCATCATAACCCTCCCGGCCCGCCTCAGCGGACGCGATGAGATCAAGAAGTCGACCCTCACGGGTGACAGATTGGGCGGGTGCACGCACCACAGCAGGTGTGGCTTGTGGCACCGGATAAGGGCGAAACAAGCTGTTGCCACTTTGGCCGACAAACAAGCTCGACGCGGTGGTGGTCAAGCCAGCGATAGGCTGCGTCTGCGGCGCGATCAGGCTGCGCGCCGCACTATCATGCCAAAGCAGCCCGCCGTTGGCGCGCACGGTTGCAGGAAGAAACAGGACAAGCCCAAATAAAAGGGCGACAACACAAAGACTGCGGCGGATCGGCATGACTGACCAAACTGGTGACTGATCACGCCAAGGTATTGCCTAAACCTTGATATTTAATTTAGCGGCCCGGGACGGACCCCCGTTTTTCTCCGGCACCTTCCCAGCTTTCAAGTGCTGCGACGGCCTCTTCTGCGGTTTCGACAAAGCGGAAGAGTTTCAGATCGTCCGCTGAAATCGTGCCAGCATCCGCTAGCGCATCCCAATTGATGATCTTCTCCCAAAAGTCGCGCCCGAACAGAAGGAACGGTACTTTCGCCATGCGGCCTGTCTGGATCAAGGTCAGCGCCTCGAACAACTCATCAAGCGTCCCGAAACCGCCGGGGAAGACTGTGACCGCCGCGGCGCGCATTAGGAAATGCATCTTCCGGATCGCGAAGTAGTGGAAGTTAAAGCACAATTCCGGCGTCACATAGGCATTGGGCGCCTGCTCAAACGGCAGCACAATGTTAAGGCCGATAGATTTCCCGCCTGCATCCTCCGCGCCGCGATTGCCCGCTTCCATCACGCCGGGTCCGCCGCCCGTGACGATGACATTCTCTTTGCCACCGGTTTCGAGCGATTTGCGGGTCATGATCTCCGCAAACTTGCGGGCCTCTTCGTAATACTCCGACAACCCGGCAAGCGTTTCCGTGCGGGCCGTGTCTTTCTTTGCCGGTTCGGGAATGCGCGCACCGCCGAACAAAACGATGGTCGACTCGATCCCGGCTTCATCCATCAATAATTCAGGTTTCAGCAACTCCAACTGCAAGCGCACCGGGCGCAGATCGGGGCGGCACAGAAAATCTTCGTCCGCAAAGGCCAATCGGTAAGACGGCGCCTCTGACTGGGGTGTGGATGGAATATGTTCTGCGGCCTCACGGTCCTGGTGGCTGTCGCGGAACGGTTTGTGGCGGATGTCCATCTGGGACCTCGTGTTAGTCTGGGTTGACGGCACCCTTGCTGGAACCGCACGGGGATGCAATCGTTTGGCCAAGCGATACGCGAACGTGATGCAAGGAAGGACCACTGATGCTGCTCGACACACCCGAGGCCGCATTCGGCGCACCGCCGCCTGATTTTGCGCTGAAAGACCCGCATGGGACGGTTTTCACGTTGGACAATGTGATGGGACCCAACGGATTGCTGGTGGCCTTCATCTGCAACCATTGTCCCTATGTGGTCGATGTGATGCCCCGGTTGGCGGGGGATTTGCCTGCGCTTGAAGCCGCTGGGATCGGCGTGATCTGCATCAACGCGAACGACTACACCGCTTACCCCGCTGATGCGCCCGACCGGATGCCGGGCTTTGCGGCGCAATTCGGCATGACGGCCCCTTACGTGATCGACGAAGACCAATCCACCGCGCGCGCCTACGGCGCCGTCTGCACGCCCGACTTCTTCGGCTACGGACGCGAGAGTGGCCTACAATATCGCGGACGGCTGGATAATGTGGGGATGCGCGGGTCAGCTGAGGGGCGCGTGGCAGAACTGGTGATGGCGATGGAGACGGTGGCGAAGACAGGCAAAGGGCCCGTAGATCAGATCCCGTCGATGGGGTGTTCGATTAAATGGAAGGTGTGA
>JAHDEX010000011.1:71089-85814 GCA_020628545.1 Paracoccaceae bacterium | reverse complement strand
AACCTTTCTTTCAGCAATATGTCACCCACTCCCACCTCCGTGAGCACACGTGACACAAATGAAACGGAATCAAAGGCCTAAGTGGCCCTCTTCTTGGGAAAGGAATCAAACCCAGCTGCGATATGAGACAGATTAAGCCTCATCCTTTTCATAGGCATCAATGATTGCAGCTACGAGCGGATGGCGGACTACATCCTTCGAAGTGAAGTAACTAAAGCTAATCTTCGGGATCGATTTCAAAAGCCGTTCTGCGTCAGCAAGACCGGAACTGACACCGCGCGGCAGATCAATCTGTGTCCGGTCGCCGGTTACGACCATCCGAGATCCCTCGCCTAAGCGGGTCAGGAACATCTTCATCTGCATCGGCGTCGCGTTTTGGGCTTCATCGAGGACAACAAACGCGCGGCTGAGTGTGCGGCCCCGCATGAAAGCCAGTGGCGCAATCTCGATCCGCTTCTCCTCGATCAGCTTGGCGGTTTGCTTACCTGGCAGAAAGTCATTCAGCGCGTCGTAAAGCGGCTGCATGTAGGGGTCGACCTTGTCTTTCATGTCGCCCGGTAGATAACCAAGCTTTTCACCCGCCTCGACCGCGGGGCGCGATAGGATGATCCGGTCAACTTCGCCGTTGATGTACATATTCACGGCAACGGCAACCGCGAGATAGGTCTTCCCTGTCCCCGCAGGTCCGATCCCAAAAGCAAGCTCATTGTTGTAGAGTGACCGGACATACGCCTTTTGCGCGTCGGTGCGCGGTTCAATCAGTTTCTTGCGGGTCTTGATCTCAACCTGACCGCCTGCGCCGTTAAACAGTTCTTTCTGATCTCCCGGCTCTGCTCCGCGCACTTCGGCGGGCCCCATGCGAAGCTCTCGGTCGATGTCACCGTCTTCAAGTGTCTTTCCGGCCTCAAGCCGGCTGTAAAGCGCTGTGAGCACGTTGATGGCCTGTTGGCGCGGCTCTTCTTCTCCAATGACGGATAGTTCGTTGCCACGACGCAGGATCTGGACGGACAGCCGCTCTTCCAGCGTCGCGAGATTGCGATCAAATTCCCCACATAAATCGATCAACAGAAAATTGTCAGGAAATGACAGGCTGCTTTCGGAGTCTTGGCCATCGGTTGTGGCGACGACTTGGGGGTTTTGGGGCAATCAAATCTCCTGTTTCTGATGCCACTGCGGCACGACTGCTCTGTCGTACCGTTGCAAGTTGCGCAGGAGGGTGCAACCTCTGAAACGCCATGAATTTTTGTGCAAAACGCAAAAAGCCGCAGCGAGGACTGCGGCTTTGCAAGTTTTTGCCGTACCGGTCTTGATCAAAGCGGATCCGGAATGTCCGTGCCTTCGCGGAACGGCCCCGTTGCGGTGTTTGGCGGTGCCACGCCGGAACACACAGGGCGCCCATCGGGCGTCAGCCGCTCGGACAGATATCCTTCTACACCGTCGTCGATGATCCAGTGATCGCAGCCGTTGGGATCAACCCAGATTCCGGCAACAAGCTGAGACAATGACTTGCTGTCGCGCCCCGCGTCAAACGTACGTTCCAGTCCGGTGCGGTTACCACCTTCGAGACCTGCGACAAAAAGCTCTGCACAGCCAGACGTGCCCAGACCAGCGGCCATCAATACGGAAGCCTTAACAATATTCATCTGACCACTCCTTACCGCAAACAAATGACTTCAACGCGGCGGTTGGCCTTATAAGCCGCGGCCGAATTGCCTGCCTGTGCAGGGCGGCGTTCGCCCAAACCACGGCTTTCTACAACGCGGACACCTGCCGACAACGCGACTTCGGTGACGGTGTCAGCGCGACGTTGGGACAGGCGCATGTTGTATTCGTCAGAGGCGCGCGCGTCCGTATGCCCGTAGATCAGCACACCAAAGGCATCGATACCCGCAAAGAACTCTTGCAGCTGCGCGCGTTGTCGGGACGTGATGTGAGCGCGATCCGTTTGGAAGAGGGTGTCTGTGGGAATGATGCCGCAGATTTCCTGACGACGACAAACTGGGCTGCCGTCGCGGTTGCGGTGCGGCGTCATGAACCCTTCGAAGCCGTCGTCAAAAACCCAGTGTTCACACCCGTCCGGGTCCACCCAAATCGTCGGCGTGTATTCCTCGCCCACAATTGTTCGTGTCTCACCTGTGGCTTCTTGCGCGGCAACTGGCGCAGCAGCGACCACCAAGGCGATCGCGGCAACGCCAACGCCGGACGACACTGACATGAGAAGATCTTTCAACACGATCCGTACCCTCGCTTTTCTATCACACAACATGCGCATCACCTGATGCGCTAACACAGTTAACGTTGTCACATTACTAACAAGAAAAGGTCACAAAGAAAGATGCATCAGCAACATATTGTGTATGCCTGCGAAACAGTGCCGAGATTTGCCCCAGTTTGCCCGAGACGTGCATCACAATAAACCGAGTCCGGAGACGTTAAACGAGGATACCACCAAGTGAATTTGGGTTTGCCGAGATGATTCTCACACGGCGAATTTCGCCCTGAACGCTCGGATCGGCCTCTGCAAAAACGGCATGCAGATACTCTGACTTTCCAATCATTTGCCCAGCTTCGCGACCGCTTTTTTCAAAGAGAACAGACACCTCTTTCCCAACCATGCTGTCCAGAGTGTGCGTTTGCTGTTCGCGCAGCAGCGCTTGCAGGCTTTGCAGGCGGGCATCCATCACGTCGTCCGGCAATTGTGGTTTCTCGGCTGCAGGCGTGCCGGGGCGCGTTGAGTACTTGAAGGAATAGGCCTGGCCGTAATGAACCTCCCGGATCAGCGCCATTGTGTCTTCAAAGTCCGCGTCCGTCTCGCCCGGAAAGCCGACGATGAAATCGCCGGATAAGAGCAGATCTGGCCGAGCGGCCCGAATCTTTTCGATCAAGCGGATGTAAGCCTCTGCGGTATGCTTCCGGTTCATCGCTTTCAAAATGCGGTCAGACCCAGCTTGGACCGGCAGATGCAGGTAAGGCATCAGCTTGTCGCAGGTGCCGTGCGCCTCGATCAGTGCATCATCCATGTCATTCGGATGTGAAGTGGTGAACCGAATGCGTTCGAGCCCGTCGACCTTGTCGAGCGCCCAGATCAACCCGGCCAAGCCGTTCTCGTGTCCGTTGTAGGCATTGACGTTCTGGCCAAGCAACGTGATCTCGCGCACACCACATTCGACAAGTTCCTGCGCCTCACGGATCACACGGTCTGCCGGGCGAGAGACTTCGGCACCGCGCGTGTAAGGCACCACGCAAAAGGCGCAGAACTTGTCACAGCCTTCCTGGACAGTCAGGAACGCGGTTGGCCCGCGCTTGGCTTTGGCCCGTTTCTTCAGTGTGTCGAACTTATCGTCATCCGGGAAATCGGTATCGAGCGCCTTCGTCCCATTTCGGACGGCATCTTCCATCGCGGGTAGGCGGTGGTAACTTTGCGGCCCAACGACAAGGTCGACCATCGGCTGGCGGCGGATAATTTCCTCACCCTCGGCCTGCGCGACACACCCGGCGACACCAATTTTCAGGTCAGGGTTTTCGGCCTTCAGGTCTTTGTAGCGTCCCAGTTCAGAATACACCTTTTCTGCCGCCTTCTCGCGGATGTGGCAGGTGTTGAGCAGGATCATATCTGCATCGTCTGGCGACTTCGTCTCAACATACCCTTTGCCGCCCAGCGCCTCGACCATGCGTTCGCTGTCGTAGACGTTCATCTGACAGCCATAAGTTTTGATATAAAGCTTCTTGGGCGTAGTCATGCGGGGCACCTTGGGCGTGCAGGAAAGACAGCCCGCGTCTTAGCCTGCAAGCGCCCCGCTTGCAATGCGGGCGGACTTCGCGGCACAACGAACGAAAATATGGGCCAAAAAAACCGAGGGATGAGCAGTATCACCCGATTTCCTGATCTCGCCAGCTTCCTAAAGCAGGGCAAAGCCGCGTTGGAGCGCGGGCCAATTGCCTTGATCCTTGCAGAAGATGACGTCGAGATCGCCTCGACGCTGCGGCATCACCTGTCGCAGGGATTTCGGTCGGTTGTCGTCTTCGGCTCTGAAGAAATTGCAGCGCCAGAACAGATGGATGGCCCCGTTTTTTGGGTCAATCACGACATGACTGAAGACGCAGCACTCGAAACGGCAGTGAATACAGTGATCGATGCCGCGCCGGGGCAATGGCTCTATTATTGCTACAACGCCGAATATCTTCACTTCCCATTCTGCGAAGATCGCACCGTTGGAGAAATGCTCGCGTTTCATACCGAAGAACGCCGGGTAGCCATGCTGACCTACGTGATCGATCTTTATGCAGAAGATTTGACGTCCAGCCCTGACGCAGTCTCATTGGAAACAGCGCATTTTGATACGACAGGTTACTACGCATTGGCGCGCTGGAATGGGCGCGACTACGAGGATCGGCAATTCGACTTTTTTGGCGGTTTGCGGTGGCGCTTCGAAGAGCACATCCCCTGGACCCGCCGCCGGATTGATCGCATCGGGTTGTTCCGCGCAACACCCGGTCTGGTGCTTAAGCCGGACCACACATTTAATGTTGTCGAGTACAACACATATGCTTGCCCGTGGCACAACAACCTGACCGCGGCCATTTGTTCGTTCCGGACGGCAAAGGCACTCAAGCGCAACCCCGGCAGTCGCGCTGCCATCAATAGCTTTACCTGGCGTGGGTCTGCCCGCTTCCAATGGACGAGCGGCCAATTAATGGACCTCGGCCTAATGGAGCCTGGGCAATGGTTCTAAACGCTAGAAAAGCGTAGCGGCAGAAGAAACTGGGCGATTCAAAACGATAGGCGGTGGCGCGGTCAGCCGTGTCTGGCCATGTCCTCTTGAATGCAGAGAAGAAAATGCCCAGTCCATGGGCTGCGCTACCAGACCTTCCTGTACCGGGGCGTGAATGATTAGGTGTTCATGCAGATCGTAGTCCGCCTGATCGCGGATCAAATGTTCCCAATAGCGCCGTTGCCAGATTCCCTTTTCACGTTTGCGGACCATCGCAACAGTCTGTCGGTCCCGATCCGGCGGGGCAACGTGACGGGAAAAGGTTGTTTTGATCACTCGCCAGCGGATGCCATAGTTTGCGTCGTCATTGGGAAGCGTCCAGATCATGTGCAATTTAGCAGGAAGCACCACAGCCGCCCGGATATCAAACGGATGATTCTGACGCGCGACCCGCACTGATTGGCGCAAAAGATCGACATGATCAACCAACAGAGATGACGACGGGTCAGCAAGCCGCAGAGTAAAAAAGTATGTGCCACCGGGGACACGCGAAGGGACATCGTAAGGCATGACCAACCATTGTCAGACGGTGGTTAATGCCTCGTAAAGTATTGGTAAAGCGAAAGTAAATGTTCGCGTGGGCCGTTTACTCTGACGAAGGGGTCTTTTTCGCCCAGCGCTTGCGGAGGCGTTCTGCCAACGCCTGTTCCGCCTGACTTTTGACAATCCACGACACCGCAAAGGCCCAGACACCCAATGCCTCAAGGTAGAAGATCAAGCTGTTTTCAACAACGAAAGCGCCGATCGGACCGCCGATAAAGCGCTTGAATACAACCGCAACAGCCGTCAGCGCCAGTGCGACAAGGATACCCCAGCCGCATGCGATGTAGATCCGACGCCGCCAATCCGTTCCCGTTTTCGCGAACTTGAAGAAACAAAAACCCGCCAGACTAAGAAAGAAGACCAGCGCAAAACTGTAGTGCAGGACTGGCGCCTTGTCGGCGCCGACCATGCGCTGCGACATACTGACCACAGCATCGCCGCCACCTTCGTTCGGGAAGAACGCCAATCCGAAGGCGGCAAGACCTGCAATGGTCGCCAACCAATCGTCATTAATCCACTCGCCTCTCTCGCGCGGGTAGCCACGATAGGAGATGAGGAAGACGCCAATCGCACACAGCGACCCAACAAAAATATCGCGATAGGTCGTGTGGTAAAAGTCGCTTATCGTGGGCTCGACGCCGCGTTGACCGGGACGCGGTTCATCAAAGATGCCGCCAACCAACAGGATCACCGGCAGCGCCAGCCCCAAAAACCCTAAGGCCAAACGTACGCGCGTGTACGATTGGACCAATTCCAACGTCTTCTGCTCTGGCATAAATCCTCAACACCGCTTTTGCAGCAGAGTGTGCCGCAGCGATGGGAGGCTGTCGAGATGGGAGGTTAGGTGCGACGCAGTCGGATGACGACATCGACTGACGCGATCTCAGCCCCTTCGGGAATTTCAGGGAGTTTTGCGATTTCCAACTGCTCTGCCGCGGCATCAGAGAGGGTCTGATTGTCTTCCCAATAGAAGTGAGGGTGATCGCTGATGTTCGTATCAAAGTAGCTTTTCGAACCGTCGACCGTAATCTCGCGCATCAAGCCCGCATCGCAGAAGGCTTTCAGCGTATTGTAGACCGTTGCAAGAGAAACTTTTTCACCCGCTTTGGACGCTGCATCAAAGAGGCTTTCCGCTGTCACGTGCCGGTTCTTGCCGTCGCCGATGAGCAGCGACGCGAGCGTCATCCGCTGCCGCGTTGGGCGCAGATCGGCTGAGGCCAGCCATTCAGTTGAACGTTCAGTTGCGGTTACAGACATCAAACTACTCTTTGCGATTCATTCTTAATATGGGGAATTGCTCCGCCTGATCAAATAAAAAGCCGAACTTGGTGAAGGCAGACGGGCCGTTTTGCCCCGCAAACCCGCGATATTTGCCAAAATGTCGCAACTTTCGTGCGTTTCACTCGGCGTCCGGGGATCGCAACGTGGTGGTCTTGCCCTTGAAACGCGGCAAATGATAGACGGACGCGACCCAAACCTGATGCGGAAAGAGCCCCCTTGTCACAATTTCCAAGCAGCTTCGATAAAGACGACCTTCTGAAATGTGCGGCTGGAGAGTTGTTCGGCCCCGGCAATGCTCAGCTGCCCGCGCCACCCATGCTGATGATGGATCGGATCACTGAGATCTCGGAAGATGGCGGCGTACACGGCAAAGGGCATGTCCTGGCAGAATTCGATATCACGCCTGACCTGTGGTTTTTCGAGTGTCACTTTCCAGGCAATCCGATCATGCCCGGATGTCTTGGCCTTGACGGCTTGTGGCAATTGACCGGCTTTAACCTTGGCTGGCGCGGCTGGAAAGGCCGTGGCTATGCGTTGGGCGTCGGTGAGGTGAAGCTGACCGGTATGGTGCGGCCTGATCGCAAAATGCTGACCTACAAGATCGATTTCACCAAAGCGCTCCAGACGCGCCGCCTGACGATGGGTGTTGCCGACGGTATCGTCGAAGCCGATGGCGAGGTGATCTATCAGGTCAAAGACATGAAAGTGGCGCTCAGCGAAAGCTAGTCTTGCGCAGCAAGCCACGCGCTGGGGCTTTGCCCGGTGACCCGCAGAAATTCTCGGTTGAAGTTCGACTTTGTGTTGAACCCGGCCGAGAGCATGGCGTTTGTCACGTTCTCTCCGCTTTTGAGTGAATCTTGCGCGGCGGCGATCCGCGCGGCGTTGATGTAGCGAGACACGTTCTCACCCGTCACTTTGTTGATAGCCGCCGAAAGCTGCTTCACCGGCACAAGCATCTTGCGTGACAACTGAGACAGGGTCAGGTCCGGGTTTAGGTAAAGTTTCTGCTGTTTCATCAAGCTATCAAGACGCGCGACGATCTGAACGTCCTCATCCGTGATCGTTTGCTCTGGTGTCACGTCTTCCTCAAGAGGCGCGTTTTCCAGCGCAGCAGACAAACTCAAACCCCCGACCACAAGCAGCATCAGGCTTGAGTAGATACTGATTATCCAAGGCTGCAGGTCAGCCGCTCCCGCGACCTGTGCAGCGACGATCATGACATCACTCACCGCAGACAGCATCAGCGCGCCACCGATGATCTGCCAAATACGCATCGGTAGATCGCCCGCCTCTAGCCGCATCCGCGGCAATGCGTCTGCGCCAGCCATAGCCTTTGCGAGGATTGCACCGCCGTAGCCAACAAAAAGAGTGGGTATCAAAAAGTCGAGCATCCCAGGCGCCACGACAAGGCAGATCACTGCTGCAAACGGGCCGAGCACATGTAGCAGGTCGGATCTTTCGAAGCGTCTAATGGCGGTCGCCTGAAACCCCACCCACGCCGTGGCCGGGATAAGCGCTGCGGTCATCGCTTGAAGCGCAAGCATACCGGGCACGCGATAGTGGTGCGCAAGCGAAATGATCACGCCCTGAACAGCACAAAGAGCAATCAGGAACATCAGCGGCCCATAACGACGGTCCACGACCCACATGCGGACCAGCAGAAACCCAAGGATAAGAGAACTGATAAGGGGAATGGGCAAGCTAGGCATAGGACATGTCAAATCTTTGGTCTCAGAGACCGACTTGGACTGAAAATACCATCTTGGCGACCTCAAACCGGATCTAGGACGCAATCAAGACAGGAAAATTTCAAAGCCGCGCGTCTCGAACCAAGACGTTCTGATAATCATAACCATTTCTCTGACGGCTACCACGAATAGGAGGTCCTTGATGCGCATTGCCATCCGCTTGCGAACGGCGGAAGCACAGTCACCTTCAAAAGCAACGGTGGCAATCGATGACTGCGGGAGCCATCGTGAAGAAAGGCGCGTTGCTTTGTCGGATGGGTATTAGTGTCTCCTCGCCTGATCGCGCCCCGGCGGATCATGCCGTGCTTGTCGACCGAAACACAACGGATTGGTGCCTGAGGCGGCCCAAACCCTTTCACCTTGCACCCCCTTTACGGGCTGTCCTACATAGGCGCGGACCAACAGGATAGGAGCGCAGCATGCGGCGCGTCGTTGTAACAGGCCTCGGGATTGTCTCTCCCATCGGGAATAACGCGGATGAGGTTCTCGCCTCGCTCAAGGCCGGGACCTCTGGTATTTCGGCCTCGGCGGAAATGGCGGAACATGGCTTCCGCTCTCAGGTCGCAGGCGCTGTGAAACTCGATGTGGCCGACCACGTCGATAAGCGCACATTGCGCTTTATGGGGCCAGGCGCCGCATATTCCTACATCGCAATGCAGCAAGCAATTGCGGATGCAGGACTGGAAGAAGATCAGGTGATCAACCCGATGACGGGTGTGATCGCAGGATCAGGCGGGCCATCCACATCGGCGATGCTGGCCGCGCATCAGGTGGTGTTGAACACCGGTGCGACGAAGCGGATCGGACCATTCGCGGTGCCAAAGACGATGTCGTCAACCGTGTCGGCAAACCTGGCGACAGCATTCAAGATCAAGGGCATGAACTTCTCAATCACCTCGGCCTGCTCAACCTCGCTGCACTGCATCGGCATGGCCGCCCAACAGATCGCCTTGGGCTTACAGGACACGATGTTTGCAGGTGGCGGCGAAGAACTCGACTGGACACTGTCCTGCCTGTTCGACGCGATGGGGGCGATGTCATCGAAGTACAACGACACGCCTGAGAAAGCCTCTCGCGCGTTCGACGCAAACCGTGATGGCTTTGTAATCGCAGGCGGTGGTGCGATGGTTGTGCTGGAGAGCCTTGAAAGCGCACAGGCGCGCGGCGCTAAGATTTACGCTGAAGTGACCGGCTTCTCGGCAACATCCGACGGAGCCGACATGGTGGCCCCAAGCGGTGAAGGCGGTGAGCGGGCGATGCGCGGCGCGTTAAAGACTCTGCCAGACGGACGCAAGATCAACTACATCAACGCACACGGCACCTCGACACCTGTTGGCGATGTCGGAGAGATTGAGGCGGTACGGCGCGTCTTTGGAGACGGATCTACCCCACCAGTGTCATCGACGAAGTCCATGACGGGCCACAGCCAAGGTGCGACGGGCGCGTCGGAAGCTGTTTACTGTCTGCTGATGCTGGAACATGACTTCATTGCGCCATCGATCAACGTCGAAACGCTCGACCCTGCACTGAAACCTGAAGAAATCGCCACCAAGACCGTCGAGAACGCGGGACTCGACACCATCATGACCAACTCATTTGGTTTTGGCGGGACAAACGGGTCTATGCTGATGAGCAAGTTTCGCGACTAGAGACCAAGCGGTCTGAGGCGAGGGATCTTGCGGGTCGCGAGATTTCGAAATTCGATGACGTAGCGCGGATCTCGGCCCGTGACGTCAAACCGTGTCGTGACAGATATTGGTCGCGACGAGCGATTGATCACCCCGATCCAATTTGCGTCCCATGCGCGCATGACTTGGGTCAATTCAGGGCGAGACACGTTCCAAAAGTATTCATGGAATGGGCATTGTTCGACTTGCAGGATCACAGCATCCGGCGAACAGTGCTCCGTTACGCGAATTCCATCTCCGTGGCACTTTTGCACAAGCTTGGCGGGCCCCTGGGCGGCGACAATCAGAAACGGATGTTTATCGATGAGCATCCACATCCACACATCATTGCGGGCGAGCCATCCGCCGCTTGCCACAAAGGCTGATTTCAAAGTCACCAATGCACGGTCTTCATCAAACCCGTGATCTTCCAGTGTTCGGATGGCTGCGTGCAGGCTTTCTGCCACAACGCGGTTTGCAGTAACCGCACTGTCGGTGCCCGGCATTTCGCCCTGTGGCAGGCGCTTGATTGCTCGGTTGAGGTCGGCACGAGATATCTGAAGTCCAGATGCACGGCGCAAACGCCAGCAAAACTCGTATTGCCAAAGGGCGGCGATATACCGATGCATCTTAGTCTCCTTCACCTAACGCACGTGTCATCATCTCTTCGTAAAGCGCGGCGAAACCGCGCTGCTCTTGATCGTCCATCTCAGGATTGAGCAATACGATCCCGCTGAACGCGGCATACTCCAAAAAGGCGAGGCGCTTCGCCATCTCTGGCGATTGTTTATACCGCGCCTCGTAAATTTGAGACATGACGCCAATCCGTCTCTCATCCGCGCGTGCGACGACTGCGTTCACTTTTGGAACGCGTCGCCCCAACTCTCGCATGGCTAGCTCCAGACGGTAGTCGATCCCAATTGCAGCGTCGGTCATTTGCTGCATCGCCTCGCGACTGAAGTCACCGGCATCTGTCAAGACGGTTATCTGCTCTGTGATCTGGTCAGTTTGTTCAAACAACCAGCGCTCTGCCAAGCCAATCAGAAACGCCTCATGATCCGCAAAGTGATAGTAGAAAGACCCTTTTGTCAGATCCGCTGCTCTGCACATGGCATCCAGCCTAACAGCTTCAGGTCCGTCTCTTGATAACTCTGCAAGTCCGAGGCTGAGCCAATCTTCCGCTTTGAAGCGCTTTTTCCTCACGCCAGAAGCCCCAAGACTCCGAACAGCGCCACCGGAAGAAACAGGCATCCTTGCGGAACTTTCAGGTGCGCCGCCTTCTGTTTGATCACGAGGCCAACGCCGGTGACCGTAAACCCGGCGGCTAAAACCGTGCCCGCGACTGCATAGCTTACAGTTTCGGACATAGCCGCCAAGACGTAGAAAAGCGCAATGCCCGCAATTCCAACGCTCGTGAAATGCCAGCACAGGTACTGCACATCGCGCACCATCGGATCGAGTTCGACTGAGGCCAATAAAGGCCGCGCAACTTCGCGTCCGCCGAGAAACAGATGCACTAAGAGCCAAACACCGGAGATGGCGCCAGCAGCATAAAAATAGAGAGATTGCATTGATGAATTCTCCTGAGTCGCGAATTACATACCTCATGGTATGTTTCGAGATCAAGAAAATTATACCAATTGGTATGTAAGCGGCTTTCGCCCCGCGTGGTGGGGGGGCGGTGGGGCGAAAGCCTGACGTTCAGCGCGCGCCGATGCGCACAACCTCTCCGTCAAATGTGGGAACCGACATCACAAATGGATCGGTCGGATAGCAAAGCGCCTGCTCTTCCAGCATGCCAATTGCGATTTCTTCGCCCATGCGCAGGCTGTCATAATAGTCGGAGTAGTAGTGAACCCCGGCCATGTTCCGACCAATGGAGATATTCGCGGCGAGTTTGTTCAACTCCCCCTCCAAAGTCAGAGGGCAGTCGGCCCCAATATCTTTGAGGCTCTTGCCATGATGGGTGCTGACATAGGCCGGACATTTGTCGCCTGACTTTGGATGCCGGAAGGTCGCACCGTGGTCTTTGTTGGTCACGAAAACCGTACCTGTGTCGAAGAATGCCTTCAGCACTGTGACGCATGCACCTGCCACCGTGGCGTGACCGGCTGCGTAAGACGGGTGCATTGGCGACCCTTCTGCAAATGCCATCGGTAAAAGCGCCGTACCAGAGGCACTAAAGTCCTCAACCGCTTTCACCGTATCGGCGATCCCAGCCCGAGTGGCATTCAGCGCACCGCAAAACTGCGGGTAATGCTTTTCAAGGTGCGCCGCTTTGTGGATGCGACCGGACAAGGCCTCTGGCCGCAAGCGCAGATGGTTATTGAACTTCTGATAGCGTGCGGCCTTGAGCGCACGCGTCGCGACTTCGGTCACCAGCGTTAGAATGTGGGGACCACCATACAGCGCAAACCCACCTGCGTTGGCAGGAACACCGTCGTCGCCGGATCCGACAGGGAAACTTGCGCGCATCCCGGAAAGTGTCGCGAACCCCGGATCAAACGGCGTATTCATCGCCAGAAGGATCAGGCATGCATTCAGATAGGCCTCATAAAGCGCATCAAAATGCACATAGGTGGCAAGATCTCGTGGCGTATAGATGAAACGCTTCTTACCCTCTTCAAAGTCTTGACCCGGATCACCCTTTCCACGCACATCGAAACCGTTTTGTACAGCAAGCCAGTCGTTCCATTCCGTCATGTAGTCGTCGCCGTTTTTGGCAACAGGCACACGTTGATCGATGGTCAATGCGCCATAGGCGATTTGCCCATCCGTAAGACTATGCAGACCGGGGATGTCGTTCCCGATCAACATAAACTGAGACAGATATGGACCCACCTCTACACCCGGTGAGGAACCGCGGAACACGGTTTGCCCGGTCAGAGAACCGGCTTCCACCTTACGATCTCGGTTTTCGAAACCGTCCTGCGCATAGTCTGTCGCGTTCAGGCGCCCGATGCTGGCGTTGAGTGCCGCATTCCCGCTTGTATTGTTGAAGTCTTCGAAGGGGCAGTCGCGCACCAACGCCAATTCATAGACTTCTGCCATTTCGAAGGACAGCTCGTTTGATCCGAGCTCCGGTGCTGGCGCCATGGTAACGGCTTGCGCATCGGGTCCTTGCAGATCGTAGACCACGCCAGCGGTCGGTGCCTCCCACTTGCGGCGTCCGCCGGTCGGCGGCGTCGGCACCGGCACCCGGTTGTTAAAAGCATCAACAAACCCGTCGTCTATTGCCTGCCGGAAGGCTGAAAAGTGAGGGGCGTGAGAAATGAGCCCGCTATCTTTGTCATGACACAGCCCTTTGGTGAAACTCATGGCGTATTTCGCGCCAGAATACTTTTGTTCGTCGCCATTGGAAATTTGGTCTGGTGATGGCCGTTTAAGTGCGGCATCCGCTGCCGAAAGACGTGCATTATAGGCACCCATCGTCCGATTATCGGTCATTGAACTCTCCTAAAGATATTTGATCAAAAATGATTTGAATTGAACGCGCCCTCCCGGACACAACCAAAAGGATAGTCAGCACGCACGGCCGCGTTAGTCAGGTATTGCTGACTTGGAATGTGCAAAATAAGGGGTTTTCGGCAAAGCTCCGCCGGGTTTGTGGCAGCAATGTGGCAAAGTCGACGATTTGCACCTCGCAATGAAGATGAACCAGTGGTGTGCCAAAACTTGACCTCGCAATGCAAACTGGCCAGTTAACCTAAGGAAAAATGCGAGGACGAAAATGACACTTTCAATGCAAGGCAAACGCGGTCTCGTCATGGGCGTCGCCAACGAGCGATCTATTGCATGGGGTATCGCAAAGGCCCTGGCCGAAGCGGGTGCAGACCTCGCCTTCACCTATCAGGGCGAAGCTTTTGGCAAACGGTTAGAGCCCTTGGCGGCGTCCGTTGGCTCCGACTTCATGGTCGATGTCGACGTCACGAATAGCGCATCAATGGACGCGGCCTTCGCTGGTGTTGCGGAGAAATGGGGCAGTATTGATTTTGTCGTCCACGCCATCGCTTTTTCAAACAAAGACGAACTGACGGGCCGGATCATGAACACGTCGCTCGACAACTTCCTGACGTCGATGCAGATCTCTTGCTATTCCCTAATCGATGTCGCGCGGCGCGCGCATGCACTTATGCCAAATGGCGGGACGATCATGACGCTAAGCTATCAGGGATCAAACCGTGTCACGCCATCTTACAACGTGATGGGCGTGGCTAAGGCAGCTTTGGAGTCTGCCGTTCGCTACCTCGCCAATGACCTCGGCCCGGATGGAATCCGCGTCAACGCCATCAGCCCAGGCCCGATGAAGACGCTTGCAGGGGCCGCCATTGGCGGTGCACGGCGGACGTATAAGCACACAGGCGAAAACGCACCCTTGCGGTCGAACGCCACGCTAGAGGCGGTGGGCGGTACGGCTGTCTATCTGGCATCGGATGCGGGCGCCTTCACGACCGGAGAGGTCATCCGTGTTGACGGAGGTTTTCACGTACTCGGGATGCCGCAGCTGGAAAATCTATGATTGGAACGATCATCTGGTGCAGTCGCGGGACGCAGTGAGCACATTACAGGATCAGAAAGATGGGAGTCCGCTTTATGTTGCGGCGCTTTTTCTTGGCGAGCGGACGATAAGCGATAATTTACAGCCTGTTAGCTGGTATTAACCATCATTACAGAATTGGTCATATTTACTAGTTCTAAATGAGTCAGCGTTATA
>JAHDEX010000011.1:0-70989 GCA_020628545.1 Paracoccaceae bacterium | reverse complement strand
GGTTCATCACCTCCTCTCACAACAACGGGTTGTTGCGTGGAAACGATAAGAACAAAAACTGAACACTATATTAACCTTAACGCCCCCTTTCCGCCGTCGCCGCAACGTGCAACGTTGCGAGGCAAATGGAGAGGGCGATGCCAATCACAACCTGCATTTTCGATGCCTACGGAACCCTGTTTGATGTTGGTGCCGCTGCGCGAATGGCTGCAGAAGAACCTGACCACACAGTTCTCAAAGACACGTGGCAATCGATTGCGCAGCACTGGCGGTTGAAACAGCTTCAATACACCTGGCTTCGTGCAGTCGCAGACCAACATTGCGACTTTTGGCAGGTGACTCAGGACGGTCTTGATTGGGCGCTTGATACTGCAGGAATCAATGCGCCCGAAACGCGCGAAAGACTGCTGGCTCTTTACTGGGAACTTGCGGCTTACCCGGAAGTGCCAGACATGCTGGCCACGCTCAAACAACGTGGTCTGCAAACCGGAATATTGTCGAACGGGTCGCCTGACATGTTGCAAGGCGCCGTCGAGTCCGCCGGAGTACGGGAGCTTTTGGACGTGACACTTTCCGTCGAAAGCGTCGGCGTATTTAAGCCGCATGCCAAAGTCTACGAGATGGTTGAAAATCATTTTGGGTGCTCCCGAGAGGATGTCCTCTTCGTCTCTTCCAACGGATGGGACGCGGCCGGGGCAGCAGGATACGGCTTTCAAACTGTCTGGGTTAACCGGGCTGGCGAACCGCAGGATCGGCTCTACGCTTCACCCCACCAAACGCTGACGGATTTGACAGGGATCCCGGACCTTATCTAATGCCAGAATTCATCGCCAAAGACGGCACCCGACTTCACTACGCAGATGAGGGCACAGGCATTCCAGTGCTTTGCCTTGCGGGTCTGACGCGCAATTCAAGCGACTTTGACCATGTCGCGCCGCACTTGCCGCAGATGATGCCCATTCGTTTGATCCGGATGGATTATCGCGGACGTGGGCAGTCTGATTGGGCGGATCACCGGACTTACACCATCCCACAAGAAGCCGAGGATGCGATCGCACTTCTTGATCATTTGAACCTTGAGAAAGCAGCGATCCTCGGCACCTCGCGGGGTGGGCTTATCGCGATGTTTATTGCGGCGACAGCAAAGGCTCGTCTGCTTGGTGTCGCTTTAAACGATATCGGGCCAGAGATCGCGGATGTCGGTTTGGCCGTGATCAAAGATTACATCGGGCGCAAGCCAGCGCAGAAAACCTACAAAGAAGCCGCGCAGTTCCGTGCGATGGCTTGGACGCATTTTGAAGCGGTACCGATGGAACGATGGCTGGCTGAAGTGAAAAATCACTACATCGAAACGCCAGATGGGCTTGATCTGCGCTATGACCCAAAGCTACGGGATGCGGTTCTCGAAGCGGGCGCGCAGCCGTCACCCAATCTCTGGCCCTTCTATGACGCGATGCTGGGCTTGCCGCTGTGCCTGATCCGTGGTGCCAATTCGGATCTGCTGACTGAGGCCACGGCCGATGAAATGCTCAATCGCCGGATCGACATGATCCGAGCTGACATTCCGGGGCGGGGGCACGTCCCATTCCTTGATGAGGAACCGACACTCGATGCGCTTCACGAATGGTTGGAGGACATCCGTGACCATTGATGAAATTCGCGCGGCTGCGGTTCGAATTAAAGGGCACGCGCGTCGTACACCGCTTCTGTCGTCGCCCTTTCTTGATGAAATCGCGGGGCGTCGTGTGCTGGTCAAACCGGAGTGTCTTCAACACACGGGGTCGTTCAAGTTCCGAGGCGCGTGGTCCGCAATTTCCGCACTATCTCAAGATGCGCGCGAAAAAGGCGTTTTCGCTTTCTCAAGCGGCAATCATGCTCAAGGCATCGCGGCAGCGGCCAAGGCACATGGCGCACCTGCCGTGATCCTGATGCCAAATGACGCTCCGGCACTCAAGATCGCCAATACCAAGGCACTCGGTGCCGAAGTGGTGACTTACGACCGTGCAACGGAGGATCGAGACAACATCGGTGCTAGAATGGCCGCTGAACGCGATTTGACACTGATCAGACCTTTTGACGAACCGATGGTCATTGCGGGTCAAGGGACGGTTGGGCTTGAGATTGCCGAGGATGCGGCAGCGATCGGGGTCAACAAAGCAGATGTCGCAGTGTGTTGTGGTGGCGGAGGTCTGACATCAGGAATCGCGCTGGCTCTTGCGGTAGACGCACCGGAAATGATCACGCGACCCGTCGAGCCGGAAGGTTTTGACGACGTGATCCAGTCGCTCTCAACCGGCCAAATCGTTTCAAATGCCGCGACCAGTGGTTCCATCTGCGATGCGATCATCACGCCAGCGCCCGGCAATATCACCTTTCCGATCATGCAAAAGCACTGTGGGACCGGGGTCGCCGTGACTGAAGATGAGGCCTTGCGGGCAATGGCCCATGCGTTTCAGCGTCTGAAACTGGTTGTCGAACCTGGCGGTGCGGTCGGGCTGGCCGCCGCGCTTTTTCATCCAAAGGCCTTTCAACATGATACAATTATCGCAGTCGTGTCTGGGGGGAACGTCGACGCACCGATGTTTTCTCGCGCGCTTGCTACATTGAACTGAGATTTGAAATGACAGACTTCACTATCGCCAGTTTCAACGTCAAGAATCTGATCGGGGCAGAGAAAGAATACTATCGGTTCGAGTCCTACACCCCCGAGGAACACGCCTGGAAAAAGGCATGGTTGGCAGAGCAACTTTTGACGCTTTCTGCAGACGTGGTCTGTTTTCAAGAGATCTTCGAAGAAGAAGCATTGAAGGCGGTTATCGATGAAGCCGATGAGATTGGCCTTGAAGCAAACGAAAGTAATGTCCCGGATCCGAGCAAGCGATATGCAAGGCGAGCGATCTTTCGGAAGTTAGCCTATGACCCTTACACACCTGCGGCGCTCGCCTTCGCACCCAATGCAAATGACGGGGGCCCGGGCGAGCGGCGACCAGGGCTTGCGATCCTCTCGCGCTTTGGATTCGCCGAAGACCCGCAAATTCTACAAGAGCTGCCCGAACCGCTCGACATCCCGTTTCAGGATCTCGACGGTAGTGACGGTGGTCACTATCGCATTTCGCGGCTGTCACGACCCATCCTGAAGGCACGCGTGCCAGTCGGCGACCACATCATCACGGTCTTCAATTGTCATCTGAAGTCCAAGCTGGGTGAGTTGGACAAGCCCCCGGGAGCCCCCTTCCCTCCGGCAGCAGATCTGGTCAATTACGATCCTGTCGGACGGGCGCTTGGCGCACTGCGGTCCGGTCTGCGCCGGATGGCAGAAGCCTGGGTCCTCCGACGCGAGGTTCTGGCCGAACTCGCAGAGAATCGCCCCGTGATGGTCCTGGGTGATTTCAACGATAGCGAGCATTCGGTAAGTACAGAGATCGTCACAGGCGAAGCACCCTTCAAGAACTACGCCTGGATGCGCCGACATGACGCAGCGCGTCGCAACGACCGCTATACAGACGAAGAAAACGTTCTCATTCAGGCGCAGATCACCGAGTCACGGCTTCATTCGGCCGAAAAAATGTTTGTCCGTAGGTCGGCGCGCGACATGGTCTTTACATCGGCCTTTGGCGGTGTTTTCGAAAGCATCGACCAGATCTTCATGTCCCGGCATTTCCATGCCGAGAACGCCCAACGTATTGGAGATATGGAATATTTCACCGTACTGAATGATCACCTTTCAGACGGCAGCCATCCAGAGGCGCCATACAACAAATTGGCCTCTGACCACGGGCAGATCATGGCGCACATGCGTCTCCGCGGGACAGAGACATAACATAGGGTTTCCCCAACGTCTGGGCGCGATCACACAATGCATATTTCTGGTTGCATATTTTTTCATCATTTGCGTCAAATCCAGCAAAATAAAAACGTGAGATCAAAGTGTTGACAGACGCGCCAACATCGCTTTTGCTGCGGCTCGGGAGGGTTGTCCGCCCTTGCTTGTCAAGGCCGCGGGACAACGGGAACAAGCCGCGCTTTAGGATTTTGTCCTGCGCGGCTTGATCTTTTTCTAGCCCTAAAATGATGCAGAAAGGAGACCGGAATGACACGCTCGACCGTGATAAATGGTGATGTCGCCTTGTCGTGCCGGGTTGATCACAATCCGGACCCAGCCGCACCGACAGTCGTCTTTGCCAATTCGCTTGGAACACACCTGCATCTGTGGGACTCGATCATCCCTCACTTGCCCCGTGACTTGCGGGTCATCCGCTACGACATGCGCGGGCACGGCCAGTCAGATGTGCCGAATCCTCCGTACACGATGGGCAGCCTTGTCAGCGACGCAGAAGCGGTCTGCGACCATTTCGACGCGACGTATGCGTTGTTCGTTGGTTTGTCCGTTGGCGGAATGGTCGCGCAAGGTTTGGCCGTCAAACGGCCTGATCTGATACGTGCAGTCGTTCTCTCGAATACCGCTGCCAAGATCGGCAACCCAAAACTATGGGATGATCGCATTGCGGCCGTCACTAAAGAGGGGATGGCGACACTCGCCGATGCCACAATGGACCGATGGTTCGGGCGAGATTTTGTGAAGAGCCCAAGTATCGAACCATGGCGCGCGATGTTTCTCGCAACGCCCCCAAAGGGCTATGCAGGGATCTGCGCGGCCATTAAAGGCACAGACTTTTACACGCCGACGTCTGGTTTGCGCCTTCCGACCCTTGGTATCGCAGGGTCAGAAGACGGCGCCACTCCACCCGATCTGGTCCGTGAAACCGTGGATCTGATCCCCGGATCGCAATTTGTGCTGATGCGCCGCGCAGGCCACCTCCCCTGCGCTGAGATGCCGGAAATATATGCAGCCCACTTGCGTGACTTTCTGGAAGCAACCGGCCATATGGCCGTATGACTGACTTTCTCCTGATCCATGGCTCAGCCCATGGCGCCTGGTGTTGGACCGACCTGATCCCTGAGCTGGAAGCACGAGGCCATGCCGCCCGTGCAATCGATCTCCCATCGCATGGTGCGGATACGACACCGGCGGAGCATGTGTCGCTAGCCCGCTACGCCGATGCGATTGAAACCGCCTTTTCCAACAGAACTGTCATAGTCGCACATTCGATGGCGGGGTTTCCCGCCACTCTTGCAGCGAACAGATCTCCGGAGCAGGTCGCCATGTTGATCTACCTCTGTGCGCACATTCCCATACCGGGCAAATCAATTGCGGATATGCGGGCGCTGGCGGACAGCCAACCGCTTGCGGACGCGATCGTACCCAGCGCAGATGGGCTGACAATTACGTTCGATCCGACAAAAGCCGTCGAGAAGTTCTACCACGATGTGCCCGAAGACCGCGCCGCATGGGCTGTTCAACATCTTTGCCCCCAACCCTTGAAACCACAGACGACGCCTTATCCAGATGACGTGGCGGGCGACTATCCGCGCCATTTCATCCGTTGTCTGGACGACCGTGCAATACCACCAAGCTATCAGGTCATGCGTACGCGTGATTGGCCAGACACGATGATCACAGAACTTCAGACATCACACTCACCTTTCCTGTCTGATCCAAGCGGGCTTGCCGCGGTACTGACCCATATCACCGAAAGCTAAGCCATGACCGCGACACCCTTTGATAGCCCCGTCTGGCGCGGGACCTTCCACAATGCAGAGATGGCACCGCTGTTCACAGACACCGCAGCTTTGCGTGCGGACCTGCTGGTCATGGGCACCCTCGCCATCACGCAGGCAAAAGCTGGACTTATTCCAGAAGTTTCAGCGCAGGCAATCCATCGCGCGGCGATGGAGATCCAGATCGACCCGGCCGCACTTGCACCCATGGTTTCTGAAACGGGGGAACCGGTGATAGCTTTGGTGGCGCAGTTTCAGGCAGAGATGAAGGCGCCCGAGCATGCCAAATGGGTCCATCACCAAAGCGATCCGGTATTGACAGGCGCAACCGGCCTCGCGCTGCGCTTACGTCAAAGCCTAAAGATTTTGAGCAGCCGCTTGGATGAGGTCAGCACGCCGCTCGTCTTCGCCTATCACGCCGATGAAGAGACCCGGAAAGGCCTCGCTGCGGGTTTGAACCTTGCGGACAGCAAAGGCGCTGACCAGTCCGAAGCAATCTCAACAATTGCAGATTGGATTGCTCAAAGGGCAGAGAAGCAAGAGCCCCGTTCTGATGTCGACTCCGCCCTGAAACACCAGATCTCCGCGCTCAACTCAACACTGCAAACCGCACCGCCAAACTGCACACACCTCATCATTCCAATGACATTGCCGCAAATGGTGTTAGGTCTTGGCAAGTTACTCGAATGAGACCGAAAGACACGACGTGAACCTGCGCCTCGCAAAAACATTCATCCTGCTTTCAGTAGTGATGGACAGTATGGGGATCGGTCTCATCATGCCGGTCATGCCAGATCTGATCCGCGAGATTGAAGGGACAGATCTCTCAAACGCCGCGGTGTGGGGCGGTCTTTTGGCCACGATCTTCGCGCTAATGCAGTTTTTCTTCGGGCCAACCGTGGGCAACCTGTCGGACCGATACGGCCGCCGACCTGTCTTGCTGATCTCGCTGGTGGTGATGTCGTTTGATTATGTGCTGATGGCGGTTGCGGGAACGATGTGGCTGCTGATTCTGGGGCGTGTGATCGGCGGGATTACTGCTGCGACCCAAGCCACAGCGGCCGCCTACATGGCCGATGTCTCAAAGCCAGAGGAAAAGGCAGCCAATTTCGGCCTGATCGGCGCGGCATTCGGCGTCGGATTTGTGCTTGGACCCATTCTTGGTGGTGTCCTGGCGGAATACGGGACACGCGCGCCGTTCTGGGCCGCGGCTTTCCTTGCTGCGGCGAATGCGATCTTCGGCTATTTTGTACTGCCCGAAACGGTTACCGATGAGATCCGCCGCCCATTCTCATGGCGGCGAGCGAACCCGCTTGGCGCTTTCAAGCACATCGGAAAACTTCCAGGGCTGAAACGCCTGATCATCATCTCCTTTGTCTATGCAGTCGCCTTCTTTGTTTACCCGGGCGTCTGGGCGTACTTCGGCGCGCTGCAGTTTGGATGGTCACCCGGCATGATTGGCCTGTCACTCGGGGTCTTTGGCGTCGGGATCGCAATCGTGCAGGGTTTGCTGATGAAACCGATCCTCGGCTGGATGGGTGAACGCAACGCGGTGATCTTTGGTCTGTCGATTGACGTGCTGGCCTTCGTGCTCCTTGGCTTTGTCACAAACGGCTGGGTTGCGCTGGCTTTGACCCCATTGACGGCACTCGGATCCGTCGCGGGACCAGCGTTGCAGGGCATCATGTCCCGGTCGGTCGACGACAATCAACAAGGGGAATTGCAAGGATTGGTCGCGTCGATCAATGCCGTCGCAACGATTATCGCACCACTGATTGTGACGCAGACGTTCTTCTATTTTACCAATGATCAGGCACCGATCTTCCTACCCGGGGCGCCCTTCCTGCTTTCGGCAATACTCACCATCGGCTGTGTGGCCCTTTTCATGTCACGAAAAGACAGCACAACGTCCGCGCCAACCTAAGAAAACGCTTGCGCGACGCCCGCCCGGCCCGTTTGGTGAGCGGGCAGAATAAGGGAGGCGTTTATGCCCGCAATCAAAGCCGCTGTTTGCCACGCTTTTGGAGAACCACTGAAGGTCGAGAACGTCGACTTGCGCGCGCCAATTGCGGGCGAAGTTGAGGTCACCGTAAAAGCGGTCGCGATCTGCCATTCCGACATTTCTTACGCCGACGGCGCTTGGGGCGGCTCACTTCCCGCAGTCTACGGTCACGAAGCGGCTGGCCATGTCACTGCCGTTGGCGACGGTGTAGCTGGGCTCTCTATCGGCGACAACGTTGTCGTCACGCTCATTCGCGCCTGCGGCGGATGCCCTTCTTGTGCAAGCGGTGCGCCGACGATCTGCCAGACACCCTATGACGGCGATCATGGGCCCCTGAAAACTGCTGATGGCGGGAAGCTGCACCAAGCCATGGCCTCTGGCGCTTTTGCCGAGAAGGTTGTTGTCCACCATAGTCAGGTCGTTCAATTGCCTGCCGACATTCCCATGGAGTCCGCCAGCCTGTTGGCATGTGGTGTGATCACGGGGGTAGGTGCTGTCGTCAACGCAGCCAACTTACGTGCGGGCCAGGACGTGGTTGTCATTGGCGCAGGGGGCGTTGGTCTGAATGCCATCCAGGGCGCGCGGATCGCGGGCGCGAGACGGATCGTGGCAGTCGATATGTCAGCTGGTAAGCTGGAGGTGGCGAAGGAATTTGGCGCAACTGACGGGGTTCTCGCATCAGACCCTGAGCCTTGGAAGGCAGCGAAAGCCGCAATGGGCCGGGGCGCGGATGCGGTCTTCGTTACCGTAGGTGTTGCCCCGGTTTACGATACCGCGCCGCGCTACCTCGCCTATGGTGGGAAGGTGGTCATGGTTGGCATGCCCGCCACCGGTGCAGAATCCAAATACGAAGCAGCCAATTTTGCCGCCGTCGGGCAAAGCATGGTCGGCTCCAAAATGGGCGACGTGGTCATCAAACGAGACATTCCTTGGATGGCTGACCTTTATGGGCAAGGACGGCTCAAGCTGGATGAGTTAATCTCAGGCCGCTGGAAACTCGATCAGATCAATGAGGCCATTGCCGACACAAAAGGCGGATCAGCCCGCCGTAATGTCATCGTCTTTGACTAGCATCTAAAGCGCATCATCCCAGCCAAAGTATACACCACGCAGTTCGACGCCTTCGAGTGCGCGATAGAGACCGATTGCAGCATCGTTGTCGGCTTCCGTACCAAGCCAGATGCCCTCGCAACCTAGGCTCCGGGCGAGGGTGAAGAGCCGATTGCAAACAGCAGTCGCGATCCCTTGGCGTGTCCATCCATCGCGGGTGCCAACTTCGTTGATGAAGAAAGACGGCTTCTTGTCGGGGTGGTAGAGAACCGTCCCACTCCCCATGCCGACAGCTAGTTCGTCTACAAAGGCAAGGACGATGTGATGAAGGGGATCCGTCAGGAACCGCGTCGCCTCCACCGGATCGATAGGATTGTCGAACAATCCGGCAGGTACATTACTAAGCAGCGCATGGTCTTCTGTCCCAAGAACCTTCAAGGTCATATCCATAAACTATCTCCCGGTCAAAAAGGGCTTAGACATGAAACTGCAAGACCTCGACATCATTGTCACGGCTCCACCTGCACCGGGTTGGGGTGGGCGGTATTGGATCTTGGTAAAGGTCACGACTGATACCGGGATCACGGGCTGGGGCGAGTGCTATGCCTCTTCGGTCGGCCCTGATGCGATGAAGTCCGTGATCCGGGATGTTTTTGAGCGTCATGTGCTGGGCGAAAACCCCGAGAATGTCGAACTAATGTTCCGTCGCGCCTATTCTGCTGGCTTCACGCAGCGACCTGACCTCAGCGTTATCGGTGCATTCTCTGGGCTGGAAATCGCATGTTGGGATATTCTTGGGAAGGACAAAGGTCGCCCCATCCATGCGCTGATAGGTGGTCGCATGAATGATCGCATTCGCGCCTACACCTATCTTTATCCCCAGGCCGAGCATCCGCTGCCCACGTTTTGGGCGTCACCTGAGATGGCCGCAGAAGCTGCGGTGGCCATGGTCGAAAAAGGCTATACAGCCGTCAAATTCGACCCTGCGGGCCCCTATACGATCCGCGGCGGGCATATGCCATCGATGTATGACATCTCTCTGTCCGCCGCATTTTGCAAAGCGATCCGCGGCGCCGCCGGAGACAAGGCCGATCTGCTTTTCGGAACACACGGGCAATTCTCGACCAGTGGTGCGATCCGACTGGCGCAAGCCATCGCGCCCTACGACCCACTTTGGTACGAAGAACCTGTGCCGCCCGACAACGTCGGTGCTTTGTCCAAAGTTGCTGCCGCGACGAGCATCCCAATCGCGACGGGCGAGCGCCTGTGCACCACTGCAGAGTTTGCGCCGGCGCTGCGCGACGGTCATGTCAGCATCGTGCAGCCCGCGTTGGGACGAGCAGGTGGTATTTGGGAGGCGCGCAAGATCGCCGTGCTTGCGCAAGCTTACAACGCGCAGATGGCGCCGCACCTTTATGCGGGCCCCATCGAATGGGCCGCCAATGTTCAGCTTGCGGCCGCAATCCCGAACATCCTGATGGCCGAGACGATAGAGACCCCGTTTCACTATGCGCTGATCAAGAACACGTTGTCGGTGGAGAATGGCTACATTCCAGTGCCAACCGCACCCGGACTCGGCATTGAGGTCGATGAAAACCTTGCCCGCGCGCACCCCTATAGAGGCGACGGGCTGCATTTGCAGATGCAGGAAGACCCGATCAGCTATCACGGGGTGAATACCTTCGAAGGTGGTGCACCGGTCAAGTTGTAGCGCCCCACCTCTTCTTCTTGCTAAAAATACCTCCGCCGGAGGCATCCTCCCCTTTCCTCGCACCTAACGCGGCGTTAAGGTGAACACCGTTCAGGCAAGAGGGCACCATGGCAGGCAAAGTCGCAGAGAAACGCAAAGCACTTCGAGAGAACCTGATCGTTCTTGCTGAGCGGCAAATCACACAGAATGGGCTGTCATCCTTGCGCGCGCGCGACCTCGCGAAAGAGGCAGGGTGCGCAACCGGCGCGATCTACAATGTCTTCGACGATCTCACGGATCTCATCCTGACCGTAAACGCACGGACGTTCCACCGATTGGCAGCAGACGTGACTGCGGCATTGGATAAAGCACCCGACGTCGCGCTCGATCAGCTTGTCGCGATGGGCCTATCCTACCATCAGTTCGCAAAGTCGGACTACAATGCGTGGCGCGCGATCTTTGACGTAGAGCGCGACCCATCAACCCCACCGCCGGACTGGTACTTGCAAGAGCTTGCACATCTGTTCGGGATCATCGACGGCCCCCTGTCCATCGCACTCCCGGATATGGACCCAATGGAACGGCAGCTCTTTACGCGCACGCTTTTCACCTCAGTTCATGGGATTGTGATGTTGGGTCTCGACGACACGAGTGCCGCCGTTCAAAGCGACGCAATCGAAACGATGATCAAACTGCTGCTGACGCATGCCGTTCGTCCGCTATCATAATTTTTTGAACTTCGTTCATTTTTTACTTGCGCGACTCTTTTTTCCTCCCTATGTCTACTTCATGAACGATGTTCAAAAATTGGAGGAAAGATGTTTCGAACGCTCACCACACTGTTTGCAGGGGCCAATGCCCGCGCTGAAGACCGCGTGCGCGATGCCTTTGCCATTGAATTGATTGACCAAAAAATTCGCGAAGCCGAAGGTCAGTTGAAAGCAGCCAAAACCACGCTCGCCAGCCTGATCCAGCGCCAGCGCAGCGAGGATCAGCATCGCCAAGGGCTTCAAACCCGCATCACGGCGCTGACCAATCGCGCGAAGAAGGCACTCGAGTCAGATAACATGGCCCTTGCCGAAGAAGCTGCCGGCGCGATTGCCCAAATGGAGAACGAACTGGTTATTCGCGACCAAACACTCGCCCGGCTGGATCAAAAGATCCTGCGCTTGCGTAATTCCATCGAGACAGGCCAACGCCGGATCGTGGACCTCAAGCAGGGCGCTATTCAGGCCCGCGCGGTGCGTCGCGAACAGACAATTCAGGCCCGCATGGCAGGCGCTAGCAACCACGGCGCGGGAAGCGTCGAGGAAGCGGAAGAGCTGATCGCGAGTGTGATCGGCAAGGACGACCCGTTTGAACACAGCCAGATCCTCGCTGAAATCAACGCGGATCTGTCGCACAGCACACTCGAAGACCGGATGGCCGACGCGGGCTTCGGACCCGCAACACGATCAACCGCCAAGGACGTGATCGCACGTCTAAAGGCAAAGAAATAATCAATAGGAAGGACTAAAACCATGTGGAACCGCTCTGACAATACACTCATTATGTTCTTTAACGGCATCGCAGTTGTGGTGGCTTACGGGATGCTTGGCCTCTCGCTTTACCTTTCACCCGACGTGCCGCTGTCAACGAAAGGCTACTGGGGCATCGGGGTTCTGATGCTAACGCTCGCCTTGGTAAACTTCGTCAAATATCGCTTTGATGATCGTCTGTCCGAAGACCGCATCCAGCGGTTGGAAGATGCCAAGAACGAGAAGCTACTCAGCGAATTTGTTGGCGACACCAACGACTAAGCACTCAATGGGCGGGCCGCGGGCCCGCCCTTCACACTTCACAAATGAACTGCTTACGTCCAAGGTTCTGCTATGAAGACACTTCGTTACTTCGCTGCGCGCTTAACCGGACATGTGCTCCGCTTGTTTGTGCGGTTTCTGACTGCCGTGCGCGCTGATTGGCGCGGCATTGAACCGGTCCCGCGCCAACGCGTCTATTTCGCTAACCACGTCTCTAACGGTGACATGCCCATGATTTGGTCGGTATTGCCGCCTGCATTGCGGCGCACCGTCAGACCCGTCGCCGCAGCAGACTATTGGCTGGCTAACCCTGTTAGGGCGTTCGTGGGACCAGAGGTTTTCAACTGTGTTCTGATCGACCGGCGACCGGAAGTGAACGACAAGCCAATGGACAAGATCATCGAAGCGCTCGACGACGGCGCATCGCTCATCATCTTTCCAGAAGGTGGGCGCAATATGACCGAAGACCCGCTGATCCCGTTCAAAGCTGGGCTTTATAACATGGGCCTCGCCCGTCCAGAGGTTGATCTGGTGCCGACCTGGATCGCGAACCTCAACAGCATCATGCCAAAAGGTGAGGTGATCCCCCTCCCACTCATTTGCACAGTCACTTTCGGCGCGCCGATCCACGTAGAAGAGGGAGAGAGCAAAGATGACTTTCTTGTCCGCGCTGCCAACGCGCTCGCAGCACTGAGGCCAGACGCGCATAAGAGTGATTGGTCGGCCACCCCAAAGCCCAAGCCTGAGCCTGCAGAATGACCCCGAACGTTCCTGACATCCCGATGGATTCCACCACGGCAGACTTGCTTTTGCTGGTACTGGGCGTGATGGGGATCATGCTGGCGTTGACCTTGCTGGGTGAATTCCTGCGCTCACGTCAGACCGCCGGAGAGCAAAGCCCGATTCTCGACACCTACATCACTCGGGTGCAAAGCTGGTGGGCGATTGTCATCCTCGTCGGGCTTGCCCTGATTTCGGGCCAAGTGGGCGTTATCATCCTATTTCTCTTTGCAAGTTTTTCAGCGCTGCGCGAATTTTTGACGCTCACGACCAAAGCCCAGGCCGACCACATGTCGCTGGCTTTGGGCTTCTTTGCGGTCCTGCCGCTGCAATACGTCTTTGTCTGGATGGACTGGGCAGAGCTGTTTACGCTCTTCATCCCCGTGTACGCTTTCCTGCTGTTGCCAATTGTGTCCGCGCTGCGCGGCGATACCGATCGCTTCCTGATCCGGATCGCGGAAACCCAATGGGGCCTGATGATTGCTGTCTACTGCCTCAGCCACGTCCCTGCTTTGATCACTGTCGAGATCGCGGGCTACGAAGGGCGCACCACGCTTCTGATCGCGTTTCTTGTGCTGGTCGTGCAGTTTGGCGATCTGCTGGAATACTTCTTCGGACGCCGCATTGGCAAAACAAAGGTCGCGCCAAAATTGTCACCCAAAACCCGCGAAGGGATGATCTGCGGCGTCATCAGCGCCATGCTGATAGGGGGACTGCTCAGCTGGATTACACCATTCGGTGTCTTCGGTGCGATGGTCATCGCCGGGATCATCAGCCTCGTCGGGATGCTTGGCAATATCGTATTTGCCGCGATCAAACGGGACCGGGGCGTCAAAGACTGGTCGCACTTAATCCCAGGTCAGGGTGGCTTTGTCGACCAGCTTGACAGCGTGATCTTCGCAGCACCCGTCTTCTATCATTTGACGGTTTTGGTGTGGACTTAGCGTTCAGTCGCAAGGACAAGAACCCAGGTCAGGTCATTCCCTGACCCGGCAACCCCCAACGCAAACTCCTCAAGTGTTGCGTTGAGGTTGTCGTTGTGCCCCGGCGAGTCGATCCACGCCTGAAGCGTCGCGCCTTGCGTTTGGTAACCACGCGCGAGGTTTTCCGCCCATCCGCGCGGGTCGTAGCCTTCAGCTTGGATCCGGTCCCGGACCTGATCGCCGTTCAGACTCGTATGACTGAAATAGTCATTATCAACAAGGTCTTGGGCATGTTTCTGGGCGGCGGCGTCGAGGCGCGAGTCATAAGTAACATCAGGCAACCCCCTTATTTCGCGCAGACCATTCAGGATCGTCGCAAAGTCAACGTCTCGGTCACCGGGATCAGCGGAAGCTGCTGGACCAGATGAAAAGTCGAGCGCGCCGTCGGCGAGAAGATCGGTGACGTCGGTCGTCGTAGGGCTTCCCGATCCACCGCACGCGGCGAGTACACCAAAAGCAGCAACGGCGGCGAGGGGTTTCAATGACAGCATGACGTCTCCTCCAGCGTTGAGCCCCGAGAAGGTGGCGCGCGTGGTCGAGCAGAGACACACGCGCGCCGTTGGGGCACATGGCGCTAAAGGGCCCGTCAAACGGGGCGAATATGAGGCTCAAGATGGGCGAAGCGGCTGAGGCCTTGGAAACAGATTGTTTCGCGGTCTTTTGGCGGTGAACCGCACACAATGACGCTTCTTTCCGCTCGTGCAAAAGCGGAAGGCTACGCAAAGATGGTGAGACCTATCGTGGCAACGGGTTTGTCGCGGCCTTGTAAGGCGCCCAATCGTCAATCTCGGGGTAGTAACGCGCGCGCCAATCCGCGACGCGTGGGTTCATCACCTTTCGCCAAACACGCGGAAACAACGCAACCATTGTCATGACCGGATATCCATAAGGCAACTGCGGAGCATCGTCGTCACTGTAGGTTTGCAGAAGTGGAAAACGCCGATCGGGTTTGTAGTGATGGTCGGAGTGACGCTGAAGATTGATCAAAAGCCAGTTTGAAGCGCGGTGTGCCGCATTCCATGAATGGCGCGGCAGGACATGCTCATATTTCCCGTTACCCAGATGCTTCCGCGTCAGGCCGTAGTGTTCAACATAGTTGACCAGCTCAAGCTGAAACACCGCCCAGAAGGCCTGCACGACGAATAGGAACCCCCCCCAGAAACCACCTATCAGGAATGCGGCCAAAACGAAGCCTACCTGCAGCGCCCAGTAGCGGAAAAACGGATTGGACAGATCGGTCCACGGCTTGTTCTTACGCGCGAGCATCGCCTTTTCAGCGTTGAATGCAGAGACGTAGCACTCACGCAAAACCCGCGGAAAGAAGCGCCAAAAGTGCTCATTGTAGCGTGCTGTCACCGGATCCCGCGGTGTGGCCACATAGCGGTGATGAACCAACAGGTGTTCTGACCGGAAATGAGAGTAAAGCACAGATGCCAGTAGTATATCCGCCATCCATCGCTCCACTTTCGGGCGCTGGTGCATCAGTTCATGCGAATAGTTGATCCCGACAGTGCCAGACAAGATCCCCAGAAAGGCGAACAGAGTCCATTCTTCCCACCAGCTGAGGTGATCGGTCTGTACGACATAGATCAGAATGCCAAAGATCGTGGCGACCTGAACGGGGGCCCAAATCAGCGTAATCAACCGATACCAATAAAGCTGATCCTCTGGTGTTTGAGGATCGACATTTTCTTCGTTCAGACCTGTGAAGAGATCAAGAAGCGAAAACAGATACCACGTGCTCGCCGGTAGCAGCAGCAACATCCATCCACCATACACAGCGGCGATGATCGCAACCGGCACGAGGCCCAGCGAAAGCCAGAATGGAAGCGCCGCACTGAGGCGGGCGAAAGGCGGAGTTGTTGGCACAGTCGTCATGGTCAAAGTCTAGCGAAGCCGCCCTTCTCCGACAAATGGAGCGTTACGTCGCAGACACTAGATCAAAGACCTTTCGCATTGCTGTAGGCAGCGCCGACGGGCGAAATTCGTGCTTGCCCACAAAGTGGCCACGGTCAGGTACCGCATCCTCGGACAAGGTTGCGGCCATGATCTGCAGACGCAGATGAAAATGCGTAAACGTGTGTCGGGCTTCCAACCCCAGGTTCGCCCACTCAGCCGTTATCGGAGGGTCGCCGACCGGGTCCTCATTCCAGTCTGAACTGGGGAATGCCAACATCCCACCGAGCAAACCGCTCTCCGGCCGCACTTCCATCAGCCAGGCACCGTCGGCACGGCGTGCGACGTAAACGAAACCCTTACGCGTCGGCGTCTTTTTCTTCGGCGTCTTCTTCGGCAACTCTGATGCAGTACCCGCAGCACGGGCTCGACAGGGTTCCCGCCATGGGCAGATGCCACAGGCCGGATTGCGTGGTGTGCAAATCGTCGCACCAAGATCCATCACGGCCTGTGCATAGTCACCGGGGCGCGCGTGCGGCGTCAGCACCGCGGCGCGCTCCATCAGCACCGGTTTCACGCCCGGAAGCGGTTCGTGAATATCGTACATCCGCGCCATCACACGCTCGACATTTCCATCAAGCACCGTGGACGGCGCATCAAACGCGATCGCAGAAATCGCCGCTGCCGTGTAAGGCCCAACGCCGGGCAAGGTTAGCAATTCGTCATATGTTTCTGGAAACTGGCCTTGATGCTCTGTCACGATAACACGTGCACATTTCAAGAGGTTACGCGCACGAGCGTAGTATCCAAGCCCCGCCCAAGCTGCCATGACATCTGCGTCTTCCGCCGCCGCAAGATCAGAGACCGTGGGCCAGATCGTCGTGAACTTGCGAAAGTAGTCTTTTACTGCCGCCACAGTGGTCTGCTGCAACATCACCTCGGACATCCAGATGAAGTAAGGATCGGGGCGCACGCCCCGCGCACGGTCGTCTGGCGAAACCCGCCACGGCATCACCCGGGCATGCACATCATACCAGGCGAGCAATTCATCGCTCAGTTCACGCAATCTTTATTCGTCCTTTTGCATCCGGGGTAGCTTGGCGCGACCCAGAGCATAGATTAGATTGAAATGATGAAACAGCCACACCGCAAAAGCTCTACCTATGGCTTCGCTCAGGCGTCAGGCCTGATGCAAAACCGTATTCGGAAAGTCAGCGAAGACCGCGGTTTCGCGGTCTCGCGGCTGTTGACGCATTGGGCTGAGATCGTGGGGGACGCGACAGCAAGTGTCGCGACACCCGTGAATGTCAGCTACGGCAAAGGCGGAATCGGGGCGACCCTCACGGTTCTGACCACAGGGCCGCAGGCACCCATTCTTGAGATGCAGAAGGACCAAATCCGTGACAAAGTGAACGCATGCTACGGGTATCGCGCGATTTCACGGGTGCGCATCACGCAAACTGCGCCCATCGGATTTGCCGAGGGTCAAGTCCAGTTCAAAGCATCGCCAAAACCGAACATCCAAGTCTCTCCCGAGGCAGAGAAGACAGCAACGCAGATGTCACGTGACGTCAGCAATCCTGAACTCCGACAGGCTCTGGCCCAACTGGGTGCCAAAGTCATGTCAAAGAAAAGAACACCGATCAAAGGATAGGAAATGAAACGCAGAGAGCTATTGAAATCGGGCGTGGCCGCGCTGGCCTTGACCAGTGGATTTGCTGGCAACGCTTGGGCACAAGATGCGATTGAAATCGAAGAGATGGTGCTGGGTGATGCTAATGCACCGGTAGAGATGATTGAATATGCATCCTTTACCTGCCCGCACTGCGCGCGCTTCCATGCGGACGTCTATCCGCAGTTGAAGGCCGACTATATCGACACCGGCAAAGTGAAATTCGTTTATCGCGAAGTTTACTTTGATCGCTTCGGCCTTTGGGCGTCGATGATCGCACGATGTGCAGGTGCGGAACGCTACTTTGCGTTCACCGACTTGCTCTATGCAGAACAGCGCAGCTGGGCAGGAAGCCAGGATCCCGCAGAAGTCATCGGCAACCTTCGCACGCTTGCGAAAACAGCCGGGATGAACGACGAGACGCTCGACGCTTGCATGTCCGACGCTGCAAAAGCAGAGGCACTCGTCGGTTGGTACCAAACCAATGCAGAGCGTGATGGCGTAAACTCTACCCCCTCGTTCATGATCGACGGTGAGAAGTACAGCAACATGTCCTACGAGGAAATGAAGTCGATCCTCGACGCAAAGCTTGCCGACGCCTAAAGCCCGACTTCCTGGAGGGCCGCATCAAGCGGCCCCCAATCCTCAACTTCGAGCCGGACCGGCAAGGTCAACACTTTGGTTCGAAACGCGTCCGGAAGGCGCACCGCATCCTTCTCTGTTGTGACCATCTGAGCGTTCTTGAGCCGCGCTTCCGCCTCGAGCCGCGCCATGAGGCCTGTGGAAAGTGTTTGATGGTCCGCTAAGGCTTCCGCGTGGATGAGATTGACGCCGAGTGCGTGCAAGGTTGCGAAAAACTTTTCGGGGTGACCGATCCCCGCAAATGCAAGAACCGGCAGGTTCTCCCATGGCATGCCTGTTGGCAGCGGTTTCAATTGTCCCGACATCTGCGGAACAGAAGTCGGCCAAGTCGTACTGAACTTTGCCTGCGCTTGGTCATCACCAATCGACAAAAGAAGATCAGCGCGTTTCAACCCGACCGTGACCGGCTCACGCAATGGCCCTGCCGGAATAACGCGCCCATTGCCAAAACCCCTGAATGCATCAACCACGACGATAGATAAGTCTTTGACCACAGAAGGGTTTTGAAATCCGTCGTCGAGGAGGATCACATCCGCACCAGCACTCTGCGCGGCCCGCGCGCCCGCAGCGCGATCTTTCGACACCCAAGTCGTCGTGAAAGCTGCCAGTAGCAGCGGTTCATCCCCCACCGCTTTCGCATCGTGGATCTTGGGATTGACCTGTACCGGTCCTTCCAGCTCACCACCATATCCGCGCGAGACGATATGTGGCACACGACCACGCGCAATCAGGCGTTCCGCTAGCGCCATCGCAGTTGGTGTCTTGCCGGTCCCGCCTGCATTGATGTTGCCGATACAGATAACTGGGACGTCCGCTTTCCACCCGTCACGCGCGACCCTACGCGCCGTCGCAGCTGCGTAGAGTGCCCCTAGCGGCGACAGTAGCCGCGCTTGCCATGCGGGCTTTTGCGGTGGCGTGCTCCAGAACAACGGCGCGCGCACAGACTAGACCCCTGCGGCGTCGAGTTGTGCAAAGATGACTTCGGCAACGCGGGCCGTCACCTCTGCCCCGCGCGATGTCACCTCCCATGCTGCATGAACCGTCAGCGCGGCCACGTCGGGCGCGAGCAACCGTTCGACCTGAGGACCAAGATCGTCGGGCATCGCAACGCTGACTGACGCATCAGACTCAGCAAGGCACCTAAACTCTGTGTGGTAAGGTGCCGTGCAGGGGCCGTGAATTACCGCACTTCCCAGTGTTGCCGCCTCGTACGGATTGCGCACCTGCGCACCGGTGAGGCTTCCGCCCATGTAGGTGACCGGGGCAATGCGATACCACAGCCCCAATTCCCCTTCGAAATCGGCAACGTAGATTTGCGTTGCATCGTCTGGGTCTTCTTCGGCGGAGCGTAGTGCAACAAGAAAGCCATGCTCACGCAGTCGCGCGGCCATGGCTGGCCCCTCGTCTTCGTCACGTAACGCCGCGATCAAGAGAAGACGATGAGACCTCAACGCCGCATGATGGTGCGCGTCAGCAAGAAGATCAGCCTCGGCCAGACTGGTGTCAGCGGCGAGCCACACCGGTCGTGCGCCAAGCTGTTTTGAGGTTTGCTGCCGCTCATCTTCAAAATGCGAAAGCGCTGGTGGTGCCGTTTCCATCTGCCCGAGCGGTTCGACCTTTGCGGGGTTCGCCCCTGCCCTGATGAGCGCATTGCTGACCCTGGCATCAATTGTCAGAATTCGATCAAATTGCTGCAAGAGCGCACGCGCCATGCCGGGCACCCACCCGCCATGCTCTGGCTGCAAAACGGCTTCGGTCGCTTCAAGCAACGTGCACGGGATACCATGGTCAGAGACTTCGACCAAAACTGATGGCTCCAAACCTTCGCGCATCCATACAACAAGGTCAGGTCGCCAATGCGTCAGGAATGTATTCGTCTGTGACCGATTAACAGGAGCAATGAACGCATCATTCGTAGCGGTCTCAGCAACCTTCGGCAGCGTGATCACAACCGTGATCTGATCACCCTCCGCAGTCATCTGTTCTTCCAAACCGCGCAATGGCGCAATTTGATCGACGTCGGTCGCCCAAACCCAGATGACCGTCCCTTCCGGCCGCTTCGGCAGCTTGCCGCTATAGGGCCCGGCGATTTCACTGGTACGACGCGCAAAGTAGGTCGCAAGTGAGAATCTGGGGCTACTGGACATGGATCTTCAGGCGGGTTTACGCGCCAAGCTCCTCCGTTGCGGAGGCAGCCGTTTCCTCGTCGCGCAGGCGGTGCAGATGCGCGATGTAGTAGCGCATATGTGCATTGTCGACCGTGCGGTGCGCTGCATCCTTCCAGGCGTCATAGGCCGTCGCGTAGTCGGGAAAGATGCCGACGATATCAATCGCATCAACATCTTTGAATGCACTTTTCGTCGGATCGACAAGTTCTCCTCCGAAAACAAGATGCAGTCGCTGAGTCATGCCGAACCCCTTCATCGTCGTGTCACGCCTTGCCGCACACTATGCTGATGGCGTGTCTCTCTCAAGATGCCTTGCGCGACAAGGCTGCCCTGATTTTTTGGACAACGGGTGCTCCGGCGATCACGCCATTTACCTGCGGATGTGCATTATTGAACTGCAAATCCACTCCGTCCTGATCCGTTACAACACCACCTGCCTCGGCTACGATCAATGCACCGGCAGCGATGTCCCACTCCCAAGAGGGGCGCAGGGTCATCATCGCATCGAACCTGCCTTGCGCGACAAGACACAGCCGATAAGCCAGCGAGGACCTGAAGTGTCGTGTGAGGCCTTTCGGCGGCTCACCCGCCTCCCAGCGATCATCGGAAAAGCTGGCCTTGTTGGATAGCACCGTTGCGCCAAAAAGGTCGGCAGTGTCCGTCACGGAAATGGTGGCGCCATTCAAAGTGGCCCCCAGCCCTTCAGTTGCCGCAAAAAGCAGATCACGGACGGGCAGGTAAACGACCGCGGCAACGGGCCTGCCCTCTTCGACCACCGCCAAAGCATGTGCCCAATTGCGAGACCCCTCAATAAACGCGCGGGTCCCGTCGATAGGATCGACGACAAACTGACGCTTTGTTCTTAGTCGTGAGGTGCCATCCTCGGTTTCTTCCGACAACCAGCCATAATCTGGACGCGCACGGCCAAGATGCAGCGCCATATGCTCGTTCACTGCCAGGTCCGCCTCTGTCACGGGACCTGCGCCGCCGCCCTTGTCCCAGATCTGCGGATCATCCTGGAAATAGCTTCTCGCGATCTCGCCCGAACCGCGTGCCACCTCTATCAGAAGGTCGAGATCAGTCGCCTGCAAGCGTCAAACCTTCGACCAGCAAGGAAGGAACAACCGTACTGAGATAGGGCCGCGCATCGTTTGCGGGGATAATTCGCTTCAGCATGTCGCGCAGATTGCCAGCAACCGTGCATTCATTCACCGGATAAGCGATTTCGCCGTTTTCGACCCAAAAGCCAGATGCGCCACGGGAATAGTCCCCGGTATTGCCGTTAATCGTCGAACCGATCATCGACGTAATCAGCAATCCGGTGCCCATATCTTTCAAAAGATCATCGCGACTTTTTTCACCTTGAGTCAAAGCAAGGTTCGACGTGCTAGGCGACGGCGGGCCAGCGGTGCCCCGGCTGGCGCTTGCAGTGCTTTCCATCTCAAGTTTGCGCGCATTCGCAAGGTCAAGCGTCCAACCCGTCAGGACGCCGTCATCAACAATCGCGCGCTGTCGTGTCTGCAAACCTTCCGCGTCGAACATTTTCGAGGCGAAGGATTTCACCCGGCGCGGATCTTCGATTAATGACAGTCCAGCGGGCAACACTTGTTCGCCCAGCGCCTCGCGCAGCCAACTTGAACCACGGGCGATGGCCGCTCCATTGATGGCCGATGTGAGATGTCCAATCAGACTGCTCGCGATCCGTTCATCGTAAACAACAGGATAGCTTCCCGTCTTAGGCTTGCGCGCTCCGGCAAGGGCGACCGCGCGCTCGCCTGCGGTGCGTCCAATGTCCTCCGGCTTCCGCAAATCAACTTGGAAAATCCGACCATCATAGTCGAACTCTCGCTGCATGTCCGTGCCGGTGCCACTGATGGCCTGGCAAGACATCCCACGCCGCGTCCGTTGATAGCCACCGGCAAACCCGTTTGTCGCCGCGATGTGGATCGCGTTGTGGGTATATCCTGCCGAGGCAGCCTGAACTTGGCTGACCCCATCAATAGCCATAGCTGCTGCTTCGCACCGCGCGGCATCGTCTTGCAGCGTCGCCGGATCAGGCTCCTCGGTTGGATCAAAGAGTTGCAGCGCGTCACTGTCGCGCTCTTTGGCCAATTGCGCGGGGTCAGCGAGACCCGCGTAAGGGTCTTCCGGCGCTTCCTTGGCCATTGCAACGGCCCGTTCGGCCATCTGTTGAAGAGTCGCTTCGCTCGCATCAGACGACGATACGCAAGCTTGCCGTTGTCCAACAAAAACGCGCAAGCCGATATCGATCCCTTCGGATCGTTCCGCCTGTTCCAACGCACCGTTGCGCACATCAATTGAGATCGACGTACCGTTCACCGCCAAGGCGTCCGCTGCATCTGCCCCTGACCGCTTTGCGATGGAGATCATCTGATCGGTTAGGCTGGCAAGGTCGCGGGTCATGGCGGCTCCGGGTTGAGAAACGATGTCGCAGAGGTATGCGGCGGGCGGACCCGCCGCAAGGGGTGTCAACGCATCCGTTGACCGTTCACATAGACCTCACCCGCCTCATTGATCTCAACGGCGGTTTCAAAAGCATCGTCACCGGTCGCACGCGCGATAAAGCCCATGCCAAGGCGGGCCATTCCGGCTTCTTCTGGCCCGATCAGCCCCATGGTCGTCAGACGGTCGATCAAAGCATTCGCACCGGTAACCGCCAGATACCCTTCGCCTTCGGGCCGCGGGAAACCGTCAAACGTGTCCAGGTCATCGAAGTCGAGCGTAAACGTCCCGTTCGCCTCAGCCGCTGCACCAACCGCGCTGACCGAGACGTCATTGATCATCAGGCGTTCAAGCGAGATAGGCGGAATTGGCTGATCCAGTTGCGCTTCAAGGTTTGCAAAATCAAGCCAGTCGATTTCGGAAATTACACTCGCCAAGAGGTCGATGTTCAATGAAGCTGGATCACGCGGCAAGGCGGCTGTCGGATCAACCAATGCCCAAAGCTCTTCACTGACACTCAGGTTTTTCAATCCCATCTTGAAGACAATTTCTTGTGGGTCTTCGCTCGGCAAAAGGGGAAACGCATAGTTTGCGCTGACAGATTCGATGCCACCTTCAAGCGGGAACGGGGCCATGTCCACGGCATTAACGCGGAAGTTGCTCGCCCCTGCTTCGCCAGAGATCTTCACACCCGAAGCATCAATACGCATATCCGTCTGCGCCGGTCCGGTTGTGACCTTGTCCTCATAAAAGACATCACCATCAATGGACGAGACGCTTTCTGTCGTGCTTCCTTCAGTCTTCGAAGCGACCTGCACGAACGCACCATCTCGCAAAGTCTGCGAAAGCGTAAACAGGCTGCTGCCGCCGGCGGGTAACGCCATTTCCGACTGATAGGAGGACGGCGCGTATGTTCCCGTCTGTGAAGTCACGTCGCCAAACGGGGACGTCATGATGTAGGCAAGCTCCGCCGCGCCAATGCTTTGATCGCTTGTGACAGTAATCAGCTCTTCACCCAGCGCCATAGTCGAGGTGCCGCTGTACCCCTCAGACAGGAGCTTGCCTTGCACGTCAAATGGCTCCCCATCCAGGGTAACTTCCTTGACCTCGAGCGCCATTGTGTCGGCTGCGTACGTGATGCTCATCGCATCGGGATCACCACTGACAGTGCTTGTGAAACCTGACTGGGTCACACTAAAGACGCCGGATCCTGACCCTTGGTCGGGCACATCGACATCAATCGTGACATCAAAAGTGTCTCGATAGGCAAGCGTTACTGTCCCATCGGATTGATCGGTCAAACGCATTTCGGGGATGCCCATGCGCACTGTCGCGATCCCAAAAGGGAACCGATACAGCAATGCGGGATCAGATACGACGGTTTCGGTGCCTGTCGTTGTGACATCGCCGATCACCTGCGCCCCGGTTGCTTCATAGAAGCTAATGTATGCCGCCCACACATCAGGGCCGGTGACGTCTGCGAAGGCGGGTTGCGCCGCCAACAGCACGGCGGCAGCGGACGTTGAACCAAGAAGACGGAATGAAAGCATCATGAATTCCTCAGCTTTGAATAGAAAAGGGCGCGGCCATACTCTGCCGCGCCCCCATGTTGTGAATAGATTACTGGATACGCTGACCATTGGCCAGCACATGGCCCTGTTCATTGATCTCAATTTTGGACGAAAGCACGTCATCCCCGGCAGGCTGCGTGAACATGCCCATCATCATACGACCCATGGTGGCCTGCTCTTGCGGCAACAGTCCCATGCTGACGAGCGTATCAATCAGCGCGTTCGCGCCAGCAATACTGATGTTCAGCTCGCCCATCGGACGGGGAAGCCCATCGAATGTTTCGAGATCGGTATTGTCAAAGGTGAAGTCTCCGTTTGCCGTAATCTCAGTCCCGACAGCGGACACCAGAATCTCATTCACAGCGAATGAGATCAGTTCGCCCGGCACACCGGCCTGGGCAATCGCAGCTTCCTGCTCTGGATCAAGCAGGTCAAAGAACAACGTCGCCATGCCCGACACATCAAGAATAATGCTCGCCGGATCCCGCGGTAGTGCGCCTGCCGGGTCACCCATCGCCCAGATCTCATCGTTGACAACTAGATCAAGCAGCGCGAGGCGATATCCAAACGGCGCAGGTTCTTCACTTGCCGACGTGGGCATTTCAAACCTGTTCGACAAACCGGCCATCGAAATCTGAACAGGAATTGGCATGGCAGCGGCCGTTACATCTATTGCGGCGCTGCTTAGGTCAGTTTCGTAGAGGATCCCGTCGGGCGACAAGCTTGCATTCACACCAAGGCTGGCCGCCTGAAAGCTGCCTTTTGCCGCATCACCGTCGGCATCAACGTCAAAAACAAACCCGGTCTGGCCAAAGCTGGTGTCTGTATCAAAGGTAAAATCACCTGCGAATGAGTCCGGATCGTTCAGATCGGCCCCTTCCGGCAGCATGATTGTGCCGTCCGTGACAAGATCAGCCATCTGACCGCTCAGAACGACATAGCCGTCGCCGCCCGGTTCCTTCACATCAACCAGAACATCAAGCGACGACGCCGCCATTGCAAAGCTAGTGTTCAATCCGTCGGAGATGTCTGTCTGATAAGACCCCGAAAGGCCCTGAGCCGTCATGACAATATCACCGTCGAAGTTTTCATCACTCCGGATGTCAGCCACGCGAAATTCGTAGCTGTCTGCGGTGAAGTCGTAATTCATCGCGTCCGGCTCGCCACTGACGATCATGTTCATGTTGTCTTGCGTCAGCAGAAGCGAGACATCGACACCTTCACCTGGATCGACAATTTCGATGGGGTAGCTTTCGGGCATCGTCACCGCAACTGTACCATCGCCCTGCTCTTCAAACACGAGCGTGCCGACCGATGTCGTGATCGTGACATCCTCATCGGTCATCGTCAGAATCAGGTCCGACACAGTCACTGTGCCACCACTGACGTCCTCGCTGCCAATCGACACGCCATCAGCGCCGTAAAGCGACAGATTCGCCTTCCAGTTGTCCCAAACCTCAGCTGCGGTGACATCGGCAAGGGCTGCGCTAGCAGACAACAATGCAGCGGCACAAACCGCGCTTCGAAGGGCAAATTGGGAGGTCATGAGAACACCTTTCATTAATTTTCGGACGGACAGTCCAACGGGTTGCAGCCCGGGTCAAGGTCGGGAATCCTGTCCTTGCGCGGGACAACACCAATAAATTGAGGAAATAGTGTGGTGAATCTTACTTTTAAGGAGAAGACAGTTGTGATCACCGGCGCAAGCCGCGGCATCGGTGAAGCCGCCGCGCGGGCTTTCGCCGCCGCCGGAGCCAATGTTGTCCTGACCGCGCGCAGTACTGATGCGCTGAATGCGCTGGCGGCAGAACTTGGCGACAAAGCGCTCGCCCTGCCCTGCGACGTCTCTGGCCCAGGTGCGATCCAATCGGTTGTCGACCAGACTATCGAGCGCATTGGAAGTATGGATATTTTCATCGGCAACGCCGGAATGATCGACCCTATCTCGCACCTCGCGGAAACCGATGCCGAGGCCTACGGCAGAACCATCGACGTGAACCTGAAAGGTGTTTTCTACGGCATGCGCGCCGCACTTCCACCGATGATCGCGCAAGGGCACGGAACCATCATCACCATCTCGTCCGGCGCAGCGCATGGCCCGGTGGAAGGTTGGTCCGCATATTGTTCTGCGAAAGCGGGCGCATACATGTTGACGCGCGTCGCGGATAAAGAAAATCGTGACAAGGGCGTCCGAGTGTTGGGCCTATCACCGGGCACAGTCGCGACGCAGATGCAGCGCGACATCAAGGCGTCCGGGATCAACCCTGTCAGCCAACTCGACTGGTCTGATCATATTCCGCCTGAATGGCCTGCCCAAGCACTGATGTGGATGTGCACCCCTGCCGCAGATGACCATCTCGGAGACGATGTTTCCCTTCGCGACGAAAGCATTCGGAAGGCCGTGGGGCTCATATGACCGAAAGCATACGGGTCGCCAAAGACGGGGACATCTGGACCGTTACGCTCAACCGTCCTGACAAAGCGAATGCATTGACCGGCGTCATGCTCGACCGGCTTGCCAAGATCACAGAAGAGGCACGCGACGCACGCGCACTCATTCTGACGGGCAGCGGAAAAATCTTTAGCGCTGGCGCAGATCTGGAGGATGTTGAAAACCTCGCAACCCACCCCGCGTGGGAGCAAATCTCCGCGAACATCATCCGGATCAACGGTCTAACAATCGCGGCACTGAACGGGACGGTCGCGGGTGGCGCAATGGGTATGATGCTCGCGTGTGATCTGCGCATTGCGACCCCTCATGCAAAGGCGTTCTATCCTGTGATGCGCGTCGGGGTGCTGCCCCAACCGTCTGATCCCGGGCGCATGGCCAAACTCATCGGCCCCGCACGCACAAAGATGATTCTTCTTGCAGGCGAAAAGGTCGCGGCCGAGACCGCACTCGCGTGGGGATTGTTCGATGAAATCCAGCAAACCGAGCAACTTATGCACCGCGCGCATGCATTGGCGAACACAATGCAAACTGCCAACCTTTCGCACGTGAAAACCATCAAAAATGCTGTCTGATCGACCTGATTTCGCGTAGGACACCGAAAACGTTATCCGGCGGGGGCAAATATGGATCCACAGGCTTTGCTTGATCAGGCATTGGTCTATCTCGACCTTGGATTAGACATTGCCATGAACTGGGTGCTGTCCCCTGCCGCGTGGTCCCAATTCGCCCTTCTGGTCGCAGCGTATCTTCTTGCACGGCTTGTCAATCGCATTGTTACACCAAAGATCGGAAGCGTGCTGACGCCGGCGCCCGAGAACGAAAGCATTTTCGCCACAGCGCGGCGGTTCACGCTGCAGTTTCTCCCACTTTTGATGCCGTTGCTGGCCTACGCTTTCACCGCAATGGGCGAGGCGGCAGTGACCGCGATGTTTGGTTCCGGCCCCGTGATTGCCTTCGGCAAACGCGTGTTTCTGTTCCTCGCTATCCGCGCATTTGCGCGCGACATTCTGACAGATCCGTTCCTTGCGCTTTTGGGAAAATTCGTCCTGATCCCGGCAGGCGCGCTCTACGCGCTGGGCTTACTCGACCCTGCCATCGCAGGTCTTGCTGCCGCACAAGTCAACATCGGCAACATCAGCTTTAGCGCCTTGGCGCTCGTCCGCGGGATCATTGCCGGTTCTCTGTTGTTCTGGCTCGGGCAATGGTCGAATGGCCAGTCGACAACATTCATCGAAAAACAGGAAATGCGGCCTGCCATCCGCCAACTCACGGCAAAAGCTGCTGAATTTACGATCTTTGGTGTCGCGTTCCTGCTGTTGATGAACATCATGGGCATCAACCTCAGCACACTTGCCGTTCTCGGGGGGGCGATTGGTGTCGGCCTTGGCTTTGGCCTTCAGAAAATCGCGTCAAACTTCATTTCTGGTGTGATCCTCCTTTTGGAAGGACAGGCCACTGTCGGTGATTATGTGGAACTCGACGGAGGAGAAGCTGGCACAATTATCAAGATGACCGCCCGCGCGACCTTTCTTGAGACATTTGATGGTCGCTGGATCGTTGTCCCGAATGAAGATTTCATAACAACTCGTGTCGTCAACTACTCTGATCAGGGGTCGGCAAACCGCCTGGAGGCAGAATTTTCCGTCAGCTATGACACTGACATCAACATTATCCCGGACATCATCGAAAGGGCCGTGAGCACGCACCCAGGTGTCTTGCAATCGCCGGAGCCCCCAGACTGCGAATTGCGCGGTTTCGGCGACTCCGGCATTGATTTCGCGGTCGAATTTTGGGTCGAAGGGATCGATGACGGCAAGAACAAATACACCTCCGATGTTCTCTTCATCATCTGGAACGCACTAAAAAAGCACGATATCGAAATCCCATATCCGCATCGCGTGGTCGAAGTAAAAGGCACCCTTCCTGCATGAGCCACGCGCTTGTGATTGGCGGCGGGCCAGCAGGGCTGATGGCCGCGGATGTCGTGTCGCAAGCGGGACACGCGGTAACAGTTGCCGATCAGATGCCCTCTGTCGGGCGCAAATTTCTGATGGCGGGTAAGTCTGGCCTCAACCTTACCAAAGACGAACCAACAGACCTTTTTCTTGCGGCATTTGGCGACATCCCCCAGCACGCCAAGGATGCGATCTGGGAATTTGATCCTGCCAAAGTGCAAAGCTGGGCGCGCAGTTTGGGACAAACAGTTTTCACTGGGTCGACCGGGCGTGTCTTTCCGGATGTGATGAAAGCCTCGCCGCTCTTGAGAGCCTGGCTCGCAAGGTTGGACAACGCCGGCGTGACTTTCCAAAGGCGCTGGCACTGGACCGGGTGGGATGGCGGCAAGCCGGTCTTCGCGACGCCAGATGGCAAACGCGTCATTGAGGCGGACGCGGTCATACTTGCGGTCGGCGGAAAAAGTTGGCCCCGACTGGGATCGGATGGCGCTTGGGCGGAATTCCTCCCGGACACCGCCCCCTTTACCCCCGCGAATTGCGGCTTCATGGTCGAGTGGAGCAGTCATATGGAACGCTACTTTGGAACGCCAGTGAAAGGGACAAGACTGAGAGCGGGAGAGCTCGTTTCGCGCGGCGAGTGGGTGATCACATCACGCGGCATGGAAGGCGGCGGCATCTACAGTGTCAGCGCCGCGGTCAGGGATGGTGCAAACCTCCACATCGACCTTCTACCGGATGTTGATCCACCAGACTTGCGTGAAAAACTTGCAAAGCGACCAGCGAAATATTCGCGGAAAGAAGTCCTCCAGAAGACCCTCCGCCTATCCCCCGCGAAAATAGCCTTGATCAATGAATGGGGCGATTTGCAGGACATCTCAGATACCGCGAAAGTCATCTCATCCGTCAAGTCGCTTCGCGCACATCATTCAGGTCCACTTCCGATGGATGGCGCGATCTCAACTGCAGGTGGGCTGCGGTGGGCTGCTATTGACGATCATTTCATGCTGCGCGCACATCCAGGTGTCTTTGCCGCTGGCGAGATGTTGGATTGGGAAGCACCGACCGGCGGGTATCTGATCACCGGATGCCTCGCGATGGGGCATGCTGCAGGTGTCGGGGCATTGGGCTGGCTCAAGAAATCAAAATAGCAAAGTGACTCGCATCGATTGCGTACAATCCCCGGTTGCGATTCATCATTTGTTGCAAAAACTTGGTACATTTCAGCGGTTTTTGGCCAACTTTCGCTCGTTTTTGGTGCACGAGTCATGTCCAAACTGTTGCGCCATCGCATCGGTCCGAAGCTTTTGTCGGAAACAATCCGGCCTCAGAATGAGGGGTTGTCAGCGGTACAGCAACGCTCAGAAGACAAGGAAAGCAGCAAAAAACCCAGAAAATTCAGGGTTTGCAGGTATATCGATCGGAAAAATCGCGGAAATCTGCCGTTCCAAGGCCCGCAAGAAAGAAAATCATACGGCGCAAGAATGACTTGGGTCACATCATGTTCTGATTTAATCACTTGTTTTACACGATGGCGGTGAGTAGAAAATCCGTGATCGTCCAAAAACAAGTGCATTAATTGGAGTACCGACATGCGCCTCACAACTACTCTCGCTGCCGCAGCTGCAATCGCAGTAGCCGGTGCTGCTGCAAACGCTGGTGGCCTGGCCCCAGTGATCCCTGAAGCTCCTGTTGTCATCGTTGACACACCAGAGCCAACAGGTTCCATCAACTCCGGCTTCATCGTGCTCGGCGTTCTGGCTGCTCTGGTTGCGGCTTCCGCATCCTTCTAATCTCTGATTAGACGAATTATTAAGGGGCTGGCCGCTGCTAGCCCCTTCACCATTTAAGGAGACCCCCTATGCGTACTTTGAAAATCGTAGCTGCTGCTGCAATCCTGTCCACTACAGCTGCAACAGCAAACGCTGGCGGCCTGGCCCCAGTAATTCCTGAAGCACCAGTCGTGATCGTTGACGAGCCAGCACCAACAGGTTCCATCAACTCCGGCTTCATCGTGCTCGGCGTTCTGGCCGCATTGGTTGCAGCTTCTGCTTCTTTCTAAGCTATAGCGCTTAATGAAGTGTGAATCGGGCGCGCCTCTGGGCGCGCCTTTTCTTTGTCGCGCAGGTCTAGCGCCGTGCCATCATGGCCAAGCGGATCAGCGCGCGTTCCATCAATGCCTGATCGGGCGTCGCGCCGGCAGATCGCATCTGTAGATCAGTATCCGTCAAAGCCGTAAGCGCCTTTTCAAGACGATCCCGCCCCCATGTACTGGCCTGTCGAACAATCTTGTCCCGACGCGGCCCAAAAACCGGCGGACGCAAGCGCCCTGCCCCCGCAGACGCACCACCCGGGTCGCTGGCAACGGTGTGAAGCTGACGAAAGTACCGCATCGCGCCGATACACAGCGTGACGGGTGCCACGCCTTGGGCATAGAGATTGCGCAAGACCGGACCAAGCTGATCGGCCTGCCCCGTCGCTACAACCTCCAAAACGTCATCCACATCGACCTCAGCCGATTGCGGCGCGCATGCCAGAATATCCCTGATAGTCAGCGGCTCATGGTCGCCGCGCTTGTACAACCCTAGCTTCTCGACCGTTTGGCGAAAGTCACCGGGCTCAAGACTGGCCGCCAGTGAAAACAACTGGTTCATTACATCTTGGCTGCCGGTCTGAAGTCCGGCGCTTTGAAGAAGATGTTCAATCTCATCGCGACCAGGCGGATCATCATAGATGCCGATCCCAACAGCGTTCTGGTGCCCTTCAAAGACCTTGCGCAGCGCAGACTTCGCGGGCAGCTGACCGGCTGTCACGACAACCTGCGCATCACCCGCCTGCCAATCAGCCAGCGCTGTATCGATCACTTTTGACAACCCATCGGTGGCATCTTCCACAAAAGCAACGCGATGCCCAGGAAAGAACCCCTGAGCCTTGATCGCATCAGTGAGCAAAGCAGGGTCCTTACGCAAATCAGCCGCCGCAATACGCGTCAGGCGCATTTCTTCATCACCGTTCGGCCCAACAAGTGCGAGGATGGCTTCTTGGCGTTTCGTCGCAACGCGCATCGCGTCAGCACCAAAAATCAGGACCCCGCTATGAGATTTGTCCGGCGCACGAAGATATCCTTGCGCCGCTGCACCGGTCAGTTTCATGGGGCTGTCAACATCTGTTGAACAATCAAATCTGCCAACGCAGCAGCAAGCCGATCTCGTGCATCACCTTCCGCAGCCTGCGTCGCAACGGTCGATCCGGTGGCGGAGTAGCTGGTGAACGTCTGAACCAAGCCTTCCTGCACAACGGCCTCGGTCTGAATATCCGTCAAAGACCATTGCGCATTCCCGGTAAGATTGATCCTTGTAATGTCGCCCGCTTCCGTGACTGTCGCAGCAACCGGCGCCGTGCGCGAGACGACAGCCAAGGTGTAACGCGGGACGTCGGCCACGCCGAACGTATCAACCAAACGCTGGCGCATGCGAAAGCCAAAAGCGGTGCTCGGCGCGTCGACCGCAACGGCATCCTGCCATCGTCCCGCAGCACCGCCAGGTCCATAGGCTGGCGTGAAACCGCATCCTGCCACACAAAACAGCCCAATAAGAGCTGCCCGGCGAGAGGTCACATCAGATGACAATGTTCACGATCCGACCAGGCACAACGATGACCTTCTTGGGCGTCGCTCCATCCAGATGCTTCTGGATTGCCTCATCCGATAGAGCTATCGACTCTACAACGTCTTTTGCCGCATCGGCAGCAACCGCGATTTCCGACTTGCGCTTGCCATTGACCTGAACGGGCAAGGTGATGGTGTCTTCGACAAGCATGGACTCGTCCGCAACAGGCCACGGTGCATTCGCGATCAAGCCCTCCTCGCCAAGCAGCGACCACACCTCTTCTGACAAGTGCGGCGTCATGGGCGACATCAATTGCGCTAGGACCTTTGCCGCCTCGCGCTTCGCGCCAACGCTCGCTTTTGATTTCGCGAGCGTTGCAGTGAAGCCGTACAGCTTTGCAATCGCTGCGTTGAAACCAAAACTTTCGATGCCGTTTGTCGCATCCATGATCGTCTTGTGCATCGCGCGCAGCAGGTCTTCGTCCTGTGCAGCATCTCCGCCATCCGACGTCGAAATCTCGTGAGCTATCCGCCACACACGGCCTAAGTGCTTGTAGGCGGCCTCAGCGCCAGAGGCGGTCCATTCTACATCACGCTCAGGCGGGCTATCAGAAAGAACAAACCAACGCGCAGTATCGGCACCGTACTTTGCAAGGATTTCATCAGGATCGACAACATTCTTTTTTGATTTTGACATCTTTGCGGACGGGATAATGTCCACTTTTGTGCCGTCAGCAAGCTTCCCGTCGGTGACCTCAGACGGGAAGTGATAGACCGGACGACCGTCTTTGTCTGTCGTCTTATAGATCTCATGGGTCACCATTCCTTGCGTGAACAAGGCATTGAAAGGTTCTTCTGTGCCTTGCGGCAAATGACCGGTCATCTGCATCGCGCGCGCGAAGAAACGCGAATACAACAAATGAAGGATCGCGTGTTCAATCCCACCAATGTATTGGTCCACGTTCATCCAATAAGCCGCATCGTCAATGTCAGTCGGCGTACTCGCACGTGGCGCTGTGAACCGCGCAAAGTACCAAGAGCTGTCAACGAAAGTATCCATCGTATCGGTCTCGCGCTTTGCGGGTTTGCCGCAAGACGGGCAGGCACAGTCACGCCACGTCGGATGGCGGTCGAGCGGATTGCCGGGAATGTCAAAGCTGACATCGTCGGGAAGCTGGACAGGCAGTTTCTCTTTGGCCTCAGGCACCACACCACAATCGTCGCAATGGACAATCGGGATTGGGCAGCCCCAATAGCGCTGTCGGCTCAAGCCCCAATCGCGCAGGCGGAACTTAGTTTGGCCTTTCCCAAGGCCATTCGCCTCAAAATAGTCGATGGTCGCGTCAATAGCTTCCTGGCTCGTCACCTTCTCGATGCCTGCAAAGTGATCGATGAAGACAACTTGCTCTGACTTGGCTGGCACCAGCGCTTCGTTCGCAACCTCAACCTCTTCGCCGGGCATGTAGAACGCATTGCGCACCGGCAAGTCGTACTTGCGCGCAAAATCCAGATCCCGCTGGTCATGCGCCGGGCAACCAAAAACCGCACCCGTCCCGTAGTCCATCAAGACGAAATTACCGATCCAAACAGGGAGTTCCTGATCAGGATATACGGGGTGCTTCACACGAATGCCCGTATCGATCCCTTTCTTTTCAGCCTTTTCCATCGCGACTTCGGTGGTATCCATCTTGCGACATTCATCAACAAACGCCGCAAGCTCCGGATTGTCATCAGCTAAGGCCTTGGACACCGGGTGGTCAGGTGCAACAGCAATAAATGACGCCCCACGCATCGTATCAGGACGCGTGGAATAGCAGACAATAGGGTCGCCGCCATCCGTCCGCTCAAAATTGATCTCGATCCCGCGCGACATACCGATCCAGTTGGACTGCATAAGTTTCACCTTAGCAGGCCAGTCATCCAAACCATCCAGCGCGTTCAGCAACTCTTCGGAATAGTCCGAAATCTTGAAGAACCACTGCACCAATTCGCGTCGCTCAACCTCCGCGCCGGACCGCCAGCCTTTACCGTCAATCACCTGCTCATTGGCCAAGACGGTCATGTCAACCGGATCCCAGTTCACCGTCGCTTTCTTGCGGTAAATGAGGCCCTTTTCCAGAAAATCGATGAACAACGCCTGCTGCTGGCCATAGTATTCCGGGTCACAGGTCGCGAACTCCCGCGTCCAATCGAGCGACAGGCCCAGAGGCAGCATCTGCGATTTCATGTGGGCGATGTTGGCGTAGGTCCAATCCTTGGGATGACCGCCAGAAGCCATCGCCGCGTTTTCGGCCGGCATCCCAAAGGCGTCCCAGCCCATCGGGTGCAGCACATTATGCCCGGTTGCCAGCTTATAGCGGGCAATCACGTCACCCATCGTGTAGTTGCGCACGTGCCCAATGTGCAGATTCCCTGAGGGATAGGGGAACATCTCAAGCACGTAATACTTCGGCTTGTCCTCGCTGCGGACGGCTTTGAACGTCTCCGCATCGGCCCATGCGGCCTGCCATTTAGCTTCGATTTCAGACGGGGCATAGGTCGTCATTTTCAGGTCTTTCCAGGCACATCATTGCGCATCGCGCTTTGGGAATGTGCATACTGCGCGGTGGGGCGAAAGACCAGAAGCTGCAGCGGGTACAGCAGCCCCAAAATGAAAGAGCCGCCCGTTGGGCGGCTCTTCCGTATGCGTATCCGTCAACCTTAGAAGGAGAAGGAAACTTGGATGGTTGCACCTGGATCGTACTCAGGAGAACCGATTTCGTCGCCCTGGTCACCGTCGTCGTCTTGTGCGTAAGCGAAGGTAACTGTTGTGCCACCGCCGAGGTCGTAGTCAGCGCCAACATAGAAGTCGACGTCTTCTTCGTTCTCGTTCAGAGCACCAGCAAGAAGTGTCAGGCCGTTGCCAGCATCGTATGTGCCTTCCAGCGTCCAGTCGATACCTGCTTCACCGTTGTCTTCGTACTCAGCAGAAACAGTGATTGGGCCGTCTGCGTACTTAGCACCAACTTCAAAGTTTGGATCGCCGTTGCTTTCTTCAACGTAAGAAGCGCTCAGCGTGACTGGGCCAACTGGGTATGCAAGTGCGATACCTGTTGATGTCTCACCAGTTGTGGAGTTGTCAGCGTAAGCAACTGTGATTGTTGCGCCGATGACAGAAGCCGCAGCGGATACACCGAGGATTTCGTCGCCGTTGAAGTCGCCGTTGGAGTCAGCGAAGTCAGACTCTTCCTGGTAGGCCAGAGACAGGTCAACGATGCCGAAAGATGCTGCTGCACCGAAGGACAGCTGCTCAGCAGAGTCGTTTGCGTCGTCAGCGATCACAGAGATCGAAGCGTCAACGGAACCGAATGCGACGTCGCCGCGCAGAACGTTTGAGTCTGTGCCGGATGTGAAGCCGTCTTGCTCCATGTTGCCAGCGCCAACCCAGTGCTTGTCAGCTGCTGGACCTGTATCACCGAAGAAGATGGAAGCTGTGTCAGATTCCAGAGACAGAACGAAGTCCGAAGACGCCAAGTCTTGGCCGGAATCATCGTTAATGTCGTCGTTTTCTTCAGCAACTGTAATTTCGAAGTACGCGCCTGCAGTCACACCGTTGTCGAGTGCAGCTGTTGCAGTTGTCTTCAGGTTACCTTCCCAGAAGAAACCGTCGTTACCGATGCCGTCGTCTTCAGAGTTGAAGCCGAGTGTGCCGGACAGCGCGTAAGAGATACCTGCGTGGCCGTCGGCTGCTGCTGCGCCTGCAAAGGCGACCAGGGCAGTCGAGGTAAGAAGGATGCGTTTCATGGATATTCCCTCGTGTTTGCATTCCCAAGATGCCAGATCGTCTAGCATTGGCAGTGTGAATGCGCCTAACACGCCAAACACTCAAGTCCCTCAGAACATGTTCATGGCACTCAGTCTAAAATGATGCACTCAGGACACACACACTTTCCACGCGATTGAAGACTGACAATCCGCGGCAAACACCCTATTTCACTGGTCTTAACCGCAAGATGCTTAACAATAGGTAATAACGCATGGGCCTGCAGGACATTCAGGATCGTATCGCGAAAGCTGCAAAAGCCGCTCATCGCCAAAAAGATGCCGTCACCCTCATTGCAGTTTCAAAAGTGCAACCAAACGAACGGGTGGAATCGATTCTTCAGGCTGGCCATCGCGTCTTTGGCGAAAACAAGGTCCAGGAAGCCGCGGGCAAATGGCCCGCTTTTCGACAGCAGTTTGACGCGATCGATCTCCACCTCATCGGACCGTTGCAAACCAACAAGGCCCGCCTGGCGATGGAGCTTGCACAATCCATCCACACGCTCGACAGACCAAAACTGGCAAACACCCTTGCGCGTCTCGCACAGGAGATTGGCAGCTGCCCGGACCTTTTCATCCAAGTGAATACCGGGGAAGAACCACAAAAGTCCGGAGTCTTACCACAAGACAGTGATGCCTTCATTGCCGAGGCGCGTGCGCTTGATCTTCCTGTCAAAGGATTGATGTGCATCCCGCCGATTGATGAGGAACCAAGCCTGCACTTTGCATTGCTCGCCAAAATCGCTGAACGAAATGGCCTATCCGGTCTTTCAATGGGTATGAGCAGCGATTTCGAAAGTGCCATCGCTTTGGGGGCGACGCATGTGCGGGTCGGATCAGCCATTTTTGGTGACCGCGTTTATGAGTAGCGAATACACGCCACCTAAAGACCCCCTTATTATAGTGCACGACGACCATGAAGTGGTTTTGGTCGACAAACCAAGCGGTCTACTATCTGTCCCCGGTAAGGGTGAACACTTGGCGGACTGCCTGCTCACCCGCGTACAAGCCATCTTTCCGCAGGCCCTTCTGGTTCATCGCCTCGACCGGGACACCTCCGGCGTGATGATCTTTGCCCTTACGCCTCACGCCCAGCGGCACCTGGGGCTACAATTCGAAAAGCGCCAAACGAAGAAGACATATGTGGCGCGGGTGCATGGGAAACTCTCCGAAAAGACCGGCACAGTGGACCTGCCTTTGATTGTCGACTGGCCAAACCGGCCTCGGCAAATGGTGGATCACGAGAATGGCAAGCAGGCGGTTACGGATTGGCGCGTTGTACGCACAAGCGAGGATGAAACGCGCGTGCGCCTGATGCCAAAGACGGGACGATCCCACCAGCTGAGGGTTCACATGCTTGCCATCGGCCACCCCATACTGGGTGACCCGTTTTATGCAGACGGGCCGGCGCGCGCGCACCCGCGCTTGATGCTACACTCCGAAACGCTGCAATTTCGGCACCCCGATGGCGGTCGCAGCATCCGCATCACCACGAAAGCGCCGTTCTAGGCCCGCTGGCAGGGGTGACCTTAACGCAGGGCCCGCTTACTATCTGACGACAATCACATTCAGGGGGATTCGCCATGGGTCTACGCATTAACGATACGATTCCAAACCTCACCGTCACCACCGACCAAGGCAGCTTCGCGCTGCACGACTGGATCGGCGACAGCTGGGCGATCCTGTTTTCGCATCCGAAAGACTTTACACCCGTGTGCACGACAGAATTTGGCGCGGTCGCGCAGCTTGCGGATGAATGGGAAAAACGCGGCACCAAAGTGATCGGCGTTTCTGTTGACGGCGTCGAAGATCACAAGAAGTGGAAGAATGACATTGAACTCGTTGGTGGTGCGCCAGCCGGATTCCCGATCATCGCTGACGACGGCCTTGAAGTGTCCAAGGCTTTCGACATGTTGCCCGCCGAAGCGTACTTGCCCGATGGCCGCACGCCTGCCGACAGTGCAACGGTGCGCTCCGTCTTCATTATCGGCCCGGACAAGCAACTGAAGCTGTCGATGACCTATCCCATGACGGTCGGGCGCAACTTCGCGGAAGTCCTGCGCGCCTTGGACGGTCTGCAAACGTCAACCGGGCGCGGTGTGGCAACACCTGCCAACTGGAACGTCGGCGATGACGTCATTATTCCAGCCACTGTCAGCGACGAAGATGCAAAGGCGAAGTTCGGCGATTTTAAAAAAGTTCTGCCGTATCTGCGAAAGACATCTTTGAAAGATTGATGACGTGTTACGAATGAAAAGGGCCCGGGATAAGTATCACGGGCCCTTTGTATTTCTGATGCCTAAGACACCTAAAAGATAAAGACCTGCGTATTGACTGGTACGAGGCTGTAAAGCTCTTCAACATGCTGGTTGATCAAGCGTACGCATCCGGACGAAAAGCTTTGACCAATCGTCCAGGGCTGCGGCGTACCGTGAATCCGGTAGTAGGTGTCGCGACCACCCTCATAGAGGTAAAGCGCGCGGGCACCCATCGGGTTTTGCGGGTGGCCACCAGGAAGACCATTGCGGTAAGGACCGTAAAGCTCTGGCTCCAGGTTGATCATATTCTGCGTCGGGATCCAGCTTGGCCACTCGGCCTTCCGGCGGATCGTCAAAACACCCGTATAGTTCCGCCCCTGATCCCCCAAGGCAATGCCGTACCGGCGCGCCCGACCGTTGCCCAAGGTCCAGTACAGATAATAGTCGTCTTTCACGACATGGATCTGACCAGCTGGCAAATCAGGATTTACATTGACCTCTTGAGGCCAAAATTTCCGCGGCAGGCGTACAATAGTCGGCGCCGCGAGGGCAGGCGCGGCAACAGTTGTCGCAGCAGCGGAAAGTACAAAGTTACGGCGTGTGAGCATTGGTGTCCCGGGTCGTCTTTTTGTCTGAGTGGCTAGGCCGGGAAATCGTTACCGCAAATGTCGCTTGCTTCACAAAACAACACTGCGCTAATCCTAACCCTTTTTCGAAATCCTGTTGCAAGTTCGCCGCGTTACACATCCCGTGGGTAGAGGAAAACCTTCGCCCGCATCGGAGTGCGTGCATAAAGGTCTTTCACATACTCATTTGTCAGGCGCGCGCAGCCATTGGACACGGCGGTGCCGATCGTACGCGGCGCATTCGTGCCGTGGATTCGCAAGAATGTATCGCCACGTCCCGGCTGGAACAGATAGAGCGCACGCGCACCAAGGGGATTATCCGGTCCGCCAGGGACACCATCCTTGTATTGTTCATATTGCTCCGGCTCACGTTCGATCATCTCTGGCGTGGGTGTCCAGCTTGGCCACTCTTTCTTTGCGCCGACGAAAAACGTCCCCGGCTCGTAAAGCCCTGGCCGTCCAACACCGACAGCGTAGCGTATCGCCTGGTCACCACCGAGGGTCAGGTACAGGCGGAAAATATTCGGATCCATGTGGATCTCATTCGCCCCGACAACCCCGGCCAACGTGACCAGTGTAGGGGCAAGCGGATCGGCTGGTTCGACGGGTGCAGCGGGCCCCTCAACGTCCTGTGCAAACGCAGGATGGGCAGCAAGGGTGGTGACGGCAGCACCAGTCGCAATAAAATGGCGTCTTGTTAACATCTTAAAGGTCCTCAGAATCGCACTGGGTTCATGAGATAATATGCAATCGACGGTCAAGACACCGTTCAAAAAAGAGTGAGGTTGATGCGGTGATGCATAGCGACCACACATGCCAAATTGTCGCAGGCCCTCGCCTAGAACCGATATCCAACTGAAACACTGATATACGGCAAGATCGTCAGATCATCTGCGTCAGAGCGTAGTTCCTGATAGTCCGGGTCATTGTCGATCTCAGTCTGCAAGGCATCGCTGTTCGCTGTCACATCAATGTCGAAACCGCCTGTGAAAATCGCGCCAATTTCGCCACTCAGAATCCAATTTTCATTAATGGGGTAGTCATAGCCCGTCGTGATCATCGGCGCGATTTGATTATTGAAACGGACGTCTGCTTCGACGACACCACCAACAAAGGTCTGGCCATTGATCTCAAACGGTTCCGACGGACCGCCCGTTCCCAAGGCTTCAAGATCTGATGCATTGAACAGAACGCCGCCAGACAAGCGCCAGCCCGGGCCAGTGGGGAAAAAGTCCACCAAAACCGCAGCTGCCGTCAATGATGCATCGATCTCATAACTGTTGCCGTCATCATCTTCCTCAGTCTGATCGTATGACAACCCGCCAATTAGAACACCCCGGACCCGCGCATCAGGTTCAATCTGATAACTGCCCTCCAATGTCGCCCCAAGGACTGAGAAGCCATTGGCCAAAATGGTTTCACCAACATCTTGCGCGGATGCAGCGCCGCCCAAACCGACGACAACAAACGCGGAAACTACCGAACGTAAACGTACCATAAGGGTGGCCCTTTCACCGAAAATCGACACCCCGGGCATAAATCACAGAAGTTAAGGAAGCGCGGACGCCAAAGAAAAAACCCCGCCTTCGCAGACGGGGTTTCCTGTTTTCAAGACGGCCGAGAAATTACTCTGCAGCTTCCTCTTTCTTGATCTCTTCGCCAGTTTCCTGGTCAACCATTTTCATGGCCAACCGGACCTTGCCGCGATCGTCGAAGCCCAGCAACTTGACCCAGACTTCCTGACCCTCTTTCAGAACGTCGGATGGGTGGTTCAGGCGGCGGTTTTCGATCTGGCTGACGTGCACCAACCCGTCGCGCTTACCAAAGAAGTTCACGAAGGCGCCGAAATCGACGAGCTTCACGACTTTACCTTTGTAGATCACGCCTTCCTCAGGCTCTGCCACGATCGAATGGATCATATCGTAGGCCTTTTTGATCGCATCCGCGTCGTTGGACGCGATCTTGATCACGCCGTCGTCGTTGATGTCGACCTTGGCACCGGAGGTTTCCACGATCTCGCGGATGACCTTACCACCGGAGCCGATGACTTCGCGGATCTTGTCGGTCGCAATCTGCATCGTCTCGATCTTGGGTGCGTGCACGCCCAGATCGTTGGCGGTGTTCAGCGCTTTCGCCATTTCACCGAGGATGTGCATCCGGCCTTCTTTGGCCTGCGCAAGCGCCTTGGACATGATCTCTGGCGTGATGCCGGCGATCTTGATGTCCATCTGCAACGACGTGATACCGTTCTCGGTACCGGCCACTTTGAAGTCCATGTCGCCGAGGTGGTCTTCGTCGCCAAGGATGTCGGACAGAATAGCGTAAGAGCCGTCTTCTTCCATCACGAGGCCCATTGCCACGCCAGCCACGGCAGCCTTCAACGGCACACCTGCGTCCATCATCGACAAGGAGCCACCACAGACGGAGGCCATCGAAGACGAGCCATTAGATTCGGTGATCTCAGACACAACCCGAACGGTGTATGGGAAGTCGGTTGCCGCTGGCAGAACCGCCTGTAGGGCGCGCCATGCCAGTTTCCCGTGGCCGATCTCACGGCGACCGGGGGAACCTACACGGCCCACTTCACCAACCGAATAGGGTGGGAAGTTATAGTGCAGCATGAAGTTTGACTTATACATACCGGTCAGCGCGTCGATCATCTGCTCGTCGTCGCCGGTACCAAGGGTGGTCACGACCAAACCTTGCGTCTCACCCCGTGTGAACAGGGCAGACCCGTGCGTCCGAGGCAGAACACCGGTTTCCGAGACGATGTCGCGGATCTCGTTCAGCGCACGGCCATCAATACGCTTGCCGTCTTTCACAACAGCGCCGCGCAAGATGGAGCTTTCGAGCTTCTTCAGCGCGGACCCAAGGTTCGCATCTTCAAGCTGCTCTTCGGTCAGGCCCCCTTTGATCGCTTCCTTCGCAGCGGCAACAGCGGCGGTACGCTCTTGCTTGTCGAGGATCGCATAGGCAGCAGCCATATCTTTCTCGCCTGCTTTCTTCACGACTTCGTAAAGGTCGGAATAGTCTGGCGGTGTGAAATCAAATGGCTCTTTCGCAGTCTCTTCGGCCAGATCAATGATCAGGTCGATCACCGGCTGGATCTGTTCGTGAGCGAAGGTCACAGCGCCGAGCATTTCGTCTTCGGTCAGCTCGTACGCCTCAGACTCAACCATCATGACGGCGTCTTTGGTGCCAGCGACAACCAGGTCCAGACGCTGCTCTGGGTTGTTGCGCAGATCGTGCATGTCGTCGATTTCTGGGTTGAGGATGTACTCGCCATCCACAAAACCAACACGGGCCGCAGCAATCGGGCCCATGAACGGTGCGCCAGAAATTGTCAGCGCGGCAGAGGCCGCGATCATGGCGACCATATCAGGGTCGTTGACCAGATCGTGGGACAGCACGGTGCACATCACGAGCACTTCATGCTTGAAGCCAGGAACGAACAGCGGGCGAATGGGACGGTCGATCAAGCGGGCAGTCAGCGTCTCTTTTTCAGTTGGACGTGCTTCGCGCTTGAAGAAACCACCGGGGACTTTACCGGCGGCGTAGTATTTCTCTTGATAGTGCACTGTCAGGGGAAAGAAGTCCTGACCGGGCTTGGGGGCTTTGGCGAATGTCACGTTGGCCATGACAGAGGTTTCACCAAGGGTAGCAATCACGGTGCCGTCTGCCTGACGCGCAACCTTGCCGGTTTCGAGAGTGAGCGTTTCTTCGCCCCACTGCATCGATTTTTTCACTTCGTTAAACATCATGTTTTCCTTTTGACCCAGCGGGTCTTTTGCGTAGGGGGCGTATTCCCCCTCAATCCGGTATCTTCTTTGATCGGCGCTGGATTGCGGGCGCCGTGCTTCCAAGATGCGCGGGCCATACACGGGAACGCCGTGTTTGGAAAGGGTTATGGAATTGTCGCAACGACATTGATCGCCGCCTGCGCACGTTAACAACATGGAAACCATCTTTGCACCAAGGTGAGGCATCACGAGGGAGGCGTCTCATGCTCCACATCCAGTACGTGCCGCAAAGGATTCACGTTCCACCCAGTCTCCCGCGCCCAGAAATCCAGCTTGATCGATGGCAATATCGCCTCACGGCGGCACCTCATCCCGGCGGGCGGCGATGCGGCGCGTACTGGCTCTCAGTCGGCGAAGGCTTATCCATTGCAGAGGTCGTGGATCGCAACGGTCTGCCCTGCGGTATGCTGCTTGGTTTCCCCATCGACCTGAGGGCCGCCTGCCTCATACGCGGCCTTTGGCATCTTCCGCACGGATGCGGCGTCAGAACCGACGACGCCATTCACACGACACTGCGCGCTCTTGGTGGCCGCTTCGTCTGGATAGCGCCGCACCCTTCAGGCACGCGTATCTATCCCGATGCAGCAGCACAGGTCACATGCGTCTGGGATGCCGCAGGCAAAGAGGCAGGATCAACCGCCGGGGCCATCTTAGAACAGTCTGACTATCAGAAACGCTTTCGTGCGCGGCTCTTTGACGAACTTGGCATAAGGCGCGAAGGTTGGTTTCCGGCAGGTCTCACCGCGCATCATGGCGTGCAGCGTCTGCTCCCCAATCATTACCTTGATCTGACAACATGGACCGCACATCGCTTTGCAGCAACGACACCATCGAACCCAAAACCCAATGAGGTGATCGACGGTATCAGCGACATCGTCCGTCTTCAGGCCAAAGCCTTGTTAACCGATGAGAAAGCCGTCGCTGCGGCCCTCACCGCGGGACGCGACAGCCGCGCGATTTTAGCCTGCCTGCGCGATATGGCCCAAGACCTCACGTTCGTCACGGTAACCGGCGGCGACCGCCACCAAGTCGATAGTATCATTGCAAGCAGACTAACGGACGCTTTTGATCTCTCTCACCAGACTCTTCCACGAAAGACAGCGGACGAGACTGCACAGGCGCGTTTCATCCGACGTGGCGGACACTGCTATGCAGACAGCAATACGCGGTTCCATCCGAGCATCGCGCCACTTGCAGATGATTATGTGTTTATCGGAGGGCTCGGCGGTGAGATCGCACGCGCTTTCTATTGGACAAAAGATGATCTGCCGTCGCTTGAAGTGACGCCAGCACTGCTGATGAAACGCTTCGGCCTGCGCCCTTCACCAACTGTCGAAGATGCGCTGTCGGATTGGCTTGATAGCCTTCCACCGATGGACGACGCCCGAGATATTCTGGACCTTGCCTATGTCGAGCTACGGCTTGGACCATGGGCAATGGCGCAGTTTTGTACGGACCCCACGTTGCAACGCTATTCCCCAATGATCAGCTATGACGCGGTGCGCCTTTTGCTTGACCTGCAGCACGACTGGAAAGTGGACGATCGCCTGAACGAAGCAATCGTCCAACGTTTGTGGCCAGAACTGAACGATCACCCCTACAACACTTTGGGCCCATGGCGGGATCGATGGATCAAGGCCCAACGCGTGCTGGAAAACCCCTCCTTGATCGCGAAAAAGCTCCGGCAGCGGTTCGGTTAACAGTTTCGAAACCATGATTTGCTTCAGTGAAGGTGACCCTGAAAAGGAGGTGACATTTGTCTTTCCTCAAGCAAATCCAAAAAACCGATGCAACTCCGGCCGCATATGCCCGACCTCCGATCATCCTGGACCGCTGGCAATATCGCCTCTCGTCAACGCCGCACCCCTGGTCGCAACCTCTTGGGTCTTACTGGCTTTCGTTGGGTGAAGGGTTACCACAAACAATCGTGCGATCTCCGCAGGGTAAGGATCTCGGTATCCTGCTCGGTTTTCCGATCGACCTGAACGCGGCCGCCCTTGTGCGGGGTACATGGACAACTCCACCCGAAAGGGACGCCAGAGATGATGCAGCGATTGCCAATGTTCTAAATGCGCTTGGCGGGCGCTACATCTGGATCGTCCCGCATCGTAATGGCATGCGCATCTACCCCGACGCCGCGGCGCAGATCAGTTGTGTCTGGGATGCCTCAACGGATGAGGTTGGCTCGACAGCAGGCGCAATTCTTCAGCCGTCGGAGTACGAACGCCGGTTCGACAGAAAACTCTTTGATCAACTCGACATCACAAACGGTGGCTGGTTTCCCGGCGGGTTGACCGCACATGACGGTGTCGCGCGACTGCTTCCGAACCACTACCTTGACCTCCGTAGCCTTACGGCCCATCGCTTCGCGATCCCCACGATCTCTCATCCGTCGCAGGCAGTCTGCCTTGATGGCTTCCGCGACATCGTCAATGCGCAGCTGACCGCGCTGCGGCAGGGGTCACATCAACCTGTCGTCACGCTAAACCATGACCCTGCATCGACGGGCTTGATGGCCTGTCTCAAGGGCCACGTACGCAATCTTCAATGGGTAACGGTGAAAGGACGGCACCGTGCAGCCCGCGTCAAACAATTGGTGGCCGCCTTCAATCTCCGGCACAGCGTCCAGGGAGCAATGAGGTCAGACAATGAAACGCATCAGCGGTTTCTCAAGCGCAGCGGACATTGCACTGCGATGACCGATCAGAGTGATCCAGCCACTTTCGCGTCTTGGGCAGATCGGCACTGCCTCATCGACAGCAACGGCTACGACATCGCAGATTGCCCTCTCTGGACGGAGCAAGACCCGCAAGAGTTTTCAATTACGCCTGCCCTTTTGGCCGATCGACTTGGCCTGAAATCCTCAACTGCTTTGGAAAAGGCGCTGTCACACTGGATCGACAATCTGCCTGACGGCATCCAACCACGCCATGCCTTCGATCTGGCTTATCTCGAACTTGGCATGGGCGCCGGCAACGCTGCGCGCTTTTGCGCAGATCCAAGCATGCTGCGGATCTCACCCTTTATCACATACAGAACTGTTCAAATGATGCAGTCACTCCCAAAAGCATTGCGGCGGAATGGGCAGCTAAGCAGGGCGCTGGTCACGCGGCATTGGCCAGCAATTGACACGTTCCCGTATGAGACACTTCGGCTGCGGTCGCGCCTGACCAAAAGGCTTCAAAGCTTCGTTCAAAATCTCGGCCCATCAAGAAATGTTTCACACCGGAACTTGTCTCGACAAACTCATTAAATGTTTCGCAACTGCTCACATCCAAACTGTCCTCAGCGTGAGGGAGGACAGAGGATGACCCTGCAACAGTCGGAGAAGCTCCAAGGGCAGTTATGGCCGGATCCGGAGCCAGCCAATTCCAATTTTCCCACGCATCCGTCCATCACGTTGGAACCTTGGCAATACCGTATTACGTCAACACCACATCCGGGTGCAACCAGATGCGGCGACGTCTGGCTTTCACATGCAGCAGACCTACCGGTTGTTGAGGTCGTCGATGCCAAGGGCGGCACATTTGGCGCCTTGATCGGCTTCCCGATTGATCTAGATCGGCGTGAAATTCCAGACCAGAAATGGACAGTTCCAGACGACGTCGATCTAACAACAGAAAGCGGCGTTCACGCCGCACTTGGCAAACTTGGCGGGCGCTTCTTGTGGATCTGTCAGACCCCAAGACTCAATCGCATCTACCCTGATGCAGCCACGCAGATTAGCTGCGTCTGGGACCATGACGCCAAAGCGGCCGGGGCCACTGCAATGGCGATACTTGACGATGCGGCCTACGCAGCCCGGTTTGATCACAGCATGTTCGCAACACTCGGTCATGGTTCGATCAGTTGGCTAACCGCTGGTCTGACCGCACACAGCGGGGTCCACCGGCTCCTGCCAAACCACTACTTGGACCTGAATACATGGACCGCACATCGCTGGAACACCGCACGGTTTGAGACAACCACCCTTGCGCCTAATGACGTTGTGGACAGTATGATCGCGTCAATCTCCCAGCAGATTGAAGCGCTGTTAAACGGCGTGCGCAAACCCTTACTCGCACTAACAGGTGGCCTTGATTCACGCACAATCCTGGCTTGCGCTCGCGATAATGTCGCGGACCTTAAGTGTGTGACCATCGCGCCAGAGAATATGGGGCATCGTGACACCCGCGTGGCGCGTGACATTGCCGAAACGCTGCAGCTCAAGCACGAGATTCTTCCCAATGTGAATGCGGACCGCACCGCGCAAGAAGTTTATTTGCGCCGCTCTGGCCATAGTTGCGCAGACAGCAACATGCATCACCACGCGAGCGTCGCAAAACTGAACGCAGGCCACGCCTTTATCGGCGGTATCGGTGCGGATATCGCCCAAGCGCCCTATTGGTACGACGATGACACGTTAAACTCGCATATCTCACCGAAGGTTCTGCTCGCACGCCTCGGACTGCCCCAACACGAAAAGACTTTGCGTTATTTGTCGTGGTGGCGGGATGCATTGGCGGACCACCCCAATGATCGGATCCTTGATCTTGCGTACTTGGAACTTCGGCTGGGGCCATGGGCGATGGCACAATATTGCGCAGCGCCCGGGCTGGTCCGATATGCGCCCTTCCTGACCTACGACAACGTCAAAATGATGCAGGCCCTTCCACCAGAGTGGAAACAGGGCCGCGCGCTAGGGCGCGCGATTGTCGGACGCCTCTGGCCAGAGCTCTTGCGTTTCCCCATCAACGCGCGCCTGGCACCCCCCGCCGCCCCGTTTTCCGCAAAGACCCGCGCTGGCCTCGAACACTCATCGCAATAATTCTCGGGTCACGAGAGAGAGGGGGCAATTCAAATACCGGGCGCCCAAGAAGTGATCCCTCGTATGTTCAAAATGTCTGTCATGAACCTAGAGAAGGGCAATCGGGGCGTCCAAACACCTGTTGCGCAGTGCGGTCGAGGTATTGCGGGAGAGCGGACGGATCGTGCCAAACAAACGGTGGCAAATCCTGCAAAACGCGTATCCTCTCACACGACGCGCGGTGAGAAGGATTCATTCATCTGCAACCAAGGAAGAGCGAGCTTGGACGGCAACGACACCATCGCGGACGGAACCATCATCATTCCCACCGACATCTATTCGGCGCCACTACCAGTTTGATCTCCAGAAACGGCAGGAACAAACAGAAAGCCTCGCCGGGATAATGGCACCAAGGTTACGCGCCGATGCCGTTCAGCTGCCGGGCCGAAAAAAGGCGGTCACGCCAAGCAAACGGATACAAGTACTGCGCCACTCATACCCCCTCACAAAACTCGCGACGAAATTGCTCCAACCATTTGCGACCACGACCAATGCCAGTTCGAATGGCAACAACACAATTGTGCGCGGAACCATCATTACCCTGATCCACATCCAAACCGCAGCCACTACCAGATCAACCACAAAGGAAGGTTGGAAGACCCTCCGTCACCCAATCCCGGGGGCCTACATCCTCACGCGCAGGTGCTTTGCAGATAACGGCCCCAATCAACGGGGTCATGTCAAACGGGCCACCACAGATTCTGTGCTACCCATACCCCCGCACAAGGCTCGCGGCGAGAAGGCTCCATCCATCCGCGACCACAAAAAATGCCAGCTTGAACGGCAATGACACGATCGCAGGCGGGACCATCATCATCCCCATGGACATCAACACGGCGGCAACCACCAGATCGATCACCAGGAACGGCAGGAAAATGAGAAAGCCAATCTGAAAGGCACGTTCCAATTCGCTGATCATGAATGAAGGAATGATGACGCCAAAGCCTGCGTCCGCAATCGACGCCGACGATTCCAAGTCGGGCCGCAGTTCGGCAAGGGTCAAAAACGTGTCCGCGTCGATGCGGCTCGTCATGAAAACCCGCAAAGGCTCCATCGCGAGGAAGAAGCCAGTCTCAAGGTCGACAGTTCCGTCCAGGGCGGGCGCCACACCAGCGGCCCATGCCTCCGCAAAAACCGGTTCCATAACGTAGTAAGTGAGAAACAACGCGAGGCTTACCATCAGCATATTGGGCGGCGACTGCTGCAACCCGATTGCCTGTCGCAGAATGGCAAAGACAGTGACGATAAAGGGAAAGCACGTGACCGTGATGGCGATCCCCGGCACAAGACTGAGAACCGTCAGCAGGATCAGAAGCTGAACGGATCGCCCGGCCAGCGACCCATCTTCGCCTAACGAAAACGAAAATTCCTGCGCTGTCGCAGGCGACGCCAGCACCAACAACAGCGCAAGGAGTGGAAAAGTCAGGCGCACCTAAACCAGATCATCCTGTTGCACCGCCACTTCCGTCAGGCGCACGGCAAGTTGCCCCGGCTCTCCACCTTCCCATTCCTGCAGCTCACCACGTGCGATCAATCGATCGCCGACATAGAGTTCGACCGGCTCATCAACCCGTTTGTCCAGTGGCAAGACGGCGTTTTCAGTCAGCTTGAGCAAGTCAGACACAAGCGGCTTAGCCGTCCCGACCGACACGGTGATCTCGATCGGTATCCGTTGCAGCGGGTGCGCAGTTTTCCCTGACCCACCCGTTGCCTGGGCCAATGTCTCTTCCATCTAGGATACCTCCGAGGTCTGGTTCTGCAGCGAAATCGTGGCGGCGACTGTCTCAGCGATGGCATCGCGTGCGCCGTGCAGGTCGAGCGAAGTTTCACCTTTCGGAGAGACGATCCACGCAGCACCTTGCGAAAGGCTTGGTTCAGCAATGATCCGCACACGTTCCGCACAGGTGTCAGCAAGTAATGCCGTCACCATGTCCACTTGGTCTGCTGCCACTTTGAGGAGAAGCTCTGCACCCACATCCTGATTCAAAGCGTCCTCAACGAGATCCCGCAATCGCGCGTGCAAGGCAGGTACCAAAGCCTCCGGCAGAAGGGTCTCGATCATCACGTGCAAAAGTGGCGTCACGCCGCGAACGACCTCTGCTTGAGCTGCTTCAAGCGTTTGCTGTTGCAACTGGATGGACTGGAGGATGTCCTCAAGCGCCTTGGTTTGTGCCGCGATCAGACTGGCCTCCGCTGCTGCAACGCCTGCGACATAGCCTGCCTCATAGCCCTTATCCGGCTGATTCTGAGTAGACGGCGGCAGCGCGTTTGCGCCTAGGTCGAAGGATTCGAGTTCAAGGATTGATGACACTATACGCTCTCCGTCTCGGACGTTTCATCCATCCAGTTTTCAAGGATTTGCAGGGTTTCATCTTCACGATCCGCGATCATCTGGCGCAAACGGCTGACGGATTCGTTCTCCTCGCCGCCACCGCCCAGCGCCATGTCCCCCATGCCCATCTCGGGGCCGTCAATGGCCATCATGTCTGGAAAACCTGACATGATCTGCGGGCCATCATCTTGCGCCTCAAAACTGATCGCGTCAGCGGCTGCTAAATCATCACCGGGTGCTGGCAGCGCTGGCAAATTCGCCGGGGGCCCGCTGAGGATTGGTCGCAATACAAACAGACCCAGCACGAGGGCCACCGCAGCCAAAGCCGCAATCTGGATCAGCGTCATCGCATCGAGAGGCAAAGCACTGGCGGCTTCGGTTACCGCTTCCGTCCCGACATCAGCAATCGGTTCGAATGACATAGCCCGCAGCGTGATCTGATCCCCGCGCTCAGCATCAAAGCCAACGGCGGCCGTCACCAGTTCCTCAAGATCTGCAAGCTCTTCGGGGGTGCGCGGTGTTGTGACCGTCGCACCATTTGCGTCCACCTCCGTCTGCTCATTAATCAAGACCGCTACGGTGAGCCGCCTGATCGCCCCGGGGCCGCGCAACACCTCGCGCTGAGTCTGTGAGACTTCGTAGTTTGTCAGCGCACGCGTTTCGGAATTTTCGTTTGCCGCTGCCCCGTTTCCAGCGCCAGCATCTCCATCGGGCACGTTAGAGGCGACGGTCACATCGCCTCCACGCGAATCCTCTGATTTCCCGGCGCTTTCCTGTATGTCGGTGCTGATCGCAACGCGGCTTTCCGGATCAAAAAGGCGCTCTGAAATTGTCTCAGTGTCCGTCACGGTCTCCATCGTGACTTCGACAACCGCATTTCCCGGCCCGACCCGTGCGGCAAGTACGCGTTCTGCCCGGGCCCGCAGAATATCCGCGCGATCATCGTTGCCAGGTGTCGCCGCTTCGCCATCCGGCGTGGACAGCAAACCCCCATTATGGTCGATCACAGCGACGTCGTTCGGATCTAGACCACTGACGGCGGATCCCACCAGAAATTGCAGAGCCTTCACTTGAGACGGCGATACGCTGCCCAGATTTGCATGAACCGTGACGGCAGCGGTGGGGCGCTGCGTTCTTTGGAACGGTTGGGTGCCAGCCGCAGAGATATGAACGCGTGCCGTTCGAAACTTGGGGTTTGCAACAATCGTGCGCGCCAACTCACCCTCCTTGGCACGCCAATAAGCCGCATCAAACATCTGCGACGTTGTCGAGAATCCACTTAAACTATCAAGGAGTTCATATCCTTGACCGCCCGTCGCCGGCAGACCTTGTCCGGCAAGTGATAAGCGCAGCGCATCGCGCTGGGTCTCTTCCACATAAATCGCATTTCCGCGCACGTCATGCGGAACGCCCTGTTGCTCCAGCGTCGCCAGAATCTCCGCCGCTGATGGCGCATCAAGGCCGCCATAGAGGAGAGTCATGTTGCGTTCACCAACGCCGCGCGTCATCAAGAACACCGCGAGAAAAACGGCAAATGTAGCGACAACTACGACAAGCTGGCGCCCCACACTTAATTTCCCCCAGGTCGCCGCAAAGTTTTGCACATCAGTTCTCCGACTCACACCCGGCCTTCTGCCCGGCTTTTGTGAAAGGATTTCAGAAACCACTTAACAATCGGTTAGACCTTCTCTGCTTCATTCAATCCAAAGATCAACAGTCGCAGGAATCAGTTATGTCCGCTGCCACCGAGATTGATGGGCCAGATGAAGACGCCAGCACGCCAAAAAAGTGGGGTAAACTCCCCCTGATTATCGGGCTTGTGCTTGCTTTGATTGGTGCAGGCGGCGGGTTTTTCCTGACGCAGATGGGGCTCTTCCCGTTCGATTCTCAAGCTGAGCTAAGTCAGGACGACCCCGCAGATAGACAGCAGATCGTCACGGAAGAGGTCAGTTTCGTGCGGCTCGACCCCATTAATGTGACGCTCCCGCCAGGTTCGGAACGCTCCCTGCTTCGCCTGCAACTTCAGCTCGACGTCGCACCGCAAAATCAGGACGCCGTCGAAGCAATCAAGCCAAGGATCGTCGATATCCTCAACACATATTTACGGGCGATCGAAATATCTGACCTAGAATCGCCCACTGCATTGCTGTGGTTGCGCAGCCAAATGCTGCATCGCGTTCAGGTCGTGGCGGGCCCCGGCGTCGTACGCGATCTGCTTGTGACAGAATTCATCCTCAATTGACTGGACAGAACATGACCCTGATTGCTGATGCATTATTGGCCGGAGGCGCGCTGCTTTCGGCGCTCTACTGCCTGATTTTATCCCGACGTTTGCGCAAGTTCACCGACCTCGAAAAAGGCGTTGGCGGCGCCGTCGCGTTGCTTGCCGCAAAAGCGGATGATCTTCATCGAACGCTCCGCGCGGCGCAGACTTCTGCGAAGACCTCGGTGACAACTCTGGAAGACGTGAGCGAGCGGGCAGAAGCAGCCGCCCGGCACCTCGAACTCCTCGTCGCGTCCTTGCACAGTCTGCCAGACCAAAAGGCAATGCCACGGGCGAAACCTGATAACCCGTTTCAGGCGAAACGCGCCGCTGGGATGAAGGAAGAACACGCATGATCGCGCCAAAGCGCCACTTCCCGCCGCGCGCGCAGCGGCGGTCGAATGTTCTTTGGCTGATGGCGGTTGTTCTTACGACGTCGGGCGTCCTACGCATTTCTGATCAGGTGGGCGTCGCTTTTGCCGCTCAGACGGAGGCCACCGCCGACGCGAATGTCACCCGCGCGGAACGGGTCCTTGGCATGCCGCTCGACGATCAAACCCTCCCACAAATCTTGGAAATGTTCCAGGAAAGAGAGTCGCGCCTGCGTGAAGCCGAAATAGAAGCTGCCGAAATGGAAGCTGCACTTGCGGAATCTGCAGACGCTATCGCAGCACAGCTGGCTGAACTTGCGGCAGCAGAGGAGAGACTTGCCAGTACTCTGGCGCGAACGGATGAAGCTGCCACTGCAGATCTCGAACGCCTTGCAACCGTTTATGAAAACATGAAGCCACAGGATGCGGCCGCGCTCTTTACGACAATGGAACCGGGGTTTGCCGCCGGCTTTCTCGGCCTCATGAAGCCAGAGCCCGCAGCAGCCATCATGACACAACTTGAGCCTGAAACCGCGCATCTGATTTCCATCATGCTGGCGGGCAGAAACGCGGGGGGACCACAGCGGGAATAGTCATTTGTTAAGGCGGACGATGTAATCAGAGTTCAGCTTGGTCATTTGTTTATTGGTCGTCAGGAAGGCACCCATGGTTGGTATTATCGGGGTTTTAATTGTCTTCGTCATGGTTTTTGGCGGCTACCTTCTGGCCGGGGGAAAATTCGGGATCATTCTCAAGGCGCTGCCTTTTGAGATGATCATGATCGGCGGCGCCGCCATCGGGGCCTTTGTTATCAGCAACGACGCCGCTGGCATTAAGCATACGCTGAAGGATGTCGGCAAAGTCTTCAAAGGGCCGAAGTGGAAGGCCGAAGATTATCGCGAACTTTTGTGCCTTTTGTTCGAACTCCTGCGCATCGTCAGAACAAATCCGGTTGAACTTGAGGGGCACATTGAAGACCCGGAAAGCTCCGCCATTTTTCAGCGCTACGCTAAAATTGCATCAGACAAAGAGGCGCTTTCGCTTATCTGCGACACCCTTCGGTCCGGCTCAATGAACTTCGACGATCCTCATCAGGTTGAGGATGTCTTGGAAAAACGTATTGAGGCGACCAACCATCACAACATGCATTCCTCCCATGCGCTACAAACCATGGCAGACGGCCTTCCTGCCTTGGGTATTGTTGCAGCGGTTCTGGGCGTGATCAAAACGATGGGGTCGATTGATCAGCCGCCAGAAGTGCTAGGAAAACTTATTGGCGGCGCGTTGGTTGGCACGTTCCTGGGCGTCTTTCTGGCCTACGGCATCGTTGGTCCCTTTGCGGGACGCGTAAAAGCCGTTGTAGAAGAAGACTCGCATTTCTACGCCCTCATCCGCGAAGTCTTGGTCGCCAACTTGCATCAGCATGCACCAAACATTTGTATCGAGGTCGGCCGCCAGAACACACCAGCGCATGTGCGCCCCAGCTTCACAGAACTCGAAGACCAACTGAAATCGTTGAAGAAGGAGGCGGCATGATCCGCCTCTTCACCGCTGTTTTCTCGGCGCTCATGCCACTTGCTGCAGCGGCGGAGACGGTGCCGGTGCGCATCGGCGAATTGGGCGACGCCACCCGTTTGGTTCTGACGCTGCCCGCCCGTGACGGATGGTCAGTTTCAGCGGGAGGCCGCGAAATTGCGGTCACGATCCCAAATGCGACCGCATTTGAACTCCCTCCAACACAACCCGACATCACGCGAATCGCGGACATACAGTCGCCAGAGCCGAGCGAAACGCTGTTGATAACACTCAAATGCGACTGCACTGCGTCCAGCTACCTTTTGGAGGATCGTCTTTTAGCGATCGATATTGCAAGCCCCGTAGACCAAACCACCGCATCGGCGTCCTTTAACCCAACAGATGGCCTCTCGCGCCCATGGCATACTCAAGTTCTGCAGAACCTCTCCCGCGCGCCTGAGACAAGCGACCTTGCTATACAAAACCGGAGTGAGGTCTTTTCAACATTGGGTGCCTTGGATGCCGCAATTTCGCGCGGTCTTGCGCGAGCAAACTATCAAGGACTTTTGGACATCCAAGCGGGCCGCAATGCTCTGCAGGTGAGCCCTGAAATCTCGACCGAACTGCTCAATAACATCACCATCGGCGTTCAATCAGAACTCAGTACAATTACTCCGGACTTGCAGGCGCCTTCCGGAGATAAGACCCTGAATTGTAGCGATATTGGCGCCCGATTGGTCGAGAAATGGCGCTTCCAGCATTCGTTCAGTATCGCAAAAGGACTGGCGCAAAGCAGACTCATTACAGATGAAGCGCAATCGAAGATGAACGCTGACGCGGCGATTGATCTTGCAACGCTCCTCGTTGGTCACGGTTTTGGGTTTGAAGCTTTGGAGGTGCTCAACAGCATGTCCGACGATGACGACTTCATACGCACCCTCCGTTTTATCGCACAATTGCTCGACCAGCCGAAGCAGCCAGAGCAAATCGGCCTTGAATATTGCCCGGAAGACCTCGCATTTTGGGCCTTTCTCAATACCGGCAAAGGTGTCGCGTCCTCAACAACTGATCCCGGGCGCCTGATGCTCACGTTCAAGCAACTCCCACCACCACTCCAGGCCCGCACGGTGATTTTGTTCGGCGAAGCGCTGGCCGTCGCTGGTCTCGCGCACTTCCATGAGGAGTTGCAGGACTACAAGAATACGACCTTGGCGTCCTATCTGATCGGTTCTGACACGACGCCGCAAACATTCGATTTTGTTGAGCCTGCACCCCCGAGAGACATCCTGCGCACCAATCTTACCGAACGGGATCTCAATCCGGACAACGCCACACCACTTGATCCAACTCGGTTGCCGATTGACGTCCTCGATAGTTTGCGGGTCGAACGGCGTAACACCCCGTCAGAAGTTGCATTGCTTGACGCAGTTTTAGACCTTCGCGTGCGGGAAGACGAATTCGTTTCGGTGCTCAGTCTTCTGGCAGAGGCCGAACCGCGCATCGCAGCAGAAGACTATCAAAAACTCCTGCGCCAATACGTTGGTCAGAGCCTGAATCGGATGAAAGACTCGGAACTTGTTGCCTTCGCATTTCGCAGTGATTTACCCGACTTTCCTGATGAATTGCGGTCCACGGTCTCTGACCGACTATTGGAACTTCAAATTCAGCCACCCAATCAGTTCGCGAGCACGGAACCGGAGACCGTCAATGGGCCGATACCTGTCGCGTCAAGGCAAAGCGACAATTCCTTTGTGCTCCCACTTCTGGTCGAGGCGCCGTCAGAAAGCATGCCCAGCTTTGCCGAGACTGAGGCTCTTTTGGCCGGATCGACCGCCATTCGTAACGCAATCGAAACCCTGATTGCGGATACAGACTGACAAGAAGTCCTGAGCCGGACGGCAGAACGCTGTACAGGACCCGAAACCAGAGCGGCAAAATGCCCTCGTAGCTCAGATGGATACGATAAACGCGTGTCGCGGTTTGCAATTTTCCCTCCGACGGTTCTTCTTGCGATGCTCCTGATGGGTGTCATCTGCATGATGATCCTCCCCGTTCCGACCTGGCTTCTTGACGCCGGACTTGCGATGTCTTTCGCGTTGGCCATTCTGATGTTTACCATCACGCTTTTTATCGAACGTCCGCTCGATTTTTCTGCCTTTCCCACAATACTTCTCGCATCGCTCATGCTCCGGCTCGCTTTGAATGTGGCGTCGACCAAATTGATCATCGGGGAAGGTCATACCGGGACAAGTGCTGCTGGAGAGGTCATCGAAGGCTTCGCCATGTTCATCATGGGCGGCAATGTGATCATAGGTTTGATTGTCTTTTCAGTCCTGCTCATCGTTAATTTTGTAGTCATCAATAAAGGTGCCACCCGTATGGCGGAGGTCGGCGCGCGTTTCGCGTTAGACGCGATGCCTGGCAAACAAATGGCCATCGACAGTGACGTGGCCGCAGGTGCGATCAACCATGATCAGGCCCGCGACCGCCGAGAGTTGGAGCAAGCAGAAACGACCTTTTTCGGCTCACTTGATGGGACGTCCAAATTTGTAAAAGGCGACGCCGTCGCCGGGCTTTTGATCACCGCGCTCAATCTGATCGTTGGCTTCCTGATCGGCATTATCGGGCACGATATGCCGGCCGGGCAAGCCTTTGAAACATATTCGATTCTCACAGTCGGCGACGGGCTCGTCTCTCAGATACCGGCAGTCCTGATTTCCATTGCATCCGCCCTCTTGCTCGCGCGAGGCGGCCAAGAAGGTGCGACGGATCAAACGCTGACTGAACAGCTGGGGCGTTACCCCGGCGCGCTCGGAACTGTCGCACTGCTGCTCCTGATTTTCGGCTTCGTGCCAGGACTCCCATTTGTTCCTTTCTTCGGCGGTTCGCTCGCCCTTGGGGCGGTCACCTACTATGCCTATCAGCAGGCAAAAATACGCGACGTGTCCTCGTCCACTGTCGAGGCAACGGAGCAAGAGACGCCACGGCAAGAAACACTTGGCGACATTCTTGACCTCGAAGACATCCATCTGGAATTCGCGCGAGATCTGGTGCCGATGGCGCTGGACCCGATGAATGGCTTGGATGCCCGCATCGCAAATATGCGGACCTATCTGGCAAAGGAATTTGGTGTACTCCTACCCGAGGTGCGATTGACAGACAGCGATGTCCTCGACACCGGCACCTACATCATCCACATCCTCGGGGTAGAGCAAGCCCGCGACACGCTCTATTCCGACCAGTGTCTCGCGCTCTTGTCCGATGATACCGGTGCGGATATCGAGGGTCTTCGGGTGGAGGAACCGGTCTACGGTGCCCCGGCAAAGTGGCTTAGCCCAGACCAGCAAGAGGAAGCGTCGCTTCTGGGTCTCACCGTCATCCAACCCGCTGAAGTGCTCGCTACGCACTTGCTTGAAGTCGTCAAGGCCAATTTTTCAAGGCTTTTGACAATGTCAGCCCTTCAAAAGCGACTAAAAGAGATGACACAACTGGCCCACGAAGGCCGGAGTGCGGCAAATAAAAAACTTCTGGATGAGCTGATCCCGGATCGCGTCCCGATCGATATGCTTCTGACGATCTGTCGCTCTCTGCTGGATGAACGCGTCTCGATTCGCAATCTCGCCATGATCCTTGAAGCCATCGCGGAGGCGCGCGGCATGTATCAGTCGACCGAAGATATTTACGAGCATGTCCGGCAACGCCTTGGGTTTCAGATCATCGCGCAACTCAAGCGGCAAGACGGCACGATCCCACTGATCCAAGTGTCGAATGAGTGGGAAGATATCTTCCGAAACCACGAAGTTCGCAACGACGTATCCAAGAGCAACGATGTGGCGCTTCCGCCCGATGACTTCAACAAGCTGATCGACAACACAACGCAGGAGATTGAGAAAGCTGCCGGGCTAAACACAAGCGCCGCCGTTGTCACCAACATCAAGCGGCGGCGCTTCATCCGAACCCTCCTTGCCGCCAAAGGGATCAGTGTACCGGTCCTGTCTTATGAAGAGATTGGCATGGAGGCGCGACCCGCCCTCGTCGGCGTCATCGCGACTTAGATGGAACTGGCCATCCCGACTGGGGCGATTGCCCTTGCTGGTACGCAATACTTTCTCGTCTTCGTCCGTATCGGCGCGATGGTTTTCTTCCTGCCCGGCTTTGGCGAAAACTATGTCCCCGTCCGGTTAAAGCTGGTCTTAGCGTTCGGCCTTGCCGCCCTCGTGTTTCCCATCGTCGGACCGCAGATCGCCGTTGATCCGACATCTCAAAACGATGTCTTTCGTCTGGTTGCGACGGAAGCAATTTCCGGTGTGTTTTGGGGGGCCGTGATCCGGCTCATTATCCATGTGTTGCAGATCGCGGGTGCAATCATTTCGCAGGCAACATCACTCGCACAGATCTTCGGCGGCACGGTGAACATGGATGCGCAACCGGCCATGGGCCATATCCTGGTCGTCAGCGGCCTCGGCCTCATCAGCTTGCTGGGTCTGCACGAAACCTATCTCGTGTATATTCTGAACACCTATGCCGTCACGCCTGCTGGCATCATCCTCGGGGGCGCTGACGTCGCGGATTACAGCAGCCGGCACATTGGCAAGGCGTTTGCACTTGCATTCCAACTGGCAGCCGCCGCGCTGACGGCAACTCTGCTATACAACATCATCCTTGGTGTCATTAACCGTGCGATGCCCCAACTGCTTGTCTCCTTCGTCGGTGCGCCAGCGATCACCGCAGGGGGACTGCTTTTGTTGTACTTAATGGCGCCCACAATGCTCGACATCTGGCTGGCATTTGTGTCCGACGTCATCGCAATTGAGGACGTCATCTGATGGCGGACACCAGCGAAGAAAAGGAATTTGAACCGACACCGCAAAAGCTGCTTGAGGCGCGACGGAAAGGTGAGGTTGCAAAGTCAACCGACCTGAACACAGCAGCCGCCTATCTCGGGTTCCTCGCCACCGCGACCTTTTTCTTTGGCGATATCGTCTCCACCCTGGGCGACATTTTTATCGCGTTGATCGAGTTGAGCAGCTTTGCAGATCGGGTCACCGACATTGCAAGCGCAAGTCGCATTCTGGGCGACCTTGTCGGAGAGGCGATGCGTGTCCTCATCCCGGTCTTTGTCGTACCGGCGGGCTTTGTTGCGGTCTCCGTGATTGCGCAGCGCAGCTTTACCGTCGCCCCGGAAAAAGTGCAGCCAAAGCTCAACCGGATTTCACCAATCACCGGGATCAAAAACAAGTTTGGGCGCGCCGGTTTGTTTGAATTTCTCAAGAGCGCCGTGAAGCTCTTGTTGTTCATGACCGTGCTCGCCGTGTTCCTGTGGATCAAATTTGATCTGATCGCGATGGCATCGCTTTTGTCACCTGGGGCAGCGCTGGTGAACATGGGCAGCCTGATGACACTGTTTCTTGGCGTGATTTTCGGGCTCGCGCTATTTATCGGGCTCATTGATTTTACGTTCCAGCAGGCAGAGCATCATCGCAAAAACCGGATGAGCCGCAAGGATCTCAACGACGAGCTTAAGAACGCGGAAGGCGATCCGCACATGAAGCAGCGCCGGCGCCAAAAGGCGCTCGCCCTCGCGGCAGGCCAAATGGCTGATGTCCCCTCTTCCAGTGTCGTGATGGTGAACCCGACCCACTACGCTGTGGCGCTGCGATGGGACCCGTCTGAGGCGCTTGCACCAATTGTTGTGGCGAAAGGTACCGATGAAGTGGCGCTTCGCATTCGGGCACTCGCGGCAGAGGCGGGCGTGCCGATCCATTCTAATCCACCAGCGACGCGCGCACTGCACGGCGTAGCAGACATCGGCCAGCCGGTACCTCCGGAACTGTACGAAGCAGTTGCCGCAGCCATCCGCTTTGCAGATAATATCCGCCAGCAACGGGCCGCCACATATGGATAAACGGTTACCAAAAATTGCGGCTCTGATGGACATGCAGTCGAATGCAAGCAGCGCGCGATTGCGCAAAGTCTTACAGCACGAAAGGCATTTACAGCAGCTACTGGAGCAACTTGACGCGCATTTCTTACCACGGCCCCGATGCGAAGAGACGGCAACCATCGCGGATTTTCAGAATGAAATTCAACTGCGTCAATGGGCCGACCAAAGGCGCGCCTCGGTCAACACCGAACTCGCGCAAGCGCGTGTGAGCATCGCGAAAGCACAAAGGGAACTTGCCTGGCACTTTGCCCGCACTCTTGCGACAGAAAAACTGATCGACCGGCAAGGCGATACGGACGCGCGCATCGAACGCCGTCGCAATGATTACGGCGAATAAGACCTATCAGGGATCCTGTCTGACCAGATCGAGGATCAGAACGTCTTTCACATCCCGCCCAGCTACCACCTGAGCATTCCGCAAAAGCTCTTCCTTAAGACTTTTGATATACCGAAAGTCAGTGAAGTTGCCTTCAAATCCGCCATTGTTGGCGTGATTGAACAGGACCTGCAAAAAGCGGTCGCGCAGTTTGGGTTCGCGCAGATGGACATCCGCAATCGTCCCCTCAACAACTTCAAGACTGATCGCAACTACGATGATGCCATTCACCTGCCCGTCCTTAACCAAAGGCACGACGAACTGGTTGGTCATATTAAGGAACTCAACACCCCGGGCACCGTTCTCAGCCGGTGTTGAGGATGCCGCAATGTCCTGACCCATCGCAGGCGGCTCTTCCGCGGAGTCAGAACCCACATCGGCCTCAGCCTCTGCTGGGGTGTCATCATCGGTCCCCGCTGATGGACCCAGCATGATACCGGCTCCAACGCCTCCTCCGACGCCAACGAAAAGCAAAAAGATCGGGATCAGGAAGGTCTTCATCGGTACAGTGTCCTTTCCCTAGAAGGGCAAAATCGCTTCGAGCGCCTGTTGGCCGTAGCGCGGTTGTTGCACGTCCGTGATTTGGCCCCGCCCACCGTAGGAAATGCGTGCCGCAGCAATCTTGTCGTAGGTGATCTCATTCAGGCGGGTGATGTCCTCTGGCCGGACATAACCGCTGACCAAAAGTTCCCGAAGTTCGAAATTCACGCGAACTTCCTGATTTCCGGCGATGCTCAGAACACCATTTGGCAGCACGTCCGTGATGGTCACCGCGACGCGTAATTCAAGTCGCTCATTGCGTCTGACCGTACCGCTGCCATCGGATGCGCTTGAGGATGAAACAGAGACCGCGTTCGCCAAAGACGCATCACCGACTGCGTTGCGATCAAAGCGTTGTGGCAAACCCAAAAGTTGCGGAATACCCAGGTCTTGCGATCCACTGCGCGAACGGCCACTTGCGTTTGAGATTTCCGCGCTCTCATCGATCTCGATCACAACCGTAAGGATATCGCCCACATCTACGGCACGCCGATCACCTAGCAACGACCCCCGGCGCTGTGTCCAAAGTGACGAGGCCGCTTCCGGCCGCAACGCGGACCGCGGTAGTGCTACGGGGGTCGGATACGCCTGAAAGGCCGCGCGATCGGCTGTGTCGAGGGTGGTGGACAGCGGCGGGGCCTGCCCAATTGGCGTTGACGCGCAGCTGGCAAGCCAGCATATGCAGATGACCCAGATCAGTCTAGCGCGCAACATGGGCTAGTCCCCCTTCATCAATCAAAGCACTGACGGTTGTTCGGGACTGGGTGTTCATCACGCGAATGACGTCCCCCGGCCCCGCGCGTTCCAACGCGCGTCCTTCGGTTTTGATCATCAAACCAGCGCCCTCGTAGATCAGCGGAATAACCTGGTTGCGTTCAACAACGGCAGGTACACCCACATCGCGATCATAAATCGGCCGCCCGGCAAAAAGCGCGACGCGGGCTTCTTTTCCGATCACGAGGTCTGGATCAATTGCCGCACCGGGCGCGCTTATGTCACGCATCAACAGGTCCTCAGCGGCGATGACCGTTTTTGCGGGGATCGTGCGCGCAGCAACGATGACGTCGGCGGATGCGGCGGTCATCCAGAAGACAAGACAGGCTGCAAGGCGGATCATCGGATCTGAACCGTTGCGCCCAACATCTGGTCGGCTGCGGTGATGACCTTGGAGTTGAGCTCATACCCCCGCTGGGCAGCAATGAGGTCTGTGACTTCCTTCACCGGATCGACGGAGCTTTCTTCAAGATAACCCTGCCGCAAGGTGCCTAAGCCGTTTTCCCCTGGCGTGCCGACTGCCGCCGGCCCCGACGCCGCACTTTCGACGAAAAGGTTGCTGCCGATCGCCTCCAGGCCTTTGGGGTTAGCAAAGCCTGCCAACGTCAATTGGCCCAATTGTTCATCCCCAACACGGTCATTGAACGTCGCAAACACCTCGCCCTGCGGATTGATGTAAAGCGCTGTGGCATCCTCTGGCACGGTGATATTCGGCACGATCGGAAAGCCATCTGACGTGACCACCAATCCGTCACCAGTCCGTTTCAGGCCACCATCGCGTGTGTACGCAGCGGCGCCGTTGGGCAATGCAACCTCAAGATAACCCCGCCCTTCAATCGCAACATCAAGGTCACCGCCCGATTGTGCAGAGGTGCCCTGTTGCAAGATCATCGAAACCGCAGTCGGTCGCACGCCAAGGCCAAGTTGGATCCCGGTTGGCAGGACAGTCCCATCGGTGGCGTTGATCGAGCCGGGACGCGCGACCTGCTGATAGTGCAAATCCGCGAACTCCGCCTTGCGGGCGTTGTAGCCTGTCGTGCTCATATTCGCGAGGTTGTTCGACGTCACCTCAACCCGCGTCTGTTGCGCCGCCATTCCGGCTGCTGCAATTTGTAATGCCCGCATCACCTGCTCCTTTATTGGCCAAGCGTCCGCATCACCGTGCGGATCCGCTCATCTTCTTTGTCGAGGAAACTCTGCCCAAGTTCGTATGCACGCTGCACTTCGATCATGCGGGCGATTTCGAGCGTTGGGTTGACGTTAGACGCCTCAAGATACCCTTGCAGCACTCGCGCGTTTTCAGCAGGATTTACGCCATCCTCAGCTACAAACACGGTGCCACCCTCACGGCTCAGACCCAACGGATTGACAGGAACCACCACGCCAATCTGCCCCACTAGCTGGTTGCCTGCGCTAATCGTGCCGTCAGCGCCAATCTTGATTGGCCCAGCATCGACCGGCACAAAAACGGGCGCACCTCCTGCATCAAGGACCGCATGACCATCGGCATTGACGAGATCACCATTCTGGTTCGGCCCAAAATGCCCAGCGCGGGTCAGGCGTTCCCCTTGGGGGGTCTGGATCAGAAAAAAACCCTCACCCTCAATTGCGAGGTCTAGAGGTGCCCCGGTCTGCTGCAAAACGCCCTGCGCCGTCAGCGTGTTTGCAATGCGCGCAGTGGCCATCGACAGCGACGGGAAATCCGCGCCAAGATTGCTGACGTGTTCGGCAAACAACGCTTGTTCTGCGCGAAAACCCGTTGTGGCCGAATTCGCAACGTTGTTGGCGATGACCTGCATTTCCTGCAAAAGCCCGGTTTGACGGGTCAGTGCGGCATAGGTCGCATTATCCATCAGCCAATCCCCACAATTGTTGGCACCAGTGTGCCCTGAAAAAAGCTGACGAGCGTCTCGGTCATGAAACCCATCGTCAGCCAGAAAACACCCACAATCGCGGCCAGTTTTGGCACGAACGTCAGCGTCATTTCCTGAATTGATGTAAGCGCCTGGAAAAGACCAACCACGAGACCGGCAATCAATGCGACCGACAGGATCGGGATCGAGATCACGAAGGCAATCCGGAGCCCTTCGCGCAGAATGTCGTAGAATAGCGCTTGTGACATCAGCTTAAACCGGCATGCGCAAAAGCTCTTGATAGGCTTCCACAACGCGGTCGCGCACCGCAACGGTCGTTTGGACGGCGAGTTCCGTCTGCGCCAGCGCCTGCACCAAGGCATGTGGGTCCGCGCCCGTGGTCATCGCGGCCATCGCCGTCTGCTCACTTTGTTGCAGCGTGCTCACAAAACTGCGCGCCGCCTGCTGTGCCGTTGCTATTGCGCCGGTCTCACTGGGCTCTGCGGCCGTTGCGGTTTTGCTGGCCGCATAATTCTGAGCGACAAGAATATTACGAATATCCATTCTGGATGTCCTCCTGACCGGGGTTATCGTCTGAGCAGATCCATCAATGCAGATGACATCTGCCGGACCTGATCAAACATCTTGAGATTTGCTTCGTAGCTGCGCTGCGCCTCGCGGGCGTCAGCCACTTCGAGGAGAAGATTCACATTAGAGCCAGTGAAATAACCCGCCTCATCCGCCAGCGGATGGCTTGGATCAAAAACTTTGCGCAGCTCTGCCTGATCGAGCCGCACCCGTCCCGTCTGCACCTGGCCTTCATCGGCGCCACGTAAAATCTGCTCAAACGTGACAGCCTTACGCCGATAACCCGGTGTATCGGTATTCGCAATGTTTTCAGAGGTATAACGCAACCGATTGGCTTGCGCTTTCATGCCGCTGGACGCCACGGACATCGCTTGCGAGAAGTCATATTCCATCAGCGCTGCCCCACCGTTGTCCGCAGGACAGTCATACTATGTCGATAGATCGCAAGCGCGCGATTGTGCTCTCGCGATACGGCAACCGCCTCCAGCATTTCGTCTTCCAAAGAAACGGTATTCCCATTCGGCGCGGGTTCCGCGAGGCGCAAAGATGCCTCTGTCCGCAAGCGCGCGTTTTCACCCGCACCAATATGACCCGCGCGTGTCGCCTGCATCGCGCCGAAGCTGTCGCGTGCAAAAACCTCCTGAAAGGAGGGCATCTGCATGGCTTGGTATCGCGGGGTGTCTGCGTTCGCCACGTTTGCGGCGACAATGGCCTGACGCTGCCCGGCATGTTCCGCCATCGCGCCAGAAACCTGAAACAGGTTCAATGTTTGATACATCCGGGCTTCTCCCTCGGCTTACTGAAACGAAGCTTTAAGGGCGAAGTCTTAAGAAGGCGTTGTGTTTACCCGGGAGTTCACCATGACACTTCAAATTTTTGAAAAAGCCGCAGCGTCGGTTGCCCAGATCCAGACCTCCCATCGCATCGGACGTGTGTCAGGTGTCAGCAGCGCGCAATTGCGCGTGTCGGGTCTGTCTACCGTGGCGCGCCTCGGCGACAGCGTGGAAATCCAAAGCGACAACACGATCATGACCGGGGAGGTCGTCTACCTGTCCAATGATGCCACTGACGTCCTTCTTGATGGGCCGTCTGAGGGCGTGCGGCTTGGCGATCCCGTCAAACTTCTTGATCGCACTTATTTCGCGCCGGACGACAGTTGGATCGGGCGGGTCATCGACCCTAACGGGCAGCCTCTCGATGGGAAACCAATCCTGCCCGGCATTGATCCGCGCCAGGTGCAATGCGGCCCGCCCGCCGCACATGAACGCCGCGCGATGGGTGACAGGCTTGAGACGGGGATTGCAGTATTCAACACGCTCCTTCCAATCGTACGCGGACAGCGCATTGGTCTATTCGCGGGGTCAGGCGTCGGGAAATCAACGCTGATCGCCGACCTCGCGCGCAGCATTAGCGCCGATGTGATTGTGATCGCGCTCGTTGGGGAAAGAGGCCGCGAGTTACGCCATTTTGTCGATAAGGTTTTGGGTCCCGACGGGATGAAACGGTCAGTCGTTGTGGCGGCAACCTCTGACAGAGCGGCCCAAGTGCGAAAACGCTGCGCCTTCGCCGCTATGACCGTCGCCGAGTATTTTCGCGACGCGGGGCTGAGCGTTATGCTCTTTGTCGACTCGGTTACGCGCTTTTGTGAAGCCCACCGAGAGATTGCGGTTGCCGCGGGCGAAGGTGCGGCGCTGCGTGGTTATCCGGCATCAACCGCCCCAACCATCGCGAACCTGTGTGAAAGAGCGGGCCCGGGCCCCAACAATGCCGGAGACATTACCGCGGTCTTTTCCGTGCTGGTTGCGGGCTCAGATATGGAGGAACCCGTCGCCGATATGCTGCGCGGCGTTCTGGACGGGCATGTCGTCCTCAGCCGCGAGATTGCAGAGCGCGGCAGATTTCCGGCCGTCGATGTCTTGCGTTCCGTCTCGCGGTCGCTTCCCGATGCCGCGGCCAAAGACGAAAACGCGCTTATCAGCAGGGCCCGCGCACTTATGGGGCGCTATGCGAGCGCGGAATTGATGATCCAATCGGGCCTTTATACCGGCGGCACCGACCCCGCGATTGACGCGGCCATTGATGTCCAAGAGCCACTAGATGCGTTTCTGACAATTCGTGATGGCAGGTGCATTCAAGACCACTTCGCCGCCCTCACCCAGGTGATCGGGCAAGCATCTTAGGCCCGCAGCAAGGTCAGCGCGACAGACCCGCTACTGAACGAAGCAGCCTGACTGGCGGCTTCCGAACGGATAAGAAACAGGCGGATCAGCGTGTCTTGCATGTCGGGATCTGTCAAATCGCTGACCTCGCTCGTGCCAAGAATAGATTCCGAACGTTCCTTGAAGATCTCCAACTGCTTATCGATATCGATAGCTGCAATCGCAGTAGGCAAACCAAAAGCCGTCTGAACCACCTGCCGCAGTGGCGAGTTGCCCATCACGGCAAACCATCGCGAGTCATTCGCCTCAACCGTACTGATCACATCGTCGAGGCCCACGGACACGTTCAATGCGAGACGAATTTCATTGTTGACGTTGCCAACAGCACGTTCAAACTGACGGTCCTCGTATCGTGCAACGATATCTTCAACGACGACGCTCGTTTTCGTTAGCGGAACGCCGAGGTCGAAACCAAATGCTTCCGCAAATTTCGCATATCGCGGATCTGCCAGACGGTTTGCCAAAGCCTCATCATCAAGTGTCCCTTCCTCCAGGATCGTCTTGATGAAGAAATTGCTGTCGATGTCGTCGTCCAGACCAAAGGCACCCAGCGCGACCTCACGCAGCCGGCGATCCTCAATCAACTCTTCCGCTGTATCGATCGCCGAGATGTTCTCGCGAAAGTAATCAGTTGCGCGTGTAACGGCAAAACTCTCGTCGAAAGCTTTCTGCTGGTTTTCGATGGTTCGCTGCATAAACAGCCAACCGGTGTAGCCGCCAAAGGGTACAATAGGCTGGAAACTCATTGCTCGCGCAGCGACAAAAGTCGCGCCTCCCTTGGCAACAGCGCACGGAGCGATTTCAGGGCGCGGTAAAAATCAGCGCGCCGGGTGGCTTCAGTTGCCGCGGAGAGCTGCGCGCGGCTATCGGGGTCCACCAAAACCTGGCTCAATTGTTCAATGCCGTTCAACAACTGCGCGCTGGCATCCTCTTCCGTCACATCGCCGGACAAAACCAGCTGCGCGATGTAACAAACGCGACGGACAGGCGTTGTCACCTCTTCCGGATGCAATGCGTCGCGCAACCGAAGAATGTTGGCTTTGGGCGTCAAGATGGACAGACGCGACCGCCGATCCCCGTTTTCAATGACAGCGCCGTTTACCAGCACACGCTCTTTCGGGCTCAGTTTGAGAACCAGACCCGACATCTAGGCGGCCTTTCCAGGATTTAATCCGCGCAAGACCGCTGTGTTAATTTCAATTAGCGCATCAGCAGATGCCCGATTGCGCAGCACTTTTCCTGTATGCTGCTGCGTGAATTCGGCAAGGTAGAAAATTTGCGCGCGCAGTTCCTTGGCCAAACCATTGTCCGAGTCCGCAACGTCAGAGGCGAGGATCAGCCACATGCGCCGGTTGTCCTGCAGGGCTTGAACAAATGTGGGAAAGTCGGTGTCGGCTGATTGTGCCGCGCTGCGCAGGCGTGCGGTGACTTGTCCAACGATTTGCGCTTCGACGGCGCGGTCTGATTTGAGAGTAAATGCCTTCTTTGGCGCGTAAGCCGCGCGGGCCAGTTGAGAAGCGTTCACGATAGGTCCTTCCAGGACGAAATTCTTCATGACGCGGTTTTACCGCGGTGATTACTGAAAAGGGGGCGCCACATTCATGGCGCCCCCATTCGATTTTACCGGAACAGCGAGAGGATCGACTGCGGCGCTTGGTTCGCGATCGACAGGGACTGCACACCCAACTGCTGTTGCACCTGCAACGCCTGCAGGCGGGCAGAAGCTTCTTCCATGTTGGCGTCAACCAAGGCACCGATCCCGGACTTGAGGCTGTCAGACAAGGCAGAGACAAAGTCGCTCTGAATCTCGATCCGGCCTTCGGTCGAACCAAAGGAAGCAGCAGCATCAATCGAAGTTTGTACAAGGCTTTCGAACGCAGCAAGCGATGCCTTCGCCCCATCAAGTGTGGACACATCAACCTTGCTCAAAAGTTCAAGACCGCCGCCAGCCGTACCGCCCGTCGCCGTCGCCCCGGCGGCTGTCACCGCAGCACCGGTATTGTTGGTCAACGTGATCACGTTGCCAGCACGCGAGAACTCCAGATCAAGGCCATCGGACTCAGCCTGGAAAGACAAGCGTGCCTCCAACGCTGTTGCAATGTCGGTGATCGTATCACCATCGCGCGCCACATATTCGATATCAGCGCTGGCACCAATCGAAGCACCGGTAATCCGGTAGCTGTCACCCGCAAGAACCTGATTACCATTTCGCGCAGCGGTACCCGTGTCACCCGCAACCGTGATGGTCGCCGTACTTCCGAGTGCGGCCGCAGCAGCGCCAGACACCGCAAGCGATGTCGCCGCAATATCAGTTCCCGCACCAAAGGTCAGTTCTTGCAAACCAAGGTCTTCTTTTTGCGCGTTAATGGTGGATGAGGCAACGTTCCCGTTTGCGTCGCGGTCCAGCGATGACAGGATGTTCACCTGAGAACTGCCGACATTTGCGACAATCGCAGCTGTCGTTGCACCGGATTCCTTGTTGCCGAGCAGGTTCAGGCCGTTGAACTGCGCTGCACCCGTGATTGAAGAAATCTGGTCACGCAGCGACGCGAGGTCCGCCTGCAGCTTGTCGCCGTCAAAGTTCTCTTCGTTTGCAGAGATAACCTTACCTTTGATATCGTTCAGCAAATCAGTGATCCGCTCTGCCCCGTTACGGGCCACAGCAACCGTTGACTGCCCCAAAGACAGGCTTTCAGAGATGGCTTTAAAACCCTTCACGTCCGATTCCATCACTTTCGAGATGGCCCAAACGGCAGAGTTGTCTTTCGCAGACGCAACGGACTTGCCCGTCGAAATCATGGACTGGGTCTTCGCCAGATCAGAGTTGATGGATTTCAACGTCTGAAGGGCCACCATTGCGCTGTTGTTAGTCAGAATACTGGACATAAAGAAGGGTCCTTTATTGGCGTGCGTTTTACACGTGATGTTAAGATTGGGATCTTGGGAAGATCAGCTCACACCATCATTCTGACGGTAGGCCGAGCACCGCGAGGGTTGCTCGTCCCTTCTGGGATCGCTGGCGTTATGACCGCCAGGAGTTAAACAAATTCTTAATGCCATACCCCCCTTTCAGGAAAATTTGAGGCAAACGCACTCGCATCCATTCAAAGCTTTTGGGACATGCCAGGAGACGCGCTGCGCATATGAGAAACCGTGCCGGATCGATCGTAGACCGCAGATTCCTGCGTCGCCTTTTCAAGTCTTTTCATAGCGTCTTCCGCGGCTGCAACGCCTTTCTGCGCCGACATCAAGAGCGCTTGGTTCCGCGCGATTTGACCAGACAAATCAGAGAGAGCCGCCGCCGACGCACCCGATGACGGCAGGAGGCGCAACAAACGTTCTTTCTCCTCGGTCAAGGCGCCAATACGGCTTAACTCGCCGGACAAAAGCGCCTCGCGCTCTTTCTCAAGCAACGCTTGAAGCTGTGCATGGGCCCTAGGCATCAAATCGCACTTTCATCGCTTCAAACAACGCCTCGGCAAGCCCAATGCCGCCGGACTGCGCCATGGCAAGCGCCTGAGTATCCCGCAAGAAAGACGCAAACTGCTCTTCCCCTTCACCCCCACCAAAGCCATCTGGCGTTTCACCCAGCCCGGCTGCTTTCAGCATCTCTGACAAGAAAGTCGCTTCAAGCTGAACAGCAGCTTCGCGCAGGCGTGCATCCGAACCATGCGCAGATGCAACGGTCGACTGATGAAGCGGAGGAAGAACAGGCATCGGGGTCACAACAATATCTCCTTCTGGCGACGACCCCTCTTTCGCATCTCCCGGTAAAGAATTGGTAAGGCGCATCTGCGATATCAGTCCCACGCAAATATCGGAGAACCGATGATACCCTATTCGCCCATGCCAGTTGCGGCGCCACCAGCCCAGACCACGGGCCAACCCGCTGCGGCTGACGCAAGCATCGAAAACGGCAATTCTTTTGCGGACGAGCTGGCAACGGGCGATAGGCCGACAGATTCGGGGCAAAAGGCCGATGCGGGGGAATCATCAATTTCCAATGTCACGCCTAACGCAGAACCTTTGCCAGATACCGCAGCGGAACCGCCTGAGGGTGCGATAGTCTTTTCCGATGTTCCCGTCAGGATCGCAGAAGTTGCTGAGACGAAAACAGCAGGACCCGCAGTGGCGCTGCAACCTACACCAAGTGCATTGCCAGCCCAAGGCGATGCGTCAAAACTTGCGGAACTCCATGCGAATCCCATGGGGATCCGAACGGCGCAAAAGCCAACTCCCACTGATTCTGTCATTCCAACCAAAATACCATCGCCAGAACCTTCACTTTCGAGCCGGGTAGCGCCTGACGTGACGCAAAGCAGAACCCCTCTCAGCACTAGTACGACCCAGCCAGCCATCCCCTCTCCGGAGATTTTGGCTTTGAATAACGGCCCCGCCCAGACGTTTGCAGCACCGCAGCCAGCCGGAAAGATCGTGGCTGACATTCCAGCTCCCACCCCCCCTGTCCAAAGGTCCACGATCCCGCCGCCTCATCCCTCTCACGCGATTGCAGCACAATCGCCTGCTATCACCGCGA